>JBQCGX010000133.1:0-8146 GCA_051955255.1 Agriterribacter sp. | reverse complement strand
TGCCTCAGAGAGGCAACCTGTTTGTAAAAAGTCAGCCCCTTAATCCTCTTTGCGCCGTAGGTGCTACCCTGATAAGGGCTGCACCTACGGCGCAGTAAAGAAAGCTGTTGACGATGGTTACAAACAGATAGCACCTGCGGTGCACCTGCGACTGCTTAGTCATTGTTATTCTTTTAAATTGACGGCTATGGTGAAACACCGACCGGTAGCGGGCGCTACTGGCGGGTGTCTTCAGTCGCCGGCGAAGATTTGAAATGCACCCGGTGATGCAGATGTATTCAAATTGCTACAGGCGGACGTTGCCGTGGCATGCTGCTGTGCGCATAGGTTTTTTAAAAAAACAGCCCTGTTTTGCGGTTGTACATATAGAATTTGAGCCCGTTTTATTAAAAATATCTATTGTACAGCTTATTTCCTTTTTTTTTAACTAATTTCATGCGCTCATTTGCCGCTTGCTTGTCCAAATAAACTCTGTGCTTTGTCGCGTTTTGGGCGGCAGGGGCGGGTTTAATCAATCAATACTTATCATCATTAGTAATATCAACCATGGCAAGCTTATCTACGGCATCGCTAACACAGTTCCAAAACCTTGTAGGGCGTAAGTTTCAGCTATACAACAGCCTGTTTACCTCATTGCCGTTTCATCGTATTGAAAAAACCGGCATCCTGTTATCGTTATTGCTGAGTTATTGCGAAGAAGGTTATACCAACAAGCAAAGTCCTTCGCAAATCATTGATGGCTTTTTCAGCAAGCACACTTCAATAACAAAAGAAGAAGAAAAGCTGGACCTGTTGTTCCGTTTTGTACAATATGCCGAGCGGCAGGTGGTGTTGTTCGATGCACTGGAAGATGCGGCGTTTACTACCGTAAATGATATGAATGGGCCCGGCACTTTAAAAAGTTTGCAGTCGGAAGTAATTCAGTTTGACAGGGAAAAAGAATTGAAGAAAAAAGCTGAGACGTTTAACATTCGCCTGGTGCTCACCGCGCATCCCACGCAGTTTTATCCGGGGGCGGTATTAGGCATTATTCATGATCTTACCAGGGCCATTGCAGAAAATAATATTAACCAGATCAACATGTACCTGCAGCAGTTGGGAAAAACGCCCTTCTTCAAGCAGCAAAAACCCACTCCGTTTGACGAGGCGGTGAGTTTGATATGGTATCTCGAAAATGTATTTTATCCAACTGCGGGGAGGATCATTTCCAATATTAAAACGAATATGCCCGAAGTGGTTTCTTCGTCGAACCCTATTATACGAATGGGCTTTTGGCCGGGCGGCGACAGAGACGGCAATCCGTTTGTAAAAACAGGCACTACGCAAAAAGTGGCGGGTGCATTGCGGGAAAGTATTTTGAAATCGTATTATAAAGATGTACGGCGATTAAAAAGGCGACTGACTTTTAAAGGGGTGGATACTCCCTTGCAGGAACTGGAAGAAAAACTGTACAACAACCTTTTTGTACCGGGGCATATCAGCGACCTTACGAAGAATGATATACTGCAAACGCTCAATAGCATCAGGGAGACATTGACATACCAGCACAATGGTTTGTTTGTGGACATGGTAGAAAACCTGATCAATAAGGTAGAAGTGTTCGGACTGCATTTTGCATCGCTCGATCTGCGGCAGGAGAGTGGGGTGCACACAAAAATAACGGATGAAATAGCGGTTAAAACGAATGTATTGCCGCAAAACTATACATCGCTTCCGGCAGGTGAAAAGGTAAAGGCGCTGGTAAACATTACCCAAACCGCCGATCCTGAAATACTAACGGACGAAGTGCATAAAGATACGTTGCAGGTAATGCAGGGGTTGAAGCAGATACAGGCAGCCAACGGCGAAGAGGGCTGCGATCGTTACATTATCAGCCAGTGCAACAGCGCACTGAACGCCATTGAGGTGTATGGTTTGTTTTTGATGAGCGGCTGGAAAAAAGAGGAGCTTGCAGTGGATATTGTTCCCTTGTTTGAAACCATAGATGACCTGAAGCAGGCTGCGGCTATTATGGAGGAATTGTATACGCTGCCGCAATACCGCGAACATTTGAAACGTCGTAAAAACAAGCAAACGATCATGCTTGGTTTTTCTGACGGAACCAAGGATGGTGGTTACCTGATGGCTAACTGGAGTATTTATAAAGCAAAGGAAGAGCTTACGGCTATATCCCGGCAATATGGCATCAATGTGGTGTTTTTCGATGGAAGGGGTGGCCCGCCTGCGCGGGGAGGTGGTAAAACACATAAATTTTATGCTTCGCTCGGACAAAATATTGCCAACGAAGAAATACAGCTCACCATACAGGGGCAAACTGTAAGCTCGAATTTTGGCACCATTGATTCTGCACAGTTTAACATTGAGCAGTTGATCAACGCAGGCATTTCAAATGATCTGTTTGCATCGCAAAAACTGGCGCTTAAAGACTCAGAAAAAGAGTTGATACAGCAGTTGTCTGAAATAAGCCTGGAATCTTACATGGAGCTGAAAAACCATCCGTATTTCCTGGAATACCTCGGACATGCCAGCCCGTTGCGGTTTTATGCCGAAACCAATATTGGGAGTCGCCCGGCTAAAAGAGGCAGTTCGGGTAAGCTTTCGCTGAAAGACCTTCGCGCCATTCCTTTTGTGGGTGCCTGGAGCCAGCTGAAGCAAAATGTAACCGGCTACTATGGGGTGGGCACTGCGTTTAAAAAAATGGAGGAAGAAGGACGGTGGGACGAAGTGAAACAATTGTATGACCATTCTACTTTCTTTAAAACATTGATCGGCAACTGCGAAATGTCGATGAAAAAATCCTTTTTCCCGATGACGATGTTTTTATCAAAGCATCCTTTATACGGTGAAATATGGAATAAGATCTACGACGAGTACGAACTTACACAACGATATATTTTCAGGCTCACGGGAAAAAATGAGCTGATGGCCGATTACCCGGTTGAACAACTTTCAGTACAAATGCGCGAGCGCATTGTGCTGCCGCTGGTTACCATACAGCAGTATGCTATTACCAAAGTAAGAGAGATGGAAGAAGCCCTTTTACAGTCGCCTCAGAAAAAAACATACGAGAAGCTGGTAATGCGCTGTTCATTCGGTATTATCAATGCAGGAAGAAATTCGGCGTAGAGGAGCGGTCAGTAGTCAGCTATCAGCGTTCAGCGATCAGCTTTGAGTAATTTTTAAAGCGATGAGGTTTTACGGTCGTTGCAGTTGCGCGACGAAACCTCACCGCTCTTTTTTTATTTGAATTTTTGATGTTTTTATTTAACACGGCGCACACAACGGGGCAGCGGCGCGGCGTATATTTGTCTTGTTTCCGTCATTTCGATGCAGGAGAAATCTCCATATAATTTTTCTTGCGCTTCTTGTTTCTTGGATTTTGTTTCTTGAAGTTTTTCTTCCAAAAAGAAGGCCCTCCATAGACATGGAAGGCCTTAACGATTGCTTGCCCTATGAAAAATGTACGCTATTGTATAGCAGTTAGTTTTGTTTGTATTATAATTTTTCGTCGTGTTGTGTAAGGTCTAAGCCTATTTCTTCGTCTGCAGCACTTACCCTTATGGGATGAATGATATCTACCAGCTTAAAAACAATAAAGCCCATTACAAGAGAGAATACGACCACTATTAAACAGCCGAGCACCTGTTTCATAAAGAAGTCAGAGCCTCCATATATCAAGCCATCGGCTCCGGCTCCGTTGATTGCCTTGCTGGAAAAAATACCAGTGCAGATCATTCCAACAATACCACCTATACCATGACAGGGAAATACATCCAACGTGTCGTCTATTGTGGTTTTGCCTTTCCAGTACACCGCCAGGTTTGAGCAGATGGCAGCAATAAAACCGATGAAACAGCTTTGTGGCAATCCTACAAAACCAGCAGCGGGAGTAATGGCTACCAAACCTACTACTGCACCAATGCAAAAGCCTAATGCAGAGGGTTTTCTACCCCTGATGGCATCAAAAAATATCCATGAAAGACCCGCAGCGGCAGAGGCTGTATTGGTATTGGCAAATGCATTTACTGCAAGGCTGTTTGCGCCGAGTGCAGAACCTGCATTAAAACCAAACCAGCCGAACCACAGTAAGCCTGTGCCTAGTAATACATAAGGAATTCTTGCCGGTTTTACTTCCGATCTGTCCATATGCACTTTTCTTCTTTTAAGCACAATGGCGCCAGCCAGCGCAGCACAGCCGGCAGAAATATGCACAACGGTGCCACCTGCAAAATCCAGCACACCCATTTTGAACAGCAAACCGTCGGGATGCCATGTCCAGTGGGCTATTGGAGCGTAAATAATGAGGCTGAACAGCACCATAAAGAGCACATAGGAGGTAAACCGGATACGCTCTGCCGTTGCGCCAACAACTAATGCAGGCGTAATAATGGCAAACTTCATTTGAAACAATGCGAACAATAATATGGGTATGGTAGGGGCGAGGCTCCAGGGCTCGTGTCCATTTATATTTCTCATGAAAAGAAATTCCGAAGGATTTCCTACAAAGCCACCAATGGAAGTGCCAAAGGCCAAACCAAAGCCAATCACCAGCCAGAATATGCTGATAAGACCTGTTGCAATAAAGCTTTGCAGCATGGTGGATATTACGTTCTTTTTGCCCACCATTCCTCCATAAAAAAACGAAAGGCCGGGGGTCATCAGCAATACGAGGGCTGCAGAAATAAGCACCCATCCAATGTCGGCAAAATTATAAACCTTAGAGCCATCAAAATCAGAAACCAACGGTACGAATATGCCGATGATAGAAAATAAGGCCAGTAAGAGAAAGGGGATTGCACTACCGATTTTGTTCATTTTAAAACGATTTTAGGGTAAATGTTTAATTGTCAGATATTAACACTCTCTCACTTCTCGTTTCATTTTTTCATGTAGCTGCTTTGGTGAGCAATCAGCAATCAGCAATCAGCTTTCAGCCATCGGTGAGGTATTCTGCATTCAGATTTCAAATCGGGTAAGCCGATTGTATTTCGATAGCAATGAAAACACAGGTTGGCTGAAAGCTGATCGCTGAAGGCTCATGGCTTTAAAAGTGAACAATGGCTGCCAGCAGGAAGGTGCCGGTTGATTTTGCAGAAGGACTTTCGTAAGCATCATCTTTTTTATAAAACATCGGGTCCTTTGCACTGTCGAGCCTGAACTCAGGAATGATGGTAATGTTTTCGTGGGGTTTAATATTGAGCGATAAGGTGGTTTGGAAGATACTGCTGTTGAATCCGATCACTCCCTTTTTATCGTCGAAATATTCGCCGCGGAGCGTTAAACCAAATTTGTCGGTAGGATCAACGTTTACGTATAATGCAGAACCCCACCATGAGTCGGATTCGCCGCCTTCGGGTTTATACATTTTTATCGTGCCGTCGTAACCAAGGCTGAATTTGTCGGAAATTTTACCGGTGGCAGTTAAACCAATCTGGTTGCCGGTTCCGTTAGACATGTCTTTGCCGCCAACATAGTTCAGGAACGCACTGAATTTATCCCAGGTGGTGCTGAACTGTGCAAGGAAATTCTTTTTAGCAAAATTGGCAGATAAATAATCTGTGGGATTCGCCACACCTACCATCAAACCAAAATGATCGCTCAAACCAAAATCGGCTTTAATACCGGTATGAGAGAAGGGACCATAGGAGAACATATAGCTCATGCTATAGTTGCGGTTGAGTTGGGGATCGAGGAGTTCGTAACCTACATGGGTTCCCCATTTACCCATGGTGAATTTTATTTTATCGGTAGGGGAGTAACTTACATAAGCCTGTTTAACTGCTTGCAATATTCCGCTTTCCACATACGAAAATTCCTGGGCGCGGGTACCAAAACCCAGATCTAATGTGGCTGAAATTTTACCGTAGGTATAATCGGCTTTGAGCGAAGCCATGCCCAGCTCAAAAGAATTTTGAGAATTGGTAAAACTTGTACTGTTGTTGAATGGGTGACCACCTTCACCGTCATTCACGTTTTTAGGATTGTTGAAATTATAACGATAGTAAGCATCAACAAAGCCGGAGATGGTTAATTCGCCTTTTTTGGCGGTAGAATCCTGGGAAAATGCAGTGGAAAAGGGGGCCGCAATCACGGCCAAAGTCAGAAATTTTCTTAACATTGCAGTTGATTTTAAGTGTTAAATGAAAGGGTACGGTCTAAACCTGGTCAGAGGTTTTGGTAACTGTACCTTTTCCTTTTTATGTAAAGCTTACAGTGTCTTCCCTTCTTAAACTAAACAGCTTCTTCTTCTTTGATTTTGCCATTGCTGTGTACCAGCAATGTACCCTGAAGATATTTTTCGTTGTGCTGTGTGGCATCCAATCCCAGCTCTTCTTCTTCGGCGCTTACACGAAGCGGTAAAATGAAGTTGATGAATTTGAAAATGATGTATGACACTACGAAGCTGTATCCTACGGCAATTAACATGGCTTTTACCTGGGTAAAGAAAAATGCGGCGTTGCCATAAAATAAACCATCTGCACCTGCACCATTAACTGCTTTAGTGGCAAACACACCGGTAAGCAGCATACCTACTATACCGCCCAGCCCATGGCAGGGAAATACATCGAGTGTATCGTCGAGTGTAGATTTTTGTTTGTAGTAAACAGCTATGTTTGAAATAATGGCTGCTACTACGCCAATGAATATGCTTTGTGGAATGGCAACAAAACCAGCGGCAGGGGTAATGGCAACCAATCCTACAACGGCACCAATGCAAAAGCCTACAACCGAAGGTTTTTTACCTCTCAATACGTCGAAGAACATCCAGCCTAAACCAGCAGCGGCAGCGGCAGTGTTGGTGGTAACAAAGGCAGAAACAGCCAACGCGTTTGCGCCAAGTGCAGAGCCTGCGTTAAAACCAAACCAGCCAAACCACAGCAAACCGGTTCCTATAAGAACATAGGGAATGTTGGCTGGCGGAATTTCTTTGTGCTCCAGGTGCGACTTGCGGCGTTTCAACACCAAAGCGCCTGCTAAAGCTGCACAACCTGCAGAGATGTGTACAACAGTTCCGCCCGCAAAGTCGAGCGCACCCATTTTAAACAGGAATCCGTCGGGATGCCAGCTCCAGTGTGCCAGGGGGGCGTACACCAATATGCTGAATAATGCAATGAAAAGAATATAAGAAGTGAAACGAATTCTTTCTGCAACTGCCCCTACTACCAGTCCGGGGGTGATGATGGCAAACATCAATTGGAACACAGAAAACAATGATTTGGGAATGGAAGGTGCTCCCACCCATGGTTCGCCTGAATTTACGTCTTTAAAAAACAGGTGGGTGGTAGGGTTGCCGATAAAACCGCCTATATCTTCTCCAAAACAAAGGCTGTAACCAACAAATATCCAAAGCACGCTTACCACGCCGGCGGCTACCACACTCTTCATCATGGTAGAGATCACATTTTTACGGTGAACCATGCCGCCGTAAAAAAACGCCAGTCCGGGAGTCATTAAAAATACCAAAGCCGCAGCCACCACAATCCATGCAATGTCGGCAGGGTTGTATTTGCTGGTGTCGCCAAAATCTGCAACTGGTTTAACGAAAATAGCAGCCAGTGCTATGGCTGCCAGTACCAGGAAGGGCGCGATCTGTTTTAAAGTTCTTTTAGCCATGGGGCAATTTTTAAATTAAAATTTTTAATATTTAATTATTATCCAACAAAACTAATAAGTTTTTTGACAATATTCCAATATATTATTCACATATTAATAAATTTAATTCAAATGTGGCTTTTGTTCGATTTCTTCTATTTTTTGATAAAATGGTTAAATTTTTATTGAATTACAGACATGTTCAAGTGAAAATATTGAACACCTGGCTTCTTTTCGACAAAAATTTCTAACAATAAGCTGTGTTGTAAGACATGTAATTTTTTATTTATTAAAGGAAACAGCGATGGTGAAATGCTGAAGTGTTTTATTTTATTTGGAAACTAGCGGAAATTTCGACTCTTTATGAGTAAAATACATTTATTATGAATTTGTAGCATGAATAAAAAAGCCCGGCTTATGGCCGGGCTTTCCAGTATATAACTGTCAGGTTTTAGTAATTGAAACTTACTGCTCCTTTTTTCAGATCCTGGAGTTCAGCTTTTAATTTGTCGATCTGATCCTGCTGCTCTTTTAAAGAAGCAACCAGTACAGG
>JBQCGX010000132.1:0-13880 GCA_051955255.1 Agriterribacter sp. | reverse complement strand
CAGTTTACTTAACCTCTGCTACTAACCTGCCGCTTTTTTTGAGATACCGCACAAACAGGTACAGCAACAGCAATGCTGGCAGAATGATCATCAACAGCGTGTTTCTTGTTTGTATATTATTGCCTGTTAGCTGCGGGTAAAAAAACAGCAGAATAAGTGTGATGCCGCAAAGCCATACAAACTGTGTATTGTATTCTTTCAGTATCCAGCGCCGCCAGTTGAAACGCATGCTGGCAAAAGTAGTGCGCAGGCCTTTAAGCTGCGGTATCCACCTGTTTACGTGCCTGCAATAGGCGTCGAAACCGGGACCGAATTTTCCCCGCAAAAAATGTTCTTCTGCCAATACAATAGCATGATATATGAACATGAACAATGGTATCATGATACCTACATAGAATAATGAGTTAGCCAGTACACCCACCCCCAGCAGCATAAGTATGTTACCAACGTACAGGGGGTTGCGACAATGCCTGAAAATGCCTTCTGTTACAAGCCCGTCGGCATATGGTTTTCCACCTCTTCCACCCCGCAATATATAGGCAAGTCCTATCGTACCGCCTCGTATCAGCTGACCTAAAATAGTAATGCATAACCCCAGCGTGATGGGAAAGAAATAATAGTTTTTTCCAAAAACCGCTTCCGGGAAAATGGGCAGCGATGGCACAAATAGTGCAGCGTAAAAAAGAATGAAGACGATGTTCCTGTATTTGAAAAAAAACCTGCCGATTGCTATCATAGGTATAGTTATTCTTTTACTGCTATCAATCCTGCAAAATTATACCACTTAAAAAACAATTCGGTTTGCACAAACCCGGCTCTCTTGAGCATACACTGGTTTTCGCTCAGCCGGTAAGGAATTAATACATTTTCGAGCGCTTCTCTTTTTTGAGAAATTTCCAGTTCGCTGTAATGGTTGCGGCGCTTGTAATCGTAATAATAGTTGATAAAGGAACGATTGAAGGCGCTGTTCTCTGCCAGTATTTTTTCAACCAATATCAAAACGCCTCCGCTGTTAAGCCCGTTGTACACATTCTTCAGAAGTGCTTCCCGGTGCAGGGGGCGTACAAATTGCAGGGTAAGACATAATATGGCAACCGATGCATTGGAAAGATTGATGTCTTCACTGATGTCAGCGCAATGTAACTCATACGAGCCGCGCAAAGGGGTTTGATCGAGCTTGGCACTGCATTTCTTGAGCATTTCAGCAGAATCGTCGATCCCTATTACTTTTACTTCCGGCTTCAGCAGTGTGCTCATGTTTGCTATGGTAGTACCGGTTGAGCAGCCAAGATCGTATACATTGGTAAAAGGTGCGGCATGATCTGCAGCCAGCTCGGCAATCATGCGCTGAATTTCTTCGTAAAAGGGTACGGAACGGTTTACCATGTCGTCGAACACGTTCGCAACACCGGCATTGAAGGCAAAATCTTTTGCTTTGGGTATTTGTTCATTGAATACCTGATCTCTCATGTAATGGTCTTTGAAATCTAAAATAGATCAAAACACATTAGAAATAATCATTCCAAATATAATCATTAACCTTGATTAACTCATAAATGTTAAATCCATCAATAATTACGTAAACCACTACCCAATGGTTGCTTATACGCGGGCATTACCAGATAACCGGTTAGTATGGAAGAACCCGACGTTTGTAGATAAATTTCAACAGCAGGATTGAAACCGGCAGGTATAAACGCCTTAACAGAAGGCTTTGTTAAACTACCGCCGGCCTTTACTTAAACTCCACACCTTCTACCTCACGCCTCATTTTATATCCTTACCCCAAGTGTTACACCCAGTGTTCTTGGATTACCAAGGTGTACTGCCCCAAAGTCGTAAGCATAGGCGATGTATTTTTTTGCACCGAGGTTTCTTGTCCAGAACATCAGTTCTGCATTTCTGCACGAAAATCCTACCCTGGTGTTCAATACACTATAAGGAGATTGTGCGATTGAATTATTCAGATCAAAATACTGGCGGCCCAGATACATCCATTCGCCCCGCACCACTGCTTTTAACTGGTGTTTGTTGCTGATGGTATAACTGTATTGCGCCGACAACATGGAAGTAAACTCAGGTGTGTAAATCTGTTTCTTACCCTCAAGATCAACCGAAGCACCGTTTTGCGACAATTTAAGATTGGCATACGAAGCATCGGTATAGCCGAAGTTGTAGCTTAGCTGCAACCCTTTTACCGGCGTGGCAGAAGCCTCTATCTCAAAGCCTTTGCTGTTGAGTTTGCCGGCGTTGCGGATAACAGTGATGGCATCGGGCAGCACGAGCGTGGGTACCTGCACGCCTGTTATATTGGTATAGAAAAGGGCTACATTGAAATACAGCCTGTTTTGCCAGAAACTGTTTTTAATGCCTAATTCAAAATTGTTGCTATACTCAGGATCGTATGGATACAATGGCGGTTGCGAAGGATCGGAAGAAAGCTGCGTTAAGCCACCGGTACGAAAGCCCCTGCTGTAAGTGCCATATACATTTGTATTGGCAGATGCCCGCCAGGTAAGACCGGCTTTGGGCGAAAAAGCACTGTAATGCACAGCCGAAGCCGTGTCGGGCTGCGTAATCATAGCTTCCTCACCATCTTTCTGGTATTCGCCCAGCACATTGTATTTTTTGTGTTCGTAATCGTACCTGATGCCGGCGGTGAAATCCAGCTTTTCAAGCAGGCGGTAGGTTGCCTGTCCAAAAAAGGCAATGCCCTGTCCCTTTCCTTTGGTGGTATTGATGGTAGCAAAGTTGATATCGGGTATACCATACAGCCCCGCATCTTCGCCGTAATGTGTTGCCTGGCGGTTAGGACGATCGTCGGCAAAAAGATACGCACCTGCGGTCCATTGCAGACGACTGAGTGATGCCGCAGGCGAAGTGAACCTGAACTCCTGTGTCCAGGTTTTTACTTTGTTCCAGGGCTTGCCATAATCATTTCCAATGGTTACAATATCGGCAGGAGAAAAGTCTCCGTCTATAGGTGTTTTATAATACCGGTAATTGGTTTGATACGCTGTTTGCGAACTGAAATTGAAACCGCGTCCAGCATAATTTACGACCAACGAACTGAACATCGTATTGTCTACCATTTCTCCTACTGCATTTTGCGAAAGCTCGTAGGGCTTTTCAAAGGCTTCGTCTATACCATTCACCAACGGGTATGCGCCGTTGTTGCGGTGTGCCTGGTGACGAAGGTTAAAAGAGATCATCCATTTTTCCGCAGGTTTGTATTTCAAATAATAGTTGCCGGCAGCTATTTGCTGATCATCGAACGATTTGTTGTTGAATGTATTGGTGTAATATCCGTCGTGCTTCGAAAACATGCCGGCGGCGCCGAGGTACAATTTATTTTTTATAAGCGGCGCTCTGAACCCCAGTTCATACCGCTGCTGGTTGTAATTGCCAACATTCACTTCTGCAAAAGCACCGGCTTTATCACCTGGTTGTTTGGTGATGATATTGATCACACCTCCCATCGCGTTCCTGCCGTATAGTGTTCCTTGCGGTCCTCTCAACACTTCAATGCGCTCAATGTCCAGCAACTGCGATGAGTAAGAGTCGAGCGTAAACTGGTTTACACCATCTACATAAGTAGCAATGGCAGGATCGTAAGAGGTGGTGGTGATGCCGCGTATGGAAGTTACATTTCTTTCATCGCCGCCATTGGTGGAGCTGAGGTTGGGTACAATAGCAGTAATATCTTTTGCATTCCACAACCGGTATTCTTTTACCTGCTTTGCCGAAAGAGCGCTCACACTGAAGGGCACCTGCTGCAACTGCTCATCTTTTTTTTGAGCAGTAACTACCACCGCATCTAACCGGGTATCTGTTTCGTTCAGCACAAACGAAGTCTGGTTCTGACTTCCGGCTTCAATATTCAGTTCCCTGCTTACAGCAGCATATCCAACGGCAGTAACCCGTATAACATATTTTCCGGGAATTATTTTATCGAGATGAAACGATCCATTGGCATCACTTACTGCACCTCTGTTGGTATTTAACAATACTATAGAAGCTCCTGCAACAGGCTTTGCATCTGTAGTGGCAACGGTACCCGACAACGTTGTAACGGACTGAGCATTGGCAAAAGCAGCGATTCCTAAAAAGGTAAGTAAGAGGGTAAATAACTTGTTCATCGTTTTATATCCTTTCGAGAGATTAAAAAATAAGGCGCAAAGATAGGTTGGATTTGAAACTTGAGGTTTCTGATTTTTGATTTCTGATTTCTGATTTGTCAGACGATTTCTAATTGGGCGTTTATGGTTTAACCCTATGCGTTATACCCTATACCTTCCACCTTTATTTCACAAAGAAATCAAATCCGCGGTTTTAACAGTCCTTTACAAGCCTGCTTTAACTAATCCTTTACGTATGAGTATTAAACGATGCGGGGTAGCGACGCATCTAACAAGCGTTGAAAAAAATATTTTTATGATGACGAAATATATTTATAAAACCCTGAGTGCCGGCTTATTGGCATCACTGCTTTTTACAGGCTCCTTACGGGCACAAACAAACGATAAAGAAAAAGAAGCGCAGGAAATCAGGGAAGCGGTAACCTCAAAGAATTTTGTATTTACGGCACAGAGAATTGTTCCGATGAGCGGGATGTCGCGCCAGTTGAATGCGAGTTACGACCTTGATATCTCGGAAGACAAGATCGTGAGCTTTTTGCCTTATATGGGCCGCATATACATGCCGTTAATGGACCCTACAATGGGCCCGTTGCGTTTTACCTCCACAGATTTTGATTACCAAACCAAAGAAGGTAAAAAGGGAGGCTGGCAAATTTCGATTAAGCCTAAAGATGTGCGCTCGGTAAGAGAGTTCAACCTGAATGTTACCGAAAGCGGCTATGCCATGCTGCAGGTAAATGGCAACGACCGGCAACCTGTAACTTTTTATGGGTATGTTGTAGAGAAGAAGGGGTAACCCAGGCGGGCGTTGGATTGAAATCCAACGTTACAAAATCTGACCGAGCCGATGGCTCTGGCGGTTTGTGCCTTGTCGGTCAGACCTCCGCCAACCCGAAACCCACTCAGGCGGGCCGACCGGCTTTACCATCGGCCCGCCCGAAGGGCGGTCTGATGGATAGCTAAGTGCGTTGGATTTTAGTCCGTCCGCTGCACATCCATGGGGCGTGTCTCACGCCCCATATCCGCTTTTACTACCTTTTTTTATAATCTCGTCTAACTTATTTTGAACTGCTTCTTTTAAACCAGCCAAGGTTGTTAAGTCAGCATCCCACAGGCTGATATCGCTCAACACTTTTTCTACCAGTTCAGCAGCCTGGTATTGTTGCCAGGCGTCGTAAAAATATCCAGCTTTATCGTCGTTTATTGGATATGCATTGCCGTTGTGTAGCCCCGAATATTTGTCGCCGTTCTTTTCAACTGCTTTCATAAATAAAAGATAAGCTGCAAAGCCCGTAACCATATGCTCCGGTAGTTTCGCCTGCTCTTTTATATACCTGGTCAAAACCGGCACCACGCGCATTTTCATTTTGGAAGTATACTGCATCGTTATGCTGATCCACTGATGGTTGAGATAAGGGTTGCGAAAACGGTCGAGTACCTGCTTCCCGAAAGTTTCCGCTTCTGCGGCGGTTACATTGCCAGGAATGGCGGGCGCAATGTTATGCAGCATCAATGCTTCTACAAAACTGCCAAAGCTTTTGTCTGCCATTGCTTCTTTAACGGTTGTAAAGCCCGACAGGAATGCCAGTCCAC
Source organism: Agriterribacter sp. (assembly GCA_051955255.1). Taxonomy (GTDB): domain Bacteria; phylum Bacteroidota; class Bacteroidia; order Chitinophagales; family Chitinophagaceae; genus Agriterribacter. Next base: position 8,148 of record JBQCGX010000132.1, on the reverse strand, counting down.
AACTGAGGGTATGCGTACCATTGAGCAGGCGCAATTTTAATTCCCTGTACTTTTCAATATCAGGAGTGATGATTACGCCTTCATCGGCTCCGGCAAACGACAATATTTGTTTTACTTTTTCATCGCCTTCAATCGCCCACAGGCGGTATACTTCGCTCATAATCACCAGGTCGTCTTCGTATGCAGCCTGGCTTGTAATTTGTTGCAACATATCGGGCTCCGGTTTGCCCGGCACAATACGATCTACCAGCGAATTGCAAAAGCTGTTTTCAGTTTTCAGCCACTGCATAAACGTTTCATCAAGGTTGTTATAGGCTGCCAGTTGCAACACAATTGATTTGAGCTTGTCGGCGTTTCCAACAATCAGTTCGGTTGGAACGATCACCATACCGGGTGCGGTACTTTTGCCCAGCGCAAGATAACGTGCATGCAAAAACGCGAGCAGCTTGCCTGGAAAAGATGCGGGTGGCTGCTGATCGATCTTTTCTTCTGTATACTGTATGCCTACTTCGGTGGTATTGGAAATAATGATCTGCATGGCCTGATCTGCCGCACAGGCAAGAATTTTATCCCATTCTTTTTTTGCCGACAACACGCGGCTGATAGCGGAGCATACAATATTCTCTTCCACTTTTTGACCCTGGCTAATGCCGCGTACGCAAAGTGTATACAACCCGTCCTGCTCTTCAAAGGCATCGGTTCCACCTGAGTCGGTTGATTTTATCACTACGATCCTGCCATTAAAAATGCCCTGGCGGTTTGCTTTATCAATAAAATAATCGGGCAGTCCTCGTAACAATACGCCTGTTCCAAATTGCAATACTTTTTCGGGCAGATCAAAAGCGCCTGCCTGCGGCTTTGAAACAAAGGAATCTGCTATTTTGCCAAGGTTGGTTTTGTTCAGTTTCATGGTAAAAGTTTGTGAGTGATCAGCGGTCAGCTTTCAGCTATCAGCAGTCAGCAATCAGCAATCAGGAATAAAATTCAAATAACAAGATACAAGAACCAAAGGGTTCAATATGTTAGAAACAAAAATTCAAATTTCAAGAAATAAGAACCAAAAAGTTCAACTACATCCAAAATCTCAAACCTACCTGCCGGCAGGCGGGTTTCAAATCAAAAATCACCAAATCAGAAATCAGAAATCCCAACTCACCTCGTTTGCCCATTGCCCCTGATCACCCATTTCTCCGTAACCAGCTTCTCTAATGCAAATGGTCCGCGGGCATGGAGCTTTTGGGTAGATATTCCTATCTCTGCACCTAATCCAAACTCTTCTCCATCGGTAAACCGTGTAGAGGCATTGTGGTATACCGCTGCTGCATCTACTTCGTGCAAAAACAACTCCGCTTTCTTTTTGTCTTCGGTTACGATCGCTTCGGAATGTTTGGTAGAATGCTCACGTATATGGGTAAGTGCTTCGGCAGTATCCTTCACCACTTTTATAGCACACTTATAATCCTGAAACTCGCGGTCAAAGTCTTCAGCAGTGGCTTTGCCGAGATATGGGTAACCTTTCATGATTTTGTACGCAGGCCCATCTGCCAGCACTTCTACTTTGTATTTCTCAAAATCGGGTTTAAGCCGTGGCAAAAAATCTGCGGCAATAGAACTATCTACCAGTAGCGTATCCATGGCATTACATACCGAAGGGCGCGACACTTTTGCGTTTACCACGATGTTTACCGCTTTTTGCTGCGATGCTTTTTTCTCTACATATACATGACATACGCCGGCACCGGTTTCAATGACGGGCACCAGGCTGTTTTTTCTTACAAAACTGATCAATCCGGCCGATCCGCGGGGAATGATCACATCTACATATTGTGTTGCGGTAAACAACTCCTGTACTGTTTCGCGCGGGGCAGGCAGCAGCGTAACAACTTCGGCGGGCAAGCCGTTTTTTTTCAGCACTTCATGAATAATTTTTACCGCAGCTTTGTTAGAATGATCCGCCTCGCTGCTGCCTTTTAAAACGCAGGCATTGTTGCTGCGAATGCAAAGGGCAGCAATGTCAAACGTTACATTGGGTCGCGATTCATATACCGCTCCTACTACACCCAATGGAACAGCTACTTTCTGCAACAACAACCCGTTGTTGAGCGTGCGCTGCTCCAACAGCTTGCCCGATGGATTGGGCAGCTTGCTTACTTTGCGGAGGCTTTGTGCAATGGCTTTAATGCGTGCGTCTGTAAGACGCAGCCTGTCGGTACGCGGGTTGTCGGGGTCTTGCTTCGCCACATCTTTTTGATTGGCTTTGAGAATAAATGCCGATTGGGCAATCATTTCATCGGCAATCATATTCAATACCTTCCTGAGTTTTGCATCGCTTACAGCTCTCAAGGCGGGAGCGGCATCGTAGGCTTTTTTGATCAGGGATAAAACTGCACTCATCGAATCATGTCTTTTAAAAAGTAACTATATCGTCCGCATGCGCGGCAATAATATTTTTATGCGCTATTTGCTTGGTAATGTCAGCGCTGTTTAACCTGGCTTTGGCAACGCCAATTATAATTTCGTCCTCGTCTATCAATTGTATCACTTCGCCGGCCACGAAATTACCTTTTACTTTTTTGATGCCTACGGTCAGCAAACTTTTACGTTCCAGCAATGCTTTGCCGGCACCCTTGTCTACATACACACCGCCAATGGTAATAGAACCACTTGCCAGCCATTTTTGCCGGGCCTTCAGATCGGAAGACCGTGCATTGAATGTAGTGCCGGCTTTTCCCTCCAGGGCTTTTTGCAGCGGCGTTGCTCCGTTCAATCCACAAATAATTACCTGTATGCCTAATGAATTTGCCAGTTTGGTGGAAGTGAGTTTTGACAGCATGCCGCCTAATCCCACGCTTGTTTTTTCTTTATTTACATATCCCAGCACGGTGGCGTCTATTTTTTCCACCAATGGGATTACTTTTTTATCGTGATCGAGCAACCCTCCGGCGGATGTGCAAATGATCAGCTTATCGGCGTCGAAGCCTATGGCAATCAGGGTAGCCAGCTCATCGTTGTCTGAAAACTTGAGCTCGATATTGCTCACCAAATCGTTTTCGTTTACTACCGGCAAAATATTGTTCGCCCAAAATTCACCAAAGGTTTCTTTCAATTGCAAAAACTGGCGTCGGTTGGAGAAATGGTGTCTTTCGCACAATGCCTGCGCTACGGTGATGCCATGTTTGGAGAAATATTTGTGATACAACTGTATGAGCATGGGATTGCCCACGGCCGCCGCCGCCTTTCGCTCTGTAATGGTTCCTTTATAATTGCTGAAGAAAGATTTGCCGCTGCCTACCGCTCCGCTCGAAACCAATACTACATGGTATTGATTGCTGAACGCCACAATTTCTGATACCACTTTTTTAATAACAGCCTGGTCAATTTTACCTTCTCCATCCGTAATTACCGCCGTACCCAGCTTGATTACCAATACCTTTTTTTGCTTACCCATGGCCCTTGTTGATGAAATTGAGCGCAAAAATACGGTGGAATTTATGATTTGAGATTTATGATTTGAGATTTGAAAACCGCATTGTGTATCAGCACAATTGTTTTCAATTATGTGCTTTTGCAAAAGGTGATATATAGCGGAAAGGCGGAGGTTGTTTTTCCTGCTTGCCAATTACGGATGAGCTTATGGGCAAAAGAATTGCCCATTGAAACGCCAAATCTCAAATCCCAAATTTCAAATCTCAAATCCCCAAAAAAAGCCATCCCTATAAAGAGACGGCTTTTTTTCAGAACACCCATTGAAACATCCCATAGGGCACGTATTAAGCAGACCTAAAGGAGTGAAATGTGGATCAGGTTACTGTAAGTACGTTGTTGTTGATGCTTACGGTGTATTTTGTGAGTGGCGCGGTTGCCGGCCCCTGGTTTACGGCACCAGTTATGCTGTATTCGCTTCCGTGGCAGGGACATTTAAAATCGTTGTCGCCTGAATCATAGTTAACCGTACATTGCTGGTGCGTGCATATGAGGCTGAGTGCCACAAATGAAGTTGTGGCATTGCCTGCGGCGGTTCTTACTACAATGGTAGTTCCGTTAATTTTAGAACTGCCCACAGCGGCAAGCTCCGAAGTTAAATTAGCGGTAAGTTTTACATTACCGCCACCACCGCCGCCGGGGTCGGGATCGGGGTTGTCGTCTGATTTTGAGCAGGAAGCCAGGAATCTTCCTGCACAGATAATAGCTGTGGCCTGACCTAAGTTGTTTAGAAAATTTCTGCGCTCCATAGTTGAAGTTTTAATGAAGAATCAACGTTTCTTTTTTGCTATATTGAACGAACGGGAAATATTGAAACCAAAATAAATATCGCCTTTGCCCCAGCTGCCGGCAGTGCGCCCCATATACAAGGGCTCTACCATTCCTTGTGAATTGGTAACATGCACCTGGAAAACATGCCCGCCGGTTTCGATGTCGAACCCTGCAGAAAATGAATTGTATACCTTAAAGGAATTTACCTGGTTATCGGGCAAATAATTATACTCCAGGTTGATGCTGGCCCTGCGTGTAATTTTCATTCTGCCACCAATACCAAGGGCAAACACATCGTTTTTATCGGCAACTGCCGGCACGAGGTTATAATGCAGCCAGGTTGGCGCCAGTTGCAGCGAAAGGTTCCGGGTTAGTTTTCTGGCTATTAATAACTGCAATGTATAGCTGGTACGGTATGTTGCATCGAGGTACTCTTTGTCTGCATATTTTAGAGTGTTATATACCAATCCGCCTAATGCAGTTACCGAAACCGGTATTTTTCCGGTTGCTTCTGTTTGGCGCAACAATTTAAACTTCAGGTACCCGTCGTAGGTTTTTTCAAAAGTGCTTCGGCCAATGCCCACCGTTAGCCGGTTGGTAATGCCGTAATCAAAGCCCATACGCATGGTGGCATTGTCGAGTCCAAAGAATTCATATCCGCCATCGTTTATTTTTCCAAACCGGTGCATGATCATAAACAGCAATACGCCCTGGGCGGGTGTTTCAACGGAATGCAGGTTAATAACGCGGGTTCCTTTGAAGGTGCCGGTAACATATTTTGCCTGCTGGTTAGCCGCTATAGAATCGTCGAGCATTTTAAGCAGGCTTGAATCTTGTGCACGCGCTTGCATAATGCCGAATGCCAGCAGCAAAAAAATAAATGCAAAACTTTTTTTTGCACCTGGAAAAAAAGAATGGGGCAATAAGTAAGCGGGGAAGTTGATGGATGTTGTGTTGCAGTTCATACCGGGTTATTTAACAGTTTTACAATCAATAATTACCTCCACAGCTATTTTCTTCTCAATTTTATCTCTTACAATGCCGGGAATGGTGATCTTAAAATCTTCGGGAACCAGTTGAAATTTTGCTATCCCTACCAGGCTTTGATCTTTTAATTCAATGGTGGCAGTGGTGGAAAAATCCTTTTCAACACCGTGCAGCGACAACACGCCCTGCACCTGTACGGTATTTATTTTACCGGGCAGCACATCACCGGTAAATGTTCCTCTGAAAGTTGACTTAGGAAACTTGTCGCTTTCTACATAGTTCTCGTTAAAATGTTCCTGCATCAACTCTTTGCGGAAAAGAAAACTTTTCAGCAGCATTGAAAAAGCGATCGTTTTTTTGGAAAGGTCCACTGCGGCATACACCTGGTTGTTTTCCGCCTTAATGTCTTCCATGGGTGTTTTTGAAAAAAAATTTATCGTGCCTGTCCTGGTTATGTATACCTGCGCAGTAGCACCAATGCCAATGAAGCAGCTTATTATCAGTATCGTCCATATTTTCATTTGCCAGTAATTTTAATGGTTGTAGTGAGCTGTGAGCTATCAGCTTTCAGCTGTCAGCCCCCGGCTATCACATCCGGTAAAGTATTTTTTTGTTTTCCAATCTCTGAATCTTGTTTTTTTGTTTTCGATCTGCTTGCAGATAATTCGCTGAAGGCTGATAGCTGATAGCTGAAAGCCAATCGCTGATCATTAATTATTCGGAGCGCCGCTTTGTATCCATGCTTTTATTTTATTGATATCGCAATCGGATAATTTGGGCAGATTGTAAGGCATAGGAGTATAGCCTGGCGCGTGTGTAATGGCGCCAACAAGATCGCCGTTGTCAACCCGCACTTTCAAATCGGTATATCCTTCAAGGTCTATGCCGGCAGTAACAATGTCGTTGCCGTGGCAGCCATAACAATTACCGCTGATGATGGGCAGAATATCATCTGCATAACTCATATCTGCAGTGCTGCAGGCAGGAGCCAATTCTTCTTCCGACGCTTTGGAACAGGAGCCGCCTATAAGTACCATCAATACAATACATCCGAGATAATAAATACTTCTTTTCATGTGTAGTTTTTTATGTTTTCCAATTTATGTTCATCTTTTGTCGGTTAGGGGCCACCTGTCTGTTCCATCGGTCCGCCACTCGCAGATTGATGGATGCGGACAGTATACATCCGGGTAACAAATACTTCTTTTTTCGTTTATTGGTTTATAAAATAATTTCACAGTCTACCAGGTTCACATCCATGTTAAAGCCTGCGCACCGGCCTTTAATCATTACTTCCATTCCGTTTTTAAACGTTGCCGTATCTAATTTTGATGCGGGCGAAAACCTGCAACTCACCCCTCCGCCCGCGGGCTGCATGCTTAAAATCACAATTGCATCGCCGCCGCTTACCTGCACCTCTTCAATTACTCCTTTCACTTCTATAACAGCATTCAGAAATTTTTTATCCGCCGCCTGCTCATCGCTGTTATAGGCAGCAACCAGTTCACCGGCGCCGATCTGCACATCGGCGGGCTTATCTGCCACACCCTGCCTGGGTTTGTTATACCAATACAAGGCTACCAATAGGGCAATAACTATCACCGCCAAAAAAATCATTAATTTTTTAGCCATACTGCTTTTTTAAAAAGGGGTGAACTAAAACTTCCTGCCTATACCAACGTATATGCCTGCACTGGTTAGCGACAGACTGCCGGTACCGGCCCCAGAGACCGGGATTCTGTAATAAGGTTCAACCCTGAAGTTGAAAGACCTTAATACTGTTGTTTGATAACCTATTCCAATGTTTACTGTGGCCAGCCAGCTTTTGGGCGGATCTTTATACGCCCATCCTCTCGTGCGTGCATCACCGTAATATTCGTAGGTTATGTCGTAATATTCTTTCTGCATCAGGTAAGCGGCTGCTCCGGTAGTAACAAACCAGTCGCTGCTTTTTTTGCTGATAAAATTGTAACGCAAGCTCACCGGGATGGTAATCATGCTGCAATTGCCATCTACATTGTATATTTCACGATCTCTGAAAAAAGGCAGCTTGCTTTTATCAAAGTACTTTCCATCGGTATAGTAAACCTTTTTTTCCCAGAAGCCGCCGGCTTCTACATGAAACCGTTTGTTGAACCTGTATCCGAGCAACAACCCTGCACTTGTTCCTACACCAGACACCCGTTGGGACTTTATATTGGTTAAATCCGGCGCAAACATTGCCTGAACATAGAAATAGCGATCCTTGCTTTTAGCAGTTGGCAGTTCCTTTGCCTTGCTAACGCTATCAAAGGGCGCATGAACATTATCGCGATTCAGCATTCCTACCGGAATCTGTGTTGCTTCTGCAAGCGTCGGCAGCACAAATGTTCTTTCCTCTACCCTCTGCAATGAAGCTGTCCAATCATAATTTTTATCATTACCAGCGTCAGCATTTGTTGCTTTTTCCTCGCTGTCCGCAGAAGTTGTCGATGCTGCGTCATCCAATGTTTTATTTGCAGGGACCTGGTATTTTGCATTTGGTTGCCGCCTGGTTGCTGGTTGTTGTTCGCCTGCAGCATATACCGGTTTTTTATTGCTTTCACGGTTGCTTCTTTTGGTTGTGCCAAAACCCACTGAATTGCCATTGCGCGCTTTTACAACTTTGTTATTTCCTTCCGGCTGCTCTACATTATTATTATTATTGTTATCGTTTGTACCACTTGCTGCCGCTGCTTCTTTGGGCGCTGTCGTCAGCTTATTTTTTTCAGAAACCTTGTTTTGAGATTCAGCCGTTTCCCCGTTGTCTTTTGTTTCATCAGTTGGTTGCGCCGCTTCCTGTTGGGGTTGCGATGCATTCTTACCAGGATTCTGATCTGCTTTTACTGCCTGTTTTTGCACTACCACCTGTTCCTGCCTGCTTTTCCC
>JBQCGX010000131.1:0-10795 GCA_051955255.1 Agriterribacter sp. | reverse complement strand
ATCCTTTCTGGTAACCATGAAAACAGCTTTTACGTAGATGGCGGATTTTGTAAAAACGAACTGTTTATGCAGATGCTGGCAAATGCATTTCCCGCAAAAAAAATATACAGTGCATCCATGTCTCAGGGCACCGCTTTAGGCGCGGCGCTTGCCATTCATAAACACTGGAATAAACGTGACATACCGGCTGATCTAATAACGCTGAGGCTTTGGAGTGCTGTTGTATAGTTTGTCTGAAGTAATGTAATGCTTTGAATATATTTGTTCATACCGAGACTAGGTATCGGGAGAATATAGTAAGTATGAAGTCAGAGACTTCGTTACAGCAATTAATCATTTAGTTCATTTGGGCATCCAGAGCGCTTCGGATCAAGGTGTTGTTAATTGGCTAGGGGTATTTCTGTATATAAAAGCAACGTATACCCATATTTCTCTCATCTACGTTAAGTTCTTCTTAATTGTGCTTATTATTAAGAATTGGTGATTTAAATTCAAGGATTATTAATCATTAAACCATTTATTATGCCAACCAATCCTGTAAGCACTGGTGATATCGATGTAACTCCTATTGTCTTATCTGCTTCAGACACTCTTTATCCAAATGATCGTAATGGCACATTAGCAAGAATAGACAATTTGCCTCCTGGAACGAGTGTTGATGACATTTTCTTTTTTGATATAAACGGAGAATATTTCCGAAGAGTAATTGATGGACCAATGAGTGCGGGATATTGTGGAATATATCCTGATGGTACCGATCAGACTTCAAATTTCTCTGCTGCGTTTTCAGCGGGGGTAAAAACGATTGTATTTGATAAAGCAGATGGGGGTGAATACCTTATAAATTCTTCATTAAATGTACCAACTAATACGGTTTTTAAATTTTGCCAGGGGAATTACATGGCCGGAACTGGCAGCATAATTGGAAAAGGATACTTCGATGCCGATTGTAACCAGGCAATTTTTTTGGGAGATTTAATTATAGATGGAATGTTGCCTTTGAGCGATGTTGTAAGCCCTGCAAACTTTGGAGCAGTAGGTGATGATATAGTCGATGACACAGTTCCATTTCAAAGAATGTTTGACTACATCGCGACTTTATCTCGGGATGCTGTAAATATTTCGATTCCATCCAGAAGCTATTATTGCCAGTATTCTGTGTATTTGCCCAAAACATCATTATCGCCTGTATTTGAAATTAGTGGTTATGGTGCTAGCATTCGCACAAATAATAATGAACCGATCTGGAGCCGGCATCCGGTGTCCAGCTCAGAAGCAACCACTAGTATAGATGCGTATCGATGTGTGATTAAGGGAATTAGGTTTATGGGCAATAGTACTTCTGTTGAGGGACAGTCCAATCAGATTGGTCTAGATATCGGCGCAACTTATACATGGGTAATTGAAGATTGTAATTTTTATAGATTATATATTGGGGTTAAAGCACTTTTTTGGCTAAACGGAAAAATTGCTAATTGTATGTTTACTCAAAATATCTACTGCGATATTATAGGTAGATATGGTGATTGGACAGGTGCAGATCGAAGTAACTCAGCTTTTAACTCAAATCAGATTACTGGGTGTAGATTTTTTAGCTATGTTACCTCCTTTACTACTGTATTTTTATTAGCTGCAGATCAAACGGTTATACGTGATTGTATTGCTGAAGGAAATAACCCTCAGTTCAATTTTTATATGGACTATGATGGATCGACGACCGTATTAAGCAATATTTACGAAAACATCTGGATTGAGAGTATTGGAGGCACTTATGCGCAGAATACAAATTTTCAATTAACAATGTCGGGTACTGTGATTCTGAGAAATATTAGGCGAACCTATCCAAACAGACTATTCGAAATATCCAGTAATTCGGTAGGGCATCTGATTGTTGATGGATTACCTTATGCAAGCAATCTTCCCACTTCTGGACTTACATTTTTTAGTCGAAATGGAAGTGATTACGCCGGACGCGTAATTTCATTTACAAACATAAATACTGCAAGTACTTCGATAATGGAGCAACCTGGAAATTGGGACGGGGGCGTAGTTGCAAGATTTATGTATATCAACCTTTTTGTCACAAACGGGGCCGGATACCCACTTCAGGTGTTCAAAAATTCGACTTCTACATTGATAAGCGCTAATAGCATTTTACTGAGTAAACAATCCTGGTTTACAAACTCCCCTTTTAGAGGGGTTTATATCAACCCTCCTGCAGGTGATGTTGCCGCTCCTCCATTTGGGCAAAGACTTCTAGTCTGTACCGATGAAACTGCTTCATCAATTCCTGCAGTTCTTGCCTCAGCTAATAGGCATATTGTTCAATATGGTGGTAATAATAGTTCAAACGGTGGCAATCAATTTTCCTGTATTTATGTCTCAACAGAAAATGATAACGGCCGTGCTCCTATTTATTCAACAGTGAGGGCGCGTGGTATACTATCACAACTGACATCTGTAATTAATGGAACTATCCTGCGTATTGATAGATCTGAGGCGTTTGATGGAGTTGGATTAGTCGCAGGGGCAATGATTCGACATTTAGTAGACGGAACTCCATCAACAGGAATCGTGCCTACATCATGGGAAATACAGTTAATGAACGGCGCAGGTGTTTTACAAACAGCCTTGAAAATCCGCGCATCTGGCAAAATTGAGCTTCCTGTTGTTCCAGATTCTGGTAATACAACAGATGCAATACTTACAAGAAGTACCGGCGGCGAACTAAGGCAATTGCCGATGTCTACTATAATAGCAAGTGGAAATTTTACAGGAAATGGGGATGGCAGTACCACAAATTTCACGGTCATGCATGGTACTGGTAAAGCCTCATATCAAGTTTGTATAACTCCCACGAGTCCGGTTGCTGCAGAAAATTTTTATGTTGCAAATAAAACATCAACTTCATTTGATTTAGCTTTCCTGGTTCCACCGGCAACAGGTATTGGAAACGTAACTTTTGATTGGTTCTTAAAATAGCGAGTAAAAAAAGTACATTCAGAAGATAATAAGCTTGATAAGCCTGGAAGAAATTCAGGCCTTCAGTCAACTGGACTGATGTAGCGGTTATTTGTCTTGTCGCGCATATTCATCCGAATGTCAAAAGCACTTTGATAATTATTTATCCGGATGCACTTATGGTTTAATCCGAGACCAAGTCTCGGGAGAACATAGTAAGTACGAAGTCAGAGACTTCGTACAGCAACACAACTAATTTTATAAAATCTGCGAATCTGCGGCATACAAATGATGGCTGGCAGTTTGATGCACCACTATAATTGCTCCACCACATGCTCGGGGAGAATAAATCCCTCATCCAGTTCAATGATCTGCAGGTTGCGGAATTCTATTTTTGCACCTTCTGCCTCAAGGCACAGGTAGCCTTTACGTTGCGAAGACTGACGAATGCCATTTACAAACCTGCCGTTAACAGACAATTTAATGGTGCCATCAACACACACAACCGTGTATTTATTCCATTCCCCAACACCCAGGCACCTGTTCTCTATCGATTTGCTTCTCTCTCCCCTCGGGTTGTCTGGAGTGGTACGTGTTTTCCCTGCACCAAACAGTTCGCCGTGCACATAGGCAATCGGCGGCGTTTGTCCGTCACGTATATGCTGGTTCACCCAATCCAGTTCCAGCATTTGCACCTCTACTCCGCTCGGCAATCGGTTATGCTCTTCCGGTTTCGCATCACACCACACAAATATGCCGGAGTTGCCTCCTTTTTCCATATGCCTCCATTCCACCTGTAAAATAAAATTCTGGTACATCCGTTCCGAGCGTACCACGCCAATGGGCAATCCTTTGCCTGTCAGTTTGTTTCCTTCCCGGTACCAGCTTGTATCGGAAGTATTAACGTCTACCCAGCGCAGCGGTTCCTTATCACGCTTTCCGTTAATAAGGCTTTCAAAATTTTTCCGCACACCAAATTCAAAAAGTGTTTTCTGCCCGAAGCCCTGCAAACAATATCCCAGGCAAAAAAGAAAGAAAATATGTTTCAATGACTTCATGGCAGTAGTTTAGGAAGACGTATTGAGATGGATAAAGAAAACAATTACAGGTTGGTGTCCAGTTCTTCGCCGCTTAATGCAAAAAACAAATTTTGAAGCTGGTGCAGGAATTGCAATTGTCCGGCAGCCGTTATTTCTATTCCCTCGTCCGATAAAAGACGATAGTTGTTATCGGATGAATAAATTCCAAACAAAAGCTTGGGATGGTACCAGCCGTGGTCATCGCCGCCCTGGTCAATAAAGTTAAATCCACATTTTTGGAATATTTCTGTCGTGAGCGGAATACCTTCAATGTCTTGCAATGTACCACCGCCATAGTCCAGTTTACCATCATCCGTTATATTTATAACGGTATAACCCGTTGCGTCGGGAGATTTCATTTTTACGCTTCGGTTAATCACGCAATTGCCAATTCTTAATTCGTTCGGTTTCATAGCCAAATTTACTATTCTGCTGCATTTGCAAAAAAATCGTTTTGTGTGTTATGGATTTTGGAAGCGTATTTCCGGCAAATATTGGGACGGGGCATATATAAATAGCCCGCTAACCACAATGGCACTGTGATTGCTGGTTGATAACAAACGGTATGGCATGAACGAAATTTTTTCCTCAGCCGGTAATCCCATCATCACCCATACTTACACCTGCGATCCTACAGCGCTGGTGCAGGGTGACACGCTCTACCTGTATACGGGGCATGATGAAGCACCTCCGGGTATTGAAGAATACGTCATGCATCAATGGCTCTGTTTCTCCTCTACAGATCTGCACACCTGGAAGCAATATTCCTCACCATTACGCGCACACGATTTTGCATGGTCGTCTGGCGGAGCCTTTGCCACCAAAGTCATTGCACACAACAACCGGTTTTACTGGTACGTAGCGGTTAACCACGCTACTATTCCCGGCACCGCCATTGGTGTGGCGGTTGCATCCCATCCTGCGGGAACGTTCAAAGATGCCATTGGCGAAGCGCTTATCACCACAGCAATGCTTCCGCCTTCCGATAATGCTATGATCAATTTAGATCCATCGGTAATAGTGGATGACGATGGCAGGGCCTATATTTTCTGGGGCAACAAGGCTTGCTTTTATGCGCCGTTGGGCGAGGATATGATCAGCATAGCAGGACCGATAAAACAGGTGGAACTGCCCCGTTTTGAGGAAGGGGTACATTTGCACAAACGGAACGGACGGTATTATTTATCATATGGATATGGCATGCCCGAAAAAGTAGCTTATGCTATGAGTAGAAGTGTTCATGGTCCGTGGAACTTTAAAGGCATTGTCAATGAAATTGCAGGCAACTGCGCTACCAACCGTCCATGCATTGTACAGTTCAAAGGCAACTGGTATTTTATCTATCATAACGGGGCGCTGGAAAATGGCGGCAGCCACAGGCGGTCGGTATGCATAGACTTATTGCACTATAACCCGGATGATTCTATACGGCGTGTAATCATGACCTCGGAAGGTGTACCGGCAATATCTCAGTAAAGGATACCCGAAAATTCATTTTATTTGTACAATAACTGTTCTTACAGGAGCAGAGGCGTTTGTTTTGCATACGTCCTTTTTTCTGTATAACAGCGAATGGATACATTTAGACAAGGTTGAACAGAACTATTAAGTATGAAAAGAAATCATTTTATAAACCTCATTATCGTATGCATAGCTTTTTTAGGAACACAGCACGCAAACGGGCAGTACCAGTTTACTACCAAATACTTTTCTATTGAAATAAACAGCAAAGGATGGATTACCAGCATGAAGAGCAGTGCCGGTCGGCAGTTTGCTCAAACAGGCAAGCCTTCTCCATTGTTGTCGTTGTACAATAGCGAACTCAAAACCTATTATACTCCTGTTGCTGCAAAGTATAATGCGAAAAATAAAAAAATCAGTCTGAGCTATAAAAATGGTGCTCAGGCAGTGATAAGCATACAATCTCAGGAGAAGTATTTTAAACTAAAGCTGGAGTCTCTGTCAAAACGCAATGGTATTGACGATGTGCAGTGGGGACCGTATCATACCAATATTTCTAATCTCTTCGGCGAAGTGATAGGAGTAGCACGAGACACTAGCGATGCGGTGAATTTTGCTATTGGAGTGCTTGCTTTAAATGATAATACCATTGGGGGCACTTCTGATATAACAGGCGATGCGGCACCTTTCCAGTACATCATTCACTCTCCGGACAAACAACTTTACCCGCTTCCATCGCACCTGCGTGAAGGACAACTTTTCCCGATAGGAGGTGACGGCATTAGTGATGTGGCTTTTTATTCGCACCCCGAACCGTATTACCGGATTTTGTACGGCAATGCTGCAATGATAGACAGTTCGGGCAATATTTCCCTCGCTTACCATTCGCGCGACCGGAGTGTTTCCCGTAATATTTCTTTTTCGCTCATTCCTTTTCTGCCAACCAACAAACCCAATCATATTGAAGTACAGCCATTGCCTGGCATTGACTTTATCGGGTCATCTGTTGCACTATGGGGAAGTGCCGACAGTATTGCCTTGCTGGATGTGATACAAGACATTGTGCTGAAAGAAAAACTTCCTTATCCTGTTGTAAACGGTAAATGGGTAAAAGACCCCGCGCGGTATATGCCCGATGTGAGTGCCAGGGGTAACTTATACGACAGCGCTGTGTCTTATGTATCTCAAATGGGCTTCAAAGCCATTGAAGCCGAGGACCTGCCTTTCTGGAAAGTTGACAGAGGCAATGAAGGATATATCGATGGCAGAAATTTTGAAGAAAAACCATTTCGCCTTACTGCAGGAAATTTGTCGCACAAGGAACTGTCTGATCTTGCTGCAAAGAAAAACATCCTGCTCGGACGTCATACCATCTGCATTGCATTGGCGCAGGGAACCCGGGATGCCAGTCCCATTGCCAGCGACAGCCTTTGCTATCAGCAAAAACGATTGTTGCTAAATACGATCAATGCTACCGATACCCTGATTGAAGTGAACGATGCTGCTTATCTTGATGAAATTGGCAGTTGGGAAGGGCATGCTGAAAGTCTTAATATTATTAAAATAGGGAAGGAGCTAATTCATTATCTCGGCGTGTCGCAAACAAAGCCCTATTATCTTAAAAATGTAAAGAGAGGTTATTGGGGCACAGCCGCTACTGCACATCATTCCAACGATACTATGTATAAACTGCAGGTAACCATCAACTATGGCTACGACGGGCTGATACCCAATATGTATTTGCAGGACAAAATTGCCGGCTACTTTGCCGATGTAAGTCACGTGAGCGGACTTCGGTTCATGGATCTTGACGGGCAGGAATTTTTATTTAATAACGGGCATGGTTATTATTCGGTAAAACGCTTTTTCAGCAAGATGTTTGAAAGGGCAGCCCATCATAATATCCCTTACCTGCGTGTATCGGGTGCCACGCTTTCAGAGGGATCGTGGCACTACCAGAGTGTATGGAACGTAGGCGGCGGAACCAATATGTACGATCTGAAAACAAGAGAATGGGGCAGCACCACCAGCGAGGGCAAAGACATCAGGGATGTTGCGTATGCCAATTATTTTCCCGCTACTTTTGGAAACAACTTCAGGGTCAATGCCCAGTCAACAGTGGCGCAGTATGAGCATGTTGAGGCTGTATCGGTTGGTGCAGGCGCCACCTACCTGATGGAGTTAGAGCAGAAATCGATTGAAAGCTGTCCCGAAAAATACAGGATTTTCAAAGCGATCCGAACCTGGGAAAATGCACGTGCAGCCAATGCCTTTCCACGCTGGGTTAAAAAAGAGCTTGCAAAAACAACACTTCAATTCCACCTGGAAGAGACAGACGCCGATACATGGAAACTTTACAAAACAAACCACGACGGCAGCAATCCCCAATTGTTTGTTGTACTGAAAAGAGATCCTGCGTATCCACGTCGCTAACGGCAGAGGGAGGTTTGTCGCAGGTTTGCAGGTGAAGAATTTATTTGCGAATTAGCGGCTTTCAAAAAAAAGTTCGGCCCTGTTGTAGCTTAACTAAACGGAATTCAATTAATTTTAGTTGAAATCAACAATGATGGAAACTAATAAGGATGTATATCATATTTACTTCAACAACGACATCAACGCAGTGGTGATGGAGTGGGACGGTTATGCAACCAGCGCACAATTCAAAGAAGGAACTGAGCTGATGTTAAATACATTGATCTATCACCGGTCGTTTAAAGTACTTGCCGATATAAAAGACATGGTACTGATCGGCAGGGAAGATCAGCAATGGTTGAATACTCATTTTCTACCCCGTGCTATACAATTTGGTTTCAAGGCAATTGCCATGACAAAACCCGACAACTATTTTAACAAAGTAGCTGTTGAAAGCGTTTCTTATAAGGTTGATAAAGACAAGCTCGCAATCAGTTTCTTCGATAATATTGAAGCAGCAAAAGAATGGCTCGGTACCATATAAGGCAGCCTGGTTTTTTGTGATTTGAAATCGCACCTTTCACCTTTTACCTTTCACCTTTATCCTTTTCCTTTATGCTCGAAATCGCATCGCTGATGGCCTGCAACAAAGCAGTGGTAACTACCTGTTTGTCGTCGCGTTCAACAATCGCCCTGAAGTTCCGTTCCTCGTCCGGCTCAAAAATAATTTCTACATCAAACCATTGCACGTATATCTTATAGTTATAGCCCATCTGCACCAGTCTTGATGGCAGGTTATACGATGTTCCCTTGTATTCAACCGGCAGCTCAAAATCGTCTCCGTGTTTACGTTCATGCATACACGAAGAAATGACATTTTGTTCAGTAAAACGAATTGGGGATATTCCTGAATTTGCACGCAGATCTCAGTCAGCACTATTTATGCTGACGGCTGATCGCTGAAAGATCAAGGCTGATCGCTGAAACCTGAAAGCTCACCGCTCGCCACTACAGCTTTTTTGCCAGTTCTTCAACCAATGCAAATTGCGCTTCAATCATTTTATTTTTCGCTTCCTCCACCGTAAACCAAGCGGCTTTATCAATTTCGGGAAATGTTTTTTGAATGCCCGATCGCGGAGGCCATTCCATGCTAAAGCTGTTGCTTTTGATGATGGACGGATCAATGTCTTTTTCCAGCGCCCATGCCATTACGATCTTTCCGCCCTTTTGTTTTACAGGTGTAAGCGGTGTGAAATTTCCTGTGGCCTTTATCCCCGTTTCTTCCGCTAACTCTCTTTTCGCAGCTTCCAAAGGATCTTCATCCTCTGTATATTCACCTTTGGGAATTGACCACGCATGGTTGTCCTTTTTTGCCCAAAAAGGCCCGCCCGGATGCACCAGCAATACTTCAAGCATTTTTTTTCTGATCCGGTATAAAACAATACCAGCACTTGTTGTAGCCATCCACAAAAATAAGAAAGTTTGCCTGCGCTATATTCCGGTGGGTTTTGTAGGATTATCCAACAGCTTCAGTTTGTCGTATAACTGATCCAATACGTAAAAGATATTCTCTCTGCGGATGCCAGCCTTAGCACACACTTCATCAATTTCCTTGCTGTACTGTTCGTATTTGTCTTTTAAAAATCCGAATGCTCTTAAAAGTTCCGGGCGATGTGCTTCCCGTTTCCGGTAAGCAAGCCAGGTGTTTAAAACAAATTCCTGGATCAGAAAAACAACCACTACCTGAGTAATGGTGAGAAAATCGTTGGAAAATTTATCGAGACCGGTGCGGTCAAGCACCAACGCAACAATAATTGCCAAAAGCCCGCTCGCCATATATATGCCTAGCCTGTTCTTCCAAATGCTGCTTTTAAGTTTGTTCATAGCCGCATTGAACCTCGTGCGCTCTTCTTCCACGTTCTTTTTCATTTCGGTGAGCTTAGCTTTTACCTGCTCCACAATGGTTCGCAGTTCCTCACCCTCTGCACTGATCTTCTGGTTCAGCATTTCCAGTTCCTTCAGCAAGGCGGTCATTTCGGTAAGGGCTGAGTCGGTAGCCATTCCCGTTACTTTTGCCAGCAGGTCGTCGGCTTTTGATTGAAGCTCCTCGTGCTTTGATTTATTTTCTTTCCACGAATGGCTCCCAATAAGGTCTATGCCTTTTTCCGAAGCGAATATCAGTGGTAAAAAATCCTTTAATACAAGGTTGGCATCAACAAACCGGCCAAACAGGTCATCCAACTGCAACTGCGATTCTTCAGGATCGAAATGCTGATCCGATTTAATTTTCTTTTCAACAAAATCAAGATCGTACGCTGTAATGATCTGGGCCGTCATGGTAAGAAAAATTAGGGCTTCTGAATATACGCTTTTTCTTTGCCCGTACTCTCAATTATTTTACTGTTAGTAGCTGCCACCGGGGCCGAAATGCTTTATCGGCGTATAACATAACTGAAATGCATAGGTGTTTCAAAAGTTGGCAGCCTTACTGACAGATCGGTTTTAGCTTTGTGTGATTACTTTCAAAGGTGTGCCGCCATCAATAAACAGCTTTCCGTTTTTTTTGAGCGATCTGAAAATGTTAGACAATGCTGCTTTTTCTATTTCAGGATGTCGCCCGTCTAAAGCGCCTACTCTTATGGCGAAAGCAAAATCAAACTTTTGCTCACCCTGCGGCAACTCAAATGTCTCTGCGGGTGAATGCAGGAACTTCAGCTTGCCGGCTTTTATTTCTTTTTGCGATGCCTTTTCAGCCTGTTCAATGGCTTTGGCGGAACGATCTATTGCCAGAACATACACATTGTCAAACCGGGTTACAATTTCTCTTGCCGCCACGCCAGGTCCGCAACCAATTTCCAATATCCTGCAGCCATTTTTAAGAG
>JBQCGX010000130.1:0-19685 GCA_051955255.1 Agriterribacter sp. | reverse complement strand
TACCCACTGCTGGGGAACCGTATTCATCTGCAAGATTACGTCCTTGCAGAACCAGCTCCACAGCAATAAAACCCAATTGCGCCAGATAATCCATCTTATGGAATTTCGGATAATCTGCCTGGCTTCGTTTATACAGCTCCGTTAAAAAATCAGGCGCGCTCAGCGTTTTTTCACCTGCATACCATTCCGCTCCGTTCAGCAAAACGGAATGGTTGGCGATGGTGCAATATGATGTTATAGAAAGCAAAACAGTGATAAGTGATAGGTGATAAGTTGTAAGAAATTTCAAATTACAAGAACCAAGATTCAAATGTCAACAGCCCAAATCTCAAATCAAAAATCTCAAATCAGAAATTACTTCAAACTATCTCGCATGGTAATAATTCTTGCCAGTTTGTGCAAAGCAGTTGTATGATCTTTTACATATGGATTGGTGGTGTCCCATACATAGCCTGCTAACACAGAACATATCTGACTTTTGATTTTCGGGTCCTGGTTGTCCGCAAAGAAAATGGTATCAAGCGTTCCTTCGTACCAGGCCATTACATAGCTTCTGAATGTGTTTACGCCCTGCATCATAATGTCCATATATTCTTTGTCCCAGTCAACTGTTTCTCCTTTCAGCTTTTTTACCACCAGTTTTCCTGCCAGCTGGCTGGAAACCGTTGCCAGCGTAACGCCCGACGAAAACACCGGGTCGAGAAATTCGGTTACATTTCCGGTAACCACAAAGCCATCGCCATAAAACCTGTTGGTGGTGGAAGACCAGGATTGCAGGGTTCTGGGCTCAAATACCAATTCTACATCTTTAAACCTTTCGGCAATGTCTTTTTCCGCAGCCAGCATTGCCCTGAACTGCTGTTCGGGAGTGCCGGGAAAGCGTTCAAAGAACGACGGATCGCCTACAAAGCCAACAGAAGTAATGCCACTCGAAAACGGAATGATCCAGATCCAAACGCCTTTTTCATGCACCACAATGGTAATGCGATTGGGTTCGTCGGCCATGCTTCGCTTACGGTCTACCGTATGCGCAAACAAGGCCCTTCGCGGCGGCAGGTTAGACGGTTTGTCCATATTGAACAGCCTGGGTATAACCCTTCCATAACCGCTGCCATCAATAATAAACTTTGCCTCTATGTGTTTTATATTACCATTGATGTCTTCTACCGTGGTAACCGAACGTCCGTCATCGTTGAAAACGATGCCTGTAACCGAAGTTTCATATTCTATGGGCACGCCCATTTTTTCTACGGTATCCGCAAGGGTTGAATCAAATTCGGCCCTGGGAACCTGCCAGGTCCATTTCCATCCTTTTGTATATTGATCGGCAAACTGATAGTCGCACACTTTGCCGTTCTTCACGAATTTTGCCCCGTTTTTTTCCTGGAAGCCCTTTGCTTTCACAGCGTCCAGGAACTTTGCCTCCTCCAACGCTTCCATGCAGCGTGGCAGCAGGCTTTCGCCAATTACAAAACGTGGGAATTTTTGCTTTTCAACAATTTTTACTTTATAACCTGCCTGGTGAACTATAGAAGCGGCTACCGTTCCCGACGGCCCGGCTCCAATTACCAATACGTCTGTTTTTTCTGTTTGCATATGCTACGCTTTGATCTGTCGGTTGTTTGTTGTTGATCGTTTATGGTTTGTCGTTTATAGTTTTTTGTTAATGGTTTATAGTTCGACAAGTTGATCCGTGCGCCAAAACTCGAAACCATAAACCTCAAACTATAAACTTTTCTTTTTGCATTTCAACAACGTATGGCTTAAGCCAATGCCGTTTACCTCTTCTACTATTTCGAAGCCGGCATCGTAAATACATTGAATGAATACTTTGGAATCGTACATCTGGCTGTTTCCATTGGCGATAGCAGTAAAATAGATAGAGGTTTGCTGAAGACAGAATGCTGCTGTTTCAAAGCGCTGTTTATCCCAGAAAGCTTCTAATATAAGCACATAGCCATTTTCATCGATGGCGTCGGCGCAACGTTTTAAAATGGACACAATTTCGGATTCTGAAAAGCAATCCAGAAACTGGCTCATCCATACCGCATCAAATCGCTGTGCGGTGGGGTCATCGGGGCGTGCTTTGGGAAAAGGTTGTGATTCATCAAGGATGTTCACCGGGTAAAACGATACGCGATCGGTAAGCCCTAACTCTTCCATCCGCTTTTTTGCCACATTCAACTGACCGGGCAAATCCATGATGGTGATATGTACATCGTCGGAATATTTGGTAGATGCAATGGCCCACTTACCGGTGTTGCCGCCAATTTCCAGGAGGTTCTTTATATCGTGCTTGTACACATGTTTCAATACGGCAGGAAAAGCAAGGTCGGAAAAGAAATGATCGAACGCGAACCAGCTTTTTTGCACATGCCCGGGAAGCTGCGAAAGTCCTTCGTATACCGTTGGCCAATCGCCCAATTCTTTTAAGCCTTCTGGTTTTCCTTCGCGAATGCTTTCATCGAGCCAAAACAGTCCTTTGTAGCACACATCGTGTACAAAGTCCATATTTACTTTTGTAAGCGGATCGTGCAGGATATAATGCCCGGTTTTGGTAATTGTATATTTTTCATCATTCAACACTATTAACCCTATCCCCAATGCCGACTCCAGCAATACCCGCACGCCATAGTGTGGAAGCTCCGTTTGGGTAACAATCTGTTCAATGGTTAATCCCTTAGTGCCGCCGTCTTCTATTGCTGTTAATATCCCGCTATCACGCATTACTTTCGACACCTGAAAGACTATTGGTCCAAACGCGATGAATTGAGCTAAGCCTTTTGCTTCGAGCGCCGTTTTCGTATCCTTATTAAAGAAATCCATTAATCGTATTGTATGATTTAATTTTTCTGCAAAATAACGGCTGCATTGCAA
This sequence comes from Agriterribacter sp., assembly GCA_051955255.1. Lineage (GTDB taxonomy): Bacteria > Bacteroidota > Bacteroidia > Chitinophagales > Chitinophagaceae > Agriterribacter. The sequence goes on along the minus strand of JBQCGX010000130.1, from coordinate 16,808 downwards.
CCACCAAAACCTGAAGCTGTTTTTAAACAGGTTTTATAGTTGCCTTTTTTTATTTTATCAATCACATTTACCGCATTGGTAGTGCCCAACCGTGAGTAACCGGGGGTTGGCAATAATAGGTTTTGTTTAAGCGAGTGTACGCACACTACTGTTTCTATTAGTCCGGCAGCGCCCAGGGTATGCCCGTAATAGCCTTTTAAACTGTTTACCGGTGCTTTTTGCATGCCCGCCAGGTTAATGGCTTTTGCTTCCATTTCATCGTTGTAAACGGTAGCTGTTCCGTGCGCTGAAATAAAATCGATATCTTCCTTATCAATGCCCGCTTCCTGCATTGCATTTGCAATAGCCTGGAACAACTCTTCACCGGTTCTGGAAGGCCCGGATATGTGGTTGGCATCGTTACTTACCGACCCACCTAGCAACTGCACCCATTCTGCCATTTGTGGCTTTTGCACGGAAAGGATCACTGTTGCTGCTCCTTCGCCTAGCGTAATACCGTTACGCTCTGCATCGAATGGTTTGCAGGGTGCATTGCTCACAGCATGAAATGACTGAAAACCAGACAATACAAACTGCGTAATGATGTCAGCCCCCGTAACCACTACTGTATCATATTTACCCGATTGCAGTAAGCGCATACCTGTAATAAGAGCAACCAGGCCCGAAATACAGGCGTGCGATACCACCAACGGTTGATGAGTAAATTGAAAATAATCAGCCACCATTTTCGCCGAATGATGAAGGGAGATTTTTTTCTGTAACTCTTTGCTGCCTTGCTGCGTTTCCAGTAAACTGATATTTCCCTTGGTGGAAGAAACGATCAGCATTGTCCTGTCGTCTGTTATTGTTATACCAGACGATTGGATAGCATTGCTTACCGAAGCAATCAGTAACTGCTCAAATTTCGTATACTGATCGGAGTTAGCTATTGCGCTGTTAAAAAGCTGGTTGCTGCCAAACAACGAAGCGTAAAAGGGTTCAGGCGAAAAAGCGGGGTTGTGCTGCAGCTTTATGCCGGAAACATCTTCCTGGAGAAGCGTAAAGTTCTCTTCTGAACTGTTGGCTATAGGCGAAGTAATGTTATCTGCAATAATATATACCGGCTTCATGTGGGATGGCAAGTTAAAGAAATCCCTGTTGCTTTTTCCAGTTTTCAAAAAAAGGTGGATTGGTCAATTGAAGAGACGAGGTCTCTTTGTCCAAAAACACCTGCACCGAGTCGCCGTTGGCTACCAGTTGCCCCGTAACAGGGTTGTATAACCGATATTCAAATTTCAGCTTTGCCGCATCGCAGGGAATGTAAGTTGTTTCTACTATTACACGCTCACCATACTTCAGCGATCGTTTGTATTCGCAGTGTATGCTTACAATAGGAATAATAATGCCCTGCCTGTAAAAATCGAGATACCCTATTCCATGTTCGTTGCCAAAAGCTTCCCTCCCATCTTCAAAATACCGTATGTAATGGCCGTGCCACACTATGCCTAATGGGTCTGCTTCGTTAAATCGTACATTTACTTCTATTTTACCTGATAATATTTTCTGCATTCGTAGTGTTTTTCCAGGAGCCTATCCGGCATTTGCTTTCCAGTGTTTGTACCTGGATTTTTGAATACTTTCTACCACATTACGTACAGGTCTTACCCAATAATTTCTTATTCCGAAACCTGCAGGTTTTTCAGTAAAGCGTTCTGTTACCAATACTTTTCCTGTAGCAAGGTCTATCAATGCAACGTGCAAAGATTCTTCCACTTTTTTCTTATCAATGTTTTCAACAATAAACAGCAATCCAATTCCTTTGCTGCCACTTTTATAGGCGCTTGCTATTCCGTCAATATCCGATTTACTAAGTTTAACTTCCGCCGAGCCGCTTTCTCCAACTATTTTGTCAGCATCGATCTTTGCATTTCTTGCTGATGCTGTTTTAGTATCATAGATAACATTCGTTCTTGAAAATGCCTTTTTAAATTCAAACTTGGTAGTGTCGTTAACAGTAACCTGTATCATAGACGGGAAATGTCTGTCTTTCCACTCGGCGCCGGGAGGGGCTTCGTTAAAGATTTTTGTCTTGGTATAGTCAATACCCAGGTAAGTAAGCGGCACGTCAGACGAATTAAAAAACTCTTTGAGCGTTTGGGCCGACACAGCATGACACGCCAGTGTAAAAAACAGTAATGCGGCAAAGCGCAGTGAAGTAAAAGTTTTGCTCATAATATGTATAGTTTAGTGTTTAGGCTGAAGAAAGATCTTCATGTCGCATTTTGCAATCTCTTCCTCTTTACTGGTTATTTTTCCTGAGATCAGCGTTACATCAAACACCTGGTTTTTGATAGTAATTTCAGTTTCTATCTGGTCGCCCACTGCTGGTAGTTTTTTTATTTCAAGGTTTTGAACCGCTCCTATAAATCCTACAGGAACAGGTTCGTTTTTTTCCTTAAAAACATAACCGGTATGGGCAGCCGCAGTTTGGGCTATATTTTCAATCAGCGCCGGCTCGGTTAAATAACCATCCTGTACAAATATATTGTCCTGCCTTACCTCAAACCGGGTAACCCCAGTGGTTTCGCCTGCAGCTACCAACTCATCTACCATTACAAATGGCGCCCGCTGCGGAATAAGAGGTAGTATATCTTTCATGTTGCTTGAATGTTACCTGTTTTTGAGGAAAGGCATAAGGTATAGGGTATAAGGCCGCCCAGGTCGATCCTTATCCTACATTGTTTAGCCTGTTTGCCCACCTTAACTACATTAAACGCCTGCAAAGTAGGGATTTATAGGCGATTGCCAAAACAGGGGTGGATGAAGTGCGGAATAGGGTGAATGGGTTGGTGGCGTGTATTAGCCTTTGTGAGTGACGCGTTTGTAAGTTACATGTCAACTGTAACCACGTGCTCCCGTGAAGTGATGCACTCATAGAATATATTTGTAACCTAAAGTCTTTATTATTCTGTAGACTCATTGTTTTTTAATGAAACGACAACTCGTAATAGGCGATATACATGGTGGGTTAAAGGCTTTATTGCAGGTGCTGGAACGTGCAGCAATAACTCCTGGCGACGAACTGATTTTTTTAGGCGATTATGTGGATGGCTGGAGCCAATCGGCGCAGGTAATTACCTGTTTAATGGAACTTTCGCAAAAACAAAACTGTATTTTCCTCAAAGGCAACCACGACGAATGGTGTGAGGAATGGCTGAGAAGTGGCAAAGCAGACAGCACCTGGCTGTTTCATGGTGGTATTGCGACAGTAGAGAGTTATGAACTGCTTACAGAAGATGTACGGAAAAGCCATCTTTATTTTTTTGAACAAATGAAGTTGTACCATATTGACGAAGTGAACAGGCTTTTTGTTCACGCAGGCTTCACTTCCATGCACGGTCCACAACATGAAAAACATACTTCTAATTTCACCTGGGACCGGACGCTTTGGGAAACTGCGCGGAGTATGAAAAACATGAACCGGAACTCGCTGTTATTTCCTAAACGCCTGAAATTGTTTGAGGAAATATACATTGGCCACACCCCTACCCTATATTACGATGTAACCACCCCCATGCAGGGCAGCAACGTATGGAATATTGATACGGGTGCCGCTTTTAAGGGAAGATTGACGATAATGGATATTGCCTCCAAAGCATACTGGCAAAGCGACCCGGTGATGGACCTGTATCCGGGAGAAGCCGGCAGGAACAAAGACTGACAAACAGCTTATTAAATCTGGCACTTCTTTTGAAACTTCACATCGTATTAAAACAACCAACAACATGAAACGAACGCTCATCTTTGCCGCTTTTGCGGCTGTGCTCGCATCCTGCGGCAACGAATCTAAAACAGAAACCGAAACCACCACTACATCAGACACTTCCGTAACACCTGTTGACTCCGGAACGGTTTCTACCACCACCACCACAACTACTACTACCTCTACCTCCGTTTACACAGCCGAAGACGGCGACGTAATGTGGAAGGATGGAAAACTGCTGGTATATAAAAATGGCGGCTGGACGGTAGCAGAAAAAGACATCAAATTTGATGATGGCACCGTTGTTTCGTTAAAAGGCAATGTAACCAACAAAGATGGTAAAATGATCAGCATTAAGGAGGGTGAATCGGTGAAAAAAACAGGACAATTTTTTGACAAGGCAGGCAATGCCATTTCCAACGCATGGGATGCCACTAAAGAAGGCGTTAAAGACGCAGGAAACGCGATAAAAGAGGGGGCAGAAGACGCAGGCAAAGCCATTAAAGAAGGGGCAAAAAAGGTTGGCGATAAAACCAGGAAAGTGGTGGATTCGCTGAAGGAATAATAAGTTTAGCGTTTGCAGTTTATTGTTATGAGTTTATGAACTTGAATGATCGCCATAGATTTCAATTACGGATAGCTGATCACCCCAAAAACAACCCCGCCGGGAACAGCGGGGTTAAAAATCAAAACATGAGAAACTAACGAGTTGATCAGTTAATTCGATTGACCGGCACGGTTCAGCTCATCAGAAACACCGGTTGCTCTTTTGCGAGAAGGGGCAACGGTGCTTTTACCAAAGCGATAGGTAAAACTTGCGGAAACCTGGCGCGAATCCCAACGGTTGTTAATCGTTACGTCCACATCGGCGTAGCGGGAACGTGCGCCAAAGCGTTGCCAGCCGAACGGATCGCGGAAGTTGAGCCGTATGGTTGACTTTCCTTTCATTATATTTTTCTGGAAGGCGATGTTCATCTGGTACATTTCATTCATCAGCAGCATCTGGTCTACCACCTTCGACCTGTAGAAACCGCTTAACTCAGCCGTAAAACCCTGCGCAATGGTAAAAGTGTTGTTTACATTCACCATAAATGCCGTGTTGGAAAGATCGATGGGCTCCTGGTTGTATTCTCCTTCATAATGATTGTTGAATACATTGGCAAATACATTGGTGCTCCACCAGGGTGTCCATTTAAAAGGAGCGGTGATCGACAAGCCTATATTGCGGAAGCTGGCGATATTTTCGCGAGTGGCAAAGGTTGTTTTTTCTGCCGTATTCTGGCGCAATAATTCAGATATAACGTCGGTGGTTTTACTGAAATTGAGGCTTGTGATGAACTTGCCTTTGAACGTATGCCCCAGTTCGATGTTGTGCGAAAACTGTGGCAGCAGGTAAGGATTTCCCTGGCGATACGTAAGCGAGTCAAGAAAATAGGTAAACGGATTCAGGTCTTCATAATTAGGGCGGTTAACCCTGCGGCTATACGACAACGTTAACTGGTTATCTTTATCGGCCGTATAGCTTACAAAAGCAGTTGGGAAAAGGTTGGTATAATGCCTTGTAAAAGAAGAATCGTTGGTAAGCTGTTTTCCTTTTGTATTGGTGTTTTCTGCTCTCAACCCTGCCTGCGCGCTCCATTTATCGTTGAACTTTTTGTTGATGTTGATATACGCCGCATTGATGTTTTCTTCATAAATAAAATGGTTAGAACGCGCGTCTTTTGTCCACACTTCGTTGCTGAAGCGCGTATAGTCAACCAGGTTATCATTTTTTACATAATTGGCTTTAATGCCCGCTTCAATCTTCATATTGTTTTTGAGCGGATGCGTATAGTCCGACTTGAAAGAATAGATATTGATATTGGAAGGCAAATGACCTTTTAACAACACCGGATCATTGCCCACATTGCCATACTTATCTTTTACACCTGTGCTAAGCACCATGTCCGAAACATTATCGTATTGAACATAGTCCAGGTCAACTGTAAGTTCCCTGCCGGCACTGTCGAAGCTGTGCTTGTAATTTACATTGGCAGTATAATTCCGAAACTTTATGTTGTTGGTGGTGCTGGAGTACAAACCCGATTGATAACTCCCGTCGGCGTTGTAAATATCCGAAATGGTGTTGGGTTCCGGGCGACCAAAAAAGCCAAAGCCCGTAACAACCACGCCCACTACATCTTTGCTGCTGATGTAGTAATCCAACCCAAGTTTTACATTATGGTTGTTGTTCTTTCCTTTAAACGTAGTGTATTGGTCGGCGTAAGAGTTAAGCGTTCCATCTTCGTTGTAAAATTTGCGTACAAGATGCAACTGATTTCTACCCCTGTTGAAATTAGGATTGTAATTACCAAAAAAGTTGATCTTGTTTTTGCGGTAATTAAAATTGAGGCTGTTCTGAGAACGTGGCATCACATATACATTGTCGTTTTGCGGAAAGAAACCAGCACTTGCGCCAACGGTAATACTTCCATTCCAGCCCATTTTCAGGCTTTTCTTGGTTTTAATATTGATGATTCCTGAATTGCCTGATGCATCGTATTTAGAAGAAGGATTGGTCATTATCTCTATTTGATCAATGGCCGAGGCAGGTGTATTTTTCAAAAGATTGGCGAGATCGGTAGCCGAAAGATAAGTAGGCTTGCCATCCATCATTACAATTACACCGGGCTTGCCTTTTAAGCTGATGCCGCCATCGTTATTTACAATGATGCCGGGCGATTTTTCCAGCACTTCCATAGCTGTTGCACCGGCATTGGAGGGAGATGCATCTACATTTACTACCAGTTTGTCTATTTTCTGTTCTATCAGCGGCCGCTTAGCGGTAACGGTTACTGTTTTTAAATCTTTGCTTGCTACCGCTAACGAGGTGGCGCCCAATTTTCTTGTTTCACCGTCGGCAAGTATAAAGCTGTCTGAATACTTGTTTTGGTATCCCACGCCGCTGAACAGCAAAAGGTATTTACCCGCTTTTATATTTATGAACTCGAATTTGCCCTGCCGGTTGCTTAGTTCCGACTTTGTTACAGCAGAATCTTTAGCGCGTAACAGCGATATCGTTATTGCTTCCAGTCCTTTTTCTTCATTAGTGACAGTTCCGGTAATTGCGCTCCCGGGGTTCGACTGTGCGTTTAAACCCGTTCCTATCATTAAAATAAGCAGCAGAATAGCTAGTTGTTTCATCGCAGTGATTTTTTTGTCAATATTACCTGACAAAAGTAGGTACTTTGCAATGCATAGAACATAGCTTTACCACAAACGGCTGTATTCAGGGATAACTGGTAATGCCTAGTACTGGGGAGGAGAAAGGTGAAAGAGCAAAGGTGAAAAGTGAAGGGTTAAAAGAAGCAGAAGAGACATAGGGCTATCTCACAAATTAACTTACTTAACCAATCATCTTATTCTACCAACTCAACCAGCCTTCTTCGCTGGTGGTGGCATTTTTTTAACCCAGAAAAACAGGATGATTCCTCCCAGAACAAGTAATGTTGAAATGATTTCGGCCTGAGTGGGGTGAAAGCCCATAATGTTGTACTTGGTATTCACGCGGATCTTCTCTATAAAAAAGCGCTCCAGCCCATTTAAAATAAGATAGATCGCAAACAATTGCCCGGCGATCTTCACTTTTTTTCTCAAGGCCATCAATAATACAAACAACAAAATGCAGGTGAGTATTTCGTAGAGAGGTGTTGGAAATACCGGAACGGGAAGCGCATTGCAGTGGTTGCCGGTACAACCTTCTAATTTAAAGCCCTGTTCGTTAACGTTGTTAGGATAGGCATATGCTACGGCCCATACCGGTAAAAAGCCAGGCGCCTTAACGGTTTTATGAGGCACGCTGTCGTTGCCAAACTCACTCAGGTAAATTGCTTTGTGTGTTTGCAATGCTTTTTCAAAATCGCCCGGTTTGGCTTCTACCGATTTACCGGTGGGGCTGGTTACATAAGCACTGTTCAATATACCCCAATCACCATCGCCGCTTACCTGGCAACCCAAACGCCCTACCGCATAAGCAAGCATTAAGGTAGGGGCAGCAGCATCAACAAGGTGGCGTATGGAAATTTTCTTTTTACGGGCAAACCACAAAATTGCTATGGTAGCACAAATAAGTCCACCATAAAAAGTAAGGCCGCTGGGTGACAACAGGTTCTCGATGGGATTTTGAATAAAACGGTCCCAGTTCTCCAGGTTGTCGAATATTTTAGCTCCCACAAAACCGAATATTGCTGCAAGAATGGTAATGTCTCCTACCCTTTCATGCGGCCAAACCCTTATTTTCCTTTCTTCGGGCTTTGCTAATTTTTGCTTGTTCTTTTCCCTGAACTTCAGCCACACAAATAATGCAGCGATGATCAAACCTCCGATCACACTTCCTTTTGAAGAAAAAATATAGTCTTGCGGAGAAAGTTGTTCTTCACTTAAAAAAATACCCAATGCTTTGTATCCTACCAAAAATCCCAGCAACGCATTTAAGATCAGTTCGCCTGTTGTTGCAGGCTTACCAACGGTGATGGCTTCTTCCACAGGAAACAGCAACTCCTCCCTTTCCTTCCGTTTCAACTCCTTTGTAAGCACGATAGCAGCTAAAATAAAGGCAATGGCAACAAAAAAGCCAAATGAGTTTACAAACCTGGTCCACGCCCACGGCTCAAATCCAAACACATCTTTTAAGAAGAAATAAAGGTTGGGATACATGCAGTTCAATTAATTATAATCCGCAATGATAGTTTAAAATTATGGATTGAGATAAAAATGCAGCATTGATTTGGTATAGCTGTCAGCAATCAGCGATCAGCGGTTAGCTATTAGTAGGTCTGCGAGTTTATTATTGGTTCTGGTTTCTTGCTTTTCCATTAACATCACACACTTGCTGAAAGCTGATTGCTCAAAGCTGATCACTGACAGCTCACCACAAAAAAACCCGCTCCATAATATAGAGCGGGCACAAACACAATACTAAACACTTTTAATTACAATGTTCGTTGAACGCCGCAATAAGGTTGCTTGCAATAAGCTGCGCCGGTCTTCCCTCAATCTGGTGCCTTTCGATAAAATGAACGAGCTGTCCATCTTTAAAAAGCGCTATTGCAGGAGAAGAAGGCGGGTAAGGAAGCAGGTGCTCTCTTAATTTTTTTATTGCATCTACATCAAAACCTGCAAAACTGGTTGTTAAATGATCAGGCTTTTTCTCAGTATTGGCTACTGCCATGAGCACACCGGGACGTGCACTTCCTGCCGAACAGCCACATACTGAATTGATCATTACCAGGGTGGTTCCTTTTTGTTCTAATGCTTTATCTACCTGCTCCGGAGTTAACAGTTCTTCAAAACCATAATCTGTCAACTCTTCTTTCATTGGTATTACAATTTCTGCTGGATACATTTCTATAGTTTTTGATTCTGCAAAATTAAGGCAAAATGATATTCGCAGCAGAACAGTCTAAATGTCATACACAAAACACAAAAAGAGACATTTTGTCTTACACAGCCTTAAAAATTTGCCACCATGACTTAAATTTCTTCAAAAAACCCAGGTGGAATGCCATTTGATTATTCCCTATCCGTAAAACAAGAATTGAACTTTAAAAAATACAAACTATGACACTCTTAAAAGTTAACGGATCACCCGCAAAAAAACAATTTGGCTCTTTGTTCGATGACTGGTTCACTGAATTTGCCGGATGGGGAAATGATGGCGGATTGACAAAATGGAGCCATGTTCCTGTAAACATCCACGAAACCAAAGACGCTTTTCACGTTGAACTGAGCGCTCCCGGATTGAAAAAAGAAGACATTAAGATCAGCGTTGAAAATGGTTTGCTTACTATTTCGTACGACAAAAAGGAAGAGACCAAAAGCGAAGATTACAAAACAGTACGCAGAGAATTCAGCTACCAGAGCTTTAAGCGCAGTTTTACCCTGAGCGATAAGGTAAATGCCGACGACATCCAAGGCAAATACGAAGATGGTGTGTTGAAGGTGCTGGTGCCTAAAAAACCCGAAGCACAGGCCGTGAGCAAACAAATATCGGTACAGTAACGAATTAAATAAGTGAGTAGGTGAATAAGTTGAAAAGTTCGCACCCATCAACTAATCCACCAATTAACTCAATTAACCTATTGATAAACTAAGTGTGTGATATAAGCGGTTGATGAGGTTTTAGTATAAAGCATGTTGCCTTTAATTAGCGCAGCATGCTTTTTTTTAAATATTTAATAACATATCGGTGTTTTATACGCTAAAATTCAATAAGTATGCTCATAATTTTATTATATAATGTGCTACCTTCGCTCATTAATTTAATAACCCTTTAAAGACCGGAACATTGATCAACCGTAAGTTCGTCTATATCCTTCTGTTAGTAACAGGCTTTTCACTACCGGCGCTTTCACAGGTTACGGATACGTTAAAAAAGGATAGCATAAACACAATAGACAGTATTCCTAAAACAGATTCGATTTTTAAACCTATTCACCAGGAAGATTCTGTTCTCAGGATAAGGAACCTGAACCCTTATATCACGCTTCACGTAGATTCTACTTTGCAGTACAAACTGGAGATCAACAGAGACCAATCGAAATATTATTGGTTTTTGAACGAGGCACCGGTTGGCTTGCGCATAGACAGGTCGAACGGCACATTGATGTTCAGGGCAGAAAAAGGACTGTTTCTTTCAGGTCGGCTGAAATACGATCTAGAGTACAAAGTATCGCTTGGGGTGCAAAACCTTGACAATCCGCGAGACAGGATCGACACGTCCTTTAAACTGATGTTTTACAACACGGAGATCATCCCATCTAAGATCAAACCCACGGTTAACAGCATTTTATATGTGGATGAAGGCGACAGCGTGAACTTTAAAGTTTTGTGCGAAGACGGAAGTTTTCCTATTGAAAGAATTAATATGACCAGTAACTACCCTATTAAAACAATAGGTGTTGTTACCAAATGCGGCGACGACTTTAAATGGTCTCCTCCGTTCGGCTTTGTAAAATCCAACGATCCCAATAAAGAACGAAAGGTGATCGTATACTTTGTAGGAAGCAATAAGTTCAATGTACGCGATACCTCCATGATACAGATCATTGTAAAGGAAAACATCAACTACCCGCAAAAGGTATTGGAATATGAAGATCTGAGAAGAACGATCAATCACTATTCCAACCAGTTGAAAGCTACATTTATGGAGCTGGATAAGAAAGTGAAAAGAACGAGAAGCTCCCGTACCACTTTCGACCTCACTTCTGCAGCGGCTTCATTAGGGGGTACCGTATTTTCTTCGCTGCCCACCGAAGGACAAAAAACAGCCGGTAAAATTTTACCAAGCGCCGGTGTAGCGATGGTACCCGTGAAAGAAAGTGTATCGCCCCAAAAAACAGCAGAACAAAATTCGGCTACATTGGTGCGCAATGCTATTAAGCGGTTGGACTATCTGTTGCAGAACAATACGCTGGTGGGAGAAAAAGATCCGGAGATTGTAACCAAAACTCAAAAGCTGCGCGATGAATTGAAAGCAATACAGGTGCAGTTAATAGAAGTACCGATAGTTGAAATAGGCGATTCGCCTGAAGAGCTGGATAAATATTTCAACAATCCTAAGGTGAATAAGAAATACAGGATGAGAAAGTCAGGATAAATTGTACGACTCAAAATATTAAAAGCCGGACCCATGCAGTCCGGCTTTTTTATGGCTATACTTTCTGTTTTACAGACATGTCCATATCGCTTATTTTTCTTTTGCAGAAGATTTTGACGGGGGCTTTTTTCGTCCCGCATCTTTCAATGCCTTGTCTACGATCCATTCTATTTGGCCGTTTACACTTCTGAATTCGTCTGCTGCCCATTTTTCGAGCGCCCGGTACATTTCCTCGTCTATTCGTAATACAAAATTTTTTTTATCCTTCACGGCATGGAATTTAATTCACAGTCGATTGCATATACTTAATACATACATCATTATTGGTATAAAGTTCCGGTGTTTAAAATAGGAGTAGCGCCTTTTTCGCCGCACAATACCACCATTAAATTGCTTACCATGGCAGCCTTCTTTTCTTCGTCCAGGTTTACAATGTCTTTATTTGAAAGCATCTCCAGCGCCATTTCTACCATACCTACCGCACCTTCTACAATTTTGCTCCTGGCCGCTACAATAGCAGTAGCCTGCTGCCGCTGCAACATTGCTCCCGCTATTTCTGCGGCATACGCCAGGTGGCTTATCCTTGCTTCTTTTACAACAATGCCTGCAGGTGCGAGCCGGTCATTCAACTCCAGCTCTAACAGCTCGTTCACTTTAGTGCCACCATCACGCAGCGTAATGGAAGCTTTTTCGTCTTCAAAATGATCATAGGCAAAACTGGTGGCAAGATGTCTTACCGCCGCTTCGCTTTGCACCTTTACATAGTGATTGTAATTCTCTACATCAAAGGCTGCGCGGTAGGTATCCTTTACCTGCCACACAATCACTGCAGCAATTTCTATAGGATTGCCCAGTTTGTCGTTTACCTTCAGCTTTGCACTTTCCAGGTTCTCTGCCCTCAGAGAGATCTTTTGCTTTTTATAAAGCGGGTTAACAAAAAGCAACCCGTTTTCTTTAACCGTACCAACGTATTTTCCAAAGAAGGTGAGTACATTGGAATGGTTAGGACTTACAACTATAATGCCCATAAAAAGGAATAAAGAGCTGAAAAGGGTCAGAATTCCGATAATAACAAAAATAAACTGGTCATTAGCGGCTGCTAAAAAGAAAAACACTGGAGTGAGGACAAGCAACACGACAGCTGAAAGCAGCGCAAGGTATCCGGAAATAGGGCGAGTTAATTTTTCCATAAAACAGTATTTAATTTGATATCATTTTGATATCAAATATAGTATTCTGTTTTGTTTTCAAAAAAACAATCTATGTGTTGGATGAAGCTACAGGGGGGAGCACGGAGGGATTAAAATCCATCCTTACAATATGCTACCGATCCTACGGATCTGGCTGGTTGTGGTGTGTTAGAGTCGTAGTGTCCTCCGATTGGGCACGCCGGGCCAAAAGATTTATTCCGACGGGGCAGGCCTATTGCCTGTAAAGGCAATTTGATTGAATGACGCTTCTAAAAATATTAAAGTAATTCTGCGCGGAATTGAGAGATGTAAGCCCATCAAGCTTAATAAAATATTACCGGTGTGGCAACAAATGGAAACAGATAATATTTCTGAATGAGTAACTTAATTATATAAGCAATGTATTAATTCAATTTTATTTCCAGCAGCTTTGGCCAGCGTTTGCCTGTCACAAACATTTTTCCCGAAGCTGCATCCCAGGCTATGCCATTCAATACCGCTCCTTCTTCCTGCGCCTGTTTATCATAGTTAATGTTCGCCAGCTTTTTTAAAGCGTCTTTAAAATCAAGTATGCCAGTTACAAATCCTGACTTCGGATCAATTCTAAGAATATTGTCTGTTTCCCACTGGTTCGCATACACATAGCCATCTATATACTCAAGCTCGTTGAGTTTGTATACAGGTCCCACGTTATTGGAAACAGAAACAATGTTCAACAGTTTGAAATCAGCCGGGCTTACAAAATACAATTTATCAGTACCATCGCTTACAATCAGGTTAGTGCCATCGTGCGTAATGCCCCAACCCTCGTTGGCCCAATACATTTTTCGAACAGGCTTCATATCCTTTGCGCTGTATACCAGCACCACATGATCCTGCCAGGTTAATTGATAAATTGTATCATTTAAAATGGTGATGCCTTCACCAAACAGGGTTGATTCAAGATCAATTCTTTTTTCAACCTTCCCTGTTTTGTAATCTACTTTGCGCAGGCTCGATTCTTTTTTTTGTCCCGTGCCCTCATACATCTGGTTATTGTAATACACCAATCCCTGCGTAAAGGCTCCGGTATCGTGTGGGTAAATATTAAGAACAGCATAATTAACGGTTGATGGCGCTGGTACGGCGCTGGCAACTGGTGTTTCGGCAGGAGGAGAAGACTCACCTGCATCGTTATTGTTGTTGCACGACAGTAAAATAACAGCCGCCGAAGCAAAAAAGACAAATTTCTTTAGCATATGGTAATTCATGGCTGCAAAAATAAGTTTTGAATGTAATGCGTGTTCACTCTCTGGCTTTTTTAACCTCTATTTTTCAAAACAGTTATCGAAATAGTTTGCTTAAATATTGTTTGCGAGCAGCAAATTGTATTATTTTACATCTCCCCTGATCGTTTAAATCCACTCCCCGTATTTATCCACATTCCTCTGTTAAAGCCATTTGAATAAAAAACGCTCTGAGCGTTTTGTTCGTGGTTAAATTTAATATCATACTGGAAAGCTGATCATAAAAAATCAGCGAATGAAATTTTTGCTTTGCATTTCAACAACCTTTTTTTTCTGTCAGTTAATGGCACAGAGAGATTGTGGCAGCACCCAATACTGGAACGAACAATTGCAGGATCCCCAGGTACGACTGGCATACAACAGAGCTCAAGCGCAGCTAATTTCTCTCAAAGAACAGGAAAATGATGCAGCCGACGAGGCGATTATTACTATACCTGTTGTTGTACATGTGTTATACAATACTCCGCAGCAAAATTTAAGCGACGGGCAAATACGTTCTCAACTGGATGTACTCAACAACGACTTCAGCAAATTGAATACTGACATAAGCCAGGTGCCGGCGGCTTTTGCTCCTTTTGCTGCCGATACCCGCATCCGGTTTGAACTGGCAAAAGTAGATCCTGAGGGAAGAGCAACTACCGGTATCATCCGCAAGAAAACAACACAAACATCGTGGAATCAGGATGATAAAATGAAATACAGTTCAAATGGAGGAGATGATGCCTGGAACAATCGTAATTACCTGAACATCTGGGTATGTAATCTTAACCGCAGCCTGCTGGGTTATTCTACCTTTCCCGGCGCAGCAGCCGATAAAGATGGCGTGGTAATAAGGACCGATGTGTTTGGAACAATCAATATCAGCAGTCCGGTATACAACAAAGGAAGAACCACTACACACGAAGTAGCTCACTGGTTGAACCTGAAACATTTATGGGGAGACCGTAATTGCGGCGATGATGGCGTTGACGATACGCCGCAGCAACAAACATACAACAGTGGCTGTTCCAGCTTTCCCAGGGTAAACCCCGATGGCTGCAATCCCAACCCAGATGGAGATATGTTTATGAACTTTATGGATTTTTCTGACGATGCCTGCGTGCTGATGTTTACCGCGGGACAGAAACAAAGAATGAGAAATCTTTTTAAGGAAAAAGGCGCCCGGTCATCTATTTTACAATCACCGGCGTTGGGCGAAGCCTGGAACAATACTCCATCGCCTTACGAAGAAGAAGCAGCGCAGGCAACCATATCCGTTTTTCCTAATCCTGCCTCATCCGGAATAACGTTTGCAGCAGCAACAGGCGCTCCTTTAACAGTACGCTCATTCGTCATTTACGACCATGCGGGCAAACGCCTGATGACAGGCAACAATCGTTCATCCGTATCCGTAAGCAGGTTGTTACCAGGCATGTATGTAATTCATTTTGAAGCCGGCACCGAACGATCTGTACAAAGGTTCATCAAAAAATAATACACTATATCAATTAAACTTTCGTTATGAAAATAGTCTGATGATTGGTATTACTTTTGGACTTTATTATAAAATGATCTCTTATGAAAAGAATTATCCTCTGTTTAACCGCTTTCATCCTCGTTTTCAATCTTTCATCCAATGCCCAACTGCTAAAAAAGGTGCTGGGCGATAAAAAAGACTCTTCTTCTGGTGTATTGAGCAATGTGCTGGGCAACGGTGGCAGCTTAAGCAAAGATGATATAGCCGCGGGCTTAAAAGAAGCATTGTCCGTAGGTGCCGAAAAAGCTGGCAAAAACTTATCTTCTTTAAATGGCTATTTTTCTAATGCTGCTATAAAAATATTGATGCCCGAAGAAGCTAAAAAAGCAGAGGAAAAATTACGCGCCATTGGATTAGGCAAACAGGTAGACGAGGCTATACTTTCCATGAACAGGGCAGCAGAAGATGCCGCAAAATCTGCAGCGCCTATTTTTGTGAACGCCATCAAGCAAATGAGCATACAGGATGCAGCAGGAATTTTAAAAGGAGGTGATTTTGCCGCTACAGAATATCTTAAAGGCAAAACCACTTCGGCGCTTACAGCATCTTTTCGCCCGGTAATTGAAAAGTCGCTTGAAAAAGTAAATGCGACAAAATACTGGAACGCGGTGTTTACAGCTTACAATAAATTTTCGCTTAACAAGATCAATCCCGATCTTTCTGCCTATGTAACGGAAAAGGCATTGAGTGGTATTTTTTTCCAGGTAGGTCAGGAAGAACAAAAAATACGCAAAGATCCTTTAGCCCGCACATCGGAGCTGTTGAAGAATGTATTTGGAAGCAAATGAGGATCAAAAGAAAAAAGTGAAAGGTGAAAGAATGGACGCTTGATTCTTTCACCTCTCACTTTTAACCTTTCAGTTTTCATTTATATCTTTCACCTTTGACTTTTCACTTTTCTTTATCTTCGACAAAAACACTTCATGTCCATAACGCTCATCATTATCATAATGACCTGTATCATTTCGTTCACCGCATTCAGAAATGAAAAGGTTTTTGATGATCTGATATTTTATCCGCCGGCCATCACTGAAAAAAAACAATACTATCGTTACTTCACTTGTGGCTTTATACATGCCAACGTACCGCATTTGTTGTTTAACATGTATTCGTTCTGGATTTTTGGCGAATATGTGGAAGTTAGGTTTATGAGCATTTTTGGCACCAGTGGCAAATGGCTTTACCTGCTAATGTATATTTCCGCTTTGTTTTTTTGCCTGTTGCCTACTTATTTAAAAAACAAGAACAATTACTATTACAAAAGTCTTGGGGCATCCGGCGCTGTATCAGCAGTAATATTTGCTTTTATTTTTCTTGATCCGTTACAAAAACTGGGTCTGATCCTGTTGCCGAGAGATTTCATGATACCAGGATTTATTTTCGGAGCCATATACCTGATCATATCGTCCTATATGGATAGGAAAGGCGGCGGCAATAT
>JBQCGX010000129.1:0-13500 GCA_051955255.1 Agriterribacter sp. | reverse complement strand
GTTCGAGCCCGGTCTTCCGCTCACAATTTTTAAAAGTAGGTAACGAAAATTATCTGCTTTTTTTTTATCAAAACTTGTGTTTACCCGGGTGGTGGAACTGGTAGACACGCAGGACTTAAAATCCTGTTCCCAGCAATGGGAGTGTGGGTTCAACTCCCATCCCGGGTACAAAAATTGGTTAATATGTGTTTGTTTATCAACTTTTTATCTTCTTTTTGTTCTTCATTGGTGTCCTTTTAGGTGTCTCTAATTTTTATTTTCTTCTCATTTTTGCAAATAATTGGATTATAGTTCGACTAAAACCAATAAATCATGAAATTAAAAAAGATTGGAGGAGTAAAAATTCGAATTATTAAATGAGCTTGATTACCCTAAAAAAATAAAACGCCGAGTAACTTTTCCGCTTTAACTATTTATTCAATACAATCTTTTCATTGCCAACTATCTGATTTTTATCGATTACCTGTACCAGGTAGGTCCCGTCTGGAAATTTTTTTAAGTTCAACGTTCTGAACAAGTTATTACTTTCGTCCGAAAGTAGTTGTTGGCCCAATGAATTAATTATTCTTATTTCAGATTTTTGATAACCCTGCCCTAATCTAATATTGATTTGCCCTTCAGTCAGTGTTGGATATATAAACACGCTTGCCGCGCCTGCACAATTAAGAAGTACAGATTCAACATCACTATAGGAAAAGGTTCCGTCCTTGCCTTCTAGTTTCAACCGGTAGTAAAGCCTTCTTCCAGAAGCAGTTTCGTCCGTGTAAGAATAATTAGCCATTAAGCCCTCCTGTGCAGTTGCATTTACAACGTCAACTTTTTTAAAATCAACACCGTTTTCACTTTTTTCCAGTTCATAATAAAGAGCATTTGAGTTGGAAGTCACCGCCCATGAAGTATTCACCGCACAATTATGGCTGTGTACATTGAAAGATTCTAACTTAACAGGAAGTGTAACGGAAGATGTCAAGGAAATAGTTGACAGTGCGGATCCATCTGAGCTTCCACCATTATTCGCGGGGCCTGAATCCGAATTGGAATAAAACGGAGCGGCGTAATTGGTGATATCACCAATTGTGTTAGGTTGAAAATACCAATACGCGTTACTATTGGCACCACCGTTCGGAAGATTCACCAGCATTTCATTGGTAGGATCGCAATTTGAAGTACAACCATTAAATTGGATACTAAAAACTTGTTGCTCTGTTCCTCCTGTCCAATCATGATTTGAAGAAGCGGTGCCTGAAAAAATAAAAGTGTAGATATAATATGAAGAGCTGTTAATGCTTTCAGTACTCACGAAGACTTCTCTTTGCGTTGAGCCGAGATTATCTGTTAAAAAATCCGGTTGTAAACCGGTAATTCCTGTTACCGGTCCGGTGCTATTCGTTGTGACGCCAGAGGATCCCATACTTGGCGCCGGCAACACAGATGAAGGTATTGCTACAACAAAAGTCATTGCTTCGTCTTTTTGAGAAAAAGATGCCGATGGCTTCAAATAGATGTCAATTGTGCGGGGAGTGGTTCCGCGCTTAATGGTAGCCTGCATTGTTTGACAATTACCGTCAGTTACCAGTAATAAAATCAAAAGAAAAAATAGTAAAGGTTTCATCTTTTAAATGTTATAATTGTTCAATAAATACTTTGCTCAACGAACCGTTTAATACGGTGTTCAAAAGAAAGTTTTGGTCGTTCCCGGGACCATTCCATTTCACATTTCCATTCATATTTATATCTTCTGGTACGTACACATCATTTAGCACACTGCTCAAAGATCCCGATAGCTTAATGTTGAGTATCTGATTTTGATCATTGCCAGGTCCGTTATATTTTACATTGTTATTTGAGTTTCCGTTTCCCGCTCGCATAGCCCATATACTTCCTATTTGCACAGTCGAAGTATAACTTTGATTTTGATAAGTTTTATTAGCGGCCGTGGTAAAATCGTAACTGCCGGTCCCAGAGGTAAAGTCTACAGTGCCTGCAGAACGAATTCCAAGATGATTTCTATGCCTCACAGCCACATAATAGTTCCCAGGAGGAACTCCAGTGAAAGTAATTTGCGGATTAACACCATCAGTATCGGAGAGGCTTCCATCCTGTTTTACAAACACTGCCCTCGTTGCAAGGACGTTGGATGGCGACGCTGTATCTCGTAGTTCCAATAGAACCCAATCGACGATATCCGTATGGGATGCAAAGAAATCAGGAGCAACACTTTCTGTACCGACATAACCGATGGCAGTAGTGTTATAAGGTTGATTTAACGCATCTTTTGCCAGTATACCTGATGTGTTTAATATATTATTCATAGTGCCGCTACCTGTATTATAAGCGCCTTGTAAAAAAACCTTGCCGCTGAAAGTGACGGTTTTTAGAAGCAATGGTGATTGAATTACTGATTTGATAAGTCGGTTGCCTGAAGGATCATAGGAATATCTTATGATGCTACTGTCAGGATAAATTACTTGTGTTAATCTACTAAGGCTATCAACTTTGTATTCGATTTCTTGGGCAAATCCTGTTTTAAAGAAGAAACAAAGTATGATTATAATTGAGATTTTATTCATAGACATCATTATTGATTACAGTTAGAATTAGACCTACTTGATAAAGTCTCTAACCCCTTATAGACGTTGTTTAGATCTTCAAGTATATTTAATACAGAACCGCTTATTGCTGATTTGGCAAAATTTGGCAGGTTCCCCAAATTTTTATATGCAGTGGCGATATTTGAAATGTTTCCCGAAAAAAAGAGGCTACCAAACGAAACGATTGCATTAGAAATAGTCCAATATTTTATAACATTCTGTGAAAAATTTTGTTTCACTAAATCGTTAACATGTGGGATACCCGAAATATCGGGATCTTCAGCAAATTTTGCGTCATTAATCGAATTGCCAGGTGTAAACGAATTGATTAAATTATAATTACCGGCATTAAAATCTTTCATACCATTGTTAGCCAAATCGGCAGAAACTATTACAGGTAAAATAGCAATCGGGTTCCCGGTAATTGCTGCATCGAAAGCTGTTTCACCGACCAGGAATGAAGACACATATTCTACCGTTCCTCTAGCGTATTGAAATACCGACGCAGTTAGCATCCCCGGACTAAAAAGGCCCGATGGATCGTAATTAATTAAAGGATCGTTCATGCCATACACATACCGATTTACCGTTTGCGGATTATTCAAGTCGGACGGATAGGCATCTTTACTTAAAAATCTTCCATTGGCAGCGTCATAGTAGCGTGCTCGTGCAAAGTAGAGTGACGAAGATTCCTGCTGAACTCCGTATTCGCCTAAAAATGTAAATTGTTGTACGGTGGTTCCTTTATGATTGAGCAAGGTTCCAAAGGGATCATAAGTATAGTCGTCTGTTATCACTCCGCTCTGATTGGTTAAGGCAGTTGTGTTATGTTGTGCGTCGAAATGATAATACGATGGATTGCCAGATACGTCTATCCTTTCGAGTAAGCCCCGACCATATACAAAATTGGATTTTAATACTCCTGCACCATCAGTTATTTGTAGTACTTCTGGTAAATCACCGCTTGCATCCAAAACGTACCTGTTTTTAGTAACGCCAACGTTATTGCTAATCCGGTGTCCCAAAGGATCATAGGAGTAAGAATGGCTATTGCCTGAGGTATCTGTCCAGGTGTTCAATAGATTATCTACTGAAAAAGAATAAGTGGCAGATTTAACCCCGTTTGTTTCAGATATCCTGTTACCGGAATTATCATTTGCATAGGTCCGTACTGCATCCGAAAGCATCTTGTTATCATTGGTATAGCTGTATATTCGGGATAAAGACGGCAATGCAGTTGGAACCTGTCCGATTCTTTTTTCTGATATTCGGTTGCCGTCAGCGTCTAAAGTGAAAGCGCTGCTGGAAATAATGGTATTGTTACTTAAGCCATTTACCTTGGAGATTAAACGACCAGCATTGTCGTAAGTATAGTCACAATGCGTGCCGTTGGGATATAACAATTGCGTTAACCTTCCTGCAGCATCATACGAGTAATTGAAAGTATGACTGAGCCAGTCAGTTACTGTTTTTAGATTATTTGCACCGTCGTAAGTGTACATAACCGTATTATTTCCAGGGTATACCAAAGATGTTTTGTTTCCTGCCTTGTCGTAAGTAAAAGAAACTGTTTTACTAAATGGATCCTGGTATCGGGTTAAATTATTCAAGCTATCGTAAACCATCTGCGTAGTGCCTGCATTGTTGCGCATTGAAACGATATTGTCATTGTTGTCATACGTGAAGTGATAAGTGTCGCCGGTTGAGTTGTTTACTGTCGTTACTCTGTTGGCAGCGTCAAAAACTTTGGTAATCGTCCCTGTGGGCTTTGTTAGCGTTATATTATTCCCCGCACTGTCATAGCTATAAGCATAATTATTTCCCGCAGCATCCTGATACTTAACAAGACGATTGACGGCATCATAGGTATACCTTTGTGTATGACCGTTAGGATCGGTTAATGTTCTCCTGTTGCCATTTTTGTCGTACGTAACCGTAGTTGGTTTATTTGCGGGGTCTATAACAGAGGTCAACCTGTTCATGGCATCATACCCGTAAGTGGTAGTCCTGTTTAAGGCATCCGTCACAGATATGAGATTATCGTTATGGTCATAACCATATTGTGTCGTATTACCAAAACCATCCTGTTCGGCTTGCTTTTTATTGGTTGGCGTGTAGGAGTATTCAGTTGTTTTACCTGTAGCATCAGTAACTTGTATCAGGTTTCCCACGCCGTCATAATGATATTGTGTAGTTCCCAACGCATTGGTAACACTTGTTTTTCTTCCTTTGGCGTCGTATGTATAAATAGTTTCTTTATTATCAGGATCGGTCACAGCAATTAAATTATCACGGCTATCGTAGGTATAAGTAGTTACACCACCTTTAGGGTTGGTACTGGTCGTCTTTCTACCTTTTTTATCATAGGTGTAGGAGGTAACAAAACCTTTTTTATCTTTTACCGACAGCAACTGGTTATTGGCATCGTAGGTACTTTCGATGGTTCTGCCAAGGGGGTCTGTGATTTTGATAAGATTATCATTGCCATCATATTCATACCTTGTAACATGACCATCTTCATCAGTGCTTGATATTTTGCGACCTGCCGCATCATATCCAAATCGTTTTATACCTGCGGCGGTTTTAATTGTTAGCAGATCCCCGGCGGGTGAATAGGTATAGCTTGTGGCATTCCCATTGCCGTCTACAGACTTCGTCACTTGTCCGGCACTGTTGTAATAGTACACCTGCAAGGAATTATCCGGGAAGCGTACAGAGTCCAGGTTATTACTGCTATCATAATAGAGACGCTTTATATTCCCGTTCGCATCTGTTATCAGGACAGGAGAATTAAAAGCATTATAGGTTATATTGGTCACTTTACTTCCCGGCAACGTATCAGATAATTCATTAGCATTGTCGTCAAATAGTCTTTTTTCGGTTTGATTATCCTCATTTTTATATCCGCTTTCATTGCTGTTGTTATCATAAGAAAAAGTTTTGGTGTAACCCAACTCATCTGTTTCGCTGGTCTTCCGTATAAACGCGTCGTGGTGCGCAACCATGGTGGAATTGTCAGGATTAACAACCGTCGCATCTCCCGGGTTTGGAAAATTATACTGAATGGACGTTGTGTTGTTGTATGCATCTTGCTGCATAATCACCCTGCCACTATCGTCGTATGTATTAGATACTATGATGTTCCCCAAGGGGTTAATAGAAGTAAGCATCCTGTGTACGGTATCATACGTGAATGATGCAGAGCCGCTATTGGCGTCCGTTACAGATATAAGATTGCCATTGGTGTCGTAGCTGTAATTTATTATACGATTCAGCGGACCTTTCACGGAGGTGATGTAGTTGCCGCTGTGAGTGAATTTCAAAGACCTTCCGCCCGGACCCACCACACTGTCAAGTGAGGTGCCCGTATAATACAATCGGGTTACGTCATCGTTCAGATCAACAATACTATCGAGTTTACCTGCCGCATCGAAATCATATCGTAGTTTTTCTTTCGTAAACATCGTATAGCTTCCATCGTTGTTTCTTTGCAGACTGTCGGTAGTTCCGCGAAAGATCGGGAACGTATGCCTAAGGCTATCGGTTGGTATAAATGTGCATATATGCCCATCCGGATAATAGATATCCCACGCCGTATCCATTCTATTATTAAAGAAATAATTGTAGGAATGAGACCATCCAAAACCCAAAGTTCCAGACCGATGACTGTTTAGAGAATTGTAAAACCTTGTAAACTCCAAACTTCCGTTTACTGTGGATACATTAATGTCTCGATGTTTAAGATAGTATGTTCCGGTCCCCAGTTGGATAGGTTCTGCAACGATTAACTGATTACCATTATATTTAATAGCGTTTTGTGGTGTTGTAAAAACTTGTTGATAAGCGATTTGAACACTGTCGGTTGAAACACTACTCCAATTACCCGCACCGTCGAAACTCTGAAAATTAAATGCGTGTTTCCCGTAACTCAGATTCATTGTGCTGGGCACAAAATTTATCACCGTATCGCTGCTGGAAACTAATTGTGCGTCTTTAAAATCATTATCATACCAGTACCGGTAAGTATTCAAAAGATTGCCATGTAACGATTGCGAGAAGTTAATAGTTGAAACGCTACTCCAGTTACCCGCACTGTCAAGGCTCTGGAAATTAATCGCATGATTCCCATTAGCCAAATTCGTCGTGTTGGCCACAAAATTTATCACCGTATCGCTGCTGGAAACTAATTGTGCGTCTTTAAAATCATTATCATACCAGTACCGGTAGTTGCTCAGCTGAGCTTTTGCCGACAGACAGAAAAGAAATGATATAAACAATATGCAATACCGCATCTTAATAATTTTGCGGGTGCACTTTGAAGGTAGCGTGTAGGAGCCCATTAGCGTCTACACTAAGTTTTTGATAAAATATATGTGGATTGCTGGGTACCCAACCCGGTTTGCATGGCTGCCCGGTGCCATAAATGCCTACATCAGTTCCATCATTCCCACCGTTTCTTGCAGGATTGCCTGCGGCCAGATGATAATCGCTCTGAAATATTGAATCTGCTTTTGCATTTACAAAAATAGAAGACCAGGGAACTGTATAGTCATTTGTTACCTCATTAAGAGTTGGGCTATAAAGATTCGTATTTATATTATCGATAAATGAACAATTTTGCAACTGAAAGCCACTGTTAGTTGCATCGTTGTCAATAGGTTGTCCATTAAAAATATTATTATAGAATGTTGAATATCTTACGTTCGCAAGCATAGTAGTATTTTGGCTATTAATTCCGAAAATATTGTTAGCAAAGGTGGAATTTTGCAGATACGTGATGCTATATCTGATAATGCATTTGGAAAATGTCCAGTTTGAATTGTATCTGCCATTGATCTGGTCAATCAGGCACTCATTGAAGCTCATATTACTGCAGCTGAAACTTACACCTGTCGTTAATTGGGAGATGTAGCATCTCTGAAATACCAAGTTTGACACTGCTGTACTTCCCCCTATCGTTAATGGTTGATTATTCGTAAAACTAATACCTTCTAGAAAAGAATTATCGGAACCTATTTCAAATAAAGGAGCTGAACTGAAACTTGAGATTCCCAAACGCGAACTATCCACGTCTATACCAACTCCAATTATGTTTAATTTTTTGGCGATTGGGGAGCTGGAAGTAAAAGTACCCACTGGCAAATAAATATAATCTCCAGCTTGGGCGATGCTATATGCTGAATCAAAAGTTGGTGCTATTTTAGTTGTTTTATCCGCAGGATGATAAACTGCGATCTGGTACTGTGCCCGTAGTGAATATGAGGCAAGTACAAATGCAAGAACACATAATTTTTTCATAAACAGATGGTTTATGGTTACAAAATGAAGAAGTAAATATTATCGAACTTTTTTGGCTTTTTGGATATCGAAAAATACCGATTTGCGAATTCGAGGCTAGTTTGGTTAGATAGGGGACGTATTAGTACGGTAATAACGTTTAAAAAGTTAAGGTAATAAAAAAAATTGGAAAGTCAAAGATTTACTTGAATTCTTTAGAAGAGAGGAAAACAGTCTTCTTCGATTGCATCGTTAGTAAACCAATAAAGACGAGATTTTATTTTCTGGTACTTTATCTCAAAACCTTATATTTGATAAAACATTTTTATTGCTCACTAGCATTGCCAAAACCTAAACAATTCAAGTAGTAACGTCCAATGCAGTTAAAAGAATTGAAACCCGCGAAGGCGCTTAATAAAGCATTTCTTAAAGTAAAACCGAACAGGGCCGACATTGAGCGTTTTAAAGAAAACCTGGTCCAACTGCTGGACAGAACCAAACAGCACGAAACAGAAGAGTTCCATAAAAACCTTGTCTCTGATTTTTTAAAGAAAACTTATTACGATCCCGAATACTTTATCAATACCAAAGGCCGCAATGACCTGGTAATTCATAACGGCAACAAGGCATCCACTACAGTTGGTGTAATTATAGAGGCGAAAAGTCCAGCGAATAAAAATGAAATGATCACTACCGGAAAGCTTAACACCAAGGCTTTCCAGGAAATAGTGTTGTATTATTTGCGCGAAAGGATCACGCAAAAAAATGTTGAAGTGAAACACCTTGTTATTACCAACATCAACGAATGGTTCATTTTTGACTCGACTTTATTCGACAGGCTTTTTGCACAAAACAAAAATTTTGTAAAACAGTTCAATGATTTTGAAGCGCGTCGACTTGCGGACGTCACGACCGATTTCTTTTACAAACAGGTTGCTGAACCTTTTATAGCAGGCATACAACAGGAAATAGAATTCGCTTATTTTGATCTGCGGAATTATCAAAAGCCACTACTCAATAAAGACAGGGAAGATGACAAAAAACTGATCGCCCTGTTTAAATTGTTATCGCCGGAACATCTTTTAAAACTTCCTTTTGTAAACGATAGTAACAGCCTCGATAAAAAATTTTATACCGAGCTACTCCATATCATCGGACTGAGCGAGACCAAAGAGGGAGGCAAGAAACTGATTGGCAGAAATAAAGAAGGTGAGCGCAATTCCGGCGCTATTTTAGAAGACGCGATCATTCAACTGGATAGTCTTGATAAATTAACCCGCCTGGAAAAACCTTCTCATTATGGGGGTACCAAGGAAGAAAGACTTTTCAATGTGGCACTGGAACTCTGTATCACCTGGATTAATAGGGTATTGTTTTTAAAACTTCTGGAAGCGCAACTGATCAATTATCACAAAGACGATCAATCGTATTCTTTTCTAAACAGTGATAAGATCAGAAGTTATGACGACCTCAACAGGCTTTTCTTCCAGGTATTAGCGCGACGGTTTGACGAAAGGAATAGTGATGTAAAAAAAACTTTTGAAAAAGTGCCTTATCTCAATAGTTCGCTTTTTGAGCCAACCGATATTGAACAGGTTACGCTTTTTATAAGCAATCTAAACCCCGATAAAACTATCCCGGTTATTTCTTCAACAGTCTTAAAAGATGCGCACGGAAAAAAGGTTACCGAAAATCTTAAGACGCTCGACTACCTGTTTCGTTTTTTGGATGCCTATGATTTTAGCGGCGATGGTGGTGAAGACATACAGGAGGATAACAAAACGCTGATCAATGCCTCTGTATTGGGTTTGATCTTTGAAAAGATAAACGGCTATAAAGACGGTTCTTACTTTACCCCCGGCTTCATTACCATGTACATCTGCCATGAAACGATACGTAAGGCGGTGGTAGAAAAATTTAGCGAATATTGTCTGAACCATGGTCTCCGGAATTTTAAGCTTGATAAGCTTGAAGATGTTGGAGATTTGATTCCTGAATACATCAGCAGAAAAAACGCGAATGATATTGTAAACAGTTTAAAGATTTGCGATCCGGCGGTAGGATCAGGACACTTTTTGGTCTCTGCATTAAATGAAATTATTTCCGTTAAGAGTGATTTGAAAATTTTGGAAGATAAGGATGGAAAGTCACTGCACTGGTATGAAATAACGGTGGAGAATGATGAGTTGGCGGTTACCGACCAGGACGGAGAATTATTTCAATACCATCCGGGAAATAAAGAAAGCCAAAGAATTCAGGAAACGCTTTTCCATGAAAAGGAAACCATTATTGAAAATTGTTTGTTCGGTGTTGACATCAATCCCAATTCAGTGAAGATTTGTCGCCTTCGTTTATGGATCGAATTATTGAAAAATGCCTACTACAAATCCGGCAGCAATGCATTAGAAACCCTTCCTAACATTGACATAAATATTAAATGCGGTAACTCGTTAGTGAGCCGTTTTGCCATAGACGCCGATTTGAAACAGGCGCTTAAAAAAAGCAAGTGGACGATAGACGGGTATAAAGTAGCGGTGGATATTTATCGCAATGCGGAAAATAAGGAAGAGAAAAGGGAGATGGAAAAACTGATTGAAAATATCAAGTCTGATTTCAGAAGCGAGATACTTTTCAATGATTCAAAGAGAAAAAGGCTGAGAAAAATAAAAGATGAACTTGCGAACCTCAGCAACCAGACTGCCCTTTTTGAAAAGAGTAAAAAAGAAAAGGAAGCCTGGAACAAACGGGTGCAAAAACTAACTACAGAAACAAAAAAACTGGAAGCCGAAATAGAAGAGATAAAAAACAACAAAATTTATGAAAATGCTTTTGAATGGCGTTTTGAATTTCCAGAAGTGTTGAATGATGAGGGCGATTTTGTCGGGTTTGATGTGGTGATTGGAAATCCGCCATATGGAGTAAAATTAAGAGAAACAGAAATTCAATATTATCGGAATATATATTCTTCAATCTATGGGCATGCAGAGATTTATTATTTGTTTATTGAATTGGGGCTAGAAAAATTAATCAAAAAAAAATCGCTCCTTGCCTATATAACTCCGAACGCTTGGTTATCGAATAAATATGCAAAGGGGATAAGAATTATGGTCCTCAAGAATTATAGCCCTTTAGAAATAATAAATTTTAATAAAAAAATAATATTTGAAGATGCGCAAGTCGAAACTTCAATTCTAATTGCAAGTTCTGCTGTCAAAAAAGAAAGTCTTTTGGTTGGACAAGATGTTCACGCGAAATATGCGTTTGAATTAAAGTATTGGTTCGAGGATGAAAATCTAATAATTAACTTTTCTGAAAACGAAATTATCCAGCGTATATTAAGAAAAATCAATTCTGCCCCATTAATGCTTTCAGATATTGTTGACATTTCAAATGGTTGTAAACCTTACCAGGCAGGATATGGTAAAAATCTTGAAGGATTGAAACTAACTGTAAGTGACGTTGTAGATAGGATATATCATTCAAAATCTAAGCTAAACGATCAATATTATCCAGAGCTTAAAGGAAAGCATGTAATGAGATATTATACCAAGGCTTCTGACGATTATATTAAATGGGGGACGTGGTTAATGTCACCAAAAGAATCAAGATATTTTTTTCAGGATAAAATTTTAGTAAGGCAAATAATTGGGCAGAATTTTATTTGCACCTTGGATAAAACAAAAAGTATAGCAGACCAAACACTTTACGTTGCCACAAAGTATGAAGGAAGTGAGATTGCTTTAGAATCAGTTTTGGGAATCTTAAACTCCAATCTTTATGGCTTCTTTTTTCGGAAATTCTACTCCGAGGAGGATGATTTATTTCCAAAAATTAAAGTGAATGAATTAAAACGCCTTCCGTATAGAAAGCCAAGCAAGGATTCTGAGGTCTTAATTACTTCAATTGTGACACAGATTTTAGCTGTTAAAAGTGAGAATTCGCAGACGGACA
The DNA here is from genome assembly GCA_051955255.1 of Agriterribacter sp. Taxonomy (GTDB): domain Bacteria; phylum Bacteroidota; class Bacteroidia; order Chitinophagales; family Chitinophagaceae; genus Agriterribacter. The sequence goes on along the minus strand of JBQCGX010000129.1, from coordinate 1,681 downwards.
CCACCGATCTTGAAAACCAAATAGACCAATTAGTTTATCAATTGTATGGTTTAACGGAAGAAGAAATAGAAATCGTGGAGAATGACAGTAAATAAACAAAAAAGAGATCTTTTCATTTTAATAATATGGTAAAAAAAGAAACCAAAACAATTTCGCCCTCTAAAGCGGTGGCAGCCAAGACCATTTTTGAAGCATTTAAAATTTTGAAAAATGAAGGTGGCGATTTGCCGGGAAAGGAAGTGATTGACAGAATTCGGCAGAATGTAAATTTTACCGATTGGGAAAAAGAAGTTTATGAAAAAACAGGATATGTAAGATGGGAAGCTATTCTGCATTTTTATACTGTTGATTGCGCTAAAGCGGGATTCATGCGAAAGTCTAAAGGAGTTTGGTACTTAACTCCCGAAGGAGAGCAGGCTATGAAATTAGGCGATGTAGGTTTATTAGAAGCCGCGTCTGAGGCATACAAAAAATGGGATGCCAAACGCAAAGCAGAGGTAAAAGAATCTGTGGATGGAGACAATGACAACCTGTATACAGATGAAATAGAAATTGACAAGTTTCAAAGTATTCAAATAGAAAAATTGCAGCAGCAGGCGTCCTCCGGCATAAAAGATTTTATCAACCAGAAAAACCCTTATGAATTTCAGGAACTGGTTGCTGCTTTGTTGCGAGCGATGAATTATCACACCTCATTTATTGCTGCCAAAGGAAAAGATGGAGGAATAGACATCATAGCATATCAGGATCCCCTCGGCATACAAAAACCGAGAATAAAAGTGCAGGTAAAGCATTACCACGAAACGCCGATAGGTGTTGAAGTAATAAGAAGTTTAAAAGGGCTAATAAACCATGGTGAAGAGGTGGGTTTGTTTGTAACCAGTGGCCGGTTTTCTAATGAAGCAGAAAGATTTGCGAGGGAAGCAAATGTTCACATAAAACTGATTAACGGAGATGAATTGATTTCACTTTGGCAAGAGTATTATTCAAAACTGCCTGACGAGGACAAAGGATTGTTGCCTTTGCAGGCTATTTATTTCCTGGGCGGGAATGAGTAAAATTCCAGGCTTCTCAAATTAAGCGATTAATTCTTGATTTTAAATATTCATTATGCAAGATATCCAAGTACCAAAACATTTGATCTTTTTAAACGTTGGAGAACCCAATAGCGTTAGAAGAAGAAGACATGAGCAAGGAATCGAAAAACATGCAATGAGAAATTGGGACAATTGTCGCGAATTTGGATTTATTTCTGCAGGTCAGGGAAAGCGATGGAGTGATCAACTTGGTAAAGCGGAAATTGACGATATAGTATGCGCTTATGTAACAGAAAGAGGTTTTGTAGGGATAGGTCAATGTTGGTCAGAATCGAAGCCAATCAGAGATTACAAGTCAAGGAACGGTAAGAGTTTAAGGGAATTACCACTGTACCCAACTAATATTTTCTTGAATTGTGATTCTCTGGAAAAATGCGAATACATTATAGGAGTAGATTGGTTCGAAGGATTGGTCGTTTCTAAAGAGAAGGCTAAAAGTGTAAAAGGCTTAAGCCTGGGTGTAAATTCCGATGATGTTGACCCACCATTCCGCTCATGTTGACCCACCTGGGAAGCAGGCAATAAATGAAAGAGCTAAATGATGATTAAAAATACAAATCGTTATTTATAATCAGTTACTTTTT
>JBQCGX010000128.1:0-3481 GCA_051955255.1 Agriterribacter sp. | reverse complement strand
ACCAGCGCTTCACCTGGCTTAGCAAAAAAGCGCCTTCGGGCAACTTGTTGTAAGTAAAAAAATCATGCAGGTAATCATAGAGGTTCCACTCGCTGCTCGATACATAAAAAAAAGGATTGGGCGCATCGGGCGTAGTATGCGAAGCGGCGAGCAGCCGGTAATGCAAAGCAGTGTCATCAAAAATTTTACGTGTTCGCGGATTGGCTGAAAACAGTGCTCTCAATCTTCTTACAATGGTAGCGGAATGAGATACCATTACCGTATCATCTATATCGGATATAAATCCGTATTGGGTTATATGCGGCACAAAAAGTTTGCCTCTTCCGGTTGTAACAAATCCATTTTGCCGGTGTTGTATTTCCACCTCATGCCACCCTGCAGGAGCAGCCTGCTCAGACTCCCACTCAAATTTGATAAACCCATCGGTTTCGGTTACCTGTTGCAGTTGTTGCTGATTCCAAAGCAGTGATACCGGTTCGCCGGGCAACGGTTTTACAAAAAACAATTGCAGCAAATGCCACATATTGGGCAATAACCTGGTAGTATATTTTTTCCTGGTTACAGGTTTGCCGGCAAAAAGATGTCCGTACACAATCAGGTCGTGCTTGTGTCCGTACCCATGGTACACTTTGATATATTTTTCTTTTTGGGTGCTTTTAAACAACGGTATGAAATTTTCATTTAAACAAAGTATGGCAAACAATACCCATCCCGTTAATGCAGAAACTGTGCCTTTAAAAATACTATTTGTTGTTAATCCTGGTTCTGGAAAAGGAAATATTGACTGGAAGCAGGAAATAAACAATTATTTCGATGGATCGCCGCACACGGTAGCACAATTTGAGCTTCCCGATCCGTGCAACAAACAGGAAATTACCGATAAGATCATTTCGTTTAACCCAGACCGTGTGGTGGCAACGGGCGGCGACGGAACAGTGAAGCTGGTGGCTGAATGCATTCCTGGGCAGCACATGCTGCTGGGAATTTTACCCGCCGGCTCGGCCAACGGGCTTGCAAAGGAACTGGGAATTCCTTCCACACCTAAAGAAGCGCTTGATGTGGCTACAGGCAACTTTAGTCAAACGATTCATTTGGTAAAAGTGAACAATGAAATTTGCATACACCTGAGCGATATTGGTTTTAACGCTTATGTAGTTAAAAAATTCGATCAACTGGAACATCGCGGAATGTGGGGCTATATAAAGGCCGCATGGAAAGTATTGTGGCAGCACGATAAAATGGAACTCTCCATACAGGTAGACGACAATTATATACGAAGAGAAGCGGCCATGGTGGTAATAGCCAACGCTACGCGCTATGGCAGCGGTGCTTTAATCAATCCCGCAGGCAGGCTGGACGACGATTTGTTTGAAGTAGTGGTGGTTAAGAAAATTTCATTTGCAGAAATATTTAAAATGATGGTAACGCACCGCCCTTACGACAAGACTAAAACGGAACTGTTTCAAACCAGGGAACTAACCATTCGCACAAAGAAAAAAGTGCATTTCCAAGTGGATGGTGAATACCTGGGAAAAGTAAAAATGGTGCAGGCAAAGCTGCTTCCGCAGGCAATTAAAATTGCATTGCCGGAACGAGCGAACTAGCGGTGAGCAATCAGCGATTGAGCAATCAGCTATCAGAAGTCAGCTATCAGCGATCAGTAAATCAGAAATCTCAAATCACAAATTATTTGTGGCATTATTTTTCGATATTGGTAAACAAAATTGATTGTTATGCAAAACTGGCTCAGAACCTTACTCGCCGGCTACGGCGCTTATAAATGGGGAGGAGGATGCCTCGGCTCCATTCTGGTTTTCGTATTGATATATTGGTTGTTGGGGCATTGCTGATTTTATTCCACATTTTTAGTTGGAGGTTTATCGTTTGTTGTTTATTGTTTCTGAAAACGATAAACAACAAACCGTAAACAATAACTGCATTATCTTGCCGCTCCAACAATCTTTATGAAGATTACAAAATTCCTAAGCCGGCTGGTTCTATTATTATGCGCTGTTGCCCTGGGGTATGTTGGCTGGTATGTTTATATGTGCGCGCCGGTAATCAGTGCTTACGGCGCTAAAATACTGTGCTCCGGCATTTACGTCCAAAATCGTTCTGTTGCTGAACTTGAGCAGCACGACCTGGCAGACTTTCCCTTTTACCTGGGCACTTACACCGTAAACGAAAAAGACTCATCGGTAACCGGTTCTGTATTTGGATTTGCAAAACGAAAGGCCATCTTTAGAAAAAATGCCGGGGCAACCGTCGTTAATGATTTTACCGAAAACGAAGTAAGGCAGCAGCGATTTTATCGCCCTGCTCCACCTGTTAGCAATAGCGATTCTGTTTGGTGGCCCAACGGCAACAAATTACCGGATAGCATGGCTGCAAACATCAACAGGCTGGCACTGCAGCAGGCAATGGAAAGAGTAATGAACGAAACATTTAACGACCAGCAATCGGAAACAAGGGCGATTGTAATTGTACACAACGGGCAATTGATTGCCGAACAATATGCGCCTGGCTACAACTACAACAGCAGGCTGCCTGCCTGGTCGATGACCAAAAGCATTACCGCCACGCAAATCGGCATTCTTGCCAGACAAAACAAGCTAAATATCAATGAGCCTGCTCCCGTTCCCGAATGGAAAAACAGCAGCAAGAGCGCCATCACCACGCGGCACCTGTTGCAGCAAAACTCGGGACTTGAATACAGCGAAAACTACAACGGGCCAAGCGAAGCAATTACCATGCTGTTTAAAAAGGGCGATATGGCATCTTATATTGCCGGCTTACCTTTAGCGCATACTCCCGGCAGTGTTTTTAATTATTCGAGTGGCAATGCCAATGTGTTGAGTCGTATTATACGCAGTACAGCGGGCGAAGAAAATTATCAAACATTCCCTTACGTTGAATTGCTATACAAAATAGGCATGTATTCTGCGCAGCTCGAACCTGATGCATCGGGTACTTACGTAGGCTCGTCATATTGTTATGCCACCGCAAGAGATTTTGCACGCTTTGGCCTGCTTTATTGCAACAATGGAAAATGGAACGATGAGCAAATATTATCGCCAGCGTGGGTAAAAGAAGCTACCCAGCCTTACGAAGCAGATCCTTTGCAGCACTACGGCTACCAGTTTTGGCTGAATGGTTTTAGTGATGCTTCCAGGACCGAACGCATCTTTCCCTCTGCACCGGCAGATATGTATTATGCGGCAGGCTATGGCGGGCAATATATATTTATCATCCCTTCAAAAAAACTGGTAGTGGTTCGGCTCGGTTTGCGGAAAATAGACGCCGACCGGTTTTTGAAAGAAGTGATAGCGGCGACGGGGAATTTTTGATTTGAGATCTTTGTTGTCCGGTTAAAATTTTAAAAAATCGCTGAAGCCCTTTGCTGTAGCGGGCTTTGCTCCCTCTCCGCGAGGAGAGGGTTGGGGTGAGGCGATACACTGAGCTTCAACCGCTTAACTTAGTT
>JBQCGX010000127.1:0-45174 GCA_051955255.1 Agriterribacter sp. | reverse complement strand
GGCTGCAGGTCGCTTCTGTGCAAAAGCGTGCAATAATTCAACTGCAATAGCTCAGCTTCTCTAAGCGGCAAAGGCTCAACAGCAGTATAAACGACGTGCTGCTGCTTTTGCGCCGCCTCGTGCAAAGTGAGCAGCGCATTTAAACCGGTGCCAAATCCTACCTCCAGTACATTCAGGTGTTCCGGGTTGCTGGTTATCGAGTTGAACCCTTCTGTAATATATACATGTTGCGATTCCGTAACAGCCCCATGCATGGAATGGTAGGTTTGCTGCGTTCGGGTATCCATAATGGTTGGAGAGCCGTCGCCGGTAAGCAGGGTTACCCTATGCATATGCCTGTTTTTGAGGAATTTGAGCTAAATTTGCAGCCATTTAAGCAAAGATTTAACCTTCAGTCAAATGATTTTACCTATAGTAGCATACGGTGCGCCGGTTTTAAGGACTGTGTGTAAAGATATAACGCCCGACTATCCGCAACTGGACAAATTTATAGAAGACATGTGGGAAACCATGTATGCGTCCAGCGGTGTGGGGCTGGCAGCGCCGCAGGTAAACCGGGACGTGCGGATTTTTGTGATCGACAGCCAGCAGATATTTTCCGGAATGGACGAAGGCGACAGGGCTAAATACAAAGACGCGCCGGGTGTGAAGCAGGTATTCATCAATGCACATATTAAGGAGCTGAATGGCGAGCCATGGTCGTATAACGAAGGTTGCCTCAGCATTCCCAAAATAAGAGAAGACATTACCCGTAACGAACAGGTTACCCTTGAATATGTGGATGAAAAGTTTGAGCCGCAGGTAAAAACATTCAACGGCATTACTGCCCGGGTTATCCTCCACGAATACGATCACATTGAAGGGAAATTGTTCATCGACTACCTGAAGCCGCTGAAACGCAGGCTCATTAAAGGAAAGCTGGAAGATATTTCCAAAGGAAAAGTAAGCGTTGATTATAAAATGTCGTTTGCGAGGTAAACAACCGTATATCGCTGCACTGGCAATGGGCGTGTTATGCCTGCTGTTGCCTCCTGCCCTGCTGCTGGCTCAGCAAAAAGACAGCGTTGTAGTGGTAGAAAAAAAGGTGATCACCCTCTCGGAAGTCATCATAAGAAACAATGTAGATGTTCCCTCCTTTATTGAAAGGGTAAAGAACGATACCACTTTTTACAAGGCGTTCCGCAACCTGCGGGTACTGCAGTTCACATCGCTGAACGATATCAGGATGTTCGACAAAAAGAATCGCGTTAAAGCATCATTACTCAGCAAAACATCGCAATGGGTGCATAATGGCTGCCGTTATACCAATGTGTTAGAGGAAGAAGTAAGCGGTGATATGTACGACGATGATAAGAACTACAACTACTATACGCCTGAATTATACGCAGGCTTATTTTTTGCCCGCGATACCATTTGCGGCGAAACCAATATTGTAAAAGGAACAGAACGGAGCATAAAAGGCAAATCGGGTACCGCAAAGCATAAGGAACAACTGAAAATGCTTTTCTTTAACCCCGGCAAAGCCATTCCGGGTTTGCCATTCATAGGCAACAAAACAGCCATTTTTGATGAAGACATGGCGGAGCTGTACGACTATAGTCTCGACCAGGATGAACATCTTGGCGAGCTGTGTTATATTTTTTCCATCAAAGCAAAAGAAAAAGAAAACGGCGGCAATAAAGACAGGATCGTAATAGATGAAATGGTTACCTGGTTCAGTGTAAAAACCTTCGAAGTAATTGCGCGGAATTATTCGTTGAGCTATAAGGCCGGCTTGTACGATTTTAATGTAGATATGCAGGTGGAGATGACCCGTTTTGAAAATTACCTGGTGCCCCGCTTGCTGCGCTACAATGGCAACTGGGATGTTGTTTTTAAGAAAAGGGAAAAAGGCGTTTTTACGGCTACTTTATTCGATTTCCACAATTAAAATAAATGAAGTACATTTTCCATCTCTAACAAATAATAAAGTGTTTGCAGTAACCATTCTTGGCAATAATTCAGCGCTTCCTATGCACGACCGTCATCCTACCTCGCAGGTAGTTTATTTCCAGGAGCAGCTTTTTTTGGTAGACTGTGGTGAAGGCGCCCAGATTCAAATGAATCGCTACAAAATACGCCGCAATCGCATCCGGCATATTTTTATTTCGCACCTGCACGGCGATCATTATTTTGGATTACCAGGGCTATTGAACAGCTATGGACTGAATGGGCGCACAGAAGAACTATGGCTGTATGCACCGGAGCCTTTGCAGCAAATACTGGAACTGCAATTCAAAGCTGCCGATACCGTTCTTCCGTATGCATTGCACTTTGTTCCCCTCCAATCCGAAGGCGTGTTGCTCGACGACAAAAAAATAACAGTGAGCTGCTTTGCAGTAAGCCATCGCATACCTTGCTGGGGATTTTTATTTAAGGAGAAAGAAAAGCCGCTGAAGCTGGATGGCGAAAAATTGCAGGAATATGGCATTCCTTCTTCGTACTATCAACACTTAAAAGCAGGCGAAGATTATATTACCAAAGATGGAACGATCGTAAAAAATGAGTGGGTTACGCACAAGCCCGAGCCGCCACTCAGCTATGCTTATTGCGCCGACACAGCCTACAACGAAGCGATTGCTGAAAAAATAAAAGAGGTTAGCCTGGTTTACCACGAAGCTACCTACCTCGCTGATCATGAAGCCAAAGCCATTAGCAGGGCGCACTCTACTACAGTGCAGGCTGCCGCCATAGCATTAAAGGCAAATGCCAAACGTTTGCTGATAGGACACTTCAGCAGCAAATACGACGTGCTGGATGATTTTTTAAGCGAAGCAAAAAACATATTTGAAAATACCGACCTGGCGCTGGAGGGAGCACCGTATTTTGTGAAGAGGTGAGTAGTGAGTGAGTTGAGTAGGAGAATGAGTTAAGTGGGCTGATTGAGGTATTTGCAACATCTGCAAACCAGACACGAAAAGCCATTTGGAAAGAACTCTAAAGAAGGGCCCGCTGTGCGAGGCGTCTTCTCCTCGCACCTATTTACTGCCGCCTCTGGCGACAGTACACAAAAAGCCTCCCTGTCCCGGAAATTTATACAGGCATGGAAAGCTTGGATTGCTTAATTAACGAGCCTTTGTGTATGTTCGTACTACTTTTCGTACATTTGTTCGTACAAAACATTTTATGCAGGCAGTTTCGATATCACAGCTAAGATCAAACATCAAGAAATATCTCGACGATGTTTCACAGTCTTCTGACGTAATTATAGTTCCAAGAACAACGGAAGAAGATGCCATTGTCATTATGTCCCTCAAAGAATACAACTCGCTTACCGAGACGGCGCATCTTTTATCGACAAGCACTAACAGGAAAAGACTGCAGGAATCGGTTAAACAATTGAATGCAGGAAAAACGAAGAAATTTGATCTTCCCAAATAACTGACCTATGAATATTGAGTTTACTCAAAATGCCTGGGAAGATTTTGAATATTGGCTGGAAACAGATGCTTCGGTAGTTGACAAGATAAAAGAGCTATTAAAAGATATTCGAAGAACTCCATTCCAGGGTTTGGGAAAACCAGAGCCATTAAAATATGAGTTGAAAGGGTTTTGGTCAAGGCGCATTACCTCCGAACACCGACTTGTTTATAAGATAGATGGCAAAAAAGGAAAAGACCAGAAATGTTATGTGATTGGGTGCCGGTTTCATTATGATTGATCGATTTGTAAGCTGCATCAATGAATGCGAAATTTATCGCGCCCCGCTGTGCGAGGCGTCTTCTCCTCGCACCTATTTGCTGCCGCCTCTGGCGGCGGTAAACACTAACTCAAAATTCATTATTGCAGTTACCTCATTTACGCGCCTCCCCTCAATTAACTTATTCAACTTACTTAACCCAATCAACCATTCAACAAAAAAGGCCCTTTCGTAGAAACGAAACGGCCTAACGATTGCTTGCTCTTAATAACTCCGTAGTTACGGATGGACTCGAACCATCGTAAAAGGACTTGCCAGCCTCCGCCTTTCCACTCGGCCACGTAACTTGTGTAAATTTTATTTATGCTGCAGCGTAACCTCAATCTTTCCCGCCTGGCGGATCAATACAATCTGCCGCGCATAATTTTTGTGTTCAACCGTGCAGCGCACCGGGAAAGTTTGCCAGGTTTTTAACGTAAATCTTCCGTCGGCATGCGTAACGGTTTCCTCTTCACCCGCAACAATATACAGGTAAACATCTGCCAGCGGCTTGCCAGTTGTTGCAGCCAGTACGCTGCCCTCTATAATGGCCGAAGGTTTGTCGTGCTGAAAAGCCGACCCGACAAAAGCGATCATTATTATCAATATCAATTGAAGCAACGACAGATTTTTCATATAAAACAGGTTTACGCAAAGAAGTAAAAGAAGTAATTATACCAGGCAGGAAGGAAGGAAGCCGACTTAACATCGCGCCAGCGAATTAACAGTAAAGAAGTTGCTGCTGTTGTTCATACTGCAATGTTAGGAAAAAAATATTAGTCTACAAATTTAATAGACTAATATTTTAAACATTCTCTTACTTCTTGCCTTCTTAAACACACTTAGCGTATGTTGTTGATTGTTAGACCGGAGCCACGACCAAAAGCGCACTTTCACCCGATTATTCCCTTGGGCAGCCCAGGCTAATAAATTCCTGCACGTTTATTGATAATATTTTGCTGATTGTCACGTTTTTAGCAACAGACAATGTTATTTTGCAATTCAATTTTGTTTATAAACCAACTCAATCTATACTCCATGAAATCTTTTGGAAGCAATAAGGCAAATGTGTTGAGGATAAATGCACCTGCCCGTATTTGCGGCATTTGCTTTTTGCTGATAGCAGCAATGACGAGCTGCAGCACTTCTTACTCAAAAAACGAGGTGGAAACCCCATCGGTAACGGATACCGCCGGCAAACAGGCAGCTAATGCATCTGAACTGCCCCCTGCACAGGAAGTAACGCTGGATACCGCAGCCTTCAACGAAAAAAATATTTACATTACTAACGGCGACAGCTCGGGTAAATGGCCGGTAAAAGCGCCGTATCCCCTCCCCGGAGCGATATTGCCTTTTAAGAGAATCGTATCGTATTACGGCAACCTCTATTCCAAAAAAATGGGCATATTGGGAGAATTACCTAAAGATGAAGTATTGGCCAAATTAAAGGGAGAAGTTAAAAGATGGCAGGATGCAGATTCGGCCATTGAAGTAATACCTGCCCTTCATTACATTGCAGTAACCGCGCAGGGCAGTGCTGGCAAAGACGGCAAATACCGCCTTCGCATGCCACACCATCAGATTGACTCCGTTTTGAAAATGTCGGAGAAGATCAATGCCATCACTTTTGTAGATATACAGGTGGGGCTTAGCACTCTGCAGCAGGAAATTCCGCTATTGGAAAAGTACCTGATGCGCCCTGACATGCACCTGGGTATAGATCCGGAATTTTCGATGAAAGGCGGGCAAAAACCCGGCACCGTAATAGGCACATTTAATGCGGATGATATTAATTACGTAACCGGTTATTTAGCGGAACTGGTGCGCAAACACAATCTGCCTCCTAAAGTGTTGGTTGTTCACCGGTTTACGCAGGGAATGGTTACCGGCCACCAGCAAATAAAAACGCGCCCCGAAGTACAGATTGTAATGGATATGGACGGATGGGGAATGCAGGCACGTAAAATAAATACTTACAGGCAGTACATTTATAAAGAACCCGTTCAGTTTGCAGGCTTTAAACTCTTTTATAAAAATGATTTCCGCGAAGCAAACAGCCGCATCATGACTCCCGAAGAAGTATTAAAGCTGAAACCACAGCCGGTATACATTCAGTATCAGTAAGCTAATAGCCGTCAGCTATCAGCATTCAGCTTTGAGTGTCTTGTCCTGAAACTGGCTATACGTTTTTGCAGCTTTATTCCATCAGACCGCCTTGCGGCGTGCCGATGGGAAAGCTACCCCGATCGACACGATCTAAGATTAATCAATTAGAAGTTATAAGTTATTAAGTATGAGCGATCAGCTTCTGATAGCTGATTGCTGAATGCTCATAGCAGACAGCCAAAAACAATAACAATGTTTTGCGTCATTACAACCAGTTAATGTTTAGTTTTGCAGCTCATTAAAATTAAGCTTATGCAAAAACTGATCCTTGTCATTGCCTGCATTGCAACGCTCTGTTCGTGCGGCAACAATGATAAAACATCTGGAAAAACACCTGGCGACTCAACATTTGTGCTTTCAGGAACCATTGATGGATTAGACAGCGGTTGGATTTACCTCTTCAATATTCAAAAAGACCAGGAAGTTCCCGATTCTGCAAAAATAGAAAAAGGCAAATTTGAATTTAAAGGCGCAGCAGCAGAACCGCAGTTTGCAGTTTTAACTTTCGATGAAGCCAGCCAGCAGAAACCGCTGAGCTTTTTCCTGGAAAGTGGAAAGATACAGGTTACTGCATCTAAAGATTCCTTGTTTAAAGGAAAAGTTTCAGGATCGGCTACGCAGGATGAATACCAGAAATTTTACACCAGTTACGAGATCATAGATAATAAGCAAAGAGAGCTGTACATGAAATATCAGCAGGCTTCTATGAGTGGTGATGTAAATACTGCTGAACAGGTGCGAAAAGATTTCGAAGCACTGGAAAAAGAAAATAAGGACCTGGTGGTAAAATTTGCGAAAGAAAATCCAGGGTCTTATGCCGCACCGTTTTTAATAGCACAAAATTTTTTAGCAGAGCCAGATGCGGCTGAACTTCAGCCGTTATACAATGGACTGAAAGAAAACATCAAAGCATCTCATTTCGGAACAGTGATTAAAAAAGCGCTCGATGCTTCGCAAAGCACTGCCATAGGAAGCACCGCTCCCAACTTTACATTAACCGATATAAATGGTAAGCAGGTTTCGCTGGCTTCTTACAAAGGAAAATACATACTGCTAGATTTCTGGGCAAGCTGGTGCGGCCCCTGCCGCCAGGAGAACCCTGCTGTAGTAAAAGCATACAATGCCTATAAGTCAAAAGGGTTCGATATCCTCGGCGTGTCGTTAGATCAGAAAAAGGAAGCATGGGAACAGGCTATCCAGGAAGATCAACTTTCGTGGACACATGTTTCTGATTTAAAAGGCTGGCAGAGTGATGTGGCATCCCTGTACGGCGTAAGAGCCATCCCCATGAATTACCTGCTCGACAAAGAAGGCAAGATCATTGCAAAGAGTTTACGCGGCGAAGACCTGATGAAAAAATTAGGCGAAGTGCTGTATTAAGAAAGGTGAATAGTGAGAGGTCAAATGTGAAAGATAATGTTCCTTCACCTTTGACCTTTCTTCTTCGTATTAAAGGTTTGCAACTTTTAAAAAGTTGCAAACCTTTGAATTTGTTACCTCTCCCCTTTCACGTTTGATCTTTGCCCTCCTTTCTCCCTATACCCTATACCCTATACCCTACACCCTCTACCTTCTACCCTCTACCTTATACCTTATACCTTACACCTTCCCCTCACACCTCTTTCCTCAATATCTCCAACGGTGGCGTATTTACAATATCCCTGCTGTTGAATAAGCCAATCACAACAGTGAGCAGTGAAATAGAAAAGAAGAGTATAACAGCAGGCCATACCGATGGATTGAACGGCGCATCGAAAGTAAAATGAGCCAAAGCCCAGCTTCCCGCCAGCGATAACAATATGCCGGTTGCCGCAGCCAATGCACCCAGGAAAAAATATTCCAGCATAATGATCAGGTAAATTTGTTTGCGACTGCCGCCAAGCGTTCGCAACAAAATACTTTCCTGCATGCGTTGGTACTTGCTTACAAACACAGAAGCAATCAATACAATAAGCCCTGTAGCAATACTGAAGCCCGCCATAAAACGTATTACAAAACCTATTTTTTCCAGCACTTCATCCAGCACTTTCAGGATGAGCCCAAGATCAATGATGGACACGTTGGGAAATTGTTGTACTACCGATCGCTGAAAAGCAGCAGATACTTCGCTAGAGGGAACACGGGTTACCAGCACATGAAACTGCGGTGCATTTTCCAATACCCCCGAAGGAAACACCACCCTGAAATTGGTTTGAACACGCTGCCAGTCCACATCGCGCAGGCTGCCCACCACCGTTGGCATAAGCGCACCCTGCACGTTGAACAAAATACTATCGCCTACGTCTACCCTGATATGCTCTGCCCATCCCTTTTCAAGCGATATATATACCGGCTGCCCCTGTCGGTGACCGCTGTTGTCCATTTTACCGCCCACCAGTTTTTCAGAAGCAGTGAGGGTGTCCCTGTACGTTACTCTTATCTCTCCTTCGTAAGCCCGGCGCGGAATACGAAGCGTGGAATCCTTTCTTGCATCGTCGGCCGTTTTTCCATTAATTTCTTCAATACGCATGGTAACAATGGGTACCTGCTGCTGCAATGGCAATTGAAACTGACGGGCAAGATCTGCTACCGCCTGTTTCTGGCTGCTTTGTATATCAAACAAAACCATGTTCGACTGGTTGCCGCTGGCAGACAGCGATACCCTGTTCATAAGCGTGCCCTGCACAAAATAAAGCGTGCCGATAAACAATGTACCCAATCCAATGGTAACCACCAGCAAAATGGTTTGATTGTTGGGCCGGTATAAATTGGCAAAGCCCTGCCGCCACACATAGCTGAAGGTAGCAGGAAAGAATTTTTTTACGGCCCATCGCAACAACAATGCCACCAGCGTAAGAAAAACAAATGCAGCCAGTATGCCCAATGTAAAGATCAATGCCTGCCCCCAGTTTTCCATTTGCAGCCGAGCAAACAGGCAAACAAACAATAAGATAATACCAAACAGCAGCAACTGCGCAGGATCTTTCCAGGCTGGACGGGGTTCAACGGATACGCGCAACGTAAACAAAGGAGAAATGCTTCGTACCGAAAGCAGCGGCAGCAGTCCGAACAGCAGCGATATTACCACGCCTGTACCAATTCCCCTCAGCACCGCGCTCCACGATAGAGTGGTTGTAATGCTTACCGGCAACAGGTCTTTCAACACAACGGGCAGCAACTGCTGCGCAATAGTGCCTAATACAGCACCAGTGAGTGCGCCAACAAATCCAATTACTACAATTTGTGTAAGATAAATAAGGAAAGTTTGCAACCCCGATGCACCGAGGCAACGCAATACGGCTATACTGTTTATTTTTTCGCGAACATAAATATTAATAGAGCTGGCAATGCCAATGCAACCGAGCAGCAAGGCAATAAAACCCACGAGGGTAAGGAACTTTGACAGATCGTCGAACTGTCGGCTGGTTTCTCTTTTCCGCGCATCGGCAGTTTCATAGTCCCAGCCCGATTTTTCAAGGGTATCCTTCACGGCATCCAACTGCCGGTTCATTTGCGATGCCGAGTTATACTTAAAATAATAAGTATACTTAAAGCGGCTGCCCTTTTGCAACAAACCTGTTTGTTCAAGATAGCGGAATGGAATGTACACCGGCGCAGCTACCGTAGTTGAAATGCCAGTTCTGCCCGGCGCCTGGGTAAGCGTACCCGCGATGCGAAAATCCAGCTCTCCTACCTGTATGGTATCGCCAACCCTTGCATTGTATTGCAGCATCAGGGTTTTATCTACCAGCGCTTCCTGCAACTTACGGAAACCTATACCTGCTTCTGCCGGAATGGTTTCGAAGCTACCGTAATAAGGATAGTTCCCTTCCAGCGCCAACACCTCCACCAGCCGGGTGCCGCCGCTCTTTTTAAAATACACCATCGAAGCAAAGCTGCATTGAGTAGAACGTTCTTCGCCCAGCGAATCGATCAGTTTTGCAATGGCGGTGTCTGCCGGGCGGTTGTTGTCCACCACCAGGTCGGCACCCACCAGCGACTTTGCCTGGTTGTCTATATCTCTCCGCACATTGTCTTCTAACGAAAAGATGGCAACCAGTGCAGCAATACCTATAATAATGGATGATATGAACAACAGCAGCCTTCCACGGTTGCGACGGCTGTCGCGCCATGCCATGTTCAATATCCACGGGAAATTGATTTTTGTTTGATCGGGTGATGATAGATGATCCATTGCATTTGTTTAGGCAGATAATACAGCGTTGCGCGTTGGTTGATCGGAAATAATATGCCCTCCCTTCAGTTTGATGATCCTGTGGGTATTTTCCGCCAGTTCCGGGTTATGCGTAACAATAACCAGCGTGGTGCCCGCTTCCTTATTCAGATCAAAAAGCAACTGCACTATTTTGTCGCTCGTTTCATCATCGAGGTTGCCGGTAGGCTCGTCGGCAAATAATATTTTAGGATTGGTAGAAAATGCGCGCGCAATAGATACCCTCTGTTGCTCGCCGCCCGATAGCTGTGCGGGATAATGATGGATGCGTTCTGCCAGTCCTACCTTTTCAAGCAGGGTGACTGCCCTGTTGCGGATGTTCTTTTCGCCGCTCAGTTCCATAGGCACCATCACGTTTTCCAACGCCGTTAAAGTAGGCATTAGCTGAAAGTTCTGAAAGATGAAACCAACATAACGGTTGCGCACACGCGCTCTTTCATCTTCTCCCAAATGATCAAGCTCAATGCCGTTTAACACCACTGATCCGCTGCTCGCCCTGTCAAGCCCGGCACACAAGCCCAGCAAAGTAGTTTTGCCGCTGCCCGAAGGCCCGATGATGGATACGATAGCACCTTCTTCAACCGAAAAAACAATGTTGTGCAAAACGGTGAGTTGCCTGTTACCACTCTTATACCACTTGGTTATGTTTTTTACTTCTAATATTGGATTCACTTTTGTTGTTTTTAAGTGTTCTTTCAAATTACACGGTTTGGGCAAGAGTTGTTTAAATTACAGTATTTTTAAAACTTAGTTAACAGGTTTTTATGGAGATTAAAAAACACAATCGATATAGCCGGAATTTCCTGGCAGCATTGATCATCTTGTTCAGCATGGCCTGCAACAATCAAACCAAGCCTGCTCCCCCTGAAGACAGCAAAGACACGGCGCAGCAAAAGGCCACCACGGTCCCATCGGAAAAAAAGAACATTGTGTTTTTTGGCAATAGCCTGACTGCCGGTTATGGATTGGACCTGACCGAAGCATTTCCTGCCATCATTCAGCAAAAGCTCGATTCACTTAACTATCCCTATAAAGTGGTGAATGCAGGATTGAGCGGCGAAACCACCGCCGGCGGCAAAAGCAGGATAGACTGGATATTGCAGCAGCCGGTACACATATTTGTGCTGGAACTGGGCGGCAACGATGGCTTGCGGGGGATAGCGCTGCAACAAACTTCGCAAAACCTGCAGGCAATTATAGACCAGGTAAAAGCAAAATATCCCGATGTAAAGATATTACTAACGGGCATGCGCATACCGCCTAATATGGGTAAAAAATATGCCGACGAATTTCAGCAACTGTACAAAACCCTCGCTGAAAAAAACAATATTGCTTTCCTTCCATTTTTATTAGAAGGTGTAGGTGGTGAAGAAAAACTGAACCAGGCAGACGGCATTCACCCTACAGCCGAAGGACAAAAAATTGTTGCCAACAACGTTTGGGAAGTATTGAAGGGGATGCTTTAAAAAATAAATCACAAAAAACAAGAGACAAGGACCAAAGAAGAAACAGAGGAAACAAGAACCGAATGGAATAAATATATTGATCTGGATCTAAGAAATTTTTACGTTTAGTTGTAATCGCTTTTTGGTTCTTGATTTTTGGTTCTTGCTCTTTCTTATCCCTTACCATTCAACTTAAAAGCCACATATGCATCTCCCGAAGGCGAACCTACTCTCCCACCTCCGCCTGCAGCTATTACAATGTATTGCTGGTTATTTACGGTATAGGTAGCAGGTGTTGCATAGCCACCCGCCGGCAGTTTGTATTCCCACAAAAGTTTACCGTTGCGTTTGTCGAATATGCGCAGCTTTTCATCGCGCGTAGCGCCTATTATTACCAACCCACCTGCAGTAACCACGGCACCACCCAGGTTTTGCGTGCCGGTAGGTGGAATGCCTTTTTGAATCAGCTCAGGATATTCGCCTAACGGTATCTGCCAAACGATATTACCGCTGTTCAGATCAATGGCATTGAGTGTTCCCCACGGTGGCTTCACACCGGGATAGCCGTTCTGGTCTGTAAGCGTAGTCCAGCCGTTGTGTACATAACGGTATTGCCGGGTGCTGGTATCAGCAACTGCATGTGTTGGCTGATTGCCTTTTTGAAACAAAAAATCGATCAGCGCTTTTTTATCTGCTGCACCCAGGTTGGGGAAAGCAGGCATTTGTCCCCTGCCCTTCTGCAATAGTTGTTCTACCTGTGCTTCGTTGTATTTTTTGCTGAGCTGTAACAGTGAGGGATAAACGCCTGTGCCTTTGCGGTCGGCACCATGACACATGGTACAATTGTTCAGCGTATATATTTTTTCTCCTTGTGCTGCGCCTTCTGTATTATCCAACGGCACAGCTTTCATTTTGATGAGCAGCGGAATTTCGTTGGCATTTACATAAAGCATGCCCGTTTCCGGATCAACCGAAGCACCGCCCCATTCAGCGCCGCCACGCGTTCCGGGAAACTGCACCACGCCCGCCGTATCGGGAGGCGTGTAAATGCTTCCCTTCCTGGCGCCCTTTATTTTTTCTTTTACATAAGAGTAGGAAGAGTCTGAAAGATTGATGATATCGCTGTCGGAGAAGAACTGTCGCGAGAAAGGCAACGGCTTTACCGGGAAAGGCTGTGTAGCCCATGTTTGCTCACCCGGCAAAGAAGAATGCGGAACAGGTTTTTCTTCTATAGGAAATACAGGCGCTCCCGTAACACGGTCAAACAAGAACACCATTCCCATTTTTGTTACCTGCGCCACAGCCTCCACGTTTTTTCCGTTGTGTTTTATATTGATCAATACAGGCGGTGCTGGCAGATCGTAATCCCACAAGTCGTGGTGCACCAGTTGATAATGCCATACATGTTGACCTGTTGCCGCATTCAGCGCCAGCAGGCAATTGCCAAATAAATTTTTTCCCTTGCGGTTGCCTCCATAAAAATCAAATGCCGGTGAGCCGAGCGGAATATATACAATCCCTTTTGCTTCATCCATACTCATGCCTGCCCAGCAATTAACACCACCGGCATGCTTGTAAGATGCGGTGTCCCATGTATTGTAACCAAACTCACCCGGCTGCGGAATGGTATGAAAAGTCCATACGATTTTACCCGTGCGGGTATCATACGCGCGGATAAAACCGGGAGCAGCATCATATCCCTCTCCCAACGCCGTACCCTGTATCAACAGGTCTTTATACACAATGCCGGGTGAGGTTGCCCATACACCCAAACCCGAAGGTTCGCGGCCCAATCCTTCGCGCAGATCTACTCTTCCCTGTTTGCCAAAAGAAGTGATGAGCGTTCCGCTGTCGGCATTCAGCGCATACAGCCACACGCCGGCAGAAAAGAAAATGCGTTTGTCATTCTCTTGCTGCCAGTAAGTAACGCCGCGGTTTACACCGGTCGCTTCTTCCTTCACAAACGGATCGAACCTCCACAGCTCTTTTCCTGTTTGCGGATCGAGCGCGATGAGCTTTAACTGTGGCGAAGTGATGTACATTTTGTTGTTAACAACAATGGGATTGCATTGTATGGCCGAGCGGTTGCCTTCGCGGGCATCGCCACAGTGATAGGTCCAGGCAACTTCAAGCTGGTTGAGATTGGAAGTGCTGATTTGTGTAAGTGCGGAGTAGCCCGTACTTGCTTTATCGCCGCGGTAAATGCTCCAGGTGGTATATGGTTTTTCCTGGTGATGGCAAGACAACACTAAAAGGAGCAAGGGAGCAATGGAAATGTGTTTCAAGTTTGTTGTTTTCTGGTTGTTGATTTTTTTTTGAACCACAAAGACACGGAGACACAAAGTTGCACGGAGGATGAACTCCTTACACCCTATACCTTACACCTCATCCCTTATCTCAACAGCCTCTCCGCATTTGTCTTATATACCTTCTTCAATATTGCATCGCTCAGCCCAAAACCATGTAACGGCCAATGATAATCGGTTAGATCGATGGCGTAAAAATGCTCGTCATTTGTTTCCAGTATGCGGAAGGTGGTTTCGTACATATAATCATCCGCCTGCATGTCGGTACCATACAACAAACGATCCTGGTATTTTTCAAAGAACGCCTGCATGTATCGCGGTACTGGTGCAATCTCTGCAAATCTTGCGGCAAAATCTGCATACAGGTTGTTGTATTTAGACAACAGCCTGCCTAAAATAGTAAGATCATATTCGCAATTGGCGAGGTGGCAGGCAATGAAAGTGGTATTGGGATTGTCGCGCACCACATTTTCCAGCGTTTGTATCAGCTCAGCATGCCCCAGCAACCCGGGTTTGGATTTATCGATCTTCCAGTTATAGGCATTCATCAGCCCATCATTGGTAGAGTCCATGGGTTCATACATCCACATCGGTTCGGCTACATGCACGTTTACCGGTATGTTAAGTTCGCCGCATTTTTGAAACAACGGTTTCATGCGCGCATCATCTATGTGCATGCCGTATGCCGGAACGGGATCGGAGAACAATTCTCCCAATCCCTTATCGCCTAACTCTCCTACTCCCTTCGCTCCCTTTTTTACACAACGCTCCAGTTCTTTTACAGCTTTTGCACTCCAGCCCGGTTCGTTATACCCTGTGTAATCAAAGCCACACCACAACTCAAAACGATTGAGGTAGGGCGCATATGCTTTGTATATTGAATCAAACCCTGCGCCCGAAGCCATTGTCAGCAAAATGGTTTTCTCAATGCCAAATTTGTCCATGCGTTTGATCCATTGTTTTATGTCTTCCTCACTTTTGGCCATCCACGGGTGTGAATGCACGTCTATTACCGGGTATTTTGCTTTTTCAATTTTTGTTACCGGTATTTTGTAAATGGATTTGGGGCGATAATTTTTCAGCAGCAGAGAATCGGGACGCTGCGCGGCACTTTCGTATGCCGACAGTAGTAACAGGGAGTAAACAATTAGTTTAAGCATACAAGTTTGTTGTTTATCGTTTGTCGTTTACCGTTTGTCCGTTTGTTGTTTATCGTTTACAGCCTTCAAACCCGAAATCATAAACTCCAAACAACACATTCACAGCGTTCTCATTGGCATCCTCACCAGTTCCTGTTGCATATTGCCCATTGCCTTTGAAATAAGATTGTATATGGAATCGGTGCTGATGGCCATTTTCCCTGCTATTTCTGCATAGCTGAGGTTGGCGTAAAAACGAAGATACACCGCCTGCTGCTGCCGGCGGGTAAGTACTGTTATGGCCTTCCGTATATCACTTTCCCGTTCGCGCCGCAACTGCTCGTGAATGATCTTCTTTTCAACACATGGCACCGTTTCGGTATCGGGTATGCGCTCAACCTGTTGCTGAAACACATCTGCCCTTCTTTTTTTTAAAAGCCTTAAAAGTTTGCGCTGTAAAGACCGGATAAGATATGCTTTTACAGAATGCGGCAATCCCAGCCCGTGCCTGTTCTTCCACATTTCAACAAACAGGTCGTGTATGCAGTCCATTATCATGTCGCCATCGTGACAAATACCAGTGCCCGCATGCACGAGTATTTTATAGTATCGCAGATACAACATGGCAAATGCCCGCCTGTCTCCGTTCTTAAATTCCAGCCACAGCGTTTCGTCGCAGGTATGCCGTGAGCTGATACAGCTAAATTCTTTTTGTATGCTTTTATGATCCGTCATAATATATTCTTTTAAAACCGGCAGCAAAAGAGCCGCACATCATTGTCCCATGCTCACCCATTTTCCATTCAGCATTACGCGGCTGATGTTCCGCACCGCTTTAATATCCTGCAGCGGATTTCCTTTTACCAGCAGCAAGTCGGCAATTTTTCCTTTTTCAATGCTGCCCAGCCGGTCGTCAATTCTAAAAAATCTTGCATTTTGCATGGTAGCAGCCACAATAATATCTGCGTTGCTGATGCCACTTTCGGCAAACAATTCCATTTCGCGCTGAAAGGCCCAGCCTGTTTCGGCATAGGGTATGCTTGAATGCGAGCCAAGTACAATGCGTACTCCAGCCTCTTTCAGCTTTTTTGTTACAGCCTTCATATGGTTGAAACCTGTCAACCTAACGGTATCGGTTACACCATCGGCGGGTTGGTATTCAAAGGGACCAAGTGTAGGGCTTACAAATGTTCCTTTTTTTGCAAGGTATTTCGCAAGACTATCTACCATCTTTCCGTTTACATCAATGTTCTTCCACACTTCATAACGTCCCTGCTTACGCGCATCATTATCGTTCAGCACCATTTGCCTGTATTTTTCCGCTTCGCGTTTTGGTTGAAGCGAAAGACCAAAAGATGTAATGTGTTCTATGCCATCTAATCCCTGCTCAATAGCTTCCATAGCCTCGGTAATTTCAAGATGCGCGGTTACCGGCAGTCCTCTTGCATGCGCTGCATTGCAAACCACCCGAATGAGCTGTGGCGATAGCCTGAAATATACTTTAATAGCAGTGGCGCCTTCATTGGCCGCACGGTTCACCTGGTTCACCGCTTCAATCGAATCGCGCACCACGTAAGCATCGTGCGGGTATGCGGGTGGATACATATCAAGGTGGGGACCGCATAAAAACAAACGCGGAATCATTTTGCCCGACTCACGCTCACCATTATACGCTTCGTTCCACGCCCCGGGGTCGCGCACCGAGGTTACGCCGTGTTGTAAAAAGAGGGCGGGTAAGCCAGTCATATTATCGAGGTGAAAATGCGAATCAATAAAACCCGGCAGCAGGCTCATTCCTTTCCCGTCAATCACCTCCACATGTTGCGGCAGCTTTACAGCCGATGATTTGCCAACGGCTTCTATCTTATTTCCTTTCACTATTACAGTTCCGTTTTCTACCGGCGTTCCTCCGTTGCCATCTATAATAGTAACATCAACAATGGCAATGGTTTTACTACCCGCTTCTATTTCGCCTGCATTTAGTTCACGAATGACTTTCCTTTCTCCGGCAGGCGCATGGTTTTCGGCCGCGGGTGTACTACAGGCAATGATCTGTATGCAGCAAACAACAACAACATTCACCCATACTTTTACCTGTTGCGTTTTCATCATATTACAACCTTGATTTTTTTATTCATGGACATGGCAATACAGCTACCTGGCATCTTTCAACACCGCACAATACCCCTACATTTTATTACAGGAAAGCATAACCGAAAAGAGAAGAAAAGGCTGGCTTTTGCAAGACGCAGCCTTTTTTATAATAAACGCCCCGTTTATTCGTATCCCGGATTTTGCCCGATCGCTTTTGCATCCAGTGCCGGTATGGGCAACAGGTAATCGTTTTCATCATACCCCTGGGCATTGTCGGGCAGGTTCACTTCTTCCAATATTCTCTTACGCAGCACATCAAAATAGCGGTCATTTTCAAAACAAAGCTCAAAGCTGCGTTCATCAATCACTTTCTGATCGAACGCTTCCTTGCTCATTGCCGTTGTTGCTCTTTCTTCGGTGCCGGTTCCGGCATTGGCCCGGTCAATGATCATGTTCAGCCGGTCTACTGCAAGCTGTGTAGGCCCACCGTTGGCCATATTAGCGGCTTCAGCATATATCAGTAAAATATCTGCGAAGCGCAACAGTTTCATTTCAATACCTGCATCGCCACCGCCTACCTGCTGCTCGTAGCTGAGGTTGGGTATGTTGTATTTGCCGATGTATGGAACACCATCAGCCGATTCGGACCAATTGATGATGGGCGCCGAAGGATCATAAATGTTGGAAGTAAAATCAAGCAGCAGGTAACTGTGTTTGCGTGGCTGCTCGGGATAAATATTGGTAGCCCAATATATTTTAACAGGGCCACTGCTCCACCCGTCCATCTCCGACGGTGCCCACACGTTGCCTGGCATATACGGTGTTTGGGGAGAGCTGTAAAATGCATACATGATTTCCATGTTGCGGTTGTTGGATGTTTTAAACACATCCAAAAAACTTGGCAGCAATGTGTACGGGCCGTTCATAATTACATCATCTGCCACATCGCGTGCTTTTGCATAATTTTCTGTTTGATTCAATGGCGCCGTGGCTCTTGTTAAATATACTTTTGCGAGATAACCTTTTGCTATCCATTTGTTAGGCTTTCCGGGTGTGGCACCGTCGTAATCGTCTAAATGCTCTGTAGCAAACAACAGGTCAGCTTCAATCAGGTCGTACACAGCGGCAATTTCCAGGCGTGATGCTTCGGTAAGCGGTGTTGATACCGGGTCGGGAGTGTCCTCAGTGATGTAAGGAATTTTACCATACAGTCGTACCAAAGTAAAATAATTGAACGCCCGTAAAAACCGTCCCTGCGCCACTACGTTGTCGATGGTCTCCTGTGGATTGCCACCGAGGCTGCCGGCCTTTACCGCTTTTAAAACAGCATTGATATTGGCAATGGATTTATAATGCCACAACCACAGATCGTTGAAAGAAGTAATGCCAAAATCAAGACTGGTTCCTTCGTATTGTCCGTCGGGAAACGTAGGTATATTCTGGTACCCGCCCCAGGTAACGAACAGGGCATTGAGTGCGCCGGTATATGCGGCTTCGCACTGCTCGGGAGTGGTGTAAAAATTGTCGGGAGTGGAAATGCCTTCGGGCTTTTCATCCAGCTTCTGACATGAAATGCCTGCGATAACCAAAAGCAAAACCGCCAGGCATTGCAATGAATATATTTTATACTTTTTCATTTGCTTACTTTTTTTAAACCGGCGCTTACGCATCGCCGGCAGTTACTGAAACCGGTTAAAAAGTTAAATTGATACCAAACATCAACGCCTTTGCTGTAGGATAGTTGCTGAGATCAATGCCTAATCCGCCTGCGCCACCCGCATTAAAGGAACTTACTTCCGGATCGTAACCCGTATATTTTGTTATGGTAAACAGGTTGATGGCTGTAGCATACACTGCCAGCCTGCTGATGCGTATTTTGCTCAGCACCGACATGGGTAAGGTATACGTTAACGTTATGTTTTTCATGCGCAGGTACGAGCCATCTTCTACCCACCTGCTGGAACGCTGGTCTACGCCAATGCCGGATGTTTGGTTGGTGCCAAGATCAAGCATGTTGCGATCGCGGGAGCTTAAAAAAACAGGCACGTTTGTGTTCTGGTTATCAATCGTCCAGCGGTTATTCAAATTGGTGCTTAAACCGTTTGATGGATTTTCGGTTTTAATACGAACAGCGTTAAAAATATCATTGCCGTAACTGCCTTGTATCAGGAAGGTGAGGTCAAAATTTTTATAGCTGATATTGTTGTTCCAGCCGTATATAAATTTCGGGCTGGCATTGCCGATCACTTCGTTGCCATCGCCGGCCCTGGTAATTTTTCCATCGCCGTTCACATCTTTCCATTTGGCTTCGCCAGGCGCCTGACCCATTGCTTTTGCCTGTGCCCTTTCTGCTTCGCTCCAGGTGCCCAGGTTTACATAACCACGCATCTGGTCAACCTGCTGGCCCACCTGCAAATATTTTACAGAAAATCCGCTGCCATATATCTGGTAACCACCACCGGTATTGGTACGTATCGCCAGCGGCTGATCGTCGAGCAACGCCAATACCTTGCTTCTGTTAAAAGAAATATTTACAGCAGTGTTCCATCGCAGGTTGGCACCAGTAAGCGGTTTACCGCCCAGCGATATTTCAAGTCCTTTGTTTTGGATAGACCCTACGTTAGAAAGAATAGTTGAAAATCCTGTATAACCTTCTACCTGTTTGTTCAGTAACAGATCGGTCGTTGTTTTTTTGTACACATCAATTGTTGCAGTAAGGCGGTCGTTAAAAAATCCCATGTCCAATCCTATATTGCTCTGCTCGGTAGTTTCCCATTTAAGATTGGGGTTGGCTGCACGCCCTAATGCGAAACCTATGTTGGGATTGGTATTGCCATCGTAGGGATAGTTGAAACCAGACGCAACGGTTGCGAGTGTTTGATACGGCTGTATTGCCTGGTTGCCTGTTTTGCCCCAGCTTCCGCGCAATTTCAGGTTAGAAACCACTTTCCAATCCTGCATAAAACTTTCGCCTGATATTCTCCACGCAGCAGCAGCCGACGGGAAATATCCCCACTTGTTATTGGCGCCAAATACCGATGAACCATCTGCCCTGTAACTGGCTGTGATCATGTATTTTTCATCGAACACATAATTAACCCTGCCAAGGAAAGAGTTCAGGGTTTGCTTAGCGAAAGTGTTGTAGCGTTCGTTTATTTGCGACGCGCCGCCCAGATCGTTGATGCCTGTTTCATCGCTGAAGAATCCCTGTGCGGCAATAAACGATCCTTTCGATTCGATCAATTGCTGTTCTGCCACACCCGTTACCGTTAGTGCGTGCTTGTCGTTAAAGGTATTGGTATAGGTGAGTATGTTGGAGTTCTGGTAATACTCGTATTTGTTTTCGGCAAGATCGCCCAACCCATTCACCCCGCGACCTGGCTGTGTTTTGGTACCGTAGTAATGTTTGTCGTCGTTGGTGTTGATGCTGGCTGCGCCTGTTATCCTGAGCGACAAACCTGTGAGCAATTTAAAATCGAGGAAGGTGCTTATTTCATTAGTGATATTATTTCTCTCGGCTTTTGTTTCAAGCGCGGTTGCCATAGGGTTCCACACATCGTTGTCTGCATATATCTTGGAACCGTCGGGCCCGCCTTTCAATGCTTTGTAGTTATAGTTTCCAGAAGCATCGTATACAGGCGTGATGGGATCGAACCTGGCCACGGTATTGATCACCTGCCCAAGAATATCACCAAAGCGGGTGCCTTCGCCTACGGGCGGCACATTGCCTTTATCTTTTATTACGTTTAAATTAACGCCGGCGCTGAGCCAGCGGTTGAGCTTGAGATCGAGATTGCTGCGCAGGTTATATCTTACATA
Organism: Agriterribacter sp.; assembly: GCA_051955255.1. Lineage (GTDB taxonomy): Bacteria > Bacteroidota > Bacteroidia > Chitinophagales > Chitinophagaceae > Agriterribacter. The sequence goes on along the minus strand of JBQCGX010000127.1, from coordinate 24,274 downwards.
TTTTGTATTGAGCACAATGCCCTGCTGGTTCATATACCCGCCCGACACGAAGTAGCGTGCCATTTCGCCACCGCCACTGATAGACAACTGGTGGTTCTGCAACAATCCATTCCTGTAAATTTCATCCTGCCAGTCGGTACCGCCGTTTGCATCCAGCGATGCTATCTGCTCTTTGGTAAAAGGAATGATGGGTTCGATGGGCGCGCTGGGTGTGCCATTTTGGGTAGCTGCCCAGTCGTTCGACTTACGGGCATAGTCACCCGCATTCATCAAACTAAGTTTATGATTTAATTTTTGCGAGCCGATGCTGAAACCATAGTTGAAAACAGGTTTTCCTGAAACGCCTCTTTTGGTAGTGATGAGTATTACACCATTGGCGCCACGTGCACCGTAAATGGCAGTAGCCGACGCATCTTTCAATACTTCCAGCGATTCGATGTCGTTAGGATTGATAGTGCTGATGTTCACTCCCTGTATACCATCTACTACTACCAGCGCATTGTTGCCACCGGTAATGGAGTTACCACCTCTCACGCGAATGGTAGCGTTGCCTCCCGGAGCACCATCTGTATTTTGCACCATTACGCCGGCAGCACGTCCCTGCAAAGCCTGGTCTACGCGTTGTGTAGGCAGCTTGGTGAGATCGGCTCCTTTCACAGAACTTACAGATCCTGTGAGATCGGATTTCTTTTGTGTGCCGTAGCCCACTACCACAATATCGCTCAGGTTGGCATCGTCGGATTCAAGCACTATTTTGATTTCGGATGATGACGCAGTTACTGCTTTGCTTTTATACCCTACGTAGGTTATTTCGAGTACGGCGGTTTGATCTTTTACCGTAATAGCAAAGCGCCCGTTTTCGTTTGTTACCACGCCGTTCTGCGTTCCTTTTTCAATTACGCTTACGCCCGACAGTGGTTCGCCTTTTTCGTTGGTTATAGTGCCTGTTATTCTTTGCACCTCTTTTTCAACAGTTGCCGCGCTGCTATTTACACGGTCGCGGATAATGATGGTTTTATTATCTACTACATAATCAACCGGCAGGTTGGCAAATACAAGCTGCAACACCTCTTCCAGAGGCATGTCTCTCACGGTAATGGTTAAGGGCTGGGCATCTTTAAGGGTGCGGGCATTTACAATAAAATCAAAATCGCATTGCCTCCTGATTTCGCGAAGCACCTTTTGAATAGAAGCTTTCCTTTCAGTTAGTGTGATCTTCTGCGCTGAAACAGAAGCACTTGCCTGAAGGCAGACTACAATCAGGAGGAAGGAAATAAGCTTCATCTGCATCATTAGTTTTGAAACAGGCAATGCCTTAAGAAAGCCGTGCAGTCTTTTTGAAAGAAGGCTGGTAACTTCTTTCAGATAGCAGGCATAGGAATTGCCTGTTAAAGTATCAAATTGCATACTTTTGTGAAGTTTGGGTGAATGATTAATTGGATTGCGCAATAATCGGGTTATGACTTACCCAAATACGTAACCGGGGGTGCTGGCAGGCATTTCCGGTATTTTTTTGAGCGTCCCGTTGTATGATGTTCAGGTTGGATTGTATGTTTTCATTGCTGTAGTTTTGGTTTTGATAAAAGAATTGTTCTATTTTTTATTGTGAGAAATATGCACTGCGCCGTTCTCAATCCTGAACTTGGTATCGCCCGACAGCTCCAGCATCCTCAATACTTCCGAAAGATTCCTGCTGCGCGATATTTGCCCGCTTAAGTTTTCGTTGGGAATGTCGCTGTCGTATACCAGTTCAACATTATACCATCGGGCAATTTTGGGCATAATGCTTTTAATGCTTTCATCTGCAAAAATGAAATCACCATTCTTCCAGTCGATAGAAGGTTCTACATCTACTTTTTTTGTAGAAATGCCTTCGGCGCGCAGGTTAAATTCCTGGCTGGGCCTGAGAATTACGGTTTCATTTTCAGTAACCACTTTTACTTTTCCTTCTATCAATGTCGTTTTAATACCAGCGTCATCGTCGTAAGCATTTACATTGAAACGAGTGCCAAGCACTTCTATTTTTTGCTTGCCGGTTTCAACAATGAACGGAACTTTTTTATGATTCCTGACGATGGTGTTGATCTCGAAGTAACCTTCTCCTGTTAACGTTACACGGCGTTCTTCCTGGTTGAATACTGCAGGATAAGTAACCGACGAAGCAGCGTTTAGCCACACTTTAGATCCATCAGGCAAGATCACCTGGTACTGTCCGCCCCTGGGTGTTTTTACGGTATTAAATCCTTTCAATGCGTTGTTGCCCGATGTTTGATAAGCCAGTTGCCCATCTGCCGATTTGCTGATGATAGCGCCGGCATCTTCGGCTATATTACCTACCTGCTGATTGTTGAGCTCAACCTGTTGCCCATCCGACAGTACAAGGGTTGCTTTATTTCCTCCCGGCAAAATATCCTGCACAGTGGCTACCGCTGCATTACTGCCAGTGGAAGTGGACTTGAAAAAATAAAAAAAGGCGGCCCCCGTCAACACAATGGCAATCGCGGCCGCTATTTTAAGGTATAATGGTTTGCTGGATTTCTTAAAAACAGGGTATTGTTCCCCGTTATCCGACAGATCGAGCTTTGCGAAGACCCGGTCGGCTTGTGCTTTGTACAACAGGTGATCAACGGCATCCTGGTTGAGCGATCGGTCCAACAGCGACTGTATCAGTTCCGGGTTTTCTCCCGATCGGATAAAGTCTATCAGTTCAAGTGTTTCTTCCGGCGAGCACTGGTTGGCAAGGTATTTCCGGAACAACGCTGCTATGTCTTGTTGATGCTTCAAAATTGCGGCTTTGTATAGTAATACGGTAAAGCCGGCGTTTTCCTCTGCCTGGATGTAAACTTTTTTTCGGCGTGGATGATGGCTCCGCCAAAGACCGTTGATTGGTGCGAAAGATGGCTTCGCCGTTGGCTCGCCATGACGGTAAAAGGATGATGACTTTGCGACGTGATGCGAGTCGGGAGAGTGAGACGCGTAACACCTTGCCATAACGAACTGCCAATAAACCATACACCTCTCCGCCGTCCCTGCGATCCCGCCAGCGGCGGGTTACACCTGAACGCATGTTGCGGCGGGAGAAGCAGTCCCCGTGCGGGTGCAACTGTTGATTGGCGCGGAGGATGCCCCCCCAAAGACCGTTGATTAGTGCGAAAGATGGCTTCGCCGTTGGCTCGCCATGACGGTAAAAGGATGATGACTTTGCGGCAGCATGTTGATCGAACGAGCAAGTCTTCTAACGCCTTTCAATAGCGAACTGCCAATAAACCATCATTCACCCGCACGTCTCTGCGATCCCGCCAGCGGCGGGTTACACCTGAACGTATGTTACGGCGGGAGAAGCAGCCCTCGTGCATGGGAAACTGCTACCATTCCTTTACCTCCAGCCACAGATCTTTCCATTCACTATTCATTTCTGTGATCAATTTGATTTTCTGTTTCCGGCTGCCGCCCTTGATCCGTTTTTCTTCGTTAATGGCTTCCATGATTGTAGGAAAAAAATGATAATACACGAGTATGCAGCAATTGTATCTCGCTGTAAAAGAATCCGGATAAAATTTTTCTTTGTGTTGCAGTGTTCTTGCCCGCAAGTTGGAAGTAACGCCGGTGTATAACACGGTAAACGTTTTGTTGGTGATGATGTAGACATAGCCGCCTTTGATCATAGTGTTAGCATGATTGTTGTAACTAATATACAATATGCCAGAAAAAGAACAAACTGAACACGGTCTACAATGAAGGAATTGTCAAATCAAATCCATGAGAAAAACGGAAATGCATAACAGTGCGCGGGATAAATAATAAGCCTTTATGCTTTTGGTAGCTTTCACAATATGATCGCTGATGGTGGAAACAGAAATGCCAAGCGTTTTGCTTACATCTTCGTAACTCCTGCCTTCTATCTTACAAAGTGTATACACAAGCTTGCGCTGTGGCGGCAACTGATGAACAGCATTTTCAAGCAGCCGTTCCGATTCTTTTTCTTCCAGTTGATGACTAAATCTTGAAACTGAATTTTCTTCTTTCGACTGCAGGTAACGTTCCAAAAGCTTTTGCCGGGAGGTTTTATTAAAATAATCGTACACCAGGTTCCTGGCTATGGTAAATACATACGATTTAAACGACCGGTTGAGATCAATGGTAGTCCTGTGTTCCCAAATACGCTGAAAAGTTTCCTGCAAGAGCTCTTCAGCCACTGTTGCCGATTTTACAATTTTAATAATGCTTCCGTAAAGTCTTGCGCTATAATTATTGTAGATATACTCAAATGCTTTCACATCGCCTTCGCGTATCTGCGAGAGCAACTCTTTTTCATACTCCGAGTGGATTAAAATATTACTCACAGCGTTAAATCAATAGCATTTGTTTGAATCAGGAAGACACTCTTAAAATTATAATAATATCCTGTCAATGCTAAATAATTTTTTAACGCAACCGATTGAGCTATTTTCCAGAAACCGAAAATGAAAAGTAAATTTTTACAAACTAACGGTAAGAAAGCACAGGCGTAACAATGTCTTCCACAGCAGCAGTATCGCCTTGTGCCGGACCGTACCAAACACCGCCGCCAAAGGTTACTACATACACTTTACCGGCATGAACAGGATCTGGCTCTACGCGTTTACCCCATTTGAAATTGTACCCTTTCAGGCGCTGCCAGGTTTCGCCCTGATCTGCTGAGCGATAGGCGCTGCTGTTAAAGCCACAGGCATAAAAAGTGTTGCTTCGCTTGTCGAAAGTAATGTCGTGTATGTGCTGGTCTTTTTGCATTACCTGCTTCCACGAGTGTCCATCATCGTTAGATATAAAGATGCCACCACCCGTATCGGCAGTAAAAGCGCCGTCGTTTACCCTGCCCCATGCAGAAAGCAATAACCTTTGCGGCGACCCTGCATCCGCTGTTATACTTGTAGGTGCGTTTGTGCCTTGGGGTAATACCATCTTTGTCCAGCTTTCGCCTCCGTTGGCAGAACGATACAAAGCGCCGTCACCTTCCGTACCAATTTCTCCTTTTTCGCTTCGCCGGCTTACTATTAAAAACAAAACACCGTCGGTTTCCCGGCGTACCAGCCGCCATGCAAAAGGTTCGTTGCCTTCTAGTCCATTGTTTTTTTGTTGCCAGGTTTTGCCACCATCAACCGATTTGTATACGCCTTTTCCAAAAGCGCAGGCATACAACGTGCGGAACGCTTTGTTGCTGGAAGGGTCGATCAGCACGTGAGTAAACGCAGCTTCTCCAATGCCGGCGCTTACTGGCGTCCAGGTTTTACCAGCGTTGGTAGTAACGAGTATGCCGCCCTTGTAACCCGCTACTTCTGTTCTTCGCCACATTTTAGGACGTGGCAGATCGTGATTGGCACTCATCGCAGCCCATGCTTTTCCTTTCACTTCAGGATCAAACGTTAACCAATAGGTGCTGTTGATCCACTGGCGGGGAACGCCATTGTTTTGCGTGGCGCTCTTCCAACTGCGCGCGCCATCGGTGCTTTCCATCAAACCTATATCTGTATTGCAAATAAATACATGACTGGAATCGAAGGGGTCGGTTTCAACAGCATAGCTCGTTGTTACCTCCAGTCCGCGCGAAGCCCAGCCTGCACCTTCTTTGCGTGTGTATGCCTGCTTCCAGGTTTTACCGCCATCGTCGGATATAACGGTTCTGCCGAAATCTGTTGCATAACATACGTCTGGGTTTACAGGCGATACACCTATAGAAAACGGATTTTCACCCCACGACGGTCCAAACCTTTCATTCAGCCAGCCGCTGGTAAAATTGGAAGACACCTTGCTATCGTCATTGGCTAAACGATCTTTCCACACCAACGACCATGTTCTTCCATAATCTTCGCTTTTGGCAACGCCAATGCAGGTAGTATCTCCCTGCATAAAACCATTGTAAGACACATACACCGTAGCGGGATGAAGGGCGCTTGTTGCTATGGTTCGCCACTCGGGCATACCCGCACCTGCAGACTGTTGCTGAACGATGCCTTGCTGCCGGTTCTCCCAGGTTTTTCCGCCGTTTGGGGTAAAGTAAATTCCAGATTGATCGCCATCCGGATTGAAGTACGATAATCCCGCAATGGCATACACGATGAATTTTTGTTGTGCACTGTCGTATCCGCCGGTATAGGTAGTCAGTTTTTTTACGCCGGCCGGAGCTTTATTCAATTTCCATCCGCCCCCTTCGTTGGTTAATATGCCACTGCCTGTGGCCAGGTAAACGATGCGATGGTCGCGGGGTGAGGATGGAACTACAAAAATATTATTGACGGCTTCTGTTATATCCGTTTCTTTTTTCCAGGTACTGCCGCCATCTGCTGAAATGTAAAATGCAATTTTTTGGTTGATGGCAATAACGGCATATAACTTTTTTGAGTCGGAAGGATCTACTGCAAAGGCCTGCACGCGCCGTGCAGTACTGTCGTTTGTTACAATAACTTCGTTGGCGTGATCGCCTTTGGAAATTACTGCGGTAATATCTGAAGCAGCCGGGTAAAGCACATTCCATGTTGTTCCTTTATCGGTACTTTTAAACAACGCTATGGAATTGGCATATACGGTATTGGAATCGGAGGGATCGAATGCAAAGAAATGAACCGGGCCGCGCAGGTTGAACATCCGCCAGGAATTGCCACCGTCGTGGGTTACGAACGAGCCTGTCATATCGCAGGCTACCAATGCAAAGTTTGCATTGAACGGACTTACCGTGGGATAAAACATCGCACCTCCCCCACCGTAGCCGGCATATCCCCAGCTATCATTTCTCCCATTCGGGTTTTTTGAAGAGATCGTTTGATCGTTTGCGTTATGTTTAGCGCCATCGCTGCAATTTGTCATCCACCATACAATGCAGATGCAGCAGGTTATTAGTTTAACAGGAATGCTCATGTGTAGTATTTTTGAGATCGATGTTTTTATTCCGTTTCGGGCGGTCCCCACCAAACACTGGAGCCAAAAGTGGTAAGGTATACCCTGTTTGTATTGCCGGGATCGATAACCGGCCGCTGCCCCCAGTGAAAGTCATAGCCTTTGATCTTCTTCCAGGTTTTACCGCTGTCGTCGCTCCTGTAGGCAGCTTTATTAAATGTATTGAGATAGAGTCGCCCGGGAATGCGGGCATCTGCCACCACATCGTATACATATTGCTTATCGTCGAATATGGAAGACCATGTTTTGCCGCCATCTTCAGACATAAAAACACCGCCCGGCATTTTCAGCTTTTCATTGCCGCCGGTTGTTCTTGCCACTTCGCCGCCAACAAGATCACTCAGGTCAATATCGGCCCAGCAGCCGAGATATATTCTGTTAGGATTGGACGGATCGCATTCAATGCCATTCGGGAACAGTAAGCCGTTGCTTACCTGCAGCTTTGTCCAGGTGGCTGCCCCGTCGGATGATTTATATACAGCGCCGGAATAAAAATCACGTCCTCTTTTTCCATTCTTATGTTGTGGCGTTGCAGACACGGTTAAAAACAAATCGCGTGTGGTCGACAACGTGAGTTCAAACGCGCAGGTATTATCTTCAATGCCATGATTTTTCAATGTCCAGCTTTTACCGTCGTCGGTAGATTTAAACACCCCCTTATTGTATACAGCGGCATACAAAGTACGGTTACCCGGCGGCGTGGTGGAGTCGAGCACAATGCAGGTGGCAGGCGCATCCATTCCCACTCCGTTGTATACCGGCTTCCAGGTTTTACCGCCATCTTCCGACATGCAAATGCCGCCTCTTGCTTTTTGCTTCCACAGTGGATCGCGGGTCATTTTACCCCGCGGAAAATCGTGCATACCCGACCATGCCGACCACATTTTGTTTTTGACAGCAGGGTCGAACACCACCCAGTAGCAGGTGTTCACCCATTCAACAGGCACACCTTCCACCGACCGTATCCAGGTTTTGCCACCATCGTAGGAGTGATGGTATCCAATGTCGGTATAACTTATAGCAACGTGATTGCTGTCGAAAGGATCGAAATGAACACCATAGGTTGTAGTTACTTCTAAGCCCCGGCTGCCGAAACTGCCACCGGGTTGTGGCTGACTGTAAATTTGCTGCCAGGTTTTACCACCATCTGTCGTTTTCATGGTTCTGTACCAATCGGTAACAATAACGGTATTTCCATCTGCGGGAAAAACGCCCACATCCATTAAACGGATATACTCCCCACCAAATGCCTGCTTTACCCATGCATCGGTAAGATTGGTGGCGTCGATGCCATCTTTAACACCGTAAGTGCCCGATCCGCCACCGCCTTTCCAGCACCAGTTCCAGCTTATACCGGCATCATCGCTTTTTAACGCGCCGTACCAATACAACAAAGTGCTGTCTTTTTTTTCTTGGTACCGGTTGGTCACCACGTATACATTTGCCGCGTCTTCCTCAGCGCAGGCTATCATGGAATAGCTTGGGTTAATGCCGGTAGTTTTGTTATTAATAACTGTATCGGATATGCGCTTCCAGGTGTTTCCTTTATCTGCCGAAGTCCATATTTCACTATAGCCGAACTCTGCTTTTACTTCCTGCTGCTGATCGTGGTGTATGGCGTACAATACAATATTACCGGTTCCCTTTTTTATGCCGCCTGTAAATGAAAACGAAGGCTGCATTGCAGCAGCATACTCCTTCCAGCGCATTTCGCCCGTATTTTTATCGAAGCGGTATAATGCATTTGTTGTAAAGATCAATACTTCGTTTGCGGCGCCTTGTCCGGCGTATATATAATCGATGCGTTCTTTACAATCTTCCTTCTTCCATGTTTTTCCATTATCGGGAGAATGAAAAAAGAAACGTCCCATACTAAAGTACAATCTTCCGATAGTGTTGGCATCAACCCGTATATTGCTGATGTGGCCGCTGCCGGTATCGTAAATCGATCCGTTTTTTACCTGGATGCTGTAGCTGGCATGATCGCCGCTATACACTTCGCCTGCTATCTCTTTTGCCGCAGGAAAAATAACCTGCCATGTTTTACCACCGTCGGTAGAACGGTTCAGCGTAGCCGAACCTATATAAATGGTATTGGAATCTCTCCTGTCGAAAGCATAACCTGAAGCGCCGTTTGCCATATTGATCTGCTGGTAAGACGCGCCTCCGTTTTTAGTGAGATAAGATCCTGTCATGTCGCAACGTATAAGGAATTGTTCTGCATTGCTCCACGAAAAGGTGGGAATGAATGTGGCGCCACCGCCTCCGGGACCAAGTATTTCAATGTTTTTTTGTGCGGCGTTGCCGGGTATATTGGTGCGGGTTGCATTGCACGCAACGATGGCAGCTCCCAACAAAAGGATCAGTATTTTTTGCATAGCGATATACAGGCAGAGTCGTTGACGGTTTATTTCTCATCGTTTTGATGAATTTAGTTGGTTGATGAAGGGGTTAAGTAAGTTGAGTGGAGTAAGTTGGAAGTTACCCTTCATACATTGAGCAGCACAGCCTGACAATTCGTTTTTGATATGCCTGCGCCGCTTGCTTTTCAGAAGTCCTCCGGCAAGCGTGAATGAGCGACTGTTAAAAAAGTTGCACGAAATAGATTTTTAATGAACAGTTGTTGAACCGCAGATGCGCAGATGAATGCCTGTAGCAAAGTTTCCTACTGCTTTCATGCCGCGTCTGAATTTCAACGGCAGCAGATCACTAACGGTGGCACCTCGATTGATACAAAAATTCCTCCCATGGTGTGTTAATTTCCACAATATTTTGCCGGCAACGTCCTTATCGCAATGCCATTGGATGGCAAGCTATTTGAATATTTCTGGCAATCATCCCTTTATTCATCAAAAAGTAATTTTTATGAAAGCTTTAGGTATTATTTTGATTGTTGCCGGTATACTAATGCTCATCTTCAGGGGCTTTAGTTTTACACAAGAAAAAAATGTTGTAGACCTGGGACCTATTGAAATTGATAAGAAAGAAAAGAAAAGTGTAGGATGGCCCGTATATGCCGGGGGCATTACGCTGGTAGCAGGCGTGGTAGTATTGCTGGCTGGCCGGAAAAGAGCATAAAGTTGGCGTGGCTACCTGCGTTGTGGTTTGTGATGGGCCAATATAAGTAACAGGCGGGCAAATGTCCGCCTGTTTTATATTCCATTCAGTAGTTTGGTAACAGCCTCATCACCTTCAACAGCATTGGCCGGACGCGGGTGTGCTGTATTATACACTTCCAGTTCATTTTGTTCCAGCACTTTTGCAGGTGTTTCATCTATCTCCCCTTTTTTGTTTCTTGCTTTTGACAGATCGAGCTTTAGTTGTTTTGCCATAAAAATGTACATCGCCTTTCTTTTAGAAGGTCCGTAATCATGTTTCTCGTCGGCAAGATGCACCAGTTCTACCTGCTCCTTTTTTCCGTACAATCCATATACTTTTTGCATAAAAGGATATTCAACTTCGGGATTGTTCTTCGTCCAGTCGTCACCGTCAGATATCAGCAGCATGGGGCGTGGAGCCGTAAGCGCCGCTATTTCGGCATTGGTGGTTTGGTAATCGCCCTTTTTGTGTACAGGCATACCACTTTCGCAACTGCATCCACCAAAAAAATGCGCCGAAACCATTACGCAGGGTACAGCTACTTTAATGCGGTTATCCAGCGCCGTAAGCATAAATGTTTGCGTACCTCCGCCCGATTCGCCTGTCATGCCTATTCTTTCAGGATCTACGCCTGGTACCGACAATAAAAAATCGAGTGCTCTGGAGCTGTTGATCGTTTGCAATTTCAATCCTTTAGGTAGGTTATGACTTACCTGCCTGGAGTCGCCCTGTCCTATCATATCCCAAACAAACACAACGGCCCCCATGCGCGCCAGCATGGCGCAACGCTTTTGGGTTTGCTCCCTGAAGCGACCTTCGGGGTTATTGCCGTGACCGTGCGGACAAAGAATACCCGCATATGATTTTTGTTTGCGAATGGGTTTGTACAGGTTGCCTGTTACATAAAACCCCGGCAGGCTCTCAAAAAAAACATTTTCCACGGTATATCCATCCATCACTTTCCTGCTATGAATTACAGGAGCCGATAGTAGCCCGGCAGGCAGCCTGGCGGGCTGAAGCTCCATTCCTTCTTTCAGATGCTCTTTTATAAGTTCTGAACGTTTTTTCCATTGCTCAAGGCTGGCGGGGACATGCTGTTCCAGGAACTGGCGCCCCTGTTCTTCTGTAAAATAGGCGCCCTGGCACAATTCGGTTTGTGCATTGCCAATGGAGCAGCAAAGCATACCGGCAAATAAAAGGGGAATGAGCTTTTTCATTGAAACTGTTTGTTTTAAATCGTTCTTCAATATAAGTTTTCTTTATTGGAGATGTATCGGCGTCGGGTAACTTTTCGCTTACTCTTTTACTTTATGAGAAAAAGAACCGGCAGGAATACTGTTATGCAACGCCCGTTAAACAACCGTTGTCAGCACCATGATACGCGGTTCAGTAGTTTATTTTGACAGTTCATAACAAGATAACTTGATCGTAGCCGTTAGGAGAGGCAATTTTGCGGCAATGAAAAAAGAAAAAACCAAGAACCCTGCCTGCCGGCAGGCAGGCAAGATACAAGAAGCAACAGCGAAAAATAAAAAATAAGAATAATGGAAACGTTTATTACCCCGGTAAAGAAAACAGTGATCAACCCCTGGGCGTGGCAGGACAAGCTGGGGAATGCGCAGGTGCCGGGCTTTGCATCTACCTTATACTGCTCGGGCCAGGCAAACGGCAACCCTTCGGGTGGCAGCATGAACGACCAGATACACGAATCGTTCAACAACCTTGAAAAGGTATTGCGCCAGGCGGGTTATACGCTTTCGGATGTGGTACGACTGATTTTTTACACCACCTCTATTGATGATTTTTTCTGCGAATACGGTGCTGTGCTCAGCCGGCTAAAAAAATTCAATGGTGTTCCTTCCAGCACATTAACAGAGGTGAGAGCATTGGCTTACCCTTCGCTATTGCTGGAGATTGAGGCTACAGCCGCCAGGTAAACAAAACCATTCCATTCTTAAAATGAAAAAGTCGGTTCATACATACAGAATCCTTATAACAACGGCATTGATACTGTTTTGTATTGCCATCCACCAAAACCTGGATGCGGGTTTTCATGTTACATCCTTTAAAAAAGAAGTGCGCGAATACAAGCCTGTAGAAAAAGCTTTCGTGGAAGACAACTTCCTCCTCAAAGCACTGCTGCGGTTAAGCTGGTAAGGAGTAGCGGTCAGCTTTCAGCATTCAGCTATCAGCTATCAGCGGGGAAGGTTTCGGGTTTTTTGTTTTTTGTTTTGGGTTTGGTTCTTGGCTCTTGAATTTTATTACTTCTGCCTTCTTATCACTTACCACTTATTTCCTAAATTGCTGTGAAATAACAGCATTATGCATTTCAAGAAAGTTGTTTCCCTCTTTATTTTTTGCTGCTTACTGTTTGCATTTAACCTGCAAGCACAAAAGAACAAAAAGCCGTATGTGGTTTTTGTTACGGGCGATCATGAATATGGCAGCGAGCTGACGATGCCGGTCATTGCTGCGGAGCTTGAAAAAAATTACGGTATGCGTACCCGTGTGCTCACCTCTTATCCCGATCATGAATCTGAAAAAAATATACCCGGGCTGGAAGCGTTGGATTCTGCCGACCTGGTGGTGTTTTACCTGCGCTGGCGGCTATTGCCTGCCGACCAACTGGCGCATATTGAAAAATACCTGAACTCGGGCAAACCGGTTATAGGGTTCAGAACCACCACGCACAGCTTTCATTACCCGGCGGGCGATCCGCTCGAAAAATGGAATGCCTTTGCGGAACGTGCTTTTGGCGCACCTCCGGGCTGGGGCGGAAAAGCTAAGCATACTCATTATGGACATGAAAGCTCTACCGACGTTACGGTTATTCCTGCTGCTGCCAAAAACCCGATATTAAAAGGAGTGGCGCCTTCTTTTCATGTGCGCTCGTGGTTGTACAGGGTGTTGCCTGATTATCCTGAAAAAAGCGCCACCTGGCTGTTGATGGGCAAAAGTGTGAATCCTGATAAAGAAGCGATTGAAAACCCTGTTGCCTGGACCTGGAAAACGCCGGCTGGCGGAAGATCTTTTATGACAACGATGGGGCATCCTGAAGACTTTGGAGTAGAATCTTTTCAACGACTTGTATTCAACAGCATTTGCTGGGCGCTTAATAAACCAGCACCGGCATGGAAGGGAAAACTGGATATTAATATAGAGTATGGAAAGCACGCGAAGTGATTTGAAATTTCTGATTTCTGATTTGAGATTGCCGTTGCCCCGGTCGGCACGCCGCAGGCGGTCTGATCGACCTGAAATTTGATAGCTGATAGCTGGCAGCCCATCGCTTATAAAACAAAAAACGCTGTAAATCACAGCGTTTTTGTTTTTGATGTTTTGTAGTAGCACGGATTAAAATGCACATGAAATCCTATCCTTTATCCTAAACCCTTTTTATTTTATTTCGTTTATCCATTCCTGTACGAAAATTCTTGCCGGTTCTACCACTTCTTTACCTGCACGAAAAGCCATCTTCCACCTGTTGCTTTTTCTTTCGTAAGCAGGGTTTACAAAATATTTCGTTCCCTGTTTTTCCACTAACTGTGCTTTGTAATCGATATCGCCAGTTTCGTCGAGAAACTGCTGCAACCTGCGTTTAATAAACTGCATGTGATCGGCGGGATATTCTTTTTCCCATTCTGCAAGCCTGGCATCGTCCGACTGCTTCATCGTTGCGAGCATGGCGTCGTAATTCTTTGCATAGCTCTTTATATATTTATTTTCGGGGTCTTGCGCATCTTTCAGGTTTTGTTTTGCCGCTTTTAATGCTTCTTCAAAAATCGGCTTAAACTCGGGCGCTGCTTTTTTCAAACTTTCTTCTGTTTGCTCTACACCCAGCTTTGCATTTTTAATCATATTGGCACGCATTTCTTCGGGCGTTTCAAACTTCGATGCTTCGGGTTTGTTCTGTTCTTTCAGCTCTGCATACTCTTTCTTAAATGCTTCGCCGGCTATGTATTTTTTTGAATAGCTCAGCAGATCTTTTGTAACTGCTGTACGATTTCCAAGTGCAATGTTTTTGGCATTCTTTAAACCGTATGCATCCAGGTAACCGCCTAACATGCTGTTGGTAATTTTCTCGTCGGCATCGGATTTTAAAATGCCCAGTTGCTGCAAGAAGTCGTCGGCAGCATGTTTGATGGTAAAAGAGAGCACTGTAATCGTCAGTGCAAAAACTGCCGCCACTGCGGCTACTTTACGCAACCTGTTTGCGATGGTGAGGTTACGAGGGTTGTTTTTTTTATTGTTGTACATTTTATTTGATTTTGGCGTCGCAAATTTCGTTTGTGCCAGCCGTTAGTAAAATAGCTTGTTGAACGAATTGTTTGAAATACGGTATGAACTGGTTATAACATCTGCTATACCAAAACAGGCTCGTCTTTCAGCATCGGTATTTTTTTCCTTGCCGTTGGCAGTATTGTTTCCACATACCGGGCGCATAGTTCGTTGGGATCATACTCCATAAATTCTGCAGCCAGCCGGGTTACATGCTGTTTGTATTCGCTGCTTTCTGCAATTTTTGTCACCGCCTGTTTTACCTGATCGGGAGTTGGCTTTTCCGTTTTCAGGTTAATGCCTAATTTAAAGTAACCTACCCGCGCACATATTTCGTTCTTTCCTTCGTGTACTCCCGCTACCACCATCGGTAATTTATTTTGAATGCCCAGCATCACTCCCCCATAACCACCATTGGTAATGTATACGCTGGCGTAGGGCATTACATCATTAAAGGGAATGTAATCTTCTATAACAATATTGTCCTGCGGGTATTGCTGTTTCAATACTGCCGTATCCGTTCCACCGGTGGTGGCTATTACAAGTGTGTCGCTGTTTTTAAATGCCTCCAGCGTGGGCACCAGCAATTTATTGATATCTTTTTCTACCGTACCCTGCGTAACCAGTACTACTTTGGAATAACGCTTTAATTTTTCGTTATACCAGCCCCGTTGCTGCTTAGGTGCAGCATATGGCAACAGCGCGCCGATGAACTTTATGTTTTCGCTTAAATCGCTGCGAAAGTATTCAAAGCCCGGCGTGCCACTTTGCAACAGCATATCCGATTTTTTTATCAGCAATTCAAACACGTTATACCCGCCATTGTCTATACCATGCGCTGCCAGCGTCTTACGCATTACCTTGTTGGGCTCACCAAAAATAAAGCGATCGGTTACCCAGCGCAATACAGCTTGCTTCTTCTTACCCCAATAGGTATACGAAGGCTCCATACCCAGACCTGCAGGTGGCAGGTCACGCGACGTTTCATTCAATGGCAGCACTCCTATCGACAAAACCGGCACTTTCATGAGTTCCTTTATAAAGGGAACACCCGGAAATGCACAATCTGCTATTACCATGTCGAACGGATATTCCTCCCGTATTGCTTTGATGTCTTCGTAATACTCCGGTCCTCTTAATATAAAAGCATGGATCATGTCAAACTTCAGCTTGCTTATCTGCGTCCTGCATTTTTTTCTGCCGGGAAAAGTTGCGTCAAAATCATTTCCTGCAACATCTACCGCTTTTTTAAACGGGTAATGTACGATTCCTAATTTTTGCAGTTTTGTGGTAAAGGTGCTGGAAGTATACCACCTTACCTCATGCCCGGCTTCCCTTAAATGTACCGCAAGTCCGGTGAGGGGATTGAAATGTCCGTCTGCAGGAAAATTGGCAAAAAGTATTTTGCGTCCTGCTGTTTTACTTATGTTCATACTACTTTTTGTTTTTGAGTGCGCAATTTTACAGCAGCATCAGTGCCTGCTAAAGCGCCAGCCGAACGAAGTGCAGGAATGGTTGAATGAAATGTAGTTTGCCGGCGATAATAAGCCGGCGGAACTTCGGTTAATAACGGTGCAGCCGGTTCTACGTTTCGATAAATCGTTTTCCTGAAAGGGTTGAATCCTCTAAATTTGACATCATTTAAAACTTCCCGGTTGCCTAAACATTACCTTCTTCTCCTGTTGATGCTGTGTTTTACCTGTTGCCTGACTGCGCAGGACACGAAACAATATGCGTTCACACATCATACTGTAAAAAACGGGCTTTCCAGCTACCATGTTACTTCGGTGGTGCAGGACGAGCAGGGGTTTATATGGATAGGCACTATTAACGGGCTGCAACGCTTCGACGGTTCAAGATTTGTTACTTTCCGCAGGAGCAACGATCAACCCAACAGCCTGCCCGATAATTATATCGTTCAACTACTGCTGGATAAACAGCACCGTCTGTGGGTGCTGCTGGGCAATGGTAAAATAGGCATTTTTAATACCAGGCGTTTTACTTTCAAGGAAGTGAGGTTAAACGTTTCTGACAAGATATTATTAAAACATACGCGGCGGCTGGTTGAGTTCAGCGACAGCAGCCTGGTATACACAATACTGCACGGCGAGGTACTTACCTACAATAAAAGAACGAACGAGTTTTCGGCTGCGGCTAACCGTTTTAAAATACCCGAAGGCTGGAGAGTTGCCAGCATAACCGAAGATGTTGCGGCTGGAAAATACTGGATAGCGGGCGACAAGGGCATAGCTGCCTACAACAAGCGCACCAAAACCCTTAGCTATAAAGACCACAACACGGAACAAGAACCATTAATTGAACGACATGGCAGTCTTGACTGGCTGGGTACTTATAAGGTTGACAATAAAAAAAGACTCTGGTTTTTGCAGTGGCCACCTCAATCGGGCGATCCCGTTATTTTTTGTTATGACACCAAGACGAACAAAATGCTGCTGCATTCCTATAACCTCAAAAACAAAATAAAAAAATACATTGAGCCGGAGGGACTGTTGCAGCAGAAAGATGGCAGCATCTGGATAAGGGGTTCGGGCGTATTTGCGAGATATATTGAAGAGGAGAATGATTTTCAGCTTGTATACAATGGTTACGTAAACGATCAGGGTATCAGCTACGACATGATCACAGATCTGTTTGAAGACAGGGAGCAGAACATATGGGTAGCTACCAATAACAATGGCTTGTATAGCTTCAGCCCTGCCCGGCAGCTTTTTCAAAGCATTAAACATACCAACCGGCAAAGGGATATGCCGGGCAACGGTGGACTGATGTCGTTTGCAAATACCAATTCCGGAAATATATTGGCAGGAAGCTGGGAAGACGGATTTTTTATGTACGACAGCTTGCTGCGCTCCGTGCCTTTGAACATAAGTGGTGCAGACAGCGTTTTCCATCTATCGGCATGGGCTATGCTAAAGAGAAGTGACAGCAACATGATCTGGCTTTCGGGGCAGCCTGCTTTTATAATGTTGTACGATCAGAAAAGCAACAGCATTCGTAAATACGAGCCGCCCATATTCAGGGGCGTTACCATCCGGCAACTGGCAGAAGACAGATTTAAGAATGTATGGCTGGGTACACATTATTATGGCCTGTTTAAATGGACGGCAGCCAGGGCTACGAAAAAATTTGAAGACGGTTTTACAAAGATCGATGGGATACCAGACCATATCGTGGAAAAGGTGCTGGTTGATTCGAAAGGATATGTGTGGGTGGGCATACGCAACCACGGCGTATTTAAAATAGATCCGGCAACCGATAGTGTGATGGAGCATATTACTGCAGACGGGCCAATTACCAAAAGGCTCCTGAACAACGATGCGAACAGCCTGCTGGAATACAACGACAGTATTATGCTGATTGGCACCGGGGGATTGAACGTTTACAACACCAAAACAAATATCATTACGCATATTACTTCGTCGGAAGGACTTCCGGCAGACATGATCGTTAGTATTGAAAAAGACCGGAACGGGTATGTATGGATGAGTTTGTTGAATGGTTTGTGCCGGATGAATTTTGCCAGCAGGCTTTTTACCTATTACGACAGAACCGATGGTATAGCCAACGATAATTTTAACGTAGCGGCATCTGCATATATGCCTGACGGAAGAATGTTTTTTGGAACTACAGACGACTTTCTTGTATTTAACCCGGAAAAAAGCAGGGGAAATATTCCACCACCCAATGTTGTGATAACAGACATTAGCATTAATAATGAGCCTGTTTCGGTTGATTCTGTGCAGCAGTTGAATAGAGTGGAGTTATCGCCGGATGACAACTCTATTGTGATTGGCTTTTCATCGCTCAGCTACTTCAAAGCGGGCAAGTTGTATTATTATTATATGCTGGAGGGCATAGACAAGGAATGGCGAAAAACCAGGAATATCAACCAGGCTGTATACAACTATCTCCCTTCGGGCAAATACACTTTTAAGGTAAAGGCGGAAACGGCAGACGGAATGTCGAGCATAAACGTAACGGAACTGAAAATCAAGATCAATCCTCCCTTTTGGCAGGCATGGTGGTTTTACTGCGTACTGGCGTTAATTACGGGGGGCGTTATATACTGGCTGGACACAGAAAGAATGAACAGGAAAGAAGCGATCCAGAAGATGCGATCGAACATTGCCAATAACCTGCACGAAGACATTAACACAGCGCTCAACAACATTAACATACTCAGCGAAATTGCCAAGCTTAAAGCCAACAAGGAACCCGAAAAGGCGATTGAATACCTGGAACAAATCCATTCCAAAAGTCATAACATGATCATCGCGCTCGACGACATGCTGTGGAGCATTGACCCGCAGAATGACAATATGCAGAAAACGATTGAGCGGATGCGGGAATTTACAGACGCACTGAAAAACAGGCACAAAACCCAGGTAGACCTGCTGATTGACAAGAAGATTGAGAAGCTGGAATTGAATATGAAGCTAAGGCACGAGGCTTTTTTGCTGTTTAAAGAAATTATACAACCTGTTATTCAGGGCGGTGCTCAAAACTGCCGCATTTATATCAGCCTGGAAAAGCTGAACATCGTTTATACAATACAGTTTGATAACGCCGATACCGACATGCAGCAACTGTCAAATATGCTGCAACGAGATGAAATGAAAGCCAAGCAGCAGGAAATAAATGCTACCCTGCACCTGCAGTTGTATAAGAATTACTCGGTGATTGTGTTGAAAATACCGGTGGAGCAATAAGGAGTTTGGCGTTTATAGTTTGGAGTTAGGGCTTCCAAACGATAAACAACAAACCCGAAACGTCACCTACTTTCCCATCCACCTCTTAAACTCGGTTACTTTTTCGCGGCTCACAATTGCTTCTTTGTCTACTTCTGGTTTAAGGTGCAATGAAAGCCGGTTGCCGAAATAGTCGTGTATCTGGTCGATGCTGTTGATGGATACATAGAAGGAACGGCTGATGCGGAAATATTTTTCAGGGTCCAGCATATCTTCCAGGTCATCCATTGTATAGTCAACAATGAATTTCTTATTGTCTCTTGTTTTAAAAAAGTTCAGCCTTTCGTCGCTGTAAAAATAGGCGATGTCGTTTACGTCGATGCTTACCAGCTTTTGCCCCTGCTTTACAAGGAACCTGCGGCGGTATTCTTTAGGTTGCAGCTTTTGCTGCAATTCGCGCACCAGGTTGTCAATAGAATCTGCGCCACTGTTCTTGTTGCCATACGAAGCTTTGATAGCAGAAAATTTATCGATGGCTGCCTTCAATTCCTCTTTCTGTACCGGCTTCAGCAGGTAGTCTACACTGTTAACCTTAAACGCCTTGAGCGCGTATTCGTCGTACGAAGTGGTAAATATTACCGGGCTTTTTACTTCTATCAGGTTGAATATTTCAAAGCTTTGCCCGTCGGCCAGTTCAATATCCATTAATATCAGGTCTGGCGGCGGATTTTCCTGCAACCATTCAACAGTGGTTTTAATGCTGTCGGTTATGCCTGTTATTTCCGATGTTACATCCAGCCCTGCTAATGCTTTCTGCAATTTTTTAACGGCCAGTTCTTCGTCTTCTACAATTAAAATTTTCATAATCAAACGGTATTTTTAATAGCTGTGCCTAAAGGTTTATAATCACTTGTATTATTCCATATCAGGGGAAGCACCACTGTAAAATTTTTTTCATCTTCCATTACCTGGAATCCCTTTTTTCCAAGCAGGTGATATTTAGCTTTAATATTTTCAAGTCCAACCCTGGTACCCGAAATCTTTTTTACTCTCCGCCTGAGATTGTTGTTTACGATCAGCTTGTTACCGGCAACAGTAAAAATATCGATTACAAGCGGGTAATTTTTAGAAAGAGAGTTGTGCTTAACCACATTCTCAACCAGCAATTGCAACGAAAGCGACGGTAACAGGTATGGATCGTACCGCTTATCAATCTCAACATTCAACTGTATGGCGTCGCCGTGCCTTGTCTGCAATAATTTATAGTACGATTCAATAAATTTTATTTCGTTTTCCAGTGTACTCACGCCGTCTTCGTTGTTGCGCAGCAGGTAGCGATATACCTTGCTCAGCTCATTTAAAAATACTTCAGCCTTTTCTTTGTCTTCGCTTATCAGTGAGGAGAGTGTGTTGAAGCAGTTAAATAAAAAATGCGGATTTACCTGGCTCTTCAGCATATCAAACTCCTGCCGTATGGAAAGTTCGCGCATGATGTTTTCTTCTTCCACGCTTTCTTTGTACTTGCCCAGCACATAATCAGCCTCGAACAGTGTTTCAAAAATGAGGTTTACGCTAAAGCCTACAACAAGACAAAACTTTATATCCTGGTTATCGAGTACATAACCAAGAATAGAAGCCTTGTCATACAACAGCACAATTAAAATGACGGATAAGGCCATGAATGGAATGATGAGCAACGCCAGCAAGAGAATGCGGATGCTGGTTTGCTTGAGATCGGGATACCTGCGTTTAACCGCATTGCCTATTGTACACTGCCCCAGCCAGGAAAGTATGCCGATGCCATAAATAAGCGGAAAAGAGATCAACCAAATTTTTGCTTCCCAAAAAACGCGCTCATCAAACAATATATAATTGAGCACAAAATCTATCAGCGGCATGGAGGCAATAAAGCTGTATACCTGGAATTTGGATGGTTTCAACCACTTGTTCATGCCATTACCTCCTCTTGTTTTTCAATCAACGGCACATTGAAGCGTCGCTCGGTGCCAGAATCGGTAATTACTACAGGCGGTTGGTTCAGCAACTTGTACTTTTTAATAAGGTTGTCTAGTCCTTCTTCGTGGTTGATGTGGTGCGTTACAATTTTTTGCTGCACATTGCATCTTACTTCCAATGCGTTGTGCACTGTGCTGATGTGCAGTTCGAGGGGGGCATGCTTGCTTACCGTATTTTGCGCAAATACATTTTCGATGATCACCTGCAATGTAAGCGGTGGTATGCATTTGTCTTTATCTTTTTCCTGTATATCCAGTTCCAGCTTCAGGGCATCGCCATAACGTACCTGCAATAAATAAATGTAAGAATCGATAAACTTCAGCTCGGTTTGAAGGGTTACCAACTGATCTTCTTCGTTGCGCAGCATGTAGCGATACACTTTGCTCATTTCATCCAGAAATTTTTCTGCTCTTTCTTCATCTTCACTAATAAGGCTGGAGAGGGAGTTGAGGCAGTTGAACAAAAAGTGCGGACTTACCTGGCTCTTCAATCCCAGCAAACGGCTTTGGTTATACGCTTTTGAAAGCTGTTCTGTTTCCAGCATGCTTTTTTTCCAGTTCTCGTACCGGGCAATTCCCTCCATTAAAAAAGTGAGGAACACATTCATAATGCCCAGCGTAATACAACTGTATACGAAGGCTGTTTCGTTAAACGTGTATCCATAAAAAGAAATGATTTCATATCCCCTGAAAAGCGCCGAAAGAAACAAGAGTGTAATGATCCAAAAAGTAAGGATCATGAAAGTGAGCTTTTTGGCTGCCTGCCGGTCGTGGGGAAAACGTTTTTTTAGTGCTACGGCTACTAATCCGCAAACAATAAAATCGATGGAAACTGCAACAACAGTAATAAGCGTTGCAGGCACGAACACTTCCAGCCGGGAAAAATACATTTTGCCAAACATGGCGGCATTGAGCAGCAATGTAAAAGGCCACATTACCCACATCAGCACGCTGTAGTCCTTTTTTGAATATTGCGGCAACCGAACGCTCATATATTTACAAATTATACCTTTTTGTTTATTTGCCTGCCAAACCAGCAAGGTTATGGATGAATTGAGGAAAATGCAGGATGAATTGTACACGCCATTTAAAAAACATGTTAGCCGGAACGCCCGGTAAAATTACCACGCATCCCGGCTGTGTATGTATAGTTACCGTCCTTTTTTATTTTAGCTCACTGATTGGGGTAGGCGAAGGAACTGTGTTTTTTACCGGGTTCGTACTTTTCAGGTAAGTATAGATCGCCTCCAGGTCGTGATCGGCAAGTTTTGTATAGTTAGACCAGGGCATGGGGGGCAATAAAGGCCTTGTATTATCAAGTCCCTTGAATTTCCCTTCGCGCAAAGCTTTGCCGAATTGCTCCAACGACCAGTTGCCAATGCCCGACTCGTCGGAACTAATGTTTGCTGCATACGATGCTCCCCACGGACCAACTGCAGAAGTAAGATCGGCATTGAACATTGCCCAGCCCTTTTTTATTTCTGTAGTGTCTACCGGTGGCAGGCTGTTGTTTTGCTGAAAGCCGGAAAATCTCAATTCGGGTATCACTTCGGGACCACGCGCACCCATTTTCTTTGGTGAGTGACAATCATCGCAACCCATTACGGCAACAAGGTATTCTCCTCGTTTTACAAGACTGTCTTTGGTAACCTGCGGAGCTTCAGCTTTTTGCGGCTGATCATTACAAGCAGCAATTGTAATGGAAAACAAAACTGCAACAACTGATAGAACGAGAGTAGGGCGCATACGATAAATTATTAGATGGTATTTGAATAGTCCACCGCTGATCATTCGATGGAAAGATACATTACAAAATTACGGCTACGGATATGCGCCGGCAATATGGCAGTGAATGAACTGTTGTTATTGCCCGCTGAAATGAACGGAAGAGGTGCTTTGATACTATTTATACTCCCAACCGCCACCTGTTTTTCAATAAATGCGTATATTTTCATTCATACTTTGAACCATGAAGCTTTTCTTACTGACGATTTCTACAATATTCTTTTGGCCTGTAGCTAACAGCCACGCCCAGACTACGACAAGGTATAAAGACAGGATTTTTGAAGAAACGAAGGTTATTAAGGATGTTCAATACAGCACGGAACAGCTGGAGGGGGTAAAACCGAAAAGAAATCGCCTGGATATTTATGTGCCGGAAAATGATACTGCCACGCGGCGGCCACTTATCATCTGGATACATGGCGGGGGATTCAGATTCGGTAATAAGAGCGCGCGGGGAATTCCATTGTGGTGCAGGGATTTTGCAAGGCGTGGTTATGTTTGTGCGGCTGTTAATTACAGGTTTAGCCGGAAGAACACCTGGTCGGACTTTACGGAACTGGCGAAAGCCTGCTATTATGCAATAGAGGACATGCGTAAAGCAGTAAGCTATCTAAAAGCAAACAGCGCTTTGTATGGTATTGACAGTAACTATATTATCCTGGCGGGAAATTCAGCCGGGGGAATGGTGGCGCTGCAGGCCGCCTATGCCAGTAAAAGTGAATTGGGTAAAATTGCCCGTATTAGCGTACCGGATGCCGATTCGGTTACGCATAACAGTTTGGGCATTAGCGCAGTAGTGAATTATTGGGGCGCCATTTACGATACAACATGGCTTCACAATGCCAGCGTGCCCATTGTAAGTGTGCACGGGCGTAAAGACAGGATTGTTCCTTATGATCATAAAAAAGCGTCTATCTATGGCAGTTATGCCATTCATGCAAGGGCAGATTCATTGGGTATTCCTAATAGTTTGCACACTTTTGACAAGGTTGCGCATGAGCTTCAGAAAAACTTCAATCCTTTTTGGGCCGGCAGTGCGGCGAAAAAGCGCTGGCGCGAAGCAGGTGATTTTACGGCTGAATTTCTTTACCGGCAGGTATTTCACGCGAAGGATTTCACGCAGAGCGCGCAAAGGAGCAAAGGACGCAACGAAAACAAGAGGTAATAGTACGACGCTGCTCCGCCGCGTTCGCCGCGAGAAAAATAAAGGAAGGCTTCACGCAAGGTGTGCTAAGAAGCAAAGGCCGTAACAAATACGTTATGGGATTTCTCCTTTGTCGAAATGACCGGCTACGGCTGAGAGTTGAAAACTAGCTAATGGCTAACGGCTGTGTCTTGTCCTGAAATAGGTGGACAGAATAATTCACCAAAAATCAGCAAAACATGACAACAGTTCCCAAGGAAGTTATCCGGTATAGTATTAGCTTTAAGCAAAAAGTAGTCAAGGAGGTCGAAGAA
>JBQCGX010000126.1:0-8079 GCA_051955255.1 Agriterribacter sp. | reverse complement strand
TATATACGAAATAGGTGGAGGGGGAAAGGCGCTGGGTATGTGCCGTAGGGTAGAGACAAGGCATGCGTTGTCTCTACCCTACCCACCCATCAAACCAAATCCGCAACGGTCTTTTTTTCCAGGATGCGCAATGTGGCATCTCTCACAGAAACAATGGTATCGTGCAACCCGCAGTTTTTTTCGTCGCAGTTTTTACATCGCTCGTAAAAATTCAGGCTTACGCAGGGCAGTAAGGCAATGGGACCGTCCAGTAAACGCATCACTTTTGCCAGCGGTATAGTGGCAGGATCTTCCTTGAAAAAGTAGCCCCCGCCTTTTCCTTTCTTGCTGTCGAGTATTCCCTCGTTCTTCAGTTCAAGCAAAATATTTTCAAGGAATTTGAGCGGTATTTTTTTCTTTCTCGAAATTTCGGCTATCAGTATGGGCCCGTCTTTTTCAACCTTGGACATGTACATCATCACTTTAAATGCATATTGAGTTTTCTTGGACAGCATGGTTTGTGATTAAGTTGAGTGGTTGATTGGTTGAGTAAGTTTAAACAGTTAAGTAGTTGATTGAGTTGAGGAGTAAGTACTCACTATTTAACCCACTTAACTTATTTAACCTATTTAACCAATTACTACAATCCCAGTACATCGCTCATATTAAAAATTCCTTTTCTGCCATATATGAACTCTGCAGCCAATACAGCCCCCAGTGCAAAACCGGAGCGATTGTGAGCAGTATGTTTTATCTCAATATCGTCAATATCCGACCGGTAAGCAATAATATGAGTGCCGGGAGCCGGATCTTCTCTTTTGCTCAAAATAAACAAATCTCCATTATTATTGCTTGCTTTATTCACCCATTGTTTTTTAAAGGGGTTTACTTCCAGTATCTGGTCGGCCAGGCTGATGGCGGTACCACTGGGTGCATCTTTTTTTTGGGTGTGATGAATTTCCTCAATGCTAACATCATACTCTTTTTGCGAAGCCATCAGTTGGGCCAGGCGTTTGTTCACCTCAAAAAAGATATTCACTCCAATGCTGAAATTGCTTGCGTAAAGCAACGCGCCATTTTGTTCGTTACAGTTCCACACCGCTTCCTCGTAACGGTCGAGCCAGCCTGTAGATCCGCAAACCACGGGTGTACCAGCTTCAAAGCATTTATTTACATTTTCAAAGGCACTTTCAGGTCCTGTAAACTCTATTGCCACATCGGCTTTGCGTATGTTCTCAACCGTATTGTCTTCCAGATTGTCAATCGATACTGCCAGCTCAATTTTATGACCACGCTTCAAGGCAATTTCTTCAATAGCATGCCCCATTTTTCCATATCCTATCAAGGCAATCTTCATGTATTATTACTTTAAATTAATTATTTGCAGGTGGGCAAAGGTACAATTTTTAGTGGCCTCAATACAGCCTGTTTACGTGGTTTTTGCCAATATTCAGCACAATTCCAATTCCGGTAGTATTGGCAATGGGCATATAGCCGGGTTTGATCTGGATACTGAGGTCGTCGGAAATATTAAAGTCGCGCAAATGGCCGTCTACAGCAGCGTCCACTACCTGCAACCCCCAAAGGGCAATAAAGCCCAGCACAGAATAATCTACATTGCGGCGAAAGTCGTTCCTGTAATTCTTCAATGCAGTCTCCTGGTTTTCGTCTACCAAAGGCTTTAGCTTGGGGTCGATTTGATCATAACCGGTTGAATCGCGGTAACCCGATTTTTTAATATTGACCAATGTGTTAAAAGCAAACCGGGTTTTATTAAACCAGTTCAGATTGTCTACAAAAGTATAGGTGGGAAAAGCCAGCGCCCCATATACCAGCGGCAGCTTCCAGTATTTTTTATTGTAGATCTGCCCCGCTCCGGGAAAAATAGCAGAGTACACAGCAGCTCTTTTGCCAGGGCTCCATTTGGTGGTGTCTACGGGTTTAGATGCACCCGAAGTATCTATTTTTTTTGCTTTAAACTCAAGCCCGGATGAATCGGTGAGCGTTTGTTTCAAACTATCGGCCTGAGCCATTAGCGCACAAGGTATTGCCGCCAACAAAAATATGAACAGTAAATGTTTGAGCATGTGCACGTAGATTAGCATTAGCCCGCGGATACATTCATTTTTTCAAGAATGGCATTCAGTTCCTGTATTGAAAAATACTCAATGGTAATGGCGCCGTGTCCTTTTTTATTGTGCTGCATCTTTACACGCGTGGCATAATGAGAAGCTAAATTATCTTCAATTTTTTTGAAGGGAGCCGACAGCGTTGCTTTTACCGATTTTTTAACAGGAGCGCCTTTGTATAACTTTCTTACCAGGTCTTCTGTTTGCCTTACAGAAAGCCCTTTGTTTTTGATTTCGTTGAAAATAAAAAGCTGCTGATCCACCGTATCTACATTAATAATGGCGCGGGCGTGCCCCATGCTCAGTACGTTGGTACGAACGGCTACCTGTATGTCAGGCGGAAGTTTTAATAATCTTATATAATTGGTAACCGTGCTTCGCTCCTTTCCCATTCTTTCTGCTACCTGCTCCTGCGTGTAAGCCAGCTCTTCCATCATTCGCTTATAGCTAAGTGCGACCTCTATGGAATTCAGGTTTTCGCGCTGCAAATTTTCGAGCAATGCCAGTTCCAGCAGTTGCTGATCATTTGCCTGCCTTGTATAAACAGGCACATCTTTCAACCCTGCAAGCTTAGCTGCCCTCCAGCGGCGTTCGCCCGCAATGATCCTGTACTTGTCGCCTCCTGCTATTTTTGCAACCGTTAAGGGCTGAATAATATCGTGCAGCTTAATTGATTTTGCCAGCTCGTTCAAAGCCTGCTCATCAAAATCGTGGCGCGGTTGTTTGGGGTTGGGTTCAATCTGTTCAACCGGTACGCGTATGCTGGTAGTAGCCTTATCCACCACACCGGCTTTGAGTTGCTCGCCTGTGCTTGTTTTTAAATCGGCATCAATGCTCTGCAAAAGCGAGCGGATCCCTTTGCCCAAGGCATCTTTTTTATTCGGCGTGCTGCTCATTGTCAAGTGTTAATATTCTTTCTTCCTGCGAAATTTTTGTCATGTTGTTGCGCTGAAGGATCTCCTTGGCAAGATTGAGATAGTTAATAGATCCCTTGCTTTCTGCATCGTACAAAATGGCTGGCTTACCTACACTGGGCGCTTCGCTTAGCCTTGTATTGCGGTGGATGATGGTATCGAACACCATTTCTTCAAAATGTTGCCTCACTTCGTTTACTACCTGGTTGCACAAGCGCAATCTTCCGTCATACATCGTCATCAAAATTCCCTCTATTACCAGTTCGGGATTCAAACGGCTTTGTACAATTTTAATAGTATTCAACAGTTTCCCCAATCCTTCCAACGCAAAAAACTCTGTTTGCACCGGCACTACCACGCTGTTGGAGGCAGTAAGGGCATTCACGGTAATCAACCCTAGTGAAGGAGAACAATCAATGATGATAAAATCATATTCATTTTGCACAGGCTCCAGTATGTGCTTGAGTACATTTTCCCTGTTGGGATAATTGATCATTTCTATTTCGGCGCCCACCAGGTCAATATGCGAAGGAATGACATCCAGGTAAGGTATATCTGTTTTCAATATCACCTCCCTGGCAGGTGTATCGTTCACCATGCAGTCGTAAAGACTCTTTTGTATGTTGTGCAAATCAAAACCGGTACCGGTGGTACTGTTGGCCTGCGGATCTGCATCTACCAGCAAGGTTTTTTTTTCAAGCACCGCCAGGCTTGCTGCCAGGTTAATGGCTGTTGTGGTTTTCCCTACCCCACCTTTCTGATTGGCTATCCCAATGATTCTTGCCATGAGTTAACTTGAGTTATTTCTGTTTCAATGTTTTATTACCCGAAATTTATTGCTAAGCGGCAAATGTAGCCTTTTATTCGCCTGTTGTCAAATGTCCATTCCTTTACCTGGCTCCAGCAGGAAAAGTTTCATACCCTGTTCGGCAAATAACTGAACGGCCTTTTCGTGGTCGATCTTAATATAACCGAAGGTATCGTAGTGAACGCCGATTATTTTATGACATTGTACAAACCGGGCTGCCTGCACCGCATCTTTTACATCCATGGTAAAATTGTCGCCAATGGGCAAAATGGCAAAGTTAAGGGCAGCATACTGGGGTATTAACTGCATATCGAGCGTAAGCGCTGTATCGCCGGCATAATAAAAATTGCCCTGCTCGCTGGTAAACACAAAGCCCATGGGGTTACCGCCATAACTGCCATCGGGCAGGCCGCTGGAATGCTGGGCTACCACGCATTTTACAGTACCAAAATCGAAAGACCATTTGCCGCCCGTGTTCATGGGATGTGTGTTGGTTATGCCCTGTTTGTTTAACCAGACATGTATTTCGAAGGCGCAAACAACTTTAGCACCGGTCCTTTTAGCTATGCTCACGCAGTCGGCTACATGATCTTCGTGCCCATGCGATAAAAAGATATAATCGGCCTGTATAGCGTTTACATCCACTTTTTTAGCCAGTTCATTGGGAGTGATAAAAGGATCAAAAAGAATTTTCCTGCCTTTTATTTCAACAGCAAAGCACGAATGTCCGTAATAGGTAAATTGCATGTTTATTAGTTGATTAAGTTAATTGAGTTCAATAGGCTCATCAGGGAAAGAAGAAGGTTAAGGAACAATTAGTAGAAAAAGAGGCACTGCACCCACTTAACCTACTTAACAACTTAACCACTCAGCTAATTCAGCCTGCTCAACTTATCTTTGTCCTTTATGTTGACTGAATACAGCCGGGACATGTTGACAAAAATACGTTTTCGGTAGAACAAATCATTCACAACAGGGGTATTTAAAATTGTTGGTCTGCTACCGGTCATTGCCTTCACCAACCGGAAAATTGCAAGGGTGACAATTTTAAATACACCTTCACAACAGCATATTTAAATGTCTTCAGATATATATACTATTATTTCAGGCACTAATCGTGCAGCGAGCAATACGATCAGAATAGCGAAAGAATATTACCGGTTGTTAAAAGAAAAAGGCATTGATGCGCGCTTTGTTTCGTTAGAAGGGCTGGATGTTAACAAGCGCAACGACCAGATAAAACAACTTGAAAAGGAAATACTGATTCCTACCAAAAAATTCATATTTGTTACGCCCGAATACAATGGCAGCTTTCCTGGCGTGTTGAAAGCCATGATAGATCATACGGATATTGAAAAAGTATGGTGGGGTAAAAAGGCATTGCTTACCGGTGTATCTACCGGCAGAGCAGGAAATTTACGGGGAATGGAACATTTAACAGGGGTATTGCATTATTTAAAAATGAATGTTCACCACAACAAGCTGCCTATTTCGGTAGTAAACAAATTATTGAATGGCGAGCATAGCATTGAAGATGCCGCTACCCTTAAAGTAATTAATGAGCAACTGGACGAATTCATTCAATTCTAAATCGCAATTTCAAATCACAAATCTCAAATTATAAATTATCATGCGTCGCTTTACAGGTTCGTGGATACTTATTATAATTATGTTGCTGATAGACCTGTACGTATTTCAGGCGGTAAAAATTGCTGTTCAAACCACATCGCCTAAAATACGTTTTACTGTTTACGGCATTTACTGGACAATCAGCGCGCTTGCAGTAATAGTGATGGCTGTAATGCCGTATATGAACCTCGACAACTGGCCTAAAACGGTACGCACTTACCTGTTTGCTACGCTGATCGGACTTTTCCTGTCGAAAGCCATTACGGTGGTGTTTTTGCTGGTAGATGATCTGCGGCGCGTTTTACAATGGGCCGGAGGAAAATTATTTTACCAGTATGTGCATGGCGAACCTTTTAAGGCGGCAGGCATATCGCGCTCGGTATTCATGAGCTGGCTGGGGCTTGCAATAGGCGGCGGATTGATGACAGCGCTGGTGTATGGCTTCACCAATAAATACAAATACCAGGTAAAAAAAATCAAACTTAATTTCCCTAACCTTCCCCATGCTTTTAAGGGATTTAAGATGGTGCATATATCCGATATTCATTCCGGAAGCTTTACCGACAAAGGGGCTGTGGAAAAGGGGGTTGAACTGATACTGAAGCAACAGGCAGACGTTATTCTATTTACCGGCGACCTGGTGAATGACCATACTACGGAGGTAACAGACTACACCGATATTTTTTCAAAGCTCAATGCGCCCATGGGCGTTTTCAGCACATTGGGCAACCACGATTATGGCGATTACCGCGTGTGGCCCAGCCCCGAAGCTAAAGTGGAAAACCTGGAACGTTTAAAGCAGGTGCAGAAAGATATGGGCTGGCGTCTTTTAATGAATGAACATGTGGTGCTGGAAAAAGAAGGCGAGCAGATTGCATTGCTGGGAATTGAAAACTGGGGCGCCAAAGCCAACTTTCCTAAATATGGAAAACTGAACGAGGCTTATGCTGGCGCAGAAAAATATCCCTTTAAAATATTAATGAGCCACGATCCCAGCCACTGGGATGCTGAAGTAAGACCCTCGTACGGCGATATTGATCTTATGCTGAGCGGCCACACACACGGCATGCAATTTGGCGTAGAGCTGCCCGGCTTCCGGTGGAGCCCGGTGCAATATATATATAAGCAATGGGCGGGACTGTATGAAGAAGGAACACAGCGGCTGTATGTAAACCGCGGCTATGGCTTTATCGGCTATCCCGGGCGGGTAGGCATTTTACCGGAAATTACGGTGATAGAGTTGAATGGATAAATAAGTTGAGTGAGTTAAGTGTGTTATTCTCCGGCCAGTGTTCTGAGACACGAACACTTTCCAGGTGTCGCCACAGGCGACAACAACATGGTGCGAGGCGAGGACGCCTCGCACAGCAAACGACCACAGCAAACGACCTCCCTGACGGCAATCAGGGACGCCTCGTACAGCAAACCATTACCGACCTAACTCAATTAACCAATCAACCATTTAACTATTCACCACTCAACCCAATTAACTTATTCAACTATTTAACTTATTCAACTGTTTTGCTTAACAAATTACTCTGAATCGCTGGGGTTACATGGCACCAAATTCGATTATTTTCAGCTTATTAAAACCTCCACACAATGAAACGTATCTTATTGACCGCGGCATTTTTCTGCCTGCTATTTTTCGTTTCTTCCTCCTCCTTTTCGCAAGGCTTACGGTTAGCCATACATGCAGGAGCCAATATGGGCAAGCTCGATGGAAAATCGTTTAAAGATGAATTTAAACTGGGTTATCATTTGGGAATTGCTCCTGAAATAATGTTCAGCAAAAAATGGGGTATTCAGCCCGAAGTAATGTTCAGCCAAAGCAATACCACCACCTCCTCGGAATTTGACGACATTTACAAGATATCATCCGGTGAGCTAAAAGATGTAAAGCTTAATTACCTCAGCATTCCGCTGATGCTTTCTTTCAGACCGGTTTCATTCTTTACATTGCAGGCTGGTCCGCAATTCAGCGTGCTGATGAACAAGCAGAGAACCTTGCTTGAAAATGGCGGCGATGCCTTTAAAAAAGGAGATTTTGCCATGGTGGGCGGCGCACAGATAAACCTTCTGCGCCTGCGTATATATGGACGTTATGCCATAGGATTATCTGAACTGAACGATATTGATAAACAGGATAGCTGGAAAAGCGAGACGATACAATTAGGAGTTGGATTTGCGCTATAACAAATAAATAAAAAAATAAATAAAGTCCGGATGGTTCATCATCCGGATTTTTTTATTTCTTTTACTGGCATTATACTTGACCATTATATATTTCCGTCTTTTAAATACAAGAATAAAAGCAAAAGATGTCATATTGACCTTGAATAAAGATTATGAAAAGAAGCGAAATATTTTTTAAGCCCGAAGATGAGATGGAGTTCATGCCCATTATTCCCCTTAACGAAGAAGAAAACGAGAATGCAGACGAGAGCACTATTCCAGCCGATTTGCCCCTGCTGCCACTGAGGAATACCGTATTGTTTCCGGGAGTGGTGTTGCCCATCACTGTGGGAAGAGACCGTTCGATCAAAGCAGTAAACGACGCTCATAAGACTGACAAATTGGTAGGCGTGATTGCGCAAAAAGACAGTGCAGTAGAAGATCC
>JBQCGX010000125.1:0-40936 GCA_051955255.1 Agriterribacter sp. | reverse complement strand
ACAGCAACCGGTTTGGTAGCAGGCAACTATACCTGCACTATTACCGATGCCAACAGCTGTTCTATTACAAAAACATTCACCATCACCCAACCATCCGCTATTTCAACCACTGCATCGCAGGTAAATGTATCGTGCAACGGTGGTAGCAATGGCAGTGCATCAGTAATCGCATCGGGTGGAGCAGGATCATATACTTACAGTTGGAGTCCCAGTGGTGGCACTGCGGCTACAGCAACCGGTTTGGCAGTGGGCAATTACACCTGCACCATTACCGATGCGAATAGCTGTACGGCTACACGCAGTTTCACCATTACTCAACCTGTTGCTATGACAGCTACTACCTCGCAAACCAATGTGGCTTGCTATGGCGGCAGCAATGGCTCAGCAACCGTTACCGTTAGTGGCGGTACCGGAACCAAAACCTATAGCTGGAGCCCGAGTGGCGGCACCGCAGCAACAGCAACCGGTTTGGTAGCAGGCAACTATACCTGCACTATTACCGATGCCAACAGCTGTTCTATTACAAAAACATTCACCATCACACAACCATCCGCTATTTCAGCCACCGCATCGCAGGTAAATGTATCGTGCAACGGTGGCACCAATGGCAGTGCAACCGTAACTGCATCGAGTGGAGTTGGTTCTTATACCTATAGCTGGAGTCCGAGTGGCGGCGTTGCGGCTACAGCAACCGGTTTGGCTGCGGGCAATTACACCTGCACCATTACCGATGCCAATAGCTGTACTGCTACACGCAATTTTACTATTACTCAACCTGTTGCTATGACGGCTACTACCTCGCAAACCAATGTGGCTTGCAATGGCGGCAGCAATGGCTCAGCAACCGTTACCGTTAGTGGCGGTACTGGAACCAAAACCTATAGCTGGAGCCCGAGTGGCGGCACCGCAGCAACAGCAACCGGTTTGGTAGCAGGCAACTATACCTGCACTATTACCGATGCCAATAGCTGTTCTATTACAAAAACATTCACCATCACCCAACCATCCGCTATATCAACCACCGCATCGCAGGTAAATGTATCGTGCAATGGTGGTAGCAATGGCAGTGCAACAGTAATCGCATCGGGTGGAGTTGGTTCTTATACCTATAGCTGGAGTCCCAGTGGTGGCACCGCTGCAACAGCAACTGGGCTGGCTGCGGGCACTTATACAGTAACCGTTACCGATGCCAATTCGTGCACGGCAACCAAAAACTTTACCATTACGCAACCGACAGCATTGAGCGTTTCTGCTACTAAAACCAGCGTAAGCTGTAATGGTGGCAGCGATGGAACTGCAACGGCTGCGGTAACCGGTGGAACAGGCTCTTATACTTATAGCTGGAGCCCCAGCGGTGGAACGGGCGTAACTGCTACCGGTTTAAGTGCAGGCACTTACACTGTAACCGTTACCGATGCCAATGAATGTTCTGCCACGCAATCTGTAACCATTACGGAGCCTGCCAAGGTAACGGTGTCGGCTACCCCCGGCAGTCAAACCATATGCAGCGGCGAACAAACCAATATTGCTTTAAGCTCTGTTCCTTCGGGCGCCAGCTTTAGCTGGTCGGTAAGTACAGTAAGCGGCAATGTGTCTGGTGCAGCTGCATCAAGCGGCACATCCATACAGCAAACCCTTACAGGCAGCGGTGTGATAAAATATGTTATTACTCCCGCCAACAATACATGTGCCGGTCAGGAAAAAGAAGTAGTTATTACCGTAAATGCATTGACGAATATAGAAATGCATCCTGCTGATAAATCGATATACGACGAAGAAACAGCCAAATTTGCTATCGAGGCTAACAATGCTTCTGCTTACAAATGGCAGGTAGATGCAGGAAATGGCTTTGTTGATCTTTCAGACGATGACCATTACAGCGGAACAAGCAGCTACATTCTCAAAATCAGCAATGCCATCGGTTCAATGAACGGAAACTTGTACCGTTGCGTGGCCACAGGTAATTGCGCACCGGTTTCGTCCAACAGCGCGAAACTGACCGTAAAAGTAAGAACTGCGCAAACCATCAGCTTTGCTGTAGCAGATACAAAAGTATATGGTGATGACAACTACACGCCTGCAGCAACCACCAATTCAGGTCTTGAACTGAACTACAGCAGCAGCGATGAATCTGTTGCCGAGATTGTAAGCGGACAAATCCACATCAAAAAGGCAGGACAGGCAACCATTACTGCCAGCCAGCCTGGTAACGACGATTACAAGCCTGCTGCATCAGTGCAACAGGTGTTGACGATCTCTAAAAAACCAATCACTGTTTCGCTCGCTGAAAGTCCGGCTATCAGTAAAGTATACGATACCTATGCCGGTATTAAGCTGTCTGCGGACAATTATATATTGAAAGATGTTGAAACCGGCGATGACGTGATAGTGAAAGGAACGGCTTCGTTCGAAGACAGCAATGCCGGCGACGATAAGACCATCCAGGTTGTTGAATTTGTATTGAATGGTGAGCAGGCTGAGAATTACGAGCTCACCACTATTAGCGCAACGGTGAAGGGTGCTATCAAACGGAAGGAAATAACATTGAGCCTGCAGTCCAGCCCGCTCATCAGCAAAACTTACAACGCATCAGCTACCGCCACACTTGCCGCCTCTAACTATATCCTCGACGGTATTTTGGGAGAAGACGATGTAACCGTTGCATCAGGCAAAGCAGTGTACAGCGATAAAAAGGCAGGCGCGGATAAGGAAATTACAGTGACTGATTTTGTGCTGGGCGGTGCCCAAAAAGACAACTATACCGTAACAACTCAGTCGGCTGTTACCAGCGGTACTATCAAGGCAAAGGAAATTATCCTTTCGCTGGCAGATGCTCCGGCTATCAGCAAAGTATACGATGGTACAGCCCTGGCTACTGTTCCCGAAGCCAAATACCAGTTGCAAGGCATTGAAACAGGAGATGATGTAACTGTAAAGGGAACGGCAATATACAACAGCAAAAATGCGGGTGGCGATAAAAAAGTAACCGTAAACGAGTTTATACTGAATGGTGAAGACGCCGATAACTATCACTTAAGCACAACCGAACTTACAGCAGAAGGTACGGTAGAAAAAGCAACGCTTACTGTGCGCATAGTATCCGATGCCACTCCTATTACCAAGGAGTACGACGGTACCGCAAAAGCCAACATTTCGGCAAACAATTATGTAGTAGAAGGCATTGTGGGTGAAGACGAGGTGGTGTTGAACAAACCGGAGACAGGTGTATACGAAAACAAGCATGGTGGCTCGGAGAAGGAAGTAACCGTAAGCGGCTTGCAGATATCAGGCGAGGATGCAGACAACTACCAACTGGAATCGACTACCATTAGCGGCAGTGTAGGCAAAATTACGCGCAAGGTAATTAGTGTAACTGCCGATTCTAAAACAAAGGTGTATGGACAGGCAGATCCTGTACTGACCTATGTAGCCGAAGGTAAACTGGAAGGCGATGAACTGCCTGGCAGGCTGGAAAGAACAGCAGGTAAGAATGTAGGTAATTACAAAGTTGAACAGGGATCGCTTACCGGTGGCGACGATTATTTGATAGAGTGGTTTCAGAATGCCAGCTTTACCATTACCCCCGCGCCTTTAACCATTACGGCCGAAGACAAAGCCAAAAAGCAAGGTGCGGCTAACCCGGCGTTCACTTTCAGCTACAACGGCCTTGCAGAAGGCGATCAGCCAACAGACCTGGAAGCACAGCCCGTAGCAGCTACCAATGCTACTACC
Organism: Agriterribacter sp.; assembly: GCA_051955255.1. Taxonomy (GTDB): domain Bacteria; phylum Bacteroidota; class Bacteroidia; order Chitinophagales; family Chitinophagaceae; genus Agriterribacter. The sequence goes on along the minus strand of JBQCGX010000125.1, from coordinate 37,204 downwards.
GGTTCGCCAATAGGCTACTACGAAATTGAAGCGTCTGGCGCAGCATCAGCTAATTACGCTATTACCTACGCAAAAGGCAAACTTACCGTTACACCTTCTCGTGGAGATAACTTTAATGTGAAAGTTTGGAGCAGCAGCCCCGATGTGTTGCAGGTGCGCATATTCACTACCGTTGCTCAAAAAAGCGCCATCATATTGTATACCGAAACCGGCCAACAGGTGATATTGCAACAACACCAGTTGAGCGTAGGTATCAACAGCTTCTCAGTTCCTGTAGGTCATCTGGCGTCGAGCACTTATGTGCTTTCTGTTGCCGCAGAGAAGTTCAAAGATGCCCAAAAAGTAAAAGTGAAATAATCATCAACGATCATCATTGCTGCCCGTAGCAAATACGGGCAGCAATTTAAACCCACTGGCTTTTTAAGAAGCCTTCATAACCCTAATAAGCTTGAACTGCCTGTAAAATATCAGAATTTTATATCGATGAACTTTTTAAACCGCATATTTCGGCGCAATATGGTGGACTGTCCCAGATGTTTGGGCAAAGGTAACGTGGAGCAGAACGATATTATGCGACTGAAAAAGGAACTGATCTGGGCGCCAGGCAAATGTGCTTACTGCAACGGAATCGGGAAAGTACCGCCTGGAAGAATAGAAAAGTTGGGCGCTGATACCGAATACCTGACAACGGATCTGCCTTCGTGGGAACGACATAAGCTCATTAATGGAGACAGTGAGGCCTTGAAAAGAGCAGAGGATTTTAAAGAGGCTGTTGCAGAAACGATAAAGGAGATTGAACACCTGTATTACATTGAAAACCAAGAGCCGGAGGAAATAGCTGGCTATTTATTTCGTAAACAGCGGAAATATATGTATTCCGATGCAGAAAAACAGGAGATGATAGCGGCGGTGGAAAAAGTGATCAAAAGCAAATGGAAGGGGTAAGAGCTTGTCATGGATATTAGGTTCTATTCAAGGTTTTCATTGAAGAACTCATATAAGATAAAGGCTAATGCTTCTGCTTCCGGTGTAATGATGATTGCGAAGACTTCTTTACCGATGTTGGTATGTAGGGTAGGCGTTGTGTTAAGCGTACCAACAACCGAAGCCGCAAAGCCAACCGATAACAAGCAAAGCCGCTGGCAAAATACAGCGGCTTTTTAAATATATTTAAAACCAATCGGGTTATTAATCAAGTCGAACACACACTTCGCACCCCACACCTCAACGCTCATAGCTGATTGCTGAAAGCTAACAGCTTACTTTATATACCCCAATATTTTCAGCATGCTTTGCGACGATTGCTCCTTCGCATACAGCCAGTCTACCAGCTTGCCGTTTTTGTCGTATTCAACAATAACGTGCTTGGGAGAGGGGATGAGGCAGTGTTTGATGCCGCCGTAGCCACTGATCTGGTCCTGGTAGGCACCGGTATGGAAAAAGCCCAGTATGAGCGGTTCGCCGTTTACAATTTTGGGCAGGAATACTTCATTGATGTGTTCTTCCGAGTCGTAATAGTCGTGACTGTCGCAGGTGATGCCTCCCAATACCACACGCTGGTACTCCTCGTCCCACTTGTTAATGGGTAAGAGGAGAAAGCGTTCGCCAATGCCCCAGGTATCTGGCAGGGTAGTGATGAACGATGAGTCGATCATGTACCAGGTTTCGCGGTCGTTCTGCACTTTTTGCCCTACTACGCTGTAAATATGCGCCATGCTCTCGCCAACAGTAAAGCTTCCAAACTCCGTGTAAATGTTGGGCATAGGCACTTTGGCCTTTTTGCACGCATTTTTAATGTTGCGCACAATTTCGTTGATCATGAACTGGTAGTCGTATTCAAAGCCCAGGGAGTGCTTGATTGGGAAACCTCCGCCTATATTAATAGAATCGAGTTCGGGACATATTTTCTTCAACTGGCAATACAGGTGAATGATCTTGTTCAGCTCACTCCAGTAATAGATGTCATCCTTAATGCCCTTGTTCAAAAATATGTGCAGCATCTTTAACTGGAACTTGTGCTCGTTGCCTTCAATTTTATCTACATAATATTCCAGTATGTCGCGGGCGCGTATGCCTAAACGTGAGGTATAAAAAGGGAAAGTGGGCTCTTCTTCCGCCGCTACTCTTATGCCCAGCTTAAAAGGCACTTTAACCGATTTGCGGTAAGCTTCCAGTTCGTCCTTGTTGTCGAGCACCGGAATTACATTCTTAAACCCGCTGTTCAGCAGCCGCGCAATGCGCGATGTGTAACCCTTTTGCTTAAAGCCATTGCAAATGATATGAATGTCTTTGTTGATCTTCCTTTTTTCGTACAGCCGGTTGATGATCTCAATGTCGTACGCGTAAGAGGTTTCAAGATGAATTTCGTGCTTCAGCGCCTCTTCCACTACAAAAGAAAAATGAGAGCTTTTGGTGCAATAGCAGTAAAAGTATTTGCCCTCATAACGGTGTTTCTTAAACGCTTCCTTAAACATCTGCTTGGCCTTGCCTATCTGCATGCCTATTTTGGGCAGGTAGGTAAGCTTTAGCGGCGTACCATATTTGTCGATGAGCGCTTTCAGATCCAGTCCGTTAAAACGAAGGTAACCCTCCTGAACATCAAAACCCTCCTGCGGAAAATAGAAGGTTTGTTTCACCAGGTCGGTGTATGATTTATTCATTTTTACTGAGTGCCGGTTATATGGGTGAGCAAATGATTTGCAAATGTAATTTTTTGAATTATATCCAATAAAAAAACCGGTGGTGATTTTTTCACTACCGGCTTATGAATGTCCTGGAGAAAATTTTATTCAATCTGCCCCTGGGTTAATAGTTATTTTACAGAAGCTACCAGCTTTTTAAAGCTTTCGGGCTCATTCATTGCCAGATCAGCCAATACCTTACGGTCAAGACCAATTTGTTTCTGGTTCAATTTGTGAATGAATTCCGAATAAGTAAGCCCCTCTGCACGCACAGCGGCGTTAATACGGGTTATCCACAAAGCACGGTATTCTCTTTTCTTTAATTTACGACCCACGTAACTGTAGGTCAAACCCTTTTCAACAACGTTTTTGGCAACGGTTAATACATTTTTACGTTTGCCATAATAGCCCTTAGCGGCTTTTAATATTCTTTTTCTGCGTGCTTTAGAAGCAACTGCATTTACTGAACGAGGCATATTACTGAGTTTTGAGCTGGTAGTGCATCGGCAATCTACCGGCAACTGTTTTTAAATGTGTTTACTTTAAACGCAGCAGGCGCTTAACAAAGTTCATGTTCGATTTGTGAACTTCGCCATCAATGTTCATGGCACGTTTGCGTTTTTTAGATTTTTTTGTCAACAGGTGACGGCGGAAAGACTTCTGGTGAGTGATCTTGCCGGTTGCGGTCACTTTAAACCTTTTCTTTGCACTTGAATTGGTTTTAACCTTAGGCATTTCAGTAAAGTATTTGTGTGATACCCGTGGGGCGGTTCCGAACAGACGAAACACTTTTGGGCCTTTGGGGCAATAGCCGCGCTTGATTTTTCAAACACGTCCGTTTAAAACGGGTCGCAAAGGTATATAAATTTTATTAAAAACGAGTACGTAGACGATATAATTTCAGACATTTTTAGTTTGGGGTTTCGGGTTTGTAGTTTGTGGTTTCCCCAAACGATAACCCCGAAACTCTAAACGCAAAACTACAAACCCCAAATTTTCCTTTTGCACTTTACCGGCCATCCTATAACTTCGCCTCCTAATGCAACTCAGCACAAAACATTTGTTGGGCATTAGAGACCTCTCCGCAAAGGACATCCAACTTATTTTAGACACAGCAACCCAGTTCAAGGAAGTATTACAGCGTCCTATAAAAAAGGTACCCACGCTGCGCGATGTAACCATTGTCAATCTTTTTTACGAAAGTTCTACCCGCACCCGCATTTCGTTTGAGCTGGCCGAAAAAAGGCTGAGCGCCGATACCATTAATTTTACCGCGAGTGGCTCCTCCGTGTCCAAAGGCGAAACCCTGTTAGACACGGTGAACAACATTCTGTCCATGAAGGTAGACATGGTGGTAATGCGGCACAGTGCCAGCGGTGCCCCGCACTTTTTAGCCAAGCATATACCCGCAGCCATCGTAAATGCCGGCGACGGTATAAACGAACATCCCACCCAGGCACTGCTCGATGCTTTTAGCATGCGCGAGCAAAAAGGCAAGCTGGAAGGATTGAAAGTGGCTATTATTGGAGATATCATGCACTCCCGGGTAGCGCTCAGCAATATTTATCTCCTTAAAAAAATGGGAGCGGAGGTAATGGTAGCCGGTCCCCCCACGCTTATACCTACTTATATGCAAAAGGCCTTTGATATAAGGGTAGAATACAATGTGCGCAAGGCGCTTGAATGGTGCGATGTAGCCAATGTGCTGCGCATTCAGTTGGAACGACAGAACCAGGTGCTTTTTTCTTCGCTGAGGGAATACAACCTGGCTTATGGCATCAATAAAAAAATGTTAGATAGTCTGGATAAGCAATTGGTAATCATGCATCCCGGACCAATTAACAGGGGAGTGGAGCTGGATAGTGACGTGGCAGATTCCAAACAGTCTATCATACTGCAACAGGTTGAAAACGGCGTTGCCACACGCATGGCTGTCTTATATTTGCTGGCCGGAAGAGGAAGAGAAGCGTAGAGCCGCCTGCAATGAGCTATCAGCGATCAGCCGATAATCTCAAATCTAAAAATCTCAAATTTCAAATCTTCCACATGCAACGAATTGCCCTTTTTCCCGGAACTTTTGATCCCATTACTATCGGACATCTTGATATTATCAACCGGTCTGCACACTTGTTCGATCGCCTGTATATTGGCATTGGCAGAAATGTAAATAAAACCGCCATGTTTTCGGAAGAGCAGCGGCTGAAGTGGATCAATGAAATCTTCACCGATTCGAACAAAGTAACCGCTCTTGTATATGAAGGACTTACCGTAGACTGCTGCAAAAAGATCAATGCAAACTTTATTGTGAGAGGCATACGCTATGTTAATGATTTTGAATACGAAAAGGCGATAGCCGATATGAACCGCAGCCTCGATGAAAACATCGAAACCATCTTCCTTACCTGCCTCCCCCAATATACATCGGTTGCTTCAACGCTTGTAAGAGATGTGATCCGTAACGGCGGAAACGCCGCGCCCTTTTTACCCGAGCCGGTAGTGCGGGATCTGAAGTCGGGCGATATTAAAAAATAAGGAACGAGTTACAAACACAGTGTTCAATCGCCGGGCAACAGCACCGCGTAGTACTGACGTCAAATCTGAAAATCAGCGGCTGAAAATCTATAAACATGCAAAAAGTAGCCTTACTAGGCCTCGGAAAAATGGGGCAGGGCATTGCGCTCAGCATCCTCCGTTCCGGCCGGCAGTTAACCGTTTGGAACAGGAGTCGCAACAAAGCAGAACAGGTGTTAAAAGCCGGGGCTGTTTGGGCCGATAGTCCTGCCGAAGCAGCCCGCAACGCCGATGTTGTAATTGCCATGTTAGCCGACGATGTGGCATCCCGCCAGGTGTGGCTGGAAGAAAACGGCGCGCTTGCGAATATGAAAGCCGGCGCCGTAGCGGTAGAATGCTCCACTTTATCGCTTAAATATGTAAAAGAACTCCATGCAAAAGCGTTAGCTCGCGGAGTACACTATATAGATTGTCCTGTAACCGGCATACCCGATGCTGCTGCCCAGGGGCAGATTACTCTTTTGGTGGGTGCGCCACCGGAACACCTGGAATATTGCCGCCCCTTGTTTGAATCCTTTTCGCGATGCATCCGGCATTTTGGCGACGTAGGTACTGGCACCATGTATAAGCTCATCATCAACCTGATGGGCGCCGTACAAATAGCAGGTTTGGCCGAAGGACTGGCAATGGCTGAAAAACTAGGACTGGATAATGCCGCGGTAATGTCGGCTATGGAAGACAGTGCTGCCGCCAGCCCGCAGGTGGTTCGCTACATACGAAAAATGGGAGAGCGAAAATTTGCCGATCATCCCACCTTTACTGTCAGGCTAAGACATAAAGATGCAGCTTACGCATTAGAACTGGCGAGCGAAACCGGTTTCGATCCTCCATTGGGCGAGGTAGCCAAAGCATGGTTTGAAAAAGCGCTGGCTCAATTTGCCGATGGAGACGAAGGGTATGTAATTGAGGAGATGTTGAAAGGCTGAGGTAAACATAACACCCGCTGTATTGGTGCAGCACAACCCTGCATTGGTGAAGTGAACATTGGTCGAATTAGTAGCGGCGGTATTGATTTGTTTTCAATTTTTTTGTTATGTTGCGCATCCCTAAACCATAACAGAATGAACGCTGCTGCCCAACCCTTATCTTCTGCCGCTACTATCCAAAGCATGCTTGAACCATCAGTGTTTTTTAAGCAACAGGTATCTAAAGTAATATTTTCTATTTTCTTGTTCCTGATTGTTTATTTGTTGCTTATTGCCGCTGCCGTTGCGCTGGCTGCGGCGTGCTTTTATGCAGGTATTGCTGTAATAGCAGGACTTGGAAGTTTGTACGGAATCATTGCAGGTTTGGGATTGATGGCTGTGGGAGGGTCTGTAATTTTCTTTCTTATCAAATTCGTTTTTGCAGTTACCAAAAACGGGAATCCCCAAAGTATTGAAATAACGGAAAAAGATCAACCCGAACTTTTTGCTTTTATTAGAAAGCTGACCGAAGAGACCAAAACGCCCTTCCCCAAAAAAATATTTGTGTCGCCTGATGTAAATGCTTGCGTATTTTATAATTCCAGTTTCTGGAGCATGTTTTTACCGGTACGTAAAAATCTCGAAATAGGTTTAGGGCTGGTGAATACCGTTAACATTACAGAATTTAAAGCCGTAATGGCGCACGAGTTTGGGCATTTCAGCCAACGAAGCATGAAGCTGGGAAGCTTTACCTACAATGTTAATCGCGTTATTTACAACATGCTTTATGAAAATAACAGCTATGCAAATTTCCTGAATTCGTGGGGACAATTGCACGGTTTGCTGGGTGTATTTGCAGCCATTACAGGAAAAATAGCAACAGGCATTCAATGGGTGCTGCGGGGCATGTATAAAACCGTAAATGTAAATTATAAAGGGTTAAGCCGCGAAATGGAGTTTCATGCCGATGCCGTTGCTGCAAGCGTTGCAGGTGGCAACAATCTTATAAGCAGTTTAAGCAGGATTGAAGTAGCACAAAGCTGTTACAATTCTGCTATTAACAAGGCCAATGACTGGCTGAAGAAAAACAAAGTTTCGAGAAATATTTTTAATAACCAGCTTACCATATTGCAAAGCGTGGCAAAGGAATTTAAGCTGCCTGTTAAACATGGTCTGCCCGAAGTGTCATTTCAGTTCGTTCAATCCTTCTCAAAGTCGAGGGTAAATTATAAAGATCAATGGGCAAGTCATCCTACCATTGCCGAAAGAAAAGCGCATCTCGACAAATGGGGCGTTGATGCTGTGCCCGACGAAAAAAGCGCATGGAGCATATTCTTACATCCCGAACAATTGCAGGAACAGATCACCGCCAGTCTTTACCAGGCTGTTCAGTTGGGCGACACACACGAAATATATGAAGCAGCACATTTTGACCAATGGCATGCGGAAGAACGCAAAAAATATGCTTTGCCAGAAATATACAAGGGTTACTACGACAACAGGTACATAGATGCCAAAGATTGGAAAACAAACGAAGCGCCGCAGGAAGAAACACTTTCGTTTGATCAATTGTTTAACGACGCCAACGGGCAATTGTGCGAAAAAATTAAAACCACCGAAAGTGATCTCGCACTTGTGGAAGCCATCAGGTGCAGGCAGATAGATGTTAAAAGTTTTGATTTTGATGGAAAGAAATACCTGGTGAAACAAGCTGACGCGGTGATTGAACAACTAAAAAACGAACTTGATACCCAAAAAAATGAACTGCTGCAAACAGATTGGACGATATACCGTTTTTTTAATAAGCGGGCGGGCGAAAATGCTGCATTGCTTGCCCATTCGCTGGAGAAGTATAATACCGTTAATGCCGCTTCTGCCGCCTACCTTGAAGTGGCAGACCGGACGATTGATACTTTGCAACCTTTATACCAGCCACAACTTACAGAAGACATTATATGGCATGTGGTTAACAACTTAAAGGAAGACTGCGAACCGGCATTAAAAAGCAAATTCAGGCAGGCCATTGACAGTGGTATCATCAGCAATAGGGAAAACGACCCGTTGAGAGAACAACTGGAAAGTTTTATTGGCAAGCAATACGTTTATTTTGTTGGAGGCACTTTTAATAACAACGAACTCGAAGAACTTGACATCTTACTGCGTCGCGTAGCCGCCGAATGGAACGAATATAAATTTTCCTGCTACAAAAAATTACTGGAAGATCAGCTCCGGTATATGAACAGCAACTGAAACATGCCTTCAATAGGTTCTCCAAAGTGAAAAGATGGCATTGTGATCCATTACGAGTGATTCGTTATTGCTATTTTGCTGAGCATTTCGATATAACACAATCACCGTTCGCTGCCTCTCACTCCGGGTGCAAGGGGGAGTTTGTTTTTTACCAAACGGATATCCACCAAAGCGATCATTCGAACGCTCTTCACCACCACAAATGCACCTTTTCTGCATCGAATCGCTTATATTGGTGCCGATTTCTGATCACAACTGTTTTGTATGTCGCACATCTGGTTTAAAAAAGAATTTTCGCTCGAAAAGCTTCAAAGCATGGCCTCCGGTAATATGGGCGAACATCTCGGCATTCATTTTACGGAAATTGGCGAAAACTACCTGAAGGCAACCATGCCGGTCGATCATCGCACCAAACAGCCGTATGGATTGCTGCACGGCGGCGCATCGGTTGCTTTGGCAGAAACGCTGGGAAGCGTCGCCTCGTCGCTGGTGCTCGACACCAGTTCGCACATTTGTGTTGGGCTAGAAATCAACGCCAATCATATACGCAGCGCCAGCCAGGGATATGTAACGGGCACCGCTACCGCCATTCACCTCGGTTCGTCTACCCATGTATGGGATATCAGGATTCACGATCAGCGCGACAGGTTGATCTGCATCAGTCGTTTAACCGTTGCCGTGTTAAAAAGGAAAGACGTTCCGTTGAATGTATAAGAGAGCTGCCGTGATGCCGCAATGAGGATTCACCAATTCAATAAAGATTGTACAAACAGAGAAGCCTTCAGTTCTGTTATTTCCATCGAGAAAAAAAAGTCTGCGCCCAGCATCATACCCCGCATTGATTCCTGCACGGGTTTCAGCTTTTTAATAATGTCTCTCTCTATTTCAATTTCCCACTGCTGCGAATTGCTTACAAAAAAATAGCAAGCCTTTTCGTTCAAAACAATCTTGCCCACATATACCCTTATATCGCCCGATGCAACCGTGTTGGATATTACCAATGCTATTTTTTTCCTGCAGATAGATTGAAACTCGTACATAGTCGTGAGTAGACCCTGTTTTGCTAACGGTTACCAATATCTGCTCTCTAAAAAAATGCCAGATCATAACCGTTTAGGAATCAACCCTGTACCCTCGTAATCTCCCGTAAGCTGTGCGGTTTCGATACAGTAGGTGTTTCAAATTGTATCAGGCAATCTGCGTCAGAATTTTTTTAAAAGCTGCCGCAGCGTTGTGTACCTGCGTGGTCCAGTCGTCAGCAGCCATGCCATCCGCTCCGTCCGAAATATATTTAAGACATAAAAAAGGAATTTGTTCCTGCATTGCAATCAACGCGTGTGCGTAAGCCTCCATATCAACAATAGTATAATCCGTGCCACTATGCGCCATTTCAAAGCTATCGCCCGTGCCGCACAAACCCTCCTGCAGCCCGGGAAATTTGATTCCGTATTCCAGCACCGGTTCCAGCCCCGATAAAGGCGTTTCGTACAGCCTGAACCCAAGTCCCCTTACATCCATATCGCGCTGCACAAATTGGGTGCAGCAAACTACTTCTCCGCGTTTAAATGCATTGCTGCCTGCCGAACCAAGATTGATAATACACGATGGTTTGTTTTGCGCGATGCGTTTGGTTAGCTCATAAGCAGCATTTACTTTGCCAATGCCGGTAATCAATACATTGCAATCCTCAAACTCCTGTGCAGCTTCCGAAGGCAGGGCAAAAACATACAGCGGGTTGCTTTGCAGTAAAATCTTTATGTCGGGAAAAATCGTCATGATAAACAGGTTACAGGTTGCAAGGTACAGGTTGAAACGGTATTATCCCTGCAACCTGAAACCTGCAGCTTAATTTCCTATCTTCCCTCCAAAATACCGTTCATGCTTAAAGTTGCTATGCTTATTTCCGGCCTTCTGTCTGTGTCTTGTGCTTTTACTCAAACAAAGGTTGCTTCGTTTACACTTAAGGGTAACCTTACAAATGCGCCGAACGCTCAACTGTTCTTTGTAACGGATGACAAAAGCGAACGGGAAATAGATTCAATCATGACCGACAGCGAAGGACATTTTTCCTACACTATTCCCGCTATGCACAAGCCCATCGTTGCCAGGTTAATAAAACCTCGTTCCTTCAATACTGACCTTTTTGTGGCTCCGGGATACGACCTTACGCTCACCGCTGATGCTGCGGACTATGGCACTTTTGTACGTACAAAAAAAATTGAAGGGAAAGGAGCTGCCACCAATCGGTATATTGTACTCAAAGATTCGTTGCAGTTTGTAAGAAGAGACACGCCCGAATGGTATAACCTGGATGCTGAACAGTTGCTCGGTTTTATAAAACGGGATAAGGCTTTTAAGGATTCTATGCACAAGAATGTGTTTGAAAGAGGTAACACAAAAGATTCCTGGAAGAGTTACTACGCCGGGCTTACTACGATGGATGAAAGCTTTTTACACCTGTATTACCTGCTGGTTCAAGCCAATTACAATGCGACATTTTCTCTTGAGAAAAAGCTATCATACATACGCAATAATTTTAATAAAGCGGTGTTGGACGATATTTTTAATGAAAAATATTTAATCAGTCCGGTTTACCGTATGGTACTGATGAAAGAATACGCCGTACACCTCAAGCAATTGCATTGCGCAAAAGATAGCAACTTTTGCAAGGAGAATACAGAACTCGAACGGCTGCTAAAAACAATTGCAAATGAGTTTAAAGGACCTATACGTGAAAAATGGCTATTCGGCAATTTGCAAGGTGCTATTGAACATAGCAGATCCTTCGAGGAACTGAACCGGCTCAGGAAAGAGTTGCCCCATTACATAGCATTATTGAATCACAAAGCCGACCGGGTCAGCATGGATAGCCTGTTTTCTCAAATGGAAAAAAAATTGCTGGTAACACAAGTCGGTTCACCCGCTCCGGCTTTCACGGCGGAAGACAGTTTGGGGAAATCACATTCGCTGGCAGATTACAAAGGCAAAGTAGTATACCTCGATTTATGGGCAAGCTGGTGTGGACCTTGCCGGGAGCAAACGCCTCATTTAAAAAAGATTTTTGACAAGTATAAATCCGACAGTCGCATTGCCTTTGTGGGGATAGCCGTTAGCGACAAAAAGGATAAATGGATGGAAGCATTGCGGGAAGAAGATACAAAATGGCTGCAGTTGTTCGACAGCTATACAAAGGTACAGAATGCCTATGTTGCCAATTCTATCCCCAAGTTTATACTCATCAACAAAGAGGGAAATATAGTAAGCTTCGATGCGCCAATGCCCAGCAGCGGCGCTGAGCTGGAACGACTGCTAGACCAGGAGATTGCCAAATAACTATCTTGTTTTTGTTCATCTTAGGTTAAACTGTTGGCAATTTATTAAGAAGCCTTCGTATTTAATTTTGTGCTGAGTGGCACACCAACCGGTAGTGTACCAGCGGCGGATGTCTTCGCTCCCAGCGGAAATGGTACAGGTTGAAACGGTATTATCCTTGTAACCTGGAATATCAACCTGCAACTTAATTTCCTATCTTCCCTCCAAAATACTGTTCATGCTTAAAGTTGCTGTGCTTATTTCCGGCCTTCTGTCTGTGTCTTGTGCTTTTACTCAAACAAAGGTTGCTTCGTTTACGCTTAAGGGTAGCCTTACAAATGCGCCGAACGCTCAGCTGTTATTTGTAACGCATGAAAAAAACGAGCAGAAGATAGATACAATTATGACGGACAGCGAAGGGCATTTTTCTTTTTCCTCGGTGGCTGATGCCCGGCCCATTGTGGCGCGACTGATTAAACCAGGTGCTTTCAGCACAGATTTATTTGCAGCACCGGGGTATGATCTTTTCCTTGCCGCCGACGCAGCAGACTATGACACATTTGTGCGCACCAAAAAAATAACGGGAAAGGGTGGTGCTACCAACCGGTATATTGTACTCAAAGATTCTTTGCAGTTGGTTAGAAAAGATATATCCGAATGGTACAACCTGAACGATGAACAGTTGCTTGGTTTTATAAAGCGGGATAAGGCTTTTAAGGATTCTATTCACAGGAGTGTGTTTACCGGCAGCAAAACAAATGACCGGTGGGGTGCCTATATTGCCAACCTTACCCAAATGGATGAAAATTTTTTGCACCTGTATTACCTGATTGTACGGGCTACTTACAACAAAAGTTTTTCGACCGCGCAAATGGTATCGTATGTACGCAACAATTTTAACAACGCGGTATTGGATGATCTCTTCAACGAAAAATACATCATCAGTCAGAACTACCGCACCTGGCTGATGCATGAATATAGCAATTACCTGAAAAAACTGCATTGTGCCAAAGACAGTAGTTTTTGTAAAACCGGCAGCGAGCGCGAGCAGCTTTTAAAAACAATTGCAGCTGAGTTTAAAGGAAAGATGCGCGAAAGGGCATTGTTTGGCAGTTTAAAAGGTGCGATACAATACAGCAGATCGTTTGAGGAACTGAATCAACGCAGAACGGAACTTCCGCAGTATGTTGCTCTGTTGAAAGATAAAGCAGACCAGGACAGGATCAACAGCCTGTTTAACGAAATGGAAAAAACATTGCTGGTAACACAAATTGGTTCGCCTGCACCAGCCTTTACTGCCGAAGACAGTTTGGGGAAAGCGTATTCGCTGGCAGATTATAAAGGCAAAGTAGTATACCTCGATTTATGGGCAAGCTGGTGCGGACCTTGCCGGGCAGAAACACCTCATTTTAAAAAGATATTCGATAAATATAAAAACGACAGCCGCATTGCTTTTGTGGGGGTGGCTGTTGGTGATAAAAAAGACCCATGGATGGAAGCCTTGAGGGAGGAAGATACAAAGTGGTTGCAGTTGTTCGACAGCGATGGTAAAGTGCAGAAAGCGTACGTTGCCAACTCTATCCCCAAGTTTATACTCATCAACAAAGAGGGCAATATTGTAAGCTTTGATGCGCCAATGCCCAGCAGCGGCGCTGAGCTGGAGAAATTGCTCGACCAGGAGGTTGCAAAATAGTCATCAGGTGTTTTGCTGTTACCTTAGGTCAATCTGTTTGTTTTTATAGCCAAATTCCGGGTGCGGTATGCGTATTTTTCTATTTTTACGTTTTATCCCTACAAACCCGGCCCATATGAATGCTGTTCAACGCATCAGGTTTTCGCGCCTGCTTTTAACAGAGCTTGCTGGCGATCAGGACCAACATCAACGATTGCAGGTAGTAATAGGAAAACTCAAAAATATTCCTGAAGACTGTTTATCGTATGAGCATTTCCGTAAGATGAGAGCCATTGTTTCTGATTTTGAAGCGGCAAGTTCTCACCCCGACATTACCCGGATAGCTGCCACCATTGTTCATTTATGTGTAGACATGATTGAATACGACTCCAAAGTGGCCGAACTGGAGAATATAGAATATTGACAGCGTTTTACAACAAGTGCCTTGTAAAATAAGTAATGCAAAACGCTGTTGTAACTTACATCAGCCCCTGTAACCTGAGCCTTCAGCCTCCGGAAAGGAAGCATTATCGTAAAAAAACCATGGCTGTCGTTCAATTTCGACAATGCAATGGCATGAGCTTCTACCCGCGCTGCGGCAGATTAAATTTTACTTTGCACCATTAATACAATTCATGCCCAACAAGCCTAACCTTCAACCAATAATTGATCTTGCTGCAACAATGACGCAGCAACAATATACCGACCAGGTAATTGCCCTGCAATGTACCATACCGGATCAGTTGCACCGGTTGATCGCAGTTTCGGAACAGATCTCCTTCAGTAAAACAATGAGCTCTGTTGTTGGTGATGCTGTAATTGCCAACCACAAACAAATGCTGAACCAGATTACCGCATTGAATGAATGCGGCGATTATTCGTGCGCCGGTGACATTATCAGCAGGTTTAAATACGATATTGAGATGACCAAACTCTTTTTTGAAGGTGTGAATCTTTACCTTGTAGACGTCTACCACACTATTTTCGCATAAGCACGGCGTTGACGCGTTTCCGTGGTTTTATCTTTTTGCGGGCATCAGGGTTGGTGTTACCGCATCCCACTTTACAAAAGCCGATAGCATCCAGGCTCTCCGGGTTTTTCGTCCAACTGACTCACATTCGCTCCACAAACTGATGCTGGACGTGGAAGGACTTTCTCTGTGAATGACAGGTTTCGCATTATTATTCATACTTTCATAAGAAAATAGTACTTACAACTCAACAACTATGGCAACCAAAAAAGCAAAACCATCTGCAACAGGGCATCAACCCTCATTGTTCGACAAAATAAGCGATACCGCATCGGCGCTTAAAACAGAAATAATAGCAGGCGCCTCAGCAGTAACAGAAACCGTAGCCGAAAAGTTTGGCGAGGTAAAGTCAGCCATTAAAAAGAAAATAGCTGCAAAAGTAAAATCAGCTAAAAAAACTGTAAAAAAAGCTGGCTCAAAGGGCGCAAAAAAAGTAAGCAAAGCTGTTAAAAAGGCTCAGCCCGCTGTAAAGAAAGCCGCTAAAAAAATTGTGAAGAAGGCGGCAAAAAAAGCACCTGTAAAGAAAGCAGCGAAGAAAGCTCCCGTAAAGAAAAAAGCTGCAGCTAAAAAGAAAGCTGGTAAAAAATAAATCCCGATTTATAAGGTTGACAATTTTTTAAAAGCTGTCAACCTTATTGCAACGATCAGGCGGATATCATAAAAGAAACAACGGCGCTTGAATTGCTCTTTCTTCCGGTTGCATCCAGTATAGCAAAGCTGACTTCGTAGCCTGCGCCATCTTTAAAATAAAAGGCACCAGAGCACATGCCATGTCCAATTTTAACCTGTCCTTTTTCAACCCTAAAAAAGTAATCAGTCGATTTTCCGGTAGCCTTGTCTGTTAGTTTTACCTGTACCAGTTGTGTTGTATTCCACTCTATGCCCAAATCAAAGTATGCCCATCTTGCAGGTCCGCAGCCAAACTCTTGCTTTTCCATGTTTGTCAGTCGGGGAGTGCCGGTTATTACCGGAGGAGATGCTTTATCGCCATCTACGATCGTAAATGTTAACGGAACCCATTTGTTGTAAGTCTGGCTGAACCGATGCAACTGCTCGTACTCCGGCAGGTTGTCTATTTTCAGTTCATATGCCTTATTGATTTTATAGTTTCTTTCCGGTTTGAAAATGACCTGGGTTACCCTGAATTCCCCTGTAAAAATTTCCGCAACATTCAACCTGATCTTTTCCTTGCCACATTGCATGTACACCGGGTATTTGTCATTTAATCCGCTGACAAGCCCCTGGCTGGCAGCATAAAACTCAAGAACGAGCATTCCGTTTTTTGTTAGAGTGTCGCTTTCATGTAAAGGAAAAATGCCATTGCCGGTGCATTTTGCGCTAGTTGTTTGTATAGATGCGATGACCAAAAGGACGTACAACACTTGCTTCATGTTTTTTTATTTGGATTCAATAAAAACAGGTATTACATAAAAAAAGTTGAAAAAAGAATGAACAAAATTTTAGTAATTACGAATATTTCGTAGATTTACGAAAAGATCGTAACATGCTTGTTAAACTTACTGTTCAGGAAGATGAGGCGTTGCAGGCTGTTTTTAAAACAGGAGAGGGCAACATAAAGCTCATTATGGAGAACATGCATACGCAACTGCCTTACACTACCGTAGCTTCTACCATTAAGAACCTGGAACGCAAAGGATATGTTTCGTCGAGGTTGGTGGGCAATACATATGTATACAAGCCCAGCATATCTGCGGAGGAGTATAAAAAAGGCTTTATGAACGAGGTGGTTAAAAGTTATTTCAACAACTCCTACAAAGCCCTCGTTAATTTTTTTGTGGAACAGAAAAAGCTTTCTCCCAAAGAGCTGAAGGAAATAGCGGACATGATTGAGGGTAAGAAAAAATAATTGTAGTCGTCATAAAACATTTGTTATGCCTGCCGTTGCTGAATATTTTTTAAAAGTTTCTATTGGTTTAAGCGTTGTATGCCTTTTATACCAGTTGCTGTTTAAACGCCTTACGTTTTACAACTGGAACCGGTATTTTTTGCTGCTTTACAGCATGTTCGCGTTCGCGGTGCCTTTTATTAATGTATCTCCCGCGCTGGAACAAAGTACAGTTGGCAACAATCTGTTTGTTCAGTCGATTCCCGTTTTGCAAAATGCATCATCTGCCGTTGCAGAGCGGAATATCGAAGCGCAAAATTCTGTGGGCGTATGGAACACCTGGAATATTGTGTTGTGCATTATTGCAGCAGGCATTGCCGTTATGTTGGTACGATTTGTTGCCCAGCTATTGTCTTTAAAAAGATTGATCAGCAATGCAACGTTGATTGATGCAGGCGTTGCGAAGATCTATCAGTTAGACAAAAACATTCCTCCTTTTTCTTTTGGCCGGTCTGTTTTTATCAACCGGCATTTGCACGACGAATCGGACCTGGAGGGTATTATTCAACACGAAGTGGTTCACGTGCGGCAACGGCATACCATTGATATTTTATGGGCAGAATTGCTATGTGTTGTTAACTGGTATAACCCGTTTGCGTGGTGGCTGAAAAACAGCATTAAACAGAACCTCGAATTTATTGCAGACAATGGAGTGATTGAAAAAGGTGCCAGTAAAAAAGACTACCAATACCTGCTGTTAAAGGCAGTAGGCAGCGGCTATTTACCCGTTGCGAGTCCATTCAATTTTTCTTCACTTAAAAAACGCATTGTTATGATGAACCAGGCAAAAAGCGCTCCGCCGCATTTGCTTAAATTTTTGTTCATCATTCCATTGGCGGCTGTTGTGCTGCTCTCTTTCAGGAAAGTGAGACAACAACCGGGAAATGATTCTGTTTATACCGTAATGGGTGTTCTTTTTGATGAGGTAACGCTGCATCCCATTGCAGATGGGATTGTAAAAGATTCGGTTTCAGGCGTCAGTTCCAAAACAAATGAGAAAGGGTTTTACAAATTGATGGTACCTCGCGCTGTTGGCAAAGACCAGTCGATCAGATTTCAGGTTCTGAAACGGGGGTATCCTAACGGTACAACAGGTGGGGTATATGTTAGAAAAGAAGACACAGACAATGCGCTGGTTGTGTTGATAGGAAGAGCAACTATAAAAGATATAACAAACGGCGCTGGCAAAGGGTTCCTGATACACAGCTTGAGTTATAACGAGGCTCAGGCCCAAAGAGTGTCTTACGATGCATACCTCGCTTATCAGATGGAAGAATTTAAACGCAACAGGGAAATTGATAAACGAGTTGAAAATAATCCTCATCCCATTCATATTATTGACGGCATTCCCAACGCCTTTAGCAACGGCAACAGAGCCTGGTTCAGTAAAGAAGAAGTTGAAGCATCTCCCACTTTTAAAGTTTGGGCCGACGGAAAGATCATGACTATGGAAGAAGCGAATGCAAAGTTCAACCGGTTTGAACTGAAAGGAGTAGGGGTATCGCCCAAAGCATCTGCAAAGCAAACATTTGGATTGAATTGCAATGTATTAATCATTTTTAAGGACAGTATATCACCTACTATTCCAATAGGCAAGAAGCCTTAGTTAAATCTTTTAACCATTAAGCCGATCCTTACTTTCCTGCTTTCATCAAATAAGATAACAGATCCTTTGTGTCCTTGTCTGATAAATTGTTGAGCAATCCCTGTGGCATCATAGAAGTAGCAGTGGTTTCGCGCGATTGAATAGATGACTTGTTCAATACTACATCATTTTGCCCCACTACTCTCAGCGTGATCTGCCGTTCGTTTTCAGATACCAGGTTACCAGAGAACGTGCGTCCGTCGCGCGTGGTAACTACTACCATTTTATAATCGTCCTGTATTTCGGCACTGGGACTTAAAATATTAAACAACAGGTAATCGATATCGGAACGGTTAGAGCCGGTAAGGTCGGGACCGATATTGCCTCCCTTACCCAGAATTTTATGACAGGCGCCGCAGGTGGCTGCGAAAATTTTTTCGCCATTAGCAAGATCGGGTGTTGCCGAACTGTTGGCTGTTACCAGGTTTTTGTAGCGCGTAAACTCTTTGCTGTCCGCAGGTTTATCGTCGATAGGTCCCCATATTTCCACAAAACCGCTGCCCACCACACGACGCAATTGCCTGGCCACGGTAACGGGTACCTCTGCTTTAGGCATTGCTTTATTTTTGATTGCATCTGCCAGCAACCAGCCATAAACAGGCCGCGAACTGAGTGTTTCCATTGCCTGCCGTTTTTCCGCTTCGTTCAGGGTTGGATATTTTTTTAATAAAAGTATTCCCAGTTCCTTATCGCCAAACGCCGCTATTGATTTAACCGCCTCCAGGCGCAATGCCGGTTCTTCCAGCAAATGCGGTAATATAGGTATCAGCTCTTTTCGCTGCTGTGCCGAGAGTGCCTGCAGCGCTTTTATGCGTTGTTCTGCCGGAGCTTTTTTATCGCCCACCACGCCCAACGATCTTTGCGTGGCGGCGGCATCGCCAAACAGCGCCGTAATATCTTCGGCTATCTGGGCCGTTTTATCGTTTCGTTTTTTGAGTATCGCCAATGTGTTGCTCCAGTTAGCCGGTGGCTTCAGATCAACCCTTCCTTCCATGCCGGCAAGCATTCCCTGTAAAAAATTATTTATCGCGGCAGGTTGCTTCCCAATAGCGTCAGCCAGTTCATTTATAGCGCCTCCATCTACAGCCCTGCGCGCGGTGAATGTGCTGATCAACGATAATTTGGAGGAGGCTGCGATAGCCAGTGCCCGTTGCGGATCTTCTTTCGCCAGTTTTTCAAAACCAAACCAGATCATCTTGGGAAGATTGTGGTCGCTTTCGTCTTCTGCATGTTGCGTTAACGCCTGGGCCAGTTGCCAGGCTGTGGCTGCATTGGTGCGCTGCATAGCCGAGGCCAGGTACAACCGCACAACAGGAGAGGGATCGCTTTGCGCCATGGTCACCAGTTTGGCATTTACATCCTGCGCCGGGGCGCCGTCCTCACACAGCAGTTGAATGGCCCATGCCCTGATGTATTCATCTTTGTCGGAAAGAGCGGCGAGGAGCATATCTTTAGAAGTACTGCTGGTTACATGCAGCGCCCATAAAGCTTTCAACCGATGATCGGGGTTAGGAGCGGAGCGGAACAGTTGCAACAGCACTGCATGGGCGTCGGCATCGAGCTTGTTCTTTACTGTTCGTTGCTGCAACAATACTCTTGCACGACGGGTATGCCAATCGCTGCTGCTGGTTTGCAACGCTGCCAGTTGTTTGTTGCTTAGCTTGCTCAGGTCATCGTATCGCCCGGCAAAATTCACTGCTTCCGATTGGGCTGGCATTATCCTGAATATGCGACCCGTTTCGCTGTTGCGTACTGTTTGCCCGCATATATCTGCATCGTGCCAGTCCAGCGCATAGATACCACCGTCAGGTCCCACCTCCATGCTAAAACCAACCCACTGGCCATTGTTTGCCATCATAAAATCTTCTCCGTGTTGTGCCACAAAACCCGATCCTTGTTTCTGCAATACATCTGATAACACGGCATGTTCGTGGATATTGCACATGAAAATCCTGCCCCGTTGCGTTGCCGGAAAAGCATCTGACTGGTATACGCGTGCGCCGCCGTGCGCAGAGCGGTGGCTGTGGTTGGTGATGGTTTTGATATCGTCGTATACATAGGGGTTGAAATGCTGACCGCCCTGCCTATGGTATATACCACCGGGAATAACGTGCCACATGTGCGGTATCACACAGGCGCTGATGAAGAGCTGACCCCTGGCGTCGTAGTCTATACCCCAAGGGTTGCTGAAGCCATGTGCTACCACTTCAAATTTATCTTTTACCGGGTGGTAGCGCCATACGCCACCGTTGATGTCTATGCCATTGCCTTCGAGTATATTTTCGGGGAAGGGATCTTTATGACGATACAGTTTACCTTTGCCTTTGGGTTTCCGCACTTTTGATGGTGTGGCAAAACCCTGGCAACCATACAGCCATCCGTCTGGTCCCCAATGAAAGCTGTTCAAGGTTTCGTGCCGGTCGCGTATACCCCATCCCGTTAGTCTTACCTCTATGTCTTTTACTTCGGCAACGTCGTCGTGATTGCGGTCGGGCACAAACAACAGGTTAGGCGGCGCTCCCACAAACACACCGTCAAATCCCACTGCCAGTGCAGCAGGAAAGGCAATTCCCTCCATAAACACTTTTTTAGTATCAGCCCTGCCATCATGGTTGGTATCTTCCAGTATAATGATGCGGCTGTCACCGGCATTGGAAAACCCGTGCCCGCGCGATTCATAGTCTTTGTTTTCGGCTACCCATAACCGTCCGCGATCATCCCAGCAAAAAGCCATGGGCTGCGTCATCATTGGTTCCGAGGCCCATACATTAGCTTTGCTGCCGTTTTTTAAAGTCATGGCAGCAACCGCTTCTTCGGGCGTCAGGAATTTGGCCTCCAGCGCTTCCTGCTGTGCCATTGCCCACAATTCTGTAGTATTATATAAAGATGTTTTGCCGGTGTAAGATGCCCACTGATCAGAAACTTCCTTGTCGTTCAGGTCGCCGGTATATATCATCAGCCGGTGCTTAAATACTTCTGTACTTCCTTTTTTAATTGTCCAGCTACTGTCTCTCGCCGAAGCCGGTCCCACACCTAGTTGCCCGTCTACCCGCCAGTGTTGAGGATAGCCCCGGTTTTCAGGATGATCAAATAGTGCAATGTGCGCCATGTCGTCCCTGTCTTCCACCTGCATGCCCACGTCTACCCACATAGCCCGTTGTCCTTCTGCTTTTTCATTTTTCTGGCGTGCAGCGTTTACCACTTCCCCGTTAATGCCTTCCTTCCAGGGCATTCTTAAAAACAATCCGCCATAATCGTACTTCCCTATGGTGATGTCGGTTTTGGCCTCACCTTTCCATTCAAGCGTTAAAAAATAGCGCGCACTGTCCTGCGTCATCGCCCAGTTTTGGGTTTGGGTCATAATGGTATTGCCTTTTTCATCCAGCAGGTCATATACCGTTTGCCATTTTACAGTGGTGCCTTCGCCCTCAATAATATTGGCAGATATTTTTTTCCAGTAGCCGTCGCCGGGATGATGGAAGTAGTCTCGCTCATTCACTTTTGTAAATCCCCAATATAATCCGTTCTGATGTTTGTGATGCCCGGGACTGTTTTCAGTGAGAATGCCTTTTCCGTCGGGAGCCACAATGGGATGGATATACGGGCGGAAATCTTCCTGCGCATTTTGAACCAGCACTGCATCGTTAGATCTGTAGCTGTACACCTCAATGGTACCTGTTTGTTTGTTCTCTACCAGTGTAAGATTTTTTACAGAACCAGGAGCAGGTTTATTACTGCTGCTGTTACAAGCGCATAGAATAATGAATACAACAAGGGAAACAAGCACCGGTAATTTCATGTGAACAAGCTGTTTTTTTGATGATTGGTGAATATACGAAGGGGAGGGGAATGATTCAAAAACCAGCGTATAATGTTAGCCGTAAGTTCGTTGTTACCGGGTACGCACCGGAAGCGTCAGATGAATGGGGCGATGATTCAGGATGAGAAAAAAAATCGGCAACAGTGAACAGGGATCAGGGACTGTTTCGGGTAATTCCTGTTGCCGATATACGTTCCAGAAGTTAAGGGTTTGTGCTTTCTAAGGTTTAAGGGTTACTGTTGTCTAAAGGGGCGTTTAATTTCTGACCCAAAGAAACACCAGGTTATCCTGGTAAAAAATAGTACGTTCTACTATTGTTTTGTACATGTTAGCACTACACGATGAGAAAACTACGTCGTTTATGCTACCGTTAGTGGTACAAAAAGTCCGGCAAGGGGTTTGTAATTGTACATTAGCTTCAATTTTTTAAGAGTCGCCAGAGGCGACAACAGCAATATGCGAGGCGAAGACGCCTCGCATAGCGGGACGGCGACAACAAACGCATGCGAGCCATTGGGTTGAAACCCAATGCAACAATATTGCATCGAGCCTACGCTGTGCATCCTTACAACGAGCCAGAGCCGTAGGCTCGGTAGTATATTGTAAGGATGGATTTCAATCCATCCGTATTCCGTAGCAGACAACAGTTAGCTTAGATTTTAGATCATCCTCATTCCGCATTCTGACAACAGTTAGTTTAGATTTTTAGATCATCATCATCCACATCAATACATAATTTCCCCAACGGTGAATATATTGTTACCTATAGCTCAGGATAGCCCATGACAGCGTGTTCCATAGATTCATCTATTTTCATCTTCAGTCAGATTTTGAGGTTGCATTTCCCAAACCCACTCTTTCCTTTTCCCGCATTTTACCCTGGGTGCAAAGTGTTTTTATTCACTCAAAATATACACTATGCGTCTTTCGAATTGCTTGCTGCTGGCAGCTTTGCTGCTACTGAACACACATTGTCGCAAATCTATGATGGAACAGGAAAGCGACTTGTTACAGGAAAAGAATCTGAATGCCTCCGGGGCATTTAATTTTTCGGCTACCGACCTAACGGTCACCACGGCCCAGGCGTCTACGGAGCTGTGGCCGGCATCGCGGCTCAACGATGGAAATGTCTCTTCTATATGGAGTGCCATGCCCAGGTCGAGCGCGGGAGTAACCGAATGGATTGCTTTTTGGTTCAACGGCTTTCACAACGTCAACTATGTTAAGCTGTTTCCCAGGATGGGTTCTTCGGCTGCGCTTGGCTTTCCGGTTGGCTTTAACGTGTTTTACTCCAACGGGCCAAGTTGGGTGCCGGTAGCGAGCTTTACACACTATTACACGCCACAGCAATCTGAGGTCGTGCTGCGCTTGCCCGCTACGGTAAATGCCAACGGCATTCACATTGTAACTACAGAGCTGGGTAAGGACGATGTAAATAATTTTGTATTCCAGTTAGGCGAAGTTACGGCTGGTTACGAGGCTCCCGGCAGCAGCTTTAATGCGGTGCCCGGGGTTGAAAACGGTTGGGATATTTTTACTGGTTCAGGATACCGGTATGGTCCATCTATTATACGCAACAGCGATGGCAGTATTGATGCATGGTTTGCAGCCAGCCCGTCTACACCGGGCATATGGGATGAAGTAGCTTATAAACGGTCGACAAACGGCGGCATCACCTGGTCTGCCGAGCAAATGGTGCTTTCGCCAACACCCGGCTCACGCGATGCTTTTTCTATTTGCGACCCTGCTGCTGTAAAGTTTGGAGGTTACTATTATATCGGCTATACGTCTACGGAAGACAGCCGGGGACTGTTTAACCACGTATATGTGGCGCGCTCCACTTCGCCAACAGGTCCGTGGCAAAAATGGAATGGAACCGGCTGGGGCGGAAATCCTCAACCTGTGGTTACCTTCAACGGCAATGCCGATGCGTGGGGAGCGGGGGAACCTTCGATGGTTGTATATAACAACACTTTGTATTTTTATTATACCTGGACGGATGTGGGAACGAATGAAACCAGGGTGGCCACGGTGAGTGCGTCTAATGCCAATTGGCCGGCCGCACTTAGTTTTCATGGAACCGCTATCAACAAAACCAATATTGCCGGTGCAGATCATTGTGATGTGAAGTACAGGGATGATCTTCAGAAATTCCAGGCAGTACATACCGCGTCGAGGTTAACGGCTAATAGTTACATCATGCTATGGGAGTCGACCGATGGCATTACCTTTACGCAAAAGGCACAGCTTACCAGCAACCTCAAACCTTACCTGCACAATTGCGGATGGAGTGGTGACGAAGCGGGGCATATCAACCCTACGCAACCGCAATTTATTTCCTATGCTTATGGCCCTAACTGGGCAGACTGGAAAACTGCCTGGCATCCACTCGATTTTATTCCCTAATGACTTGTCATCAATAAACATGAGGCTGTCGGTAAATACAGTCTCATGTTTTATTATACCTAAAGGATTACGAGGGGTGCGAAATGCATTTTTCTGTCGGTAGATTTCCTGGTATTCATGTTGTAGTCGCCGGGAGGCGACAACAATACCATGCGAGGCGAAGACGCCTCGCACAGCGAGTTGACTTTCTATTGGCAACTCGTAGCAGGAGTATTCTGATATGAAGCAGGGTGAATTATGCTGACCCAATCCGAAGTTGAGCCGTCCTGCTTACATTTGCCTGATGAATATTCTCCTGATAGAAGACGATCATACACTCAATCAAAACATCAGCGAGGCTTTAAAAGCTGAGTCGATGAATACTGTTGCTGTGTATGACGGCGCACTGGCAGAGCGGATGCTGAAGAAAGAAACATTTGATTGCGTGATCATGGATGTAAACCTGCCTGGCAAAAACGGTTTTGATCTGTGCAAGGCTTTCAGGCAATACAATACCAGCACACCGGTAATTATGCTAACCGCTTTTTCGGAATTAGACGATAAGGTGTTAGGGTTTAACTGCGGCGCGGATGATTATCTTACCAAGCCCTTTTACATGCGGGAATTGCTTTTACGCATTACGGCGCTCACTAAACGAAGAACGCTTACGGGCAGTGCCAATGCAACTATTACCGCAGGAGATATTGTTATTTATCCGAACGCTAAAAAGGTAACACGGGCGGAACAGGAAATTGCACTTACCCCCAGGGAATACCAGATATTGCTTCGGTTGGCCGACAACAAGGGGGAAATTGTGTCGAAAAACGACCTGGTAAAAGAAATATGGGGCAACTCATTTGAAGCAAACACCAATACGATAGAAGTATATATTAACTTCCTGCGAAACAAGCTGGATAAGCCTTTTGGAAAGAATACCATTAAAACCAAGGTGGGATACGGATATTATCTTGACGCAGAATGAAGATCAGGAATAAGATATTGCTTTACTTTTCCGCTACCACCATATTGCTGGTGGGAATAATGTTTCTTATTATCTACTGGTTGTTTTCGGAGTTCAGGGAAGAGGATTTTCAGCAAAGGCAGAAGGATAAAATCCTGTCTACCCTGCATTTCATTTCCGAAGTTGAAAAAGATAAAAAAGAATTGATAGAGGCGGTAAACAGGCTTACCATCAACTCGTTGCTGAACGAGAAGCTGCTCATTTTCGACAGTAGCAAAAATCTTATTTATTCCAGCCTTGACGATGTACCAATCGGCTATTCGAACGAATGGCTGAATGAATTGAACGAAAAAAATCAATGGAAGGAGCAGATGGACGGCGTATACGATGTGGTGGCTATCTACTTCAAATCGAACGATAAAAGTTATTATGGCATCAGCAAGGCGTATGACGAGTTCGGGTACACGAAGCTGTCGTTTTTACGAAACCTGCTTATTATTGTGTTTATTATTTTTACTGCGCTGGTTGTACTGCTGTCCGTTTATATTGCCAATCGCATTGCCCAGCCTATTTCCATGCTCTCTACTTTACTGGGAAAATACCGCCTGGGCGAAAGCGTTGCCGGTGAGAGCATACAGACAAATACATTTGAAATAGATTTTTTGAATGCCAAGTTCAACGAGCTTGTTAACCGCACCAACGAAGCGTATGTTTTTCAGAAAAATTCTATCCACCATATATCACACCAGTTAAAAACACCTATTGCAGTATTGATCTCTGAGCTTGAACGTATAAAGCAACGAACAGGCGATAACGCGGTGCAAAACGATATTGACAGGCAGATAGCGAAAACAAAATCGCTGGCCGATGTGATAACGGTGCTGCTCGAAATTTCGAAAATAGAATCGGGTCAGAATGTTGCGAAACAACCGGTACGGATAGACGAAATTGTTTTTGATTGTATTGAGGAACTGAATATGCTTTATCCCGGTTTTGTTTTTGAAGTGCATTATATACCCGATGCCCCCGATGCATCGAAACTTGTTGTAAACGCCAATGAAATGCTTTTGCAGGAAGCCTTTAAAAACCTGCTGGGCAATTGTATTGCATACAGCAGCGAGGCAAAAGCCGAAATAACCATCGATTGTACGGGCAGCCAGCAATTGAAAATTTCCATTGTCAACCAGGGCAGGTCAGTTGCCCCTGAGGAAAAAAAGTATTTGTTCAGCCACTTTTTCAGGGGAGAAAACAGCCGGGGCAAGGTAGGCTTTGGGCTAGGGCTGGTATTAACCAAAAATATTATTGAATTGCATCGTGGCACTATCGTTTATGCCAACCCGCAGGAAAATATCAATGCTTTTATCATTCAACTTCCCCTGCTTTAAGCTAAATTTTAAGCACATTAAGGTGTTTTTAAGCCTATAGTTAAAACATTTGTACCTGTATTTTGAATACAGGTACAATGACAGTTAACCCCATCCGCTACATAGTTTTTCTATTGCTCCTTTCTTCGCTTTCGGTAAATGCGCAGGATACGCTCAGGATAACGCTTCAACAGGCAGACAGCATTTTTCTTGCAAAAAACTTTTCACTCCTGGCTGCGTCTATGAATATCGAAGCGGAAAAGGCAGGCATTATACAGGCAAAATTATATCCCAATCCAGTTTTTACGGCAGAGGTCAATGCATATGATCCTGACAACAGGAAAGCGTTCCACATGGGTGCAACCGGGCAAAAGTCTTTTCAAATAGAGCAACTTATCCTGCTTGGTGGGAAAAGAAAATCGGAAATAGAACTTGCCAAAAGCAATGCACGCATTGCTGAACTTGAATTCCAGCAGTTGCTACGTCAACTTAAATTTCGGTTACACACGGGATTGTTTACTATTGGGCAGCAGCAGCTTTTATTGCAACGATACAATACTCAATTGGAACTGCTAAGCACCCTTGTTTCGTCGTACGAAACGCAGGCAGCCAAAGGCAATATTCCGCTTAAAGATGTTGTACGCCTGAAGGGTGCTTATTTAAAGCTTAACAACGACCGGGCAGAGTTGTTGAAAGATTTTTTTGAAACACAAAGCAATCTGCAAACGCTGTTGGCAACTTCGTCTGTAATGCAGTTTCAGTTTTCGGAACAGGAAATTGAAAAATATATCCAGTTAAAAACATTGGATGATATCAAGGCACAGGCTTTAAGCAACAAACCTGAACTGCTCATTATTGAACAGGATAAAGAGATTGCGAGGCAGTACCTGCAATATCAAAAACGACTTGCTGTTCCCGATGTAAATGCATTTACGTCATACGATCAGAGGGGCGGAGCATTCAACAACCAGGTAAATGCCGGCATCTCCATCCCGTTGCCATTCTGGAACAGGAACCAGGGCAACATCAGGTCTTCTCAATTCAAGGTACACGAAGCGGAATACAATTTACAGGCAATGCGCACTGAAATAATGAGCAGCCTGCAAAACGCCTATTCGCTGTATACGCAAACCATTTCTGAGTACCGTAAAGCAACAGCTTTGTACAATGCAGATTTTGACGTAACCGTAAAAGGAATGGCCGACAACTTTCAAAAACGAAATGTATCGATCGTTGAGTTTATAGATTTTTTTGAAGCCTATAACGAGGTGCAGACAGAGCTTACGCGGATAAAAACACAACTGATCATTTCGGGAGAACAACTTAATCTTTTAACAGGTAAAGACATTTATTAGAGCGATGAACAGATCATCTACCATTTTTTTAATGTTCGCCGGCTTAATAGCCATCAGCAGTTGCAAAAGCAGACCGCTGCAGGAAGATGCCACTGCGTTTTCGATGAGCGACACCATGATGTCTAAATGCACGTTTTACAAAGCAGAGAAGGAGGATGTAAAAAATGAAATCCGGTTGTTTGGCAAAATGGAAGCCGATAATAACAAAACCGCCCAGGTTTTTTCTGCTGTAGGAGGGTTGGTAACCTCTATTAATGTGGGGTTGGGCGACTATGTGAAGCAAGGACAGGTATTGGCCACTATCCAAAGCAGTGAGGTTGCCAAATACGAACAGGAAAGGCTGGACGCTATTACGGAAGTAGCGGTTGCTGAGAAAAACCTGCAGGTTGCCAACGATCTGTTCGCAGGGAAGCTCAATTCGGAGAAAGATGTAACGCTTGCAGAAACAGAGCTACAAAAAGCCAAAGCCAATCTTGCAAAAATTAAAGAGATATACAGCATTTACAATTTTAAAAAAGGATCGGTGTTCCCGGTTACAGCGCCGGTAAGCGGGTTTGTAATCACTAAAAAAATAAACATCAATGAACTGCTTCGGCCCGACGAGAATGAACCGCTGTTTTCTATAGCCAATACCGATGAAATATGGGCAGTGGCATACGTAAACGAAAGCAATATCTCGCACATTAAGGAGAATTACGACGCCGTGATCAATACACTTGCTTTTCCTGAAACCGATTACAAAGGCAAGATTGAAAAGATATACAACGTAATAGACGCCAATACCAAGTCGATGAAGTTCCGGGTACGCATTCCCAACCACGATTATAAATTAAAACCCGACATGAACTGCACCGTTAGTGTCCACTTTTCTGAGAATCAGTCAATGGTGAGTGTGCCGTCATCATCGGTCATTTTTGATAAAAGCAAATACTGGGTGATGGTATTTAAAGACAAGGTGCATATTGAAACGAGGCAGGTAGAAGTGTACCGGCAGTTGGGCGACATTACCTATATAGAATCGGGATTGAAAGAAGGAGAGACCGTGATCTCCCAAAACGGGATACTGGTGTACGATGCGATTAACGACTAAAGACTTTTTCAGTGAACAAGTTCATCAAGAATATCATTGCCTTCTCATTAAAGAACAAATTCTTTACCTTTTTCTGGGTGGGAATTATAGTGGTTGCAGGTGTTTTCAGTTTTGCGAAAATTCCCATTGAAGCATTTCCGGATGTTACCAATACGCAGATCATCATTGTAACGGAGTGGAATGGCCGAAGTGCGGAAGAAGTGGAACGTTTTGTAACCACGCCCATAGAAATTGCCATGAACAGTGTGCAGCGTAAAACCAATGTGCGCAGTATAACCATGTTCGGGCTATCGGTTATCAAAATCATTTTTGAAGACGATGTGGACGATTTTTTTGCCCGGCAGCAGGTGAACAACCAACTCAGGAATGTTTCGCTGCCGGATGAAGTGGAACCCGATGTACAGCCGCCTTATGGCCCCACCGGTGAGATATTCAGGTATGTATTGAAAAGCGACAAGCGGGATACAAGGGATTTGCTCACCATTCAAAACTGGACGATTGACCGGGAACTAAGGCGTGTTGCTGGCGTGGCAGATGTGGTGGCTTTTGGCGGGCAGGAGAAAATTTACGAAATATCTGTAGACCCTGTTAAACTGCAGGAGTACGATTTAACCCCTCTTGAACTATACGATGCTATTGGTAAATCGAACCTGAACGTGGGGGGAGATGTAATTGAAAAGAACGGTCAGGCCTATGTAGTGCGTGGCATTGGTTTGCTGGATAGCCAACGGGATATTGAAAATACAATTGTAGACATTTTTAACGGTAACCCGTTGCTGGTAAAAGACGTAGCCACGGTGAGCGAAGCCAGCAAACCCAGGGTCGGACAGGTGGGCCTAAACAACAACGACGATGTTGTGGAAGGTATTATTGTAATGCGCAAGGGCGAAAACCCAAGCGAAGTGTTGGCAAGGGTGAAGGAAAAGATCAGCGAATTAAATAATTCCGTATTGCCCTCGGATGTAAAAATGGAAACATTTTACGATCGGGATAATTTAATGGCTTACTGTACCAAAACGGTCATGCATAACCTGGCAGAAGGAATCATCCTCGTTACGGTGATCGTTTTTTTATTCATGGCCGATTGGCGTACTACTGTTATTGTTGCTGTAGTTATACCATTGTCGCTGTTGTTTTCATTTCTCATGCTCAAGCTAAAGGGCATGAGTGCCAACCTGCTCTCGCTGGGTGCCATTGACTTTGGAATTATTATTGACGGTGCGGTTGTAATGGTAGAGGGCATATTTGTGGCGCTTGATCACAAAGCCCACCAGGTAGGCATGAAGCGGTTTAACAACCTGGCAAAGCTGGGGTTGATCAAAACCACCGGCATACAAATGGGCAAAGCCATTTTCTTTTCCAAGCTCATTATTATTTCTGCTTTACTACCCATCTTTTCTTTTGAGAAAGTGGAAGGGAAAATGTTCTCTCCGCTCGCCTGGACACTGGGCTTTGCGCTGCTCGGTGCATTGATTTTTACACTCACACTGGTGCCGGTTCTGTGCGCATTGCTGCTGAAGAAAAATGTAAAGGAAAAGGAAAATTTCTTTACCCGTTTTGTAAACAGGTCTGTTGCAAAAGCATTCAACTACACCTTTAAATACAAAAAAATTACTTTGTTCATTGCCGCCGGTTGTTTTGTGTTGACGGTATTTTCTACCCGCTGGCTTGGAACGGAGTTTTTACCTCAATTAAATGAAGGCGCATTATGGGTAGAAGCGAAAATGCCCATGAGTTATTCGTTACCCAAAACAGTTGAAATGGTAAGTGTGCTTCGTAAAGAACTGATGAAATTTCCGGAGGTGAATGGCGTGCTTTCGCAAACGGGCAGAAGCAACGATGGCACCGACCCCAGTGGATTTTATTATGTGCAAATGCAGGTTAACCTCAAACCAAAAGAAGAATGGAAGCGGAAAATAACGCTGGACGGCCTGGTGGAAGAAATGGACAAGCAGCTAAAAAACTACCAGGGCATCAACTATAACTATTCACAACCCATTATTGATAATGTTGCCGAAGCAGTGGCGGGGATGAATGCCTCTAATGCCGTAAAAATTTATGGCGACGATTTGAACAAGCTGGATGAGTATGCCAACCAGGTAATTGAACAGATAAAAAATGTACCCGGTGTAAAAGATGTAGGCATCCTGAGGAATGTAGGACAACCTGAGATCAGCATCCTGCTCGACGAGGAAAAGATGGCCATTTATGGCATTACCAAAGGAGAGGCGCAGGGAGTAATTGAAATGGCGATTGGTGGTAAAACAGCCACTCAGAAATACGAAGGTGAAAAGAAATTTGATATCCGCATTCGTTACGATAAGGAGTATCGCAAAAACGAAGATGATATCCTGATGCTGATGATACCCACTATTACGGGTAACCGCATTCCCTTAAAAGAAATTGCCAGTATAAAACAGGTAACGGGTCCCGCTTTTATTTACCGCGACAATACCAAGCGTTTTATCGGTGTAAAGTTCTCTGTGCGGGAGCGCGATCTTGGAAGTACTATAGCCGAGGCGCAGCGTAACGTAAACGCCCATATCAAATTAAATCCCGGCTATAGCATAGGCTGGACGGGAGAATTTGAAAACCAGGTTCGTGCCAGCAAACGCTTGTCGCAGGTGGTGCCCATTAGTCTGATCCTCATTTTTATACTGCTGTTCATCATGTTCAGCAATGCAAAAGATGCAGGGTATGTGTTGATAAATGTTCCTTTTGCATTGATCGGCGGCATTCTTGCTTTGCACATTACGGGCATCAACTTTGGCATTTCAGCTGGTGTGGGCTTTATCGCATTGTTTGGCATTTGCGTACAAAACGGCGTTATCCTCATCTCGGAATTTCACAAGCAGGCAAAATCGATGAACGATTTGAACCAGGCAATCATCAATGCTGTTAAAGTTAGAACACGTCCGGTGATTATGACGGCCTTGATGGCTGCCATCGGGTTGCTGCCGGCTGCCATTAGTACAGGCATTGGTTCAGAAAGTCAGAAGCCATTGGCTATTGTTATTATAGGCGGATTGGTAACAGCAACGTTGTTCACACTATTGGTATTCCCCGTTATTTATCACAAAGCGTTACATTTGAGAGACAAGAGGAGAAATGGTTGAGATACAAGAAATAGGATTTTAATCAAGGCGGCTTATAGACCTCTCCTGCGTCGAGGTGACAAGCAGTAGTGCATTTCTTGTCTGTATTGCAACAGTTGAGCAGCATTTCCTTGCTGAGCATTCCATCTACCGCCAGATCGCTGTCCTGTTGCCCGTCACCTCGACGCAGGAGAGGTCTCCCTGCCAGATTTAACCACCGTAACTTTCAATTGCTCCAGCTCCCCATCTCAGAGCGCGCGATGCTTTTTTGCATCCTTTCTAAAAAATATTTTTTTCTTTATTTCAAACCCCATTAACTTTGCTAACGGTGTTAGGAAAACTATCGTGATATGGGTATAGCAGAAAGACGCATCCGCCAAAAAGACGAAGTACGCAGCAGCATCCTCGAAACAGCCTGGCAAATTGTTAGGGAAGAAGGGTGGCAATCTCTGTCTATCAGGAAGATAGCCGATGCTATTGAATACAGTGTGCCGGTAATTTACGATCATTTTGAAAATAAGGATTGCATATTACTGGAATTTGGCAAACAAGGTTTTGCGCTGCTCATAAAGAAGCTCCAGGCAGCCAAAAAGAAATCGACCGATCCCCGCCAGCAATTGAAAGATATTTCCGATGCTTACTGGAGCTTTGCTTTCCGAAACAAAGAATACTACCAACTGATGTTTGGGCTGGGAATAGCCTGTTGCGAAACAGATAAATGTCTTCCCGAAAAATCAGTTTTCCGCGATCTGGTAATGGAACCCATTGTTGCTATCATAGGAAAAAAACAAAGCAACGATGTAAATGCCTGCCTTAAATACCACACCTATTGGTCTATTATGCATGGATTGATTTCCATCAAAATGATGAGCAATTCCACAGAAACAGACGAACTGAACAAACTGGTGCTGGATGATGCGATTGCCGGTTTTGTGAAAAACCTCGGACAATAATTTTTTTGCCTGAGAAACTAACGGTGTTAGGAAACATAATATCGTTATTGCCCCTCTGAAAATGCCCATTTTTTACCGAACCTTCTGGTTCTAATAACAACTCTTATGCAACAACTGTTTTTGAAATTAAAAGGAAAACCAGGCATGGACGTGGTACGGATAGTAGCCGCACTGTTCTTTACTATAATTATTGCCCTTTTGTTAAGCAACTGCAACACAACATCAGGCAAAACAGCCGAGCAGGCACCGCCGCCACCTGCATTGCCGGTAATAACCCTGTCTGCACAACCTGCCACTACTTACCAGGAATTTTCTGCCTCGCTGGAGGGGCGCAACGATATCGAAATCCGCCCGCAGGTGGATGGATATATTGAGAAAATTTTTGTAGATGAAGGTGCCCACGTTAAAAAAGGACAAAAGCTGTTTAAAATCAACGATCGTATTTACCTGGAGCAATTCAACAATGCAAAAGCGAGTGTAGCCGCTGCTAAAGCCAGTCTTGCTTCTGCTTCCATTAATGTAGAAAAGCTGCAACCACTGGTAGAAGCTAAGGTAGTATCGGAAGTTCAGTTAAAAACAGCCAACAATTCCTATGCTGCTGCAGCCGCCACGTTGCAACAGGCCGAAGCCATGCTGCATCATGCAGAGATCAATCTCGGCTATACTTCCATTACCGCGCCGGTTGACGGATATATCGGCCGCATACCTTTTAAAACAGGAAGCCTGGTAGGGTTGAGCACGGCACAACCGCTTACCGTGCTGTCTGAAACCGACCAGGTATACGCTTACTTTTCACTCAGCGAAAATGATTTTCTCCGTGTGAAAGAGAAGTACAACGGAGCAAGCATCGAAGAAAAGATCAAACAATTTCCTCCCGTTGAGCTGATACTTGCCGATAACAGTGTGTATGCGCAAAAGGGAAAAGTGGAGATCGTATCCGGACAATTTGATAACAGCATGGGCGCCATCACATTCAGGGCTGCATTTCCCAACAAGGAAGGGCTGCTTCGCTCAGGCAATACCGGCAGGTTGCGCATTCCTGAACAGTCGAGCGATGCGCTCGTTGTTCCGCAGGATGCCACGTTTGAATTACAGGACAAAATATTTGTATTCGCGGTATCCGACAGCAATACGGTAACGGGAATGCCTATCCAGGTATCTGGTAAAACAGGTAATTATTATCTCGTATCAAAAGGCATGAAGCCGGGACAGCGCATTGTATTCGCCGGTTTAGACAGGTTGAGAGATGGTGTGCTGATCCAGCCACAACCCTTGTCTATTGACAGCCTCTTTAAAGTGAGGCCGATCTGAGTTAGCTGTGCGCCAGGTTTCGTGTCTCACGATCCAGGGCGAAGCAAACAACCAGCTTAGGCAAAACCTATCTGAGTTAGAACATACTGTATGTAGTATTTAAGCCGATTTAAGCGGCTGATCAAAGCTGCCATTATCATGGTTGAAGGGATCTTTTATCCCATTCTCAGCCAACAAAACAATTTCTGATGTTAAAAATATTTATTGAACGACCGGTTTTATCTACGGTTGTATCCATTATACTAACGCTGCTGGGATTGATATCGTTGTATACATTACCGGTAACATTGTTTCCAGACATTGCTCCACCAACGGTACAGGTTACTGCAACCTACCCGGGTGCCAATGCCGAAGTAGTGGCAAGAGCGGTGGCAACACCACTGGAAGAGGCGATCAACGGTGTGGAGAATATGACCTACATGACCTCCACTTCCAGCAATGATGGTACCATGACGCTGAATGTGTTTTTTAAATTGGGCACCAACCCCGACCTCGCTGCGGTGAACGTGCAAAACCGGGTATCAAAAGCTACCAACCAGGTGCCGGTTGAAGTCGTACAGGCGGGCATCTCTACACAAAAGCAGCAAAATAGTATGATCATGGTGCCGCTGATTTACAGCACCGACAGCACCTACGACGAAACCTTTTTGCAGAACTATGCCAAGATCAATATTATTCCTGAAATACAACGTGTGTCGGGTGTGGGGCAGGCACAGGTATTTGGTGCAAAAGATTATTCCATGCGCATCTGGCTCAAACCCGAACGGCTAACCGCTAACAATCTTTCGGTGCAGGAAGTGCTGGCGGCCATCAGAGAACAAAACATTGAAGCGGCTCCGGGAAGATTTGGACAAAGCAGTACATCGTCTTTTGAATATGTGCTCAAGTACAAAGGAAAATTATCGAAGAACGAAGACTATGAGAATATTATATTGAAAGCTTCGGTTGACGGATCGGTAGTAAAGTTAAAAGATGTGGCAAGGGTGGAATTCGGTGCTTTTGCCTATAGTGCCAATACGCATATAGCAGGGAAGCCCGGTATTGGCGTAGCTATTTTTCAAACGGCAGGTTCGAATGCGAACGATATTCTTACGGCTGTAGACGAGGTGTTGAAGAAGGCTGCCACTTCCTTTCCAAAAGGCATTGAGTACTTCAATATGTACAATGCCAAGGAGTTCCTGGATGCCTCTATCACACAGGTGCAGCACACTTTGCTCGAAGCATTCATTCTGGTATTTATTGTGGTGTTTATTTTCCTGCAGGATTTTCGTTCAACCTTAATTCCGGCTATTGCGGTACCGGTTGCCATTATTGGTACTTTCTTTTTCATGCAACTGTTTGGCTTTACCATTAACCTGCTTACACTGTTTGCTTTGGTATTGGCAATTGGTATTGTGGTAGATGATGCCATTGTGGTGGTAGAAGCGGTGCACTCAAAAATAGAACGGACAAGGCTACCTGCTAAAAAGGCAACACTGCAATCGATGAGCGAAATTTCCGGCGCCATCATTTCTATCACACTCGTAATGATAGCCGTGTTTGTGCCGGTTGGATTTATGGAGGGACCGGCAGGCGTATTTTACAAACAATTTGCTTTTACGTTGGTAATTGCCATCTTAATTTCAGCAGTAAACGCACTAACCCTCAGTCCTGCCTTGTGCGCCCTTTTCCTGAAAAATAACCATGCCGACGGGCATGATAAAGAAAATAAAAGTTTTGCCAGCCGTTTCTTTTCCGCTTTCAATGCAGGCTTTGCTGCAACTACCAACCGTTACCGGCGGAGCCTGCAATTCTTGTTCCGTCATAAATGGGTAGCCATTACCGCGCTCGTGCTGATATCTGTTGCCACCGTTGGTATGATGCGGAAAACCCCCAGCGGTTTTATTCCTACGGAAG
The DNA here is from genome assembly GCA_051955255.1 of Agriterribacter sp. Taxonomy (GTDB): domain Bacteria; phylum Bacteroidota; class Bacteroidia; order Chitinophagales; family Chitinophagaceae; genus Agriterribacter. The sequence goes on along the minus strand of JBQCGX010000125.1, from coordinate 1,001 downwards.
ATCAGGGTTTTATTGTGTATTCTGTGAACCTGCCCCCCGGCGCTTCGCTTGACAGAACGGAAAAAGTGATGACGAAAATTGACAGCCTGTTGCAAGGAGTGGAAGCGGTTGAAAGGAGAGGAGCTGTTTCGGGATTGAACATTGTAGCCAATGCCAACAGCTCGGCGTATGCAGTTGGCTTTATACGCATGAAACCTTACGATGAACGGGGCGCTGTAAAAAAGATAGAAGGCGTAATGGGAATTGTAAACGAAAGACTGAGCGTAATCAAAGAAGCCAGTGTTTTCCTCTTTGTATTTCCAACGGTACAGGGCTTTGGCAATACCAGCGGGTTTGAATTTATGTTGCAGGATAGAACAGGAGGATCGTTGGACAAACTCGGCGCTACGGCTAATGCCTTTATTGGTGAACTGATGAAACGAAAAGAAATCGCTTATGCGTTTACCACTTTCAACAATGGCAATCCGCAGTATATGCTGAACGTAAATGAAGAAAAGGCAAAGCAGCTAGGCATTTCTGTTAGCGACCTCATGCAAACCCTGCAGGTATATTACGGCAGCAGCTTTGCTTCCGACTTTAACCGATTTGGCAAATACTACCGCGTAATTGTGCAGGCAGATATTCCTTACAGGGCAGAGGAATCTTCATTGCAAAACATTCATGTAAAAAATGCCAGCGGCGAAATGGTGCCGGTTAATACCGTTGTGTCTATTGATCGTGTGTTTGGCCCGGAAACAGTGATCAGGAATAACCTGTTCAACGCAGTTACGATCAACGGTATACCCAAGCCGGGCTACAGCTCGGGTGACGCGATAAAAGCCATTGAAGAAACAGCGGCTGGATTTTTACCGCGCGGCTATGTATATGAATGGTCGGGTATGACAAGAGAAGAGAACAGTGCCGGCACAGAAACAGCGCTCATATTTGTATTGAGCATTTTGTTCGTATACTTTTTACTGGCTGCTCAATACGAAAGTTACATTCTCCCTTTCGCGGTGATA
>JBQCGX010000124.1:0-113759 GCA_051955255.1 Agriterribacter sp. | reverse complement strand
TGATAATCCCATTGTTTCTTATGCGCTTTTTAATAATTATAATGTTACACTAACGGTAAAAAGCGCTGGCGGAAACAGTGAATCTGTTACTAAGTCAATAACAGTTCGGGTGCAAACAGACAGCTTGATAATTACTAATGATACTACAATATGTGATGGTTCCAATATTCAGCTAAATGCCATTGCCGCGTTGAGTTATTGTTGGTCACCCTCTGAAAGTCTAAGTAAAACTGATATTGCCAACCCTGTTGCATTCCCGTCGGAAACTACCAAATATTATTTGCATTCACAGGTAACTGGCGTTAATCTGATTAAAAACGGAGATTTTTCAGATGGTAACGTTTTATTTACATCTGAATATGATTTTCGCAGTCCGAACAATTTAGATGGACAATATTTTGTCGGAGCTCGCCCTAAAGATTGGAACCCTTCTATGTCCGATTGTTCAGATCATACTTCCGGAAATGGAAACATGTTTCTTGTAAACGGCTCGCCCTTGGAAGATGTAAAGGTTTGGTCTCAAACTATTTCCGTCACTCCCAATACAAACTATGCTTTTTCAACATGGATTCAGGCCTTGTATAGCCAAAACCCTGCTCAACTTCAGTTTTATATAAATGGAAATACTATAGGAAATCTTATTACTGCAAATTTGCCGAATTGCACGTGGTCACAATATTATACAATCTGGAACTCAGGAAACAACACTACCGCTACGATTGCGGTAGTAAATAAAAATACCGAAACTATCGTGTGGGGCAATGATTTTGCGCTGGATGACATTTCTTTTGCTCCTGTATTTATTAAACGCGACAGCATTACAATTACCGTTGAGAAACCTGTTATTACAGTCCGTACCGACACAACACTCTGCCAGGGAAATAGTGTTCAAATGGATGTATCGGGAGATGCAGATCATTACCAATGGAGCCCAGCCGCAGGATTATCGCAAACCGATGGTGTAAATCCTATTGCTATGCCATTCACTTCAACAGCGTATATTGTTACCGGAACAACATTGAATGGTTGTGAAGCGAAGGATACGGTGAATGTTACAGTTAACCCTGCTCCAATCGTTAACCTTACAAACAATACACTCATTTGTCCCAACTCGTCTATCCAATTAATTGCAGGTGGCGGAGAATCTTACCAATGGAGGCCATCGTCTACGTTGAGCGCCTACAACGTTTCCAATCCGGTGGCATCGCCCGTAACTGCTACCACTTATTTTGTAAAAGTTACAGATGGGAACAATTGCTCGGCAAATGATTCAGTAACCATCAATATTCGCGACTACCCTGTATTTACAGCTTCCGGCAATGCATCCATTTGTGAAGGAGAATCGGCGAAACTATCTGCTACGGGAGGACATGAATATCAATGGAGTCCGGCAACCGGGCTCAACGATGAGCAATCAGCATCACCGGTAGCATCGCCAACGAGCACAACACAATACTCGGTGTATATAAAAGAAAATAATTGTGATATCGATACCACGATACAGGTACGGATAAATGTTAATCCCACCCCAAGCATAAATGCATACAAGTCAAACGACATCAATTGCGTGGTGCGAACTGCACAATTGACGGCAACCGGAGCTGTTTCTTATCTATGGAGTCCTGGTGTAAGCCTTGATTACGCTAACAGGTACAATCCTATTGCTGGTATAGATACCACCACCTTGTTTACTGTAAAAGGTACCACTGAATATGGTTGTACTGCTACCGATACCATTAGAGTGAAAGTTACTGCCGAAGGCAATCCATTATTTGTGTTGCCCAACGTTTTTACGCCTAATGGCGACAGATTGAACGATTGTTTTGGACTTGCAAAATGGGGACGTATTCAACTGCAGGAACTTTCGGTTTATAATCGCTGGGGTGAGAAGGTGTTTTCAACCAATAATCCGGCTGTTTGTTGGGATGGAACCTATAAAGGGATATTACAAACCGGAACTTTTGTATATAAGGTTAAGGCGAAAACTTTTTGCGGTCCTATTGATAGGAAAGGAACGGTGACTATTATACGATAAAAATCATCCCTTCTTCCTCGCCACCACCAGTATTGCAGTAGATTTAAAAGGGTTGCCCGTTGTGCTATTCTTAAAAAAGTTTTGAACGATAAAGCTTTTCAATCTGCCTTCCTTCAGTACATCCATGGGAGCGGTGACATAGCTGGTTTGTAGAATTTCAAAGCCGTTGCGCTCGAGGAGGGAAGTGATGCGTTTTTTAGTATAGATCCGTGCATTGGCCCATCGTTCGTGGAGAATCCTGGGTAACCAGGAAAAGAAAGGCACCCGGTTCCAAGGGAGAAGGGGGAGCTTGGCGCCATGTGTTTCAAAAATCCACCATTTGTTGGGTACGGAAATGGCCATTAATCCATCGTCCTTCAGGAGCTTACGGTAAACAGCCACATTGTTTTCATCGTGCAAATGTTCAATTACTTCAAAGCTGGTAATGCGGTCGAACTGGTGGGGGAGTTGTGAAATGTCCTTTTCTACATCTACGCATTTAAACCGGCAATTGGTAATGACGTGATCCAGGAGATATTGGTTGATCTCCGATTCATAGTCGTGTACTATATCAATGCCGAGGCAGGATTTAATTTTTTGAGAGAGCAGGAACATCGTTGCGCCGTTGCCGCAGCCAATATCAAGATGCGTATACTCCTTGCCTGTAAAGCCAGGATAATTACTTATGATTTCAACGCGGCGCGAAATGATCTTGTCGGTCACATCGGCCGGGCGTCCGAGGTAATGCGCCCCTTCATCAAACAACTCATCTGGTACCCTTTGTTTATACTGCATTGCAAAATCATAATTGAATAAAACGAAATTAACGAAGCTCTCCCATTTTCTCAGCGGCTTTTCTGGCAATATTGTCCCAATAGAAATGCTGAAAAAAGCTGGCGGGTATGTCATTTCTGATAGTGCTCTTCATTGATTGTATGCTTTCAGCAAAAGCATATGCATCGTCGTCGGCAACTACCTGTAATTTTCCGCCTGTAACGGAAAGGGGTACCCCATAGGCGCCGCTTTTATACGATATGGCAGATGCATTACCTGCCAGCGCTTCCACCAATTTTGTTTTAATGCCCCCGCCTTCGCTGATGGGATTAAGGAAAATGTCAGCAGCTCTGAAATACTGGTCAATATCGTCTACAAAACCTGCATAAACAATCTGCTTGTCCTTATAAGCTGCCAGCTTATTATAATGATCGGGCAAATGACTGCCGCAAACAACAATAGTATAATTCAGATTGCTTTGTTGCAGCAAGGGATTGATCTGTTCTAAAATCGCATCTAACGCTGTAAGGTTAGGCCCATAATAGAGTGTGGCACTGTATAACAGCAACAGGTCTCCATTATTGATGTTATGCATGTTGCAAACTATTTTCTTTGCTTCCGCTTTTTGTTCCTGGGAACTAGCGCTGTTTTGTTGGATGCCATAGGTAATTACGGTTGTTTTATCAGCATCGGGCTTAAAATATTGAATGGCGTACGACCGGTCTTCTTCCGAAATAAAGAAACTGTAATCTGCCATCCGGTGCTCCCATTTTTCATATCGCCACATCAGCTTCCACCACCACTTGCCAAAATCTTTAAACCGGAGCGATTCAATATTATGAGAGTGAACGATAATTCGAACCTTCAAAAATTTTTTCAGCAAAAATCCCAGCCAGCCATAATAGGGATGTTCGAGTATGACATGAGTGATTGCTTTTCCCTTTATTAACTTTTTTAACCGGAAAAAATAAAACGGATTTACATAACGCAATTTGCTGGCTGAAAAAACAGGCAGTATCTCGTAAGGTTCACTACTATTTCTTGCATTTGCGGGAATGGTAGCACAGGTTAGCTGTACATATTTGCTCAAATGTCTGTTGAACAAAGCAATACCTTTCTGTCCTCCCATTACAGCCGGAAACACCTGGTAAGAGGTAATGCTTAAAACATGTATCATCAATCGAAAATTAAGCGGTGTTTTTTTTGACTGATTTCCAGATCGCAAACAACCCTCCGGCTAATGCCAGCAGGAAAAGTGTATTTCCAACATACATGAGTTTTTGTCCTTTCGAATAAGACTCAGGTTCAAACTTAAATACAATTTCATGTTTTCCGGCAGGCACGGGCATGCCGCGCAATACATAGTTTACTTTAGCGTAGTCGGCCTTTTTGCCATCTACATAGGCATTCCATCCTGCGGGATAATACACTTCGCTGAATACGGCAAATTGCGGCGATGCAGCATTGGTAGTATATTTAATTTCGTCGTTGCTATAGCTGCTCAACTGTATAGTAGCTGCAGAATCGAAAGCCGGATTATTGCCCGCAATGGTTTTAAAGCTTTCATCAATAATAACGGTGTCTTTCGGCCCAAATTGATCTAATGCTTTTATTTCTTCCACCGGCCCTTTTACATATTTTATTTGTTTGATGAACCATGCAGCACCTAGCGCTTGGTTGTTTTTGTATATGCCTGCGGGTTGTTGCTGCTGCTCGGGCGGAGTAATAACATACCTGGTATCGAGCATGTTCAACACATCCATGTTGGGTGCTGGTTTCGAAAACTGCGCTTCTATCAGGTCCTGGTAAATGCGCAGTTTTGCCGGGTGGTATCCGCCAATATTGCGGTGAAAATAACTTGTTATAGCCGCCGAGCCCTGAAAGGGGTCGCCGGTTGAAATATTATATACCCTGAAGTGCGGATCCTTATCCTGCAATATCTGGTTGTCGGCAGCCGAAGGAGTGAAGTAGTTTGCCTGCAAAGCACTTTCATCTTCAAGATAATTGTCGGTGTTCAGGTATTTGTTGTCGATAATGAGCAGGTCGAATGTGTTTACCACCGTAAAAATAACAACCGCTACAACCGGCCTGATGGTTTTCTTCATGCACAAATAGAGTAAACCAATCACGAGTGCTGCAAACATCAATGCCCTGAAAAGATTGCCGAGAAACATATCTTTCCGGTCGTCTTTCATGGCATTCACCACCAGCCTGCCTATATTTTCTCTGCCTTCCTGCGGAGCGCCAAAAGCATTTACAAGCATGGGATCTAAGGCTCCTGTAAAATCATTAAAGAAATAGATCAGCAATGCCACGAGGAACAGTGCACCGGTTGCGTACAATATTTTTTTGAAAGAAGCTCTTAATATATCCAGCCCATTGGGTGTAAACAAAATTTGCTGCAGCCCCATCACTGCGAGCAGGGAAAAGATCATTTGAGGAACGATCAATGCAGTGTTAGGCGAACGGAATTTATTGTATAAGGGCAGATGATCGAGCAGTATAGTATTAAACCCTGCAAAATTTCTTCCCCAGGCCATAAAAATAGCCAGCACTGCCCCTGCCAATATCCACCATTTGATATTGTCCTGTATCACTGCCATTCCTACAATTGCAAGAAAGCAGATGATGGCCCCCAGGTAAATAGTGCCCCCCGTTCCCTCCGACATGCTGCCCCAGTATTTAGGCATGCTTTCGGCAATTTGTACTGCCTGTGCTTCGGGAATATTTTTTTCAACCAGATTTTCGACCAGTTTGGAATTTGCATCATAATGATTGCTGGAACCCTCCCCAAAAACGCCGGGCATAAACAATGTAAGGGTTTCGCTTTTGCCTATACTATAACTAAACGCATAGTCACGGTCCAGCCCCTTAGTATCAGTCTTCTTTACTTCACTACCAGACGCCTCAATGGTTTTGCCACCGCGCATCGTATACTTTGTATATTCTGCCGTGGTTAATAAGATCATTGCCGAATTTGCCAGGGCTATAATACCCGCTAATGCAGCCAGTCCAAAGGAAATCAGCAATTGCTTCCACTGCTTTTGTTTTATCCATTTTATGGCATAACCAATGGAAATGAATAATAAAACAAAGAAAAAGTAATAAGTAACCTGCACGTGATTGAAGGCAACTTCCCAGGTAGCGAAAATGGTAGTTACTGCCAGCCCTGCCAGATACCGGCCTTTATAAAGCAGCAGTAAACCCGCCAGCAGTCCCGGCATGTACGATAACGTCCACATCTTGGTATCATGCCCCGTTGCTACAAACAACACATTAAAGCTGGCATAGGCAAAAGCCAATCCGCCCAAAATACCTAACACCGTACGGGCGCCTACCACGCAACTCAATATGTAAAAGCTGATGCACGCCAAAAAAAAGAAGCCTATGGGTTTTGGCAACCAAAGCGTGAGTACATTATGGAGGTTGGGCAAAAAAGAATCCGCTTCGGTGGCAACCTGGTAATTAGGCATGCCGCTGAACAAATGCGTATTCCACAAAGGAAAATGCCCGTGCTTTTCTTTGTATTCAAAAGCATTTTGCGCCATCCCTTTCCAAAAGATGGCGTCGCTTTGCTGCAATACTTTGCCCTCAAGCGCGGGGCGACAGTAAATGACAGCAACTATCAAAAAAATTCCTATAGCAATCAGGTGTGGTACAAATGCTTTGAAATTGATTTTTTTCACTTGGTGGCTTTTTATTTACCGGCAACAGGTGCAATTGTTTTACGTATGTACACTTTGCCAGCCAATGCAATAAAGATATTTTAAGGCGGCAAATTAATGCTAATTTCAATGTTACCCTTAATTTTAGCAGATTATATGATCCACCAGATTCTTAAAGACCGTCCTACTAAATTGTTTGTGGGATTTGCTGCTTTTTTTGTTGCCAATGCTCTGATAGCAGAATGCATTGGTGGAAAGATATTTTCGCTCGAGAAATTATTGGGCTTTGAGCCTGTTAATCTTACCCTTTTTGGTCAATCCAACTTATCGTTTAGCCTTACCTGTGGTGTTTTATTGTGGCCGCTGGAATTTGTAATGACGGATATTGTGAATGAATATTATGGGCCAAAGGCTGTAAAACGCATCAGCTACACAGCAGTGGCGCTTATTTCGTATGCGTTCATTATGTTTTATGCCAGTATTCACATTCCGTATGCCGACTGGTGGCCTGCCTCCAAGGCGAGTGAAGGAGTGCCGGATATGCAGGTAGCCTTTAATGGCATTTTCGGACAGGGTATGTGGATCATTTTCGGAAGCCTGGTAGCATTTTTGGTAAGCCAGGTGGTGGATGTATTTGTCTTTCATAAAATTAAAAAAGCTACCGGCGAAAAAAAGGTGTGGCTAAGGGCTACCGGCTCTACTTTGGTGTCGCAACTGATAGATAGTTTTATCGTATTGACCATTGCCTTTAAGTTTGGCAGTAACTGGACGTGGGCACAGGTGCTGGCAGTGGGCTGCGTAAATTATATGTACAAGTTCACAGTAGCTATTTTGCTAACTCCGGTAATCTATTTTGCAGAATCGAGAATAGAAAACTATGTAGGAAAAGAAACCGCCATCAAAATGAAAAAGGCTGCCATGGGAGAGGAGGCTGTCTGAGTTTCAGGTTACAGGGAAGAGCGCCGTGTAACCTGTAACATGGGCCTTGTAACCTGCACCCTTAATACCCCTCAGCCGCGTCGTCGCCCCGCTTGTCTGCAACGGCTTTCAATGTAAAGCCACCGTTGTTGTTTCTTTCTATTTTTATCATTTCAGTTCTTCCAATATCTCCCCGTGTAGTAACGGTATACCCCATTGCACGCAATGAGTCGGCTACAGGTTGCGGAAAATCTTTTTCCACAAAAATTTCGTCGGGTAGCCATTGGTGGTGGAATTTGGGTTTGTTCACCGCGTCTTCCACGCTCAGCCCAAAGTCAATTACATTTACAATGCTCTGAAACACGGATGTAGGTATGGTAGTTCCACCGGGTGTTCCCACCACTATAAAGGGTAATCCGTCTTTGAGCACAATGGTAGGCGTCATGGAACTGAGCATGCGTTTTCCGGGAGCAATTGCATTTGCTTCCGTACCCAGGGCGCCATACATATTGGGTACGCCGGGCTTTACGCTAAAGTCATCCATCTCATCATTCAACAAAAAGCCGGCCCCGCTTACTACTGTTCTGCTGCCATAGCTATCGTTTAAAGTGGTAGTTACTGCAACCACATTTCCCCATTTATCGGCAACAGATAAGTGCGTTGTTTCCTCACTTTCTTTAGCTGCTATACCAGCTTTTGTTTGCTGGCTGCTGCCAGCTTTGCCTGGTACATAATCTGTCATTCTTGCTTTAATGTAATGTTCGCTCATCAACGTGTCTACAGGAACTTTCACAAAATCTATGTCACCCATATATTCGGCTCTGTCAGCATAGGCACGTCGCTCGGCTTCCGTCATCAACTGCACAGCATTGGCAGACTGAAAGCCCATGTTGCCGATTGCTTTATCTTCTATCATTCCCAGGCACTGCCTTAATATGATGCCGCCGCTGCTGGGCAACGGCATAGAAACCAGCGTATATCCTTTATAGTTAAATGTTATGGGGTTGCGTTCTTTTGCAGTATAGCTTTTTAAATCTTCTTCAGAAATAATACCATTCGCTTTCTTCATTTCAGCAACAATCAGTCTTGCAGTTTCTCCTTCATAAAATCCTTTCTGTCCTTTGTCGCGTATGCGTTTAAGTGTTTCTGCCAGATCAGCCTGCACCAACGTATCTCCCTTTTTCCAGGCGCTCTGTTTTTTAAATGCTATTTTGGAAGTATTGTATGATGTGAGATCGGGTTGAATATGATTCAGACCGCCGGCTTCCCCCTCCGTAATTACAAAGCCATGCTCGGCAAGTTCAATGGCAGGTGCAATCAGCTTTTCAAATGGCAGCACGGCATACTTCATCGAGGCAAAAAGTCCTGCCACTGTTCCTGGCACACCGGCAGAAAGATGTCCGCGCTGGCTCAGTTGCATGATCGGGTTACCCTCTTTGTCGAGATACATGTCGCGGGTAGCTGCTGCGGGAGCTTTTTCCCGATAATCGATCGCTATACTTTTTCCATCCTGCAAATGTGCTACCATAAAGCCGCCACCACCAATATTGCCGGCACCGGGGTATACAACTGCCAAAGCCAGTTGCACGGCAATAGCTGCATCTACTGCATTGCCGCCTTGTTTTAAAATGTCAACTCCTACTTTGCTTGCCAGCGGATGTGCAGATACCACTGCACCGTTGTTGCCCGTAAAGCTTTTTTGAATATTGTATTGATACGGATTAAAAGAGGCAGCAGGTTGTTGGTTTTTGCAGGAAAAAACACAGAACAGTAAAACAAAAGAAATAGTACTACCGATTTTATTCATGAACCGCAATTGAAGGCGGCAATATACTAAACAGATGGCGGATGGATTGAAATCCATTCTTATAATATGTCACCGAGCCGATGCCGCTGACTGTTTATATAAGCCGGAGCCATTACTGTTACGTGGTTATTCTAATCCAATGTCATTTAGTTAGTGAAAACTCATTTTTGCCGCAGATTCGCAGATAATCATTCATATGCGAATCTGCAGCTCATTAAATAAATATTTAAAATTTCCAACCTTGATCGGCTTAATAAACGGCATTGGATTTTATTCCGAGGGTAAAGATTATCTCATGCTCTTTAATTATTATATTGCCAGATAATCTGCAGATATGAGAAAATACCTGTTTGTTTTATTGGCTGTTTTACTTGGTGGGCATAATAGTTTTGCACAATTACAGTCGCCCGAAATATTTTTAGGATACAAGTTGGGAGAACGTTATACCCCGCATTTTAAAATCATCAATTATTTTAATCATGTAGCAGCTAATACGGCCAGCATGGTAAAGCTGCAGCAGTACGGAACAACCAACGAAGGCCGCCCGTTAATGGTAGCCTTCATTTCATCGCAGGAAAACATCGGCAATCTTGAAAATATCCGCAAGAACAATCTACGCCTGGCGAACCAGGCTGCAGACAAAATGATGCCCGATGAAAATGCTCCTGCCATTGTTTGGTTAAGCTATAATGTGCATGGCAACGAAACCTCGTCTTCCGAAGCGGCCATGCTTACCTTGTATGAGTTGGTTAACCCTGGCAATAACCAAACAAAAGAATGGCTGAAGAATACACTAATCGTAATTGACCCCTGCATTAACCCCGACGGGCGCGACCGGTATGTAAACTGGTTCAACAGCATTGTGGGCAAAAATTTCAACCCACGGCTTGACGCAAGAGAGCATCGTGAACCTTGGCCGGGGGGGCGCACCAACCATTACAATTTCGATTTGAACCGCGACTGGGCATGGCAAACGCAGGTGGAAACGCAACAGCGGTTAAAGCTCTACCAGGAATGGCTACCCCAAATACATGTTGATTATCATGAACAGGGCATCAACAACCCTTATTATTTTGCGCCGGCGGCTCAACCCTATCATGAAATTATTACACCCTGGCAGCGGGAGTTCCAGATGAGCATCGGTAAAAACAACGCAAAATATTTTGATAAAAATGGCTGGCTTTTCTTTACAAAAGAAATATTCGATCTGTACTATCCTTCTTACGGAGATACGTACCCGATATACAATGGCGCTATTGGCATGACATACGAACAGGCCGGCGGTGGATCGGCAGGTCTGGGCGTATACAAACGGGAGGGAGATACGCTTACTTTGTACGACAGGTTGATTCACCATTATACCACCGGCATCAGCACCATCGAAATATCGTCGCTGAATGCGGCAAAGCTGATAAAGGAGTTCAGGAAATTTTTTAACGAGGCTGTTGCCAAAGGATCGGGCAGTTATAAAAGTTTTGTTATTAAATACAGCCCTGAAGATGCGCAGCGCATTGCATCGCTGCTGGAACTGCTCGATAAAAACGGCATTCGCTATACAGCCGGCAACGGCAGTGCAAAAGGGTATAATTATGCTACCGGAAAAGATGAGTCCTTTTCTATTGCCCAAAACGATGTTGTTATCAGCGGGCTGCAACCCAAATCTACCTTAATTGAAGTGCTTTTTGACCCTCAACCTAAATTGGTTGATACGGCAACATACGATATTACAGCATGGGCATTGCCTTATGTATTTGGAGTGAATGCCTACGCGGTTAAGGAAAAAATAGCCGGCGGTGCGACTTACGTAAAGTCAGAAAACACAACCAACACCGTTGCAGAAACCTACGGGTATGTTATTCCGTGGGAAGGCATGCAAAGCGTAAAAGCGGTTACCCGGCTTATTAAAAAGGGAATTAAACTGCGGTTTGCGGCAAGAGATTTTGAAGTGAACGGTACCACTTTTAAAAGAGGCGCAGTGCTGGTGTTAAAAACAGGCAATGCACTGGCAGGCGAAAACCTGTGGAAGATTACCACCCAAACCTGCAATGAAGAAAAAGTAAAAGCCTATGCCGTTAATACGGGTTTTGTTGACAAAGGCTATGATTTTGGCAGCGAAAATGTACGCTATATAAAACCGCCACGGGTGGCGCTGCTCTCGGGTGAGGGAACCAATTCCAACGCAGCAGGCGAAATATGGTTTTTCCTGGAGCGGGAACTGGATTACCCGGTTACGCTTATCAATGTGAATGATTTGGACCGGGTACACTGGAATGAACTGGATGTATTGATCATGCCGGACGGCAGGTATAAATTCCTGACAGAGGAAAACGAGTTGAAAGAATTAAAATCGTGGATTGGCAGAGGCGGAAAACTGGTAGCATTGGAAAGTGCCGTGGCGCAACTGGCAAAAGCGGACAATAGCCTGAAGTTTAAAAAGGAAGATGACAGCTCCGAAAAAAAGGACGACTATATTGCCTTGAAAAAATTTGAGAACCAGGAGAGGGATTATATATCGTCTACTACGCCCGGTTCCATTTATAAAGTGCAGCTGGACAATACGCATCCGCTTGCATTTGGCTATCCCGATTATTACTACACGTTGAAGATGGACGATAATTTTTATGAATTTATTGAAGAAGGCTGGAACGTGGGCGTAATTAAAAAGAACAATTGGGTGAGCGGCTTTGTGGGTTCAAAACTTAAAAAGCGATTGAACGACGGGTTGGTATTTGGAGTGCAGGAAACAGGTAAAGGAAGTATTGTGTACCTGGCAGATAATGTATTGTTCCGCAATTTCTGGCAGAATGGTAAATTGTTGTTTTGCAACGCATTATTTCTGGTAGGGCAATAGGCCACAATTATTACCTTTGCGCCGCTCATGAAATATACAGAAGAAATCAACAAGCGGAAAACCTTCGCCATTATATCGCACCCCGATGCGGGGAAAACCACGCTTACAGAAAAGCTGCTGTTGTTCGGTGGTGCTATACAAACAGCCGGGGCAGTGAAAAGCAATAAAATTAAAAAGCACGCCACAAGCGACTTTATGGAGATTGAAAAGCAGCGTGGTATATCTGTTGCCACGAGTGTGATGACCTTCGAGTACGAAGGTTTTTTAATCAACCTGCTTGATACACCCGGTCACAAAGACTTTGCTGAAGATACTTACCGCACACTAACGGCAGTGGATAGTGTAATATTGGTAATTGACAGCGTAAACGGGGTGGAACCTCAAACGCGCAGGCTGATGGAAGTATGCCGCATGCGCGATACACCGGTAATCGTATTCATCAACAAGATGGATCGTGACGGCAAAATGCCTTTTGACCTGTTGGAAGAAATTGAAAAGGAATTGCATATACAACTCCATCCTATGAGCTGGCCCATCAATAGCGGAAAAGATTTTAAAGGAGTGTATAATCTTTTTGATAAAAACTTGTTGCTCTTTTCTGCCAATACAAAGGCGAACGACGAAGATGTGATTCATATTACCGACCTGTCTGACGAATCGCTGATAGCAAGGGTAGGCGAGCGCGATGCCAAACAATTGCGGGAAGATGTAGAACTGATTGATGGTGTGTATGGTGAACTAAACGCCAACGACTACCTGCAGGGGAGAATAGCGCCTGTGTTTTTTGGCAGCGCCGTTAATAATTTTGGGGTGAAGGAAATGCTGGATACGTTTATCCGCGTGGCACCGTCTCCGTTGTGTCGTCCAACATCCGAAAAAGAAGTATGCCCGGGCGATGAAAAGTTCAGCGGTTTCGTTTTTAAAATACACGCCAACCTCGACCCGAAGCATCGCGACAGGATTGCCTTTTTGCGCGTATGTTCGGGCAGGTTCGAAAGAAACAAATATTACCATCATGTTCGTTTGGATAAGGATGTTCGTTTCAGCAATCCTTATTCATTCCTGGCACGCCAAAAAGATGTGATTGAAGAAGCTTATCCCGGCGATGTGGTGGGTTTATTCGATACCGGCAACTTCAAAATAGGCGATACGCTTACAGAAGGAGCCGATTTTTATTTTACGGGTATACCGAGCTTTTCACCCGAGTTGTTTAAGGAAGTAGTGAACAAAGACCCGATGAAAACCAAGCAACTGGAAAAGGGCCTGCTGCAGCTAACGGACGAAGGTGTGGCGCAATTGTTTACGCAGCATGGCGGCAACCGCAAAATAATTGGTTGCGTGGGCGATTTGCAGTTTGAGGTGATCCAATACCGTTTGTTGCAGGAATATGGCGCTTCGGTACAGTTTAATACGCTGCCCTTTTATAAGGCTTGCTGGATTACTTCTGAGGATAAAAAGAAACTAGACGATTTCATTCGTTTTAAAACAGCGAATGTAGTATTGGATAAAGATGGACACCTGGTATACCTTGCTCAAAGCGAATGGTTTTTGAATACGGAAATTACCAATAACCCGGATATAAAATTCCACTTTACCAGTGAGATACATAAGGAGGGGTAACGGGGAAGGTGTAAGGTGTTGGGTAGAAGGTATAGGGTGGGGGCACTGCTACTGCTGATTGCTGAAACCTGATGGCTGACGGCTTTAACTCCATACATCCGAAAAGTCCGGTGTAATATGGCAATCGTTTTTCAGGTGGAAACTAAACTTCGGATGTGCTTCGTTTAGGCGTAATTGGTATTTTCCATTTTGCAGTTCGTATATCTCAATTTTTTCAGCATCAACATCAACGATAAGGTAATATTGAACAGCTTGTGTTTGATACAATTCAAATTTTGTAATACGATCGCGTGCTGCCGTGGATGGAGACAATATTTCTATAACCAAGGCAGGTGCAAAGTTCAGGTAGGGTTTTTTGATTTCCCCATGAACAATTAAAATATCTGGCTGGAGAATAGTATCTTCTGAAATTTTGTAATCGATTGGATCGTATACTGCCCAGTTTTCGAATGCTTTTAATGCATTCCCGAAAGCAATGATTAATCTGGCAGAAGTTCTTTGGTGTTTTGGAACAGGTTGTGGACTCATGGCAATAGGATGACCCTCAATCAATTCCCAGCGACCTTCCCAGTGGAGATAGTCGCTGTAGGTGTAATGAGGTAATATTGTGTTAGCTAAACCCATTTATAAATATACATAAATTCCGGGCGAAACTGGCAGGGTACTGCTAAAAATTTCCTGCCTTTACCAAATCTGCCACTACTTTATCAATAGGCAGCGTAACGCTTTCGCCTGAAAATTCGTCCCAGTTAATAAAGCGAAAAGTTTCTGTTTCTCCTCTTTCTTTATAGATGTTCATTTCCCTTTCGTCAAAGTCAAACGGCTTAGAGCGTAACGGAGCTTTGATCGGCTCCAGCGCTTTTGCAAAATAGTAGATGGCTATGATCTGGTGATCAGGTGTGAAGGCAGACATCTGGAAAAAATCAGTTGTGTATATATGTTTGCCAATTTCTACTGCTAAATTCATTTCCTCCATAAACTCCCGTTTCAAACAATCTCTTGTACCCTCGCCAAACTCAAGTCCGCCCCCCGGAAATTTAGTATAATAACTGCCTCTTATATACTCATCGCTTACCAATACCTGTTGCTGTTCGTTGATCAATAAGCCATACACTCTTACGTTAAACATTTTTTATTTCAAATATAGTGATAAGGGGGGAAGGAGAAGGTGTAGGGTGGAAGGTGAAAGGTGAAAGGTGTACGGTATAGGGTAGAAGGCCTTACACCCTATACCTTAGGCCTTATTCCTTTCTTAAAACCATTTCTTCTTCATAAAATACATACCCATTACAATTGAAACAGAGAGGGCGAGTATAATAGGAATATAAAACGCATGTGGCTTGTGTTGGTATGGAATAGGGACGTTCATGCCGTAAATGCTGGCTATTAAAACCGGGAATTGCAGAATGATGGTAATGGAAGTGAGTCGTTTTAAAACAGAGTTCTGGTTGTTGGAGATGATGCTGGCAAAAGCATCGAGCGTGCTGCTGAGGATGTTGGTGTATATATTCGCCATTTCAAGCGCCTGCGACATATCTACCACCAGGTCATTCAATACTTCCTTTTCATCTTCATTGAGGCTCAAAAAATTGGTGCGCACCAGCTTCATCATCAGCATTTCGTTGGAGCGCAATGCTGTAACAAAATACACCAGGCTTTTTTGTATACGCATCAGCTCAAGCAACTCTTCGTTACGGTTAGAGGCATATAATTGTTGTTCGAGTATATTCCTGCGATGGTTGATTTCTTTCAGGTATTCCATAAAGGCCTGCGTGATCTTTTCAAAGATCTTCAGCACCATCATGTTCTTTTTATCGGCATGCCTGTTTTGAAAAGTATTCAGGAATTTTTTGATCGCCCCGTTCTCAAAAGAATTTACGGTTACAATTTGGTTATGGGTAAGAATGATGCAAATGGGAATGGTGATATAGTAGGCATCACTTTCGTTGAAGGAATTGTTTTCTGTAGGTGTTTTAATTACAATCAGCTTAACATTGTCTTCCAGTTCAAAGCGCGAACGTTCATCAATATCCAGCGAATCCTGCAAAAACTCTATCGGTATCTCCAGCCCCTCCGAAATTTCGGCAAACTCCTCATGCTTTAGCGGTGGCAGTATGTTTACCCAGGTCTCTTTATCGGGCCGCTCTACAGCAGTGGTAACTCCGTTGATATTTTTGAAGTATTGTATCATGCCGGGCAAAGGTAGGTGTACGGAATTAAAACTAAAATTTCTGCAATCGACTCCCTTGTTTTAATTTACCGTTATCTCGCCTTTGTATACAAGTTCCGCCGGGCCGTTCAGCCATATCCTCGAAAACTTTTCGCCATCTTCCGAAATGGTAAACTCCACGCTTAGCTCGCCGCCGGGAGTTTGCACACTCACCCCGTTAAAACCATTACTATTGTGCGCTGCCACCAGGGCCGCCGCCGTTACGCCGGTGCCACAGCTTAATGTTTCATTTTCAACCCCTCTTTCGTAGGTACGTACAAAAATGGTATCGTCGTCTACATGCTCCACAAAATTTACATTAATGCCTTCTTTTGCAAACTCATCGCTGTACCTGATCTTTTTGCCTTCTTCTACCACGTTTATCGCGTTTACATCGGGCACAAATGTTACATAATGTGGCGATCCGGTGTTTAAAATGCTGTATTGATCCTCGTGCTTTACCGCCTGCACATCCTTCATTTTAAGTTTCACCGTTCCGTTAATGTTTATTTCCGCCTCGTGTGGACCATCTGTAGCAATAAAACGATATTGTTGTTTGACAATGCCAGAATGATAGGCAAATTTTACCAGGCACCTGCCTCCGTTTCCGCACATGCTGCCTTCTCTTCCATCTGCATTATAATAAACCATTTCAAAATCGTAGTCGCTGTGCTTGTTTAACAGCATAAGGCCATCGGCGCCAATGCCAAACTTACGGTCGCAAAGTAATTTTACCTGGTCGTTGGTTATTCCGCTGTATTCTCCATTCCTGTTGTCAAGAATTACAAAGTCATTTCCTGTTCCCTGATATTTAGAAAATCTGATCGTCATTTTTTAGTTTTAAGCAGTGCAAATTTACCGCCTTCTGCTCACACTGTTTGGTTAAATTAACAACAAAAGCAGGCTTCAATTCCGGATAAGTATTTCCAGCGTTGTTTTTATTAATTTTTCTATGGCAGCCTGTCCGTTTTTACTAAACTGCTTTGATACCCTGTTCGCAACAATAGCGCTGAGGCTCAGGCAATGGTGACCAAGCAGGTGTCCCAATCCATAAATGCCAGCCGTTTCCATTTCAAAATTGCAGATGCGGTGCTGTCCGAAGCTAAACCCTGTTAATCGGTCAATAAGACCGGGGTAATGCAGACCCAATCGCAATATACGCCCCTGCGGCGCATAAAAGCCGGGGCAGGTAACTGTAATGCCATGATGAAAATTTTGTACAAAATGTTTGATAAGGCTCACGCTGGCACTGCTGAGATAGGGGAGGGCCGTTACCTGCGTTTGCGTGATGAAAGCCTGTAGCAATTGTTTTTCTTCGTCGTTTTGCTCGTGCCTGTAAAAGTGAAGGAGGTTGTCTATACCCAAACCATGCGTGCTTGCAACAAAACTGTCAACCGGAACATCTGCCTGCAGGGAGCCCGCCGTTCCTATGCGAACGATCTGGAGGCTTGTGAGCTGTGGCTTTATAGTGCGGGTAACCAGGTCGATGTTGACGAGTGCGTCCAGTTCGTTCAACACAATGTCGATATTATCTGTTCCAATGCCTGTTGAAACGACCGAAATTCTTTTTTTCCCAATCGTGCCGGTATGTGTAACAAATTCGCGATGCTGCTGTTGATATTCTATTGTATCAAAATATTTGCTTACCTCGCTTACCCTTTCAGGATCGCCCACCGTTATAACAGTGCTGGCCAGCTCTTCAGGCAACAGGTTAAGGTGATATACTGCACCCCTGCTGTTAAGAATGAGTTCAGATTCGGCAATATGCTGCATAATTGCAAGTTATAAGAAAAGGTATATTAAACGCCCGTTTTTATGATGTGATATGCCTGCAATAGCCATTTAGGTCAATTACATGTTTATTACGAATATACGTTCCGTATTATTTACTTATTTTCAATAAAATTCCTATTTTTGCGACCCCTGTAAAAATGGTCCTGTGGCCGAGTGGCTAGGCAGAGCTCTGCAAAAGCTCCCACAGCGGTTCGAATCCGCTCGGGACCTCTGAAAAAAGCGAAAAGTCGGCGAGTTGCCGGCTTTTTTGTTTTCACATGATTAAAATCCTGTGTCGTTTGGTTAAGGACAAAGGCATTGGATGGAATGCTGATTTTTTACCCGGGATTAAAATTCCAGGCAACAGTATCTCATCGAGCCGATGGCTCTACCTTATCATCAACAGCCAGAGCCATCGGCTCGGTGGCATATTGTAAGGATGGATTTCAATCCATCCGCCTTCTACATCCGCCTCCCACATCTATTATTTCAACCGTTGCTATACTATCTTTTGCATTAAAGCTGCATAACAGTTGGTTTGCATTTACGCGTTATGCAAACCATTATAAAATATTGTTCACTCTTGATTTTGGCATTCACTTCCTGCTTGCCGGGTAAGACCATTGGACAAACCTGCCTTAAAGGTACTGTTGCAGATGCTGCGTCGGGAAGTCCCGTGGCATCGGCTTCGGTGGCACTGTATCAAAATAAAACAATGCTTCAGCAAACGCAGACCGACAGCCTGGGAAAATTTCGGCTATGCGATTCGGTTAGTAGAAATGTTATGGTAAGTATTTCAATGGTTGGTTATCATACATTGAAAATTAAGCCCGGAATATCAGCGACAGGAGATACGATTGACCTGGGAATGATACAAATCGTTTCAGACACAGTACATTTAAAAACCATTGTTATCCGCGGACAAAAACCGCTGGTGGAGCAACGGATGGACGGCATTGTATTCAATGCTGAAAACCTTGTGGTGGCTGCAGGTTCTGATGCGGCGGATGTTTTGCGGAATGTTCCATTGGTGCAGGTGGATGCAAGCGGTGCCGTTGCCGTGCGCGGGAGCGCCAATGTGAAGGTATTTATCGACGGGAAACCTTCTGAGTTTTTTGGATCGTCGGTGGCAGATGCACTGAAGGCTATTCGTGGAGAAAACATAGCGAGGGTGGAAGTCATCACGCATCCCTCTGCGCGTTACGACGCCGAGGGTACCGATGCGGTGATCAATATCATTACCAAAAAGCAAAACAACAATGCCACTAGCGGTAAGCTGGCGCTGATGCCGGGCAACCGTTCGGCTAATATTTCCGGCGACGTTCAATCGCGCTACAACCGGTGGTCTGCGCAGGCAGATGCTTTTTATCAATGGTACTGGAACAGGAATGGTTCAGAACTTATACGGCAGTCTCCAAAGCTTGGCTTTCTGCAACAGACAGAATCGCGGCAAAAAGGCGGATATTTTTTTGGAGGTATGAGCATATCTTATGGTTTCGATTCACTGCACACAGTAACCGCAGGCTACCGCTCCCGTTTTTCATCTTCGCATACTCACAGCTCCATTTCAAATTTCGGGCTGGTTGATCAGTCTGCCGTGTTTTCTTTTCTCAGGAACTTGCAAACCCCTGTTTCTTTTAGAGCCAATACCATCAGCCTGGCGTACACCGGAATTTCAAGAGACAGGAAAAAAGAGCTTTCGGCTACGGCAATGTATTTTGGGGGATACGGCACCAATGATTACGATCTGCAACAGTATTACGATGATGATTTGCCTTACAGGGAGCAATTGGAAAGCATTTCGTGGAACCGGGATTTTATTGCAGAGGTCAATTATACCCGGCACATTCATAAAAAATGGAAACTGGAAACAGGGGGAAAAACAACCGGCAAATCGCTCAATAGCGAAAACACGTTTGCTGTATATGACCATACTTCTGGAACATATGGTAGCGATGATCAGCGATCGAATGTATTCCGATATAACAATACAATATATGCTGCTTATGCCAACCTTTCCGTCAACTTTAAAAAATGGGGATTCTCCACAGGCATGCGTTACGAACGTACAATCCTGAACGCGCTGTTTAAGGATACAACGCTGGCATTAGCGCCTTTCAATAATTGGGTTCCACAGCTGTTGATCAG
Source organism: Agriterribacter sp. (assembly GCA_051955255.1). Classification (GTDB taxonomy): domain Bacteria; phylum Bacteroidota; class Bacteroidia; order Chitinophagales; family Chitinophagaceae; genus Agriterribacter. The sequence goes on along the minus strand of JBQCGX010000124.1, from coordinate 93,980 downwards.
CAGGATGTTTGGGGATAAGCAGAGTCTGAAATTCGGGTATACCACCAGGTTAGTGCGCCCTTATGTGTCTTATCTTAATCCCACGCCCGTCAGCAACGATTCTTTGAACGTGCAGGTAGGCAACCCATATTTGCAGCCTGAAAATATCCATCGGTTCCAGTTGAGCTACACAGCCAGTTACACAAAACTGTTTACGGATCTGGCATTGTTTTTTAACAATAACCGGAACTCGATTGAACAGGTAAGAGAGCCGGTAGCGGATGGTGTATTCAGGAATACCTGGAAAAATATAGGCAGCAACCGGCGGTTGGGATTGTCGGCATCTTTTACCTGGAAGCCTTCAACATCTTTTAATATTGGTGGCACGCTCACCACTCAGTACGTATGGCTGAATAGCGGAGCCATGAATATCAGAAATGAGGGGCTGATGAAACAACTGGTGTTGAGAAGCACTTACACTTTCTCCAAAGGATACAGCATTTATTTTTATGGCTTTTTTGATGGCAGCAACCTGGCGTTGCAAGGCAAACGTACCGGCTGGAAATACTACAGCATGACCCTGAGTAAAAAATGGAAAGAAGATCGTTTTGAACTGAACCTTCGCATGGATGCTTTTTTAACCCGCTATACGTGGATCACCGAGCGTATTGCTACAGGCGATTTCGATCAATCGTTGCGCACGCGGTACCAAAATCAAAACTTCCGGCTCACCTTTTCCTGGAAAATTGGGAAAAAAGAAGTGAAGCCTGTGCAGGCAAGGCAGGCGGAAAGGGAGGAGTGACATAGTGATAGGTGGTAAGTAACAACTGTACCTGATGGCTAAAAGCTGACTATTGATGGCTGCTTTTTAACCTGAAATTGCTGAACGTTTTTCCCTCAATATGTTTCGACCAGCGATCTAATAGCGGTTGTTCCAGCGCATACTCCCGGTATTCGTCGGGGCTCATAATAGGTACTCCTTTAACAATAGGATACATTCTTTTACAACATTCACAACTCAAATACCCTTCTATCACATTGCCATCAATAGCGGTAGCAATGGTGGTTAGCTCAAGGTCCGACCTGTCGAAGGGGCAGCAAAGTTTCTGGATCGTTTCTGTTCTCATGATAATGATTGATTTAATTTTTCGTGATAAAGATTGATGGCTTCGACAGGGTTGTCAGCACTCATAACGCCCGACACTACTGCAATGCCCGAATAGCTGAGTTCCTTCAATGCTCCAATATTGTCTGGGCGCAAGCCTCCTGCCAGGAAAATAGGTAATGATGTAATCAATCGCGCCCGCCGCACTGTTTCAAAACTCACCAGTTCGCAACTATTGGCAGTGGATGAAGGAAACATGGAGCAAAATGAAATATAGTCCATAGCGTGATCATTAGCCCATTGCACAACCGACAGGTCGTTATTGCAGGTAATGCCGGTTATTATTTGCCGGCCCGTTTTACTTTTTATGAGGTTGATATTTTCCGGAATGCAGTCAAAATGTACGCCGTCGAAATTCATAGCTGATGCCAGTTCCCAGCGGTTATTGATGAGTATCGGAACATTGGCTTGTTTACATACCCTTATAACCGATGCCAGCAGCTCGTTTGCATGCTCAACATTTTCCAGATTGTCCCATACCTGCACGGCAACAATAGGTTGTTCAACTGCTTGTTGCAGCCTGCTTAGTAAGAGCAATTTGTCCATCGCCGGATCAATTACCAGGTAGATGCCTTTTTTTATCATCTTTTTCATTTCCATCCTGATTGATAAGCCTTAAAAAATGCTACCCAATAGGGATCAGCCTCGTTGTAGGTTATTGGTTGCTGCCTGCCATCTTCAACCAGGTTAATGCTTTTTGAATGATTACCCAACACACCAATTTTGGTACAGGAAATATTTTCCCATTGCAGGCTTGTTATTACCTGTTCAACATACTCACTTTTGCAGGCAATTAACATGGCGCCTGCGCCTATGCAATACCGTGGGTCAAGATCGAATATGCTGCATACCGTTGCCTGTACTTCGTTTATGGGAAGCGCATTGTTATAAACGGTTGCACCGTTGCCCGATGCAACAGCCAGTTCATACACAGCGCCCAGCACACCGCCCTCTGTTACGTCGTGCATAGCCGTTACGGCCTGCAGCTTTTTATTGTTGCCCGCCGCTATTAAGCCATCCTTCAACGATGTGGTTTGATAAAAAGACTCGCATGCCTGGTTGTATATAGCTGTTCCCGCTTTGTTTTTAACGGTTTCCGGAAAGCTCATGGCCAGTATGGCAGCGGATGAGATAGCGCAACTTTTGGTGAGCAGGATTGCATCGTCAGCACGGGCGTTTTTTGAAACGAGCAATTTCCCTGAGGGCGCCACTGTTACAAATGTTCCGCCACCGGCAATGGTAGCGTTTTGTCCTTCCACAAAACCCGTATGTCCGCCGGTAATAGCCACGCCAATATCAGCACAATACTGGTGAATATAGTTCCAGTACATTTTGAAATCGTCTTTCGAAAATGTGGCAGGGAGGTTCAACACAAATTGCCCGTACATGGGAGCGAACCCTGTAGTGGCCATATCGTTTGCCATGAGGTGAACGGATAACCAGGCTGATTCCGCCAATCCCAGCGACGGTACCAGCGATAACGGATCGCTGGTAAGTGCCATCTGCATATTGCCTGGTAATGCTACAATTGATACATCCACTCCAAATGCCGGTCCCGCCGTTACCTCGTTTCTTTCAAAACCACTATGGTTGGCTATGAATGTTTCAAATGTGTGATGGTTTATTTTGCCTGAGTGGGTGCTCATCTTATTCAACGTCTTTAAATTGTACGTACAATCCAAAAAAATCTCCTAATGGCAGACTCCATTGCTGCACAGGGAACCATTTGGGTAACCCGGTGCACGACCATTCAATGGTATAGGATCTGCCTTGCAGCGCCTTGTGTATAATATTGGTTAGCATAGAGGGGGTGTAAAAAGTAGCAGTGATGTAAAAAGGATTTTTGCCGAACAGTTGTTGCATTCTTCGCCGCACCACTTTCGTGGAATTGCGGTTCATCATGCCCATGGCAATCCCGTATTTGCCTACACGCGCAGCTTCGCGTATCACTTTTACCGGGTCTTTATAATACTCAAACGTGGTGATGAAGGCCAGCGCGTCAAAGCTATGGTCTTTAAAAGGCATGTAGTGTGAGTCTGCCATTACCAGGTCGCCCGCAAAAAGATGAATGGCCTGCGAAAGCATGAGCGGAGAAATATCGCCGCCGCTCGCAAGAATGCCTATTTCCTTCCACCAGCGGGTAAAGCGGGTGGTTCCGCAACCAAATTCAAGTAAGGTTTTTATTCTTTTGTCTTTCGACACCAATTGCTCCATTACTTTCTTCTGCCATATCTCGGCGCGTTTGTACCTGCCCTCATACCATTGTTCGTAAGTATCGGTATGCTCGCGGTTGAAGAACCATTCGGGCCGGTTCTGCCAGTTGTTGTGACTTTGGGGGATGAGTTCAAGTGCTGCTTTTCCTGTTTCCATTGTGAGTTGGTTTAAAACAAAAGCTCCATGCCGCGGAAAAGCCAACAGCATGGAGCTTGAATGTTTTTGTTGCATCCCTACGTTGGCATTATCCAAATCAGGTAACGGGTATGATCTCAGCCTTTTTAGGGGCACCCCGTGCTTATGTTGTTGCAAATATAGGCAAAACATCCAAAGCATATTTTGCTACAGGTTCGCATAGAAATATTACCCTCCGGGGTTATTATACTTTGCCTTATTTTTAACGGATGTGGGTAACCGATGGGGTATTTGTTTGATATAGATTAACTAATTGTTGTTATATAAGGCTGATTTACAAAACGCTATTTTAAAAATGGAAATAGTGTTTATATTTGTCACCGAAAAGCCCGGTTAAGATAACGCTGAACTGTTATCGTATTCAATATCTGGTTTATTAATAGAATGCGGGCACAAAGTTGATTTCCTGACAGGCTCACAGCCTGCTGCAAGTTAAACACCGAGTATGTCCTTTCTTTTAACACCAATTCCTATATTTATTAATAACTCGTACAGATATATTGCAATAATATCTCATGTGCGTTATTGTTATAATTACCAGTAATATGTTGTTTCATGTGACTGAGAGGGCGAAGCCGTGCAAATCAATAAAAAATATTAATTTTCACAGAATAAAGTTTCTCAAAGCTTACTTTAAATCATTACTTTGATCACTCTTCAAATAAATCGGAACTAAAGTAAATATATGCAGAAGGTAAAATTGATACTAGGTTTGTTTGCTCTTTCAACTGTATTTTTTTCTTGTGGTGTTGGTAAAAAACTGGCGTACCTGCAGGATTTAAACGATACAACGAGGATACAAGAGGTTCGTGTAGCTGCTTTTGAACCATTGAAATTGCAACCCGATGACCAGGTTCAGATAAGCATAACAAGCAAATCGCCCGAAGGTTCCCAGTTATTTGCAATGATGGGTACAAACATTACTTCAGGAACAAGCAACCAGATCATTCAGAACGTATATACCATTTCGTCAAAAGGTACTGTCAATATGCCCTTGATCGGCGAACTCACCATTGGAGGATTGACAACAGAGCAGGCCAGGGAGGTCGTTCAAAAAGAAGCGGTGCAATATGTAAAAGATGCGATGGTGGGGCTGAGCCTGATGAATTTCAGGATTACGGTAATGGGCGAAGTTACGCGGCCAACCACGCTGCAGGTGGCAGGCGAAAAGGTAAATGTACTGGAAGCATTGGGCATGGCGGGCGATTTAACGGTATTTGGTAAAAGGAATAATATTAAGGTGATAAGAAAAGCAGGAGATAAAGTTGAAGTAGCTCATCTTAATCTTAATAGCAGCAAAGTAATGCGTTCGCCCTTTTACAATTTGAGGCAAAACGACATTGTGTACGTGGAACCGGTAAAACGCAAAGGCTTTGCGGCTGAAACATCGTTGGGCGTTTTGCCTACCATCATCAGTGTAGTAACACTTGGCTTTCTTATATTCAGGTATACCCGCTAATTCAGAAAATCTAATCTAAATAATCAGGAAATCTTACATAATTAAAAAGGTTTTAAGTGCAAACATCTTCCGCCAAACATCCGCAACGAATCAATAACATTACCCAGGACGACTCGTTAAACGTGCAAAATATTTTAACGAAAATCGTAAGCAGGTGGCCCTGGATCATTGTATGCCTGTTGGTATCGCTGTTTATTGCCTACGCTTATCTCAGGTATACCGAGCCTATCTATAAAGCAAAGGCTACCCTTATGCTGAGAGACGATCAGAAAGGGGGAAGCCCGTTAGACAACCAATTGCTGAAAGGGTTGAATATTGAGCCGACTTCCCAGTCGCTCGAAAATGAAATGGAGATCCTGAAAAGTTATGACCTGATTGAGTCTGTTGTTCATAGAGAGCAATTGTATGTGGAGGTGAAAACGCAGGGCCGGCTTGCTAAAAGAACAATATATGGAAGTGATTTGCCGGTATTTCTTTCGTTTGCAAACCCCGATACGATAGAACGTTCTCTGCATTGGACCTTGAAGGAGGCACCTGCCGGCGTATGGACGCTGATTCACCACGGCGAAAACCAGCCTTTACGGCTTACGCTGGGTAAATGGTATCGTATTAACGGGCTGGCTTTTAAGGCAGTTGCCAACCCGCTCCACCTGGCCAGCAAATCATCGAAAAATGACGGGGACAATGAGTATGCCATTACTGTTAAGCCGCTGGCTTCTGCCATCAATGGTTTTATTAAAGACCTGAATATCAAGGAATCGGGAAAGGGATCGAGTATAGTAAACCTGGAACTTACAGATCATAGCAAAGAAAAAGCGGTATCGAGCCTGAGAGCGTTGATAGATATTTACAACCACCAGGGGCTGGACGATAAAAAACGCGAGAATGAAAGCACGCTTGAATTCCTGGAAGAGCGTGTTGCCATGGTGGAAAGAGAGCTGCAACTGGTTGAAGGCAGGGTTGAGAGTTTTAAAAGCGGCAACAGAATTACCGACGTAAGCACTGAGGGACAGCAATACCAACAGCTTTCGCAGGCGGTGGACGAACAAAAAGCACAACAGCAAAGCCAGTTAAACATATTAGAGGGGCTTGAAAGAAAGATAAGAGAAAACCAGAATGATCCTAAGCTTGTGCCGTCAACAGTTGGCATCACCGAACCCACGCTTTCTTCATTAATTGCAACGCATAATGAGCTGGTGCATGAAAGAGACAGGAAGTTGCAGGTATTTGGTCCTAAAAACCCACTGAATGTGGATATGGAGAAAGATATTGCCAACGTACGGCAAAGCATTCTTGCCAGTATAAGCAATCTTAAAAGTGCTTACAATACCACACTGTCTGATATTAACAAGAGGGAATCCGTGCTTTCGTCGAGGTTGAAAACAATTCCTAAAATGGAAAGAAACCTCCTCCAGATCAACAGGGACCAGACAGTAAAACAACAGCTCTATTTTATATTACTGCAAAGGCGCGAAGAAACAGCTATTGCCCTGGCATCAACCACGGTAGACAGCCGTGTAATAGAAGCCCCGCGCAGCATGGGCATTGTAAGCCCCAGGGCCAATGTTGTGTTGCTGATGGGCGTGGTAATAGGATTGCTGATCCCGATAGGAATTATATACATTGGCGATGCTATGAACAATAAGATTGAAGGCAAGATTGAGGTGGAGCAAAAATGCCAGGCACCGTTGCTGGGAGAGATATCTTATTCGAAGAAATCGGATTCGCCTATTATTATTACCAAAGGAAGCAGGTCTGTTATTGCTGAACAGTTCAGGGTAATCAGAACAAATATCAGCTTTACCGGTCGCGGAAAACAAAGTGAAGTAATACTGGTAACTTCGCATCGTCCGGAAGAAGGAAAATCGTTTACCAGCTTAAACCTGGCGGCAAGCTATGCCTTGCTTAACAAAAAAGTGGTAGTACTGGAATTTGACTTAAGGAAGCCACGCTTAAGCCAGAACCTCAATATTAAAGCAGAATCTGGTATAAGCAACTACCTTAATGGCACCGACGGTCTTAATAATATGCTGAAGGAAGTACCCGGGTTCGACCAGAATTTCTGGCTGTTCCCGTCGGGACCTATACCACCTAACCCGGCTGAGCTGATTTTGGGCGACCGGATGGAAAAGATGATCAAGGAGCTTCAGCAAAGGTTTGATTATATTATCTTCGATACGCCACCTTATAACCTGGTAACCGATTCATCGTTGCTGGCGGCACACTCCGATATCAGTATTATCGTACTTAGAAATAACTTTACATTCAAATGGGTGTTGCAGGAGATCAATAAGAAAATAAACGATAATCCGGAGCAGCCTATGTATACGATATTAAACAGGGTAGACGAACGCAATCGCTATGGTGTGTATAGGAATTATGGATATGGATATGCCGAATATTTTGATACGCCCGAGAAAAAGAGCTGGTGGAAATCTCTTTTTAAAAGATAGATTTCAACAACTAAAATAAACCTTCCTATGTTTTCAATCGTTATTCCTCTTTACAACAAAGAGGTTAGTATCCGTAATACGGTCGCGTCCGTATTGTCGCAAACCTTTAGAGATTTTGAGCTACTGGTTGTAAACGACAGTTCCACAGACCGCAGTCGGGAAATAGTTGCCGGAATAACAGATGACAGGATTAAGGTTATTGATAAAGTTAATGGTGGTGTTTCCAGCGCCAGGAACACCGGCATAGAAGCTGCTAAATATGACTACATCGCTTTTTTGGATGGCGACGACTTTTGGGAGCCTGATTTCCTTGAGTCTATTTTGAACCTTATCAAAGAATATCCCGAAGCAGGTGCTTACACAACAGGATATGTATGTAAATACGAGGGCGAAATCGTTCATTCCCTTGCGGTTAAAAAGAAGGGAATTGTAAAGAATTTTTTTGCCACGATGCATTATTACCCTGTAATGCACTCTTCGTCGGTTTGTATTAAAAAAGCCACATTTCGCCAGGTAGGTGTGTTTGATGAAAGGATTTCTTTCGGAGAAGACTATGATATGTGGAACAGGCTTGGGAAGTACAGTACTATTGCCGCATCGCCCGAAACAAAGGTGTGGTATAACAACGACACAGAAAACAGGGCGATGGACAAAGTACCTGCACTGGAAAAGCACTGGACCTATTATATCGAAACAGATGCAATAGACAGTGAAGAGATGAGCAAATATTATCGTCGTTATGTTCGCCGGCATGTGCTGTATTATGTATTGAAAAGAAAGTTCAGGTGGGCATGGCGACTTGCATTTAAATATCGAGACTTTGTAAGCTTACCTTCATACTTCCTGGTTCATCAGTACCGGGAACTTAAAAGTGTGCCGCATCTTGTATCTAATTTTGGACGCAAGATCTTCAACAGGCTGGGTCTCTCTATAATTCTTTTTTTTTATGAAGATTTTGATCGTAACGTATGGTTATCCTCCTGTTAATTCTCCTGCAGCACATCGTCCTTACTTTATGGCAAAATACCTCAGTGCCCTTGGGCACGAGGTTACGGTATTAACCACCAGCAGTGCAATTAGTTCATTAGGCAAAAGCAACTGGGCTAAACCCGTACCCAATGTGGCTATCTGGGATACTGCTAAAAATAATTTTACCGAACAGGAAATAATAAGCGACGCCAAAAAAGCTTCTTCCTCCGCAGCAGTTAACTCTGGCAAAATGAACTTACTAAAAAAGATTGTCAGAGTTTTTTTTATACCCGACAGGGGCATCATCTGGTTTAAGGAGCTTGCAAAGTTCAATGCAAAAAACATTGGACCAATAGATGTGGTATACAGTACTTCACCCTTTTTTACCAATCACCTGGTGGCCCGCAGGCTTGCAAAAAAGAAAAACGCCAAATGGATCGTTGATGTGAGAGATTTTCATCACGATAATGACGATCCTGAAACAAAACGTGGCTTCCGTAACTGGATCAATTTCACTATACAAAAGAATGTACTAAAGCAAGCCGATCATGTTACGTTTATTTCAGGCGGGATGCATGAGATATATAAAGGCTATTTCGATTTCCTTGCTCCCAAAAGCTCGGTAATTTATAATGGATACGAGCCAGACGAATATCCTGCGGCAGAAATGCAGCTCAAGTCAGATGTTTTGAAAATATTTTATGCAGGATCTTTTTACGAAGGCGCCCGCGACCCCGCTCCGTTATTTGCCATGCTGGACCTGTTGCACGAAAAAAAGCTGATCGACCTCAACTTAATAAAGGTGGATATAGCCGGTAACATTCCTGATTTAATTAAGGAAAAGATAAAGCCATACAAATCGTCGGTTTGCGTAAATTACCTGGGGCTGGTTGACCGCAAAACTGCGATTGACAAGATGGCAAATGCGCACTTGTTGTGGTTAATTGTTGCCAATATAAGGGCACATTATGTAGGATTTCCTGTAAAAGGTTTTGAATATATAGGGTGCAGGAGGCATATTTTACTTTTTGCCCCGCCCGAAGCAGAAGCAAAAAGAGTGATAGAATATCTTAATGCAGGAACTTTTCTTAATTTATCTGTTAATGACAATGAAGTTGCCATTAATGCTGAGAAATTTCTTGATCTTTACAACCGTTTTAAAGCAGGACAAATGGAAGCGCCGTTAAAGCTGGACCCTGCCAAAGTGCAAATTTACCTGCGCAAAGGCCAGGCAGAACAACTACATGATATTATTCAATCAATTGGCCAGGCATGAAGGATAAGATAAAGATATATTCGCCAGGCAGGTTGTTCGTCATACTTTCCTTCATTATTGTTCCGTTAGGCGAAGGCGGTTTAACAAGCAGAATTACATTGCCCGATGTAATTTTGGTACTGGCATTACTTCTTTTACTAGGTCGCAAAAAAATATACAATCCGGGGTTAGCGCCAACAATGATACTCATCATTTCATTTCTGCTAACTGTTTTTTTCAGTCCCCGGCCCGATTTCAGCCTTATCGAAGTGCTTATCCTTTTCTTTCTCATGCTTTGCATGCTGGTAACCTATAACACCTACAGGGATAATTTGAGGCTCATATTTCTGGATGTTTCCCGGGCCGTCACGTTATCACTCCTGGTAGGTTTGTCAGATTATTTTTCCAGTAAAATAGGGTTGCCTCGTATGTTTCCAACCCGGGCTCCAGGCGAAATTGTGTCGGCTTTTAGAAATGCAGGACAGGCGGGAGCATACATCCTGGTAATGCTGGCAATATTGCTGCCCGTACGTTTAAGTTCATTAAAAAATAGTTTTACGGCAAAAGAAATGACGCTGATAAACATCGGCGTGGTCAGCGGCATTATATTTTTATTTATCAGCGGAAAGGTGGCCGCTTATATCGGTTTTTTTGCCGGAATTGTCTTTTTGAATATAGCCCAAAGAAATTTGAAAGCGCTTTTTGCAACCATCTTTATGGCGGGTGTTTTTTCATTGATCTACTATAATCTTGAGGATATTTCTCCGGAGATGAACAACAGGATTCAGCGAAAAATCGAAACACGCATTACGCGCAACGTAGATGGCACAAACGATATTACCGAAGAAGGGTTTGTGGCAGACAACATGCGCAATTCTTTCAAAGCCTTTAACGATAACCCGCTGGCTGGTTCTGGCATTGGCGCTTTTACTGTAGAATACGCCAGGCATGAAGTACACAGTACTTACTTTAAAATGATAGGAGAAACAGGCATGCTTGGAATTATCGGGTATACCGTTTTCTTTATTTACCTTATTAAACAAATACGGTATAAGCCGGGCATCAACAACTTCTTTCAGGGACAGCTTTGGGAATATAAGAAGATACTCTTCCCCTTGTTTCTTGGGTGTGCGGTAAGCTGGTCGTACACATATCACCTGAGAAAAAGGGAGTTCTGGATCATGCTAAGCATCATTCTCATAATCAACTCCTTCATGAAAGACAGTACCAAATTTGATTCGGCCTTGGTTGATGCTGAAGAAGCAGAGGCTGAAGAGCAGCAATAGCGTTTAAGTTGTTTGATACATTACAGGGGCAATATCTTTGCCGGCTTAATTATGTTGTTTTACAAAGTGGAGAATTCAGGGTTTAACAGATAACGATATGCTAGTAGGACTAACGAGAAAACTTAGTACGCTTGTTCACAAATATAAAAATACCAATTACGGATCGGGTATTTTACTGGCGGTGTCGCAGAGTGCGGTAGCTTTGGTTTTTATTTTAATCGATTACATTTATTCCAAAAAACTCACGGTTGTTGATTTTGGTTCCTGGAAACAGATGTATTTTATTATTGGACTGGTAACCCCACTTTTGTCGTTTGGCTTTCCCGAAGGATTCAAATTTTATATTGCCAAAGAAAACAACAAACCTTTATTTTTCTCAAACTTCTTTTTTGCCTTTGTAGCCATTGCTTCAATCGAGCTTGCTGTTATTATATTGCTGAATGTCTTTCATATTGCAGGCTGGATCAACCTGAACATCTTTTTCCTCGTAAGCCTCCTGTTTCCTTTTGCCTTTCTTTCATATGGAATAAGTCAAACCCTAAAATACACCTATATAAACGAACAAAGGGTATTCGACTATACTAAAACCACCCTTGTCGGGCTGGCAATTACAATCCTGTTCATCATCATTTCCGGCATTATGGTGAATGTTCACCCGTCGTATTATATGGTATTGGGTGTTGTGCTGTACATTTTAACGTTCGGACTCCCTGTTTACAGTTTATATGCAAATTCCGGGTTGAGCATTAACAGGAGTTTTGTATCCAAAACGGAGATAAAGAAAATGTTTGCCGTAGGTTTCCCCCTGTATTGCGCAACATTTATTGCAGTAATAAATGTAAATCTCAATAAAGCAGTTGTTCTTTCCCTGGAATCAAAAGAAGCATTCGCCATTTTTTCGGTAGGCGCATTTGAAATACCCATTTTTGCCATGTTAAGTGCCTCCTTTTCGCAGAATATATATCCCAAGCTGGTACAGTTTATTCATAACGGTGAAAAAGACAAGGCGAAAAAGCTCTGGATAGATACTACCAAAAGGGTTTCTTTTCTCACCTATCCGTTACTGTTACTTCTCATGATATTTGCCAAGCAGGTTATTTACATCATATATACCAAAGATTACCACGAGTCCGTTATTCTTTTTCAAACCTTTTTATTAATTGCGCTTTTCAGAAATAATTTTTATGGATCTTTGATCGTTGCATCCGGAAAAACAAAATACATAACGCTGTATAGCGCGCTTTCATTGGTAACCAATCTTGTTTTTTCGTTGGTTGTGTATTATTTTTTAGGATTGAAGGGGGTGGTATATGGCAATTTGCTATCGTGCATTGTTATTAATTTTTTACAACTCAATCATGAAAAACTTTTAGGCGATTATTTTAGGAAGTTTGTATTGGATAAGAAGATATTCCCTTTGATCCTCGCGATACTGGCGGTTTATTTTTACAACGTATTTAGTTCATAGAAAAATATTATGGCAAACTCGGGCAAGCAAAAGTTAATGCGTGTTACCACCATTCCTGGATCAATAACCTATTTATTAAAAAATCAACTAAACTTCATGAACCGGAATTTTGAGGTTCATGCGGTTTCCAGCCCCGGCGAAGGTTTAGAGGAAGTTAAACAAAAAGAGGGGGTAAGTGTGCACGGAGTGATGATGACGCGCACCATTTCGCCTGTTAAGGACCTTTTGGCACTGGTTAAGCTCATTAAAGTAATACGCAAAATCCGCCCGGGAATTATTCATACGCATACTCCCAAAGCAGGAACCTTAGGCATGTTGGCCGGAAAAATTACCGGCGTACCGGTAAGAATGCACACAGTAGCAGGCTTGCCGCTGCTGGAAGCAAGAGGAAGCAAAAGAAAATTGCTTGATTTTGTAGAAAAACTCACTTATTCCTGCGCTACCAAGGTATACCCCAATTCCTTTGCGCTGAAAGATATTATTATTGCAAACGGGTATTGCAAGCCGGAAAAGCTCGCCGTTATCGGAAACGGGAGCTCTAATGGCATTGACACTTCTTTTTTCGATCCTGCCCGGGTTTCGGAAGAAGATGCCTGCAAATTGAGACAGGAGCTGAACCTGCAGCCTACGGATAAGGTTTTGTGCTTTATAGGGAGAATTGTAAAAGACAAGGGCACGCACGAATTAATAGAAGCTTTTGTAAGGAATGTAGAAAAACATCCCAATATAAAACTGTTGCTGGTAGGATCTTTTGAAAAGCACCTCGATCCGATTAACAAAACAACAGAAGATATTATATTTTCGCATAAGGATATCCGTTTTGTGGGATTTCAGAAAGATGTACGGCCCTATCTTGCAATCAGTGATATTTTTATTTTCCCCAGCTACCGGGAAGGTTTTCCCAACGTGGTAATGCAGGCGGGGGCTATGGGCGTACCTTGCATAGTAAGTAATATAAACGGGTGTAACGAAATAATAGAACATAAAAAAAACGGTTTGATAGTAGATCCGAAAGATGTGGAAGGTTTAACCGAAGCAATTTCGTTTATGCTGGAAAACGAAGAAGTATGTCGCAATATGGCGAAAGAAAGCCGGCCTATGATAATAAACAGGTACGGGCAGCAGTATATCTGGCAGCAATTATTAAAAGAATATAACAGCCAGCTCAAGTTGAATGATCTGGAATAATAATTGCTATTTGAAAAACTCCTGCCTCTGAATTTTAATTCATATCCTTGTGCCTGAATATCATTACAAAGACATCTGAAGATGAACAAAATTGCTATAGCCGGAGCCGGCGGATTTTCGAAAGAAGTATACCTGATATTTGAAGAGATTAATAAAAAGAATCCCACATGGGAATTTATAGGTTTTTTTGACGATAAAGTAGCCCGGGGAAAGTTTTTTATGGATTTTGAGGTATTGGGAACAATAGCCGATTTGAACAATATAGGCGAAAACATTAGTGTTGCCATTGCAGCCGGCAAGTCCGACAATGTAATTTCAATAGTAAGCAAACTTACCTCGCCCCATATCCAATTTCCTAACATTATTCACCCTACCGCCTTTCTGCATTTTGACACGCTGTCTATAGGATCGGGAAATATTTTACAATCCTATACTTCGCTGTCGGCAGATAATACAATCGGTAGTTACAACATTTTCAATTCTTCGGTAAAAGTGGGGCACGACACTATTATTGGCAATTATAATACATTTGCAACCGGCGCACTTATTTCGGGTGGCGTGAAAATAGGCGACAGGAACGATTTTGGTATCAATTCCGGAATCCTCCAGTATAAAAACGTAGGAAACGGTAACACAATAGCCCCTTTGTCTATTTTATTTAAAAGTATAAAAGATAACGGGCATTATTTAGGCGTGCCGGCTTTATCTACCGGGATTTAATCCATCATCCTGCTGCAACACCGGGTTTAATAATAGTAATCAAACTTTGACCAGTATATTTTAAACAGTTTTTTATGGATAAAAATGAATTTCTGAGCTCTTTTGCCGATCAGTTCGATGATACAGATGTAGCAACCATTTCTCTGGACACTAAATTCAAAGATCTGGATGAATGGAGTTCCATGGTAGCTTTAATGGTAATAGCTATGGTAGACGAAAACTATGGTAAAAAGATTACCGGAGCCGATTTAAGGGAATCGAATACAATAGAAGAGTTGTTTAATCGCGTAAGCGCCAAGTAGTAATCAGGCAACCTTAACTATGAACTGCTCATCTCATTTTTCAGAAAACCTTTTGATGGAATGAATAAAGATGCTATTTACAGCAACAGTCCGTACCTCATAAAAAAGTTGCTTGTAAATTTGTTGGGATACAAATACGCAAAAGGCCGTTATGGGAAGCTGTTCGACTCGTACTTTAATCTGTTCAAAGGGTTATGGACAAAGAGTCCTGAAGAACTGAACACATACCAAACTACAGAACTCACCAAACTACTGTTGGAATGTTTCCGCTATTCTTCCTGGTATAGAAGCAGGTTCGACGAATTGTCGATAACAGAATCAGACATTTTGCAAGATCCCTTTAAGGTTCTATACCAGTTGCCTTTTTTAGAAAAGGAACAAAGGCGCGGTTTTGCCGATGCCATTAGAAACGACAATCCTGAACGACCTACTAAAGGTATCGGATATACAAGCGGCACCTCAGGCTCGCCTACTATTAACTATCTTGATAAGGAATCGGTTGAGATGTCTTTTGCGCTTTGGAAAAGGTTTCACTGGACCATCGGCATACCAATTCGTCCAAGTTCGGCCCGATTTTCCGGCAGGCTGGTCGTTCCGCCAAAGGCAACCAAACCTCCCTTCTGGATCTACAATTATTTTGAGAAGCAGATGCTGTTTTCCACATACCACCTTACTGAAAAGAATATGGGTGCGTATGTAAAAAAACTGAGCGAACTCAAGCCTCAGCTTATAGACGGGTATCCCTCTGCCATTTATGTGCTGGCAGAATATATGAACAAAAACAATTTGTCGCTGAACTATACGCCCATTGCCATTGCCACCACGGCCGAAACCCTGCACGACTATCAGCGCACGGCCATTGAAAAAGCATTTGGCTGTAAAGTGTATAACCAATACGCCAGTAGTGAAGGAGGGTCCTTTATTACCGAGTGTAAGGAAGGAAAACTCCATGTAAACCTGGATACGGGCATATTTGAGTTCTTGAACCTGCACAATGAACCAGCAGCGCCGGGCGAAATTGCCCAACTGGTAATGACCAGCCTGCGTAATTTCAAAACCCCGTTGCTGAGGTACAAAATAGGAGATACCGTATTGCTGCCCGAGCAGCAAACTGTTTGCAAGTGTGGTTGCCAGATGCCGGTAGTAGAAAAAATAACCGGTCGCGAAGACGATATTTTGTGGACAAGACAAAAAGGATACGTAGGACGGATGGATACGGCCTACAAAGGTTTGGAAGGAATCATCAAATCGCAACTTATACAGGAAAGTCCCGACAGTTTGATCGTAAATAATGTTGTAGACGCTAACTATACCAAAGAGTTTGAAGCGAAGCTGATAGACAATTTGAAAAACAGGCTGGGAGATGAAATAAAAATCACCATTCATTTAATGGATGATATTCCATTGTCGGCAAACGGAAAATTTTCAGCCGTGAAACGAAAGTTTAAAATGGATAACCTGCTTCAGGAGAAATAAATGATTTAATTGCAAAAAATACAGATAACAGACATGGATCAAAATTCGCCCTTCTCTTTGGCTGGAAAAATAATTGTAGTAGCAGGAGCATCGTCGGGAATAGGATTGAGCATTTGCCGCAGCATTGTGGCCGCAGGAGGAAAAGTAATAGGTTTGGCAAGAAGAGAAGACAAATTGCAGGAGATGGTAGATGAGCTGGGAAAGGACAATGCATCTTACATTAAAGCCGATCTGTCGGTAGATGAAGATATTGAGCGCACAGTTGCTGCGCTGCCCGAAATAAACGGGTATGTGCATGCAACAGGCATTATAAGGTGGGGACCGTTGAAATTTATTAAACGACAGGCGCTGGAAGAAATAATGAATGTAAATTATTATTCCATGGTATTGATGCTGGCGGAAATAACCAGGAAAAAGAAACTTAAAAAACATGCTTTTTCTTCGGTGGTAGCCATTTCCTCCGTGTCGGCGCTCATTGGCTCTAAATCAAATTTACTTTACACTGGCAGCAAGGGCGCCATGTCCTCCGCAGCCAGGGTAATTGCCAATGAATTTGCGTCTCAGAAAATAAGAGTAAATTCGATTGAGCCAGGCATGGTTCAAACGGATATGGCTTCAGAAGCAGAAGAACTGCTTTCGAAAGAAGCAGTTGAAAAAGACATTGCGACTTATCCTTTCGGTTATGGTAAACCGGAAGATGTTGCTAACACCACCGTTTTTTTACTGTCAGACGCTTCCAAATGGATTACCGGGCAATCACTGGTATTGGATGGTGGCTGGCTTAACTTAGTTTAATATTTAAAGATATATGGCGCTTCTGCATAACAAATTTGTGTCTATTACCGGGATTAGTGCCTGCGTTCCCAAAACGGTTGTTAAAAACCGTGATAATAAAACGTTTCCTGAAAGCGATGTAAACGCGTTTGTCAATAATGTAGGCATCGAAGAGTTCCGGGCGGGAGGTACAGAAGTCTGCACTTCCGATCTGTGCGTAGCTGCAGCGGAAAAGCTTTTCCAGGACATGAACATCGACCGCGAAGAAATAGGTATTGTGGTATTTGTTTCTCAATCACCCGACTATTATTTCTTGCCCAATACTGCCTGCATTATACAGGACAGGCTCCATCTCAGCAAGGAAACCCTTGCTTTTGATGTGCCTCTCGGCTGTAGCGGTTATGTATATGGGTTGAACATTATTGCATCTTATCTCGCCGCAGGTCAGATCAAAAAAGGGTTGCTGCTGGTGGGCGATACCGCTTCAAGAACTACCAACTCGCACGATAAAAGCAGTGCCATGCTTTTTGGAGATGCTGGTGCAGCCACCATTCTTGAATACAATCCCGATGCGGATGGCATACACTTCCATTTAGCTACCGATGGAGCGGGCTACAAAGCCATTATTGTTCCCGAAGGCGGTTTCAGGAAACGGTTTTCCAGCAGTTCGTTGGTTGAAAGTACCAACGACGAAGGCATTACCCGTTGTGGCGTTGATTTACATCTTGACGGATTCGATGTGTTTTCTTTCGGTATTACCGAAGCGCCTAAAACCGTTAAAAAACTAACGGGTCACCTGGCAATTACCAACAACGATGTTGATTATATGGTATTTCACCAGGCAAACAGGATGATGAACGAAAAGATCAGGAAAAAGCTGGCACTGGAAGAAAGCAAAGTACCTTATTCACTTAAACATTTTGGTAATACCAGCTCTGCATCTATACCGCTTACCATGGTGACGGCTATACGCGAAAATCTGCACCAAAAAAACAACCGGGTTATTTTATGTGGCTTTGGTGTAGGCTTGTCGTGGGCAACAGCATATACTACCCTTGACAATACGGTTGTTTCCGAACTTGTAGAGTTGTAAAATATATTTACTACACTGCTATGGCGCTTACTGCAAAAATATCCGCTGTTTCGTATTACCTTCCTTCAGAAGAGCTTACGAATGACCAGCTCAGCAAGGCATTTCCCGAGTGGAGTGTTGAAAAAATTATGTCGAAAGTTGGCATTGCCAGCCGCAGGATAGCTGGTAAAGACGAATTTGCATCGGACCTTGCATACAAAGCAGCGCAAAAACTTTTTGAGGAAAATAATATTTCGCCCGACAAAATTGATTACCTCATTCTGTGTACCCAAAGTCCCGATTATTTTTTGCCTACAACGGCATGCCTTGTGCACAAACTGTTAGGCTTGCCCTCCCATGCAGGGGCAATAGACGTTAACCAGGGTTGCTCCGGGTTTGTGTACGGAATGGGACTTGCCAAGGGCGTAATTGCTGCAGGAGATGCAACCAATGTGCTTTTAATTACGGCAGAAACATACAGTAAATTTTTGCATCCTTTAGACAAAGGCAATCGTTCTATTTTTGGAGATGCAGCGGCAGCAGCGCTCATTTCTGCCGAAGCCGACGGTGCTGCAATCGGCAGCGTGTCGCTTGGAACAGATGGTGGCGGGGCAGCTAACCTCATTGTAAAAAACGGCGCGATGAGGTCTGTACGATCAAACGACGACGAGCTGCATACAGATGAAGATGGCAATCCATTCAACGATAACTATCTTTTTATGAATGGATCGGAAGTGTTCAATTTCACACTTGAATCAGTGCCTGCTCTCATAAAACAGGTGCTCGAAAAAAACAAGCTTAGCCAGGATGATATAGACCTTTTTATTTTTCACCAGGCTAACAAGTTTATGCTCGACTACTTAAGAAAAAAAATAAAAATTCCTTCCGAAAAATTCTTTATATGGATGGAATCCTGTGGAAACACAGTTTCCTCCACCATACCTATAGCGTTGCACAATGCTCAAAAAGAAAGCCGCATTAAAAAAGGCGACAAAGTATTGCTTGCAGGCTTTGGTGTAGGCTATTCCTGGGGTGGAACCATTTTACATTTTTAATTTTATTGTTATCCCCTTAAATGTATAAGAAAGTTTTTAAGAGAGTACTTGATCTTGTAATAGCCATTACAGGCTTTTTAATATTGTTGCCTGTATTTTTACTCGTAATGCTTTTGCTGCTGTTTGCCAATGCAGGCAAGCCCTTTTTTTTGCAGGAAAGGCCAGGGCGCAATGGCAGGGTATTTAAAGTGATCAAGTTTAAAACAATGAACGATAAAAAGGATAGCAGTGGCAATCTGCTACCCGGAGAAATGCGCGTTACTAAAGTTGGAAATTTTGCCAGGAAAACATCGCTAGATGAAATTCCACAGCTACTGAACGTAATAAAAGGCGATATGAGTTTGATTGGTCCGCGACCACTTCTCGTATCTTACCTGCCATTGTACAATGCCAAACAAAAAAGACGTCACGAAATAAGACCCGGCATCACAGGTTGGGCACAGGTAAATGGTCGCAACGCCATTAGCTGGGAACAAAAATTTGATTACGATGTCTGGTATGTGGATAACTGTTCTTTTATGCTTGATGTACGTATATTGTTCCTGACATTTTTAAAAGTATTCAAGAGCGAAGGCATTAACGCAGATGCGTCTGTAACCATGCTGCCTTTTACAGGATCGCCTCGTGCCGGCGATTGATGTTTGCTGAAGAAGAAAGTCTGGAAAACGCTACCTGAAACGCAAAAAAATATATATTTTTGTTCAATCCTTCAGCAAAACCATTCTGCCTAGAAAAAACCGAGCATTGACAAGTGTCATCGATTTTGCTCTTCCTTGTCCAATCTCCTTCTCAGATTGCTTGTTCAGTAAACAATTCATGTCAACAATTACCAGGCAGGATGCTAGCAAAAAGATTTATTTATATACCATATTACTTGTTGAAAACGCCGTGGAGAAGATTTTTTTATTACTTTTCTTTTACCCGGAAAAAAAAGGGGTTTTCAATTCTACAACTGGTGAGGGAGCTTTGGCAAACCTTACTCAAATACAATGCTGCACCTATGGATTATTTCACGCTTCGTTTTTATGAGTTAACCGACGATGAGCGAGCTGCTTTTGCATGCACTGGTTTCATGTATGAGTACCAGTTAAAAATGAACCCCAAAGAACACAGAGCTGTTCTTCAGGACAAAATAAAATTCCTCTCTTATTTCAAGGATTATTCGGGACGCAAATGGGCCTCGATAAACATGCTCAAAAACGATCAAACCTTAGCCGACCAGCTTATTCACAACAACCATCATAAAGTAGTTATAAAAAATTCTGTGGGACAGGCCGGTAAAGAGGTTTTGGTGGTAGATACCACGAACATGAATTCTGAAGACCTCATTAAAATGATGGGAGAGAAGGGATACGACTTGATAGAGTCGTATGTTGCCCAGCACGATGAACTCATGAAGCTTTCGTCGGCAGCTCTCAATACAATCAGGATTGTAACACAATACAACAACGAAGAAGTGGAGGTGTTGCTTGCCTTTATCCGCATTGGCGTACACCTTTCGGTCGACAATCTTTCAGCAGGCAATATAGGAGCGCCCATTGATCTTGTTACGGGAAGAATAAATGGTCCCGGCGTATACATCGATATTACCAAACCAGAAGAAGAGTATCACCCTGTAACAAAAGTCAAATTAATGGGCTTTCAAATTCCGTATTGGAAAGAGTGTATTGACCTGGTTACCCAGGCAGCCATGCTAACGCCCGAAAATCGTTCCATTGGCTGGGATGTGGGCATTACCAACAGGGGACCCGTTCTTATTGAAGGAAACCATAACTGGAATTACCTGACCCAACTTCCTGGTAAAAGAGGATTCAGGAGGGAATTTCTCCGATATTCGCTATCTTAAACATTTAACTAAATAATATTCATTGGGCCGACGTTTACCAATTGATCTATTCACGGCTCTAACTCTAAAAGATGAATAAAGTAAAACTGTTTATTATTGGTTCTGGAAATGTGGGTGGCTTTGTGGCGTATAATTTTGACGACTTTCAATTGGGAGGGTTCGAGATACAGGGTTTTCTGGATGAGGATGAAAAGAAATGGGGTAAATCTTTTGCAGGATACCCGGTTTTGGGAGGAATTGATCTGTTAACAGGGCTGCAGGAAAAAATAGCCGTTGTAATCACCATTGCAAATCCTTCTTCAAAAAGAAAGATAATCGATAAAATTTCCAGAAGCAATATTACATTCCCGTCTCTTATTTCGAAGGCTGCATGGGTGTCTAAACAGGTTTCCGTAGGCGAGGGGGTTATTATTTATCCCGGGGTTTCCATAAACTATCACACACGCGTAGAAGATTTCGTTACAATCAATATGAATGCCGCTATAGGGCACGATTGCGTTTTGCAAAAGTATACCACCCTGGCTCCGGGCGTATCGCTGGCTGGCTTTACGTTTATTGAGGAGGAAGTGGATATGGGTATCAATTCTGCTACCAAACAATCGTTGCGCATAGGAAAAGGCGCTATTATAGGCGGAATGGCAATGGTGACGCACAATATACCAGAAGGCGTTACCGCTGTAGGCGTGCCGGCAAAAATCATAAAATCATTGTAGCGGTTTCCTGCTCTTACTATTTCAAAAAATCTTAAATAAACATGCATTCCAAAATCTGGCTTTCGTCTCCCCATATGGGAGGCAATGAAAAAAAATATGTAAACGAAGCCTTCGATACCAACTGGGTGGCACCGTTGGGCCCGCACGTTAATGGATTGGAAAAAGATATCAGCACCTTTCTTTCGCCCGAAAGCGATGTTCATGTAGCTGCGCTCAGCTCAGGAACAGCCGCCATACACCTGGGGTTGATATTGCTTGGCATAAAGGCAGGCGATGAAGTGATATGCCAGAGCATGACTTTTTCTGCTTCTGCAAACCCGATTGCTTACCAGGGGGCAACGCCTGTTTTTGTAGACAGTGAGGCAGATACCTGGAACATGTCGCCGGAATTTTTGGAAGCGGCTATCAAAGACAGAATAGCGAAAGGACGCAAGCCTAAGGTGATTATCCCTGTGCATTTATATGGCATGCCTGCCAAAATGGATGCTATTATGGAAATAGCCAACCGGTACGAAATTCCGGTGCTGGAAGATGCGGCCGAGGCATTGGGCAGCCACATTAACGGGAAAATGTGCGGTACGTATGGAGTGATTGCCGCCTTGTCGTTTAACGGCAACAAAATTATTACAACGTCTGGCGGAGGAGCACTGGTTGCACACGAATCTGCCATTGCCGAAAAGGCCCGCTTTCTTTCCACCCAGGCAAGAGATGCAGCTCCGCATTATCAGCATTCGCATATTGGATACAACTACCGCATGAGCAATATTTGCGCAGGTATAGGACGGGGGCAGATGGAAGTATTGCCCGACCGCATCGCTCAACGACGCGCCAATTTCGATTGGTATAAGAACGAGCTGAAAGCAATACCCGCTTTTGAATTTCCGAAAGATCCTGAGGGGTATTTTTCCAATCACTGGCTTACCACCGTTATTGTAAACCACGATACTGTTACCCGCGAAAAACTGAGGCTTGCCCTCGATGCGGTGAACATAGAAAGTCGCCCACTGTGGAAGCCTATGCACAAGCAACCGGTTTTTGCCGATGCGCCATTTTATGGCGACGGTACTTCGGAGCGATTGTTTGAAAAAGGGTTGTGCCTGCCTTCCGGCTCCAATTTAACCAACGATGAAAAGGAGAGGATCATAAAAGAAATAAAAGCATTGTTTTAAAAGCCTCGCCGTGGGGGTGTCTCACGCCCCACGTTTAATCCATTCAAGGTTCGTGAGACACGCCTTGGCGAAAAAAATCGACAGTCAGAGCCGTAGGCTCGGTGCAATATTGTTGCGTTGGATTTTAATCCAATGTTCTTTTTATGCTAAGGTTGCAGCTTTCATAACATCCACTATCGAAGGAAAAGTATTTTTTAGTTTCTCTTTTACATCCGGCGGTTGCACCCATTGTATTTCGTGAATGTCTTCTTCCACCTGTGGCTTTGTTGTTTCGCTGCCATTGGCTTGCATAGTATACCAATAAGATTCCTTGAGTATATGTTTTCCAAAGTCCTCGTATACATGATAGGTTGTCAGCAAAAATGAACCCAGCTTTACTTGCTGCAGTCCTGTTTCTTCCTGTACTTCGCGCAATGCACATTCTTCCAGCGTTTCACCTTTGTCCAGCTTGCCTTTAGGCAAATCCCATTTGCCCCTCCTGTATATCATCAATACAGCTCCTTTCTTATTTCTCACCAATCCGCCGCCCGCCTGTATTACCGTAAAATGTTTCCAGAACATTTTTTTCAACTGGTTAATATCCGGATGGTATAATATACCAGCATGAAAGCCTGGCTTTGCTATTTCATGCAACAAAGATTTTACAGCGGGATTGGTAAGCTCATCAATAAACACCGTATCGGGATGATGCCGGTATTCTTCTATTGCCGGGGTAATTTCATCGCACAAAAAAACGGGCTTATTGCTGAAATAGATTTTAAGAACCATACAAAGCAATTTATTATTTTCGCGGCATGACGAACGAAAAAGCAGTTGCCGGAAAGCTTTTACAAATTAATGCTATCCGGCTGAATCCACAACAACCTTTTACCTGGGCATCGGGTTGGAAAAGTCCTATTTATTGCGACAACAGAAAAACACTTTCCTTTCCCTATATACGCGATTTTGTAAAATCAGAATTGTGCAACGTTATTTTTGAAAGCTTTCCCGACGCCAACTTGCTGGCAGGTGTGGCTACGGCGGGCATTGCCTGGGGAGCGATGGCGGCCGATCAGTTGAAGCTTCCATACATTTATGTGAGACCTAAGCCTAAGGAGCATGGTTTGGGCAACCAGGTTGAGGGATATTATGAAGCCGGACAGAAAATAGTGGTGATCGAAGATCTTATATCAACCGGTAAAAGCAGCCTGCAGGTATGCGATGTGTTGCGCCAACAGGGACTGGAGATAGAAGGAATGGTTTCGATTTTTACGTATGGGTTTGATGTAGCTGCCGCAGCGTTTGAAAAAGCAGACGTGCCTTTAAAATCGCTTACCAATTACGAAACACTGATTGCGCTGGCGGTGGAGCAGGGAATTGTGGGCGCAGATACAGAAAATACCTTGTTAAACTGGCGTAAAGATCCGGCTAACTGGCACCCTTAACAGAAAAAGCTGTATCTTTTCATTATCGTTATTCAGCAAACTCTATTGTAGAACAAACAAAAGTCTATCTCATGAAAAAAATGCTGTTTTTAGTTACCATGATCTGCGGTTTGGCCTGGAGTGCAAATGCGCAACAGAAAAAACCTGTTACTGTAAAAATTGCAACACCAACCGTTCAATGTGAAAACTGTAAGAAAAAGATTGAAAATTACATGAAGGCCGAAGAAGGCGTTACAAAGGTGAATGTGGACTATAAGAAAAAGATAACCACTGTAACCTACCTTAGCGACAGGACGAATGTTGAGAATGTAAAAACCAGTATTGCCAACGCCGGTTACGATGCTGATGATGTGAAAGCAAATGAAGATTCGTATAAAAAATTACCTTCCTGCTGTAAAAAACCGGAAGATCAGAAGTAGTGAAGTGAGTTAATCAGGTTGAATTAGTGGGAAAATATTTCAGCCGCAGATTCGCAGATAAATCTTTCATCTGTAGATCTGCGGCTTTACTTTTTGAATGAACTTGTAAACCTTGCTAATTAAACTTACATTGACTAATTGACCTATTAAACTACCCAACCCACTCAACTCATTTAACTCAATCACCCAATCACTCAAAAATCTCCAGCCTTGTCTTAGGCCGTCTCGCTTCCTGCCATTTAAAATCCCTGAAACGTTTTCTTTCTTCCGGCACCTGGCGTACCGGGTAAAAGCCGCCCGTTACTTCGTTTATCCAGGTTATTTTTTGCAATTCGCGTTTGGTAAGGTACAGGTTGATCAGATCTGCCTGCGCATAGTTTACACCGGTATAAGCGCTGTCATCGTCCTGCAAATAATACAAGCTTTCGGCACTCCCTTTCGCCCTGATGTGTTCAATTTCCCCGTCTGCAAAATAACCATTGATCACGTTTCCCTTCAACTGGTTAAAATATTCGTCGTTGCTTTTGCTGATGCTGAAAGCGTTTTCCCAAACTTCCACTCTTTGCGGCTTTTTGTTTTTGGTATGCAGGAAAATAGTATCGCCGCTGATCTGGCTTTCTTTGGCCCATACTACCGGATCGGTAAACAGCCGGAATATAGAATCGATGCCCGAAAAGTACATGCTGTCGCAAACTGCCTGCATGGAATCGGCGAATATCTTTACATGGTGGTATCCCTGGAAAAAACGCACGCTGTCTACCTTTTCAATTTCCAGCGTTTGTACGTGCCGGATAGTATCTACTTTAATGCTATCATTCAGCGCCAGCGCCAAAGAATCGTTCATAGGCTTCTTCGTTAAGGAATCTGCCGTGAGCGTAACTTTCAATGAGTCGTCGGCAACAGGAGAGGGGACGGCAGCTACCGCAGAATCTTTTACAGCGGGTGCCGGCAACCTGGAAATATTGGAAGCAGAATCTGCCGGCTGCAATGTTTTTCTTTTCATGCCCGGTAAATTGCGTTTGCCTGGCAGCCGGTTTTCAGGGCTATCATCGCCACCAATCCGGACAGGTGGTTTTTCCTTTCCCACCATAGCATCCTTCAATGCTTCGGCTGCAGAATCTCTTTTATACAATGTATCTACTTTAATACCGGAGTACAGTGTATCGGCAGTTATAAAAAGCGAATCCTTATCCTGTTTAATGATCATTACAGGTTTTAAGGTTGCCAGAAAGGTTTTTTTATCCCGGTTGAAAACGCCTTCTTCTGCATATACGGTAACGCCTTGCGCGGTATCTGAATAAATAAAATTTCCGCTTGCGTATCCTTCACCGGTCTTCTTATCGAATCTTATTTCATCTGCAGTAATATACTGGGTGCTATCGCGAATGTCGGGTCGTTTGCCAAAGTTTGCCTGGCCAAGCTTCATATCGTAATATCCATCCGACGTTCTTATAATCGATTTGCCATCGTTAATGGTAGTGGGAGATACAAATGTTGCTACCTGGCTATCTACATTGTATAATAACGTGTCGGTAGCCATGGTGTACTCCGGATCTATGAGCTTTACGCCCGTTTTAAAATATGCATCGCGTGTGTCTGCATAATAAAATCCTTCCTTACTGATAAGGGTAGACGTATTGGTTACAATCTTACCATTATTGAGATAGCTGCCGGTTTTAGTGTTGAGGTCATACTCCAAGGCTTCGGTGGTGAGCGTGGCCTTGCCGTCGGTAAGTTTTACCGATTTTTTTAAATTAGCCAGCTTTGAATTGCTGTAGTAAATAAGATATTGCGAATACACATTCACGCTGTCGGCATCGTTGATGTGAATATTGCCGAATACCTCGATGATATTCTTTTGCTTATTCATTACAATGCTGTCGCCTTTAAAATAGGTATTGCCCTGCCGCAGTTGGGCATTGCCCACCAGTATCTGTAACTCTGTACTGTCGTCTTTTTTTTCAAGCTTTAAAACATCCGAGCGGATCAGGTGTACTTCTCTTGTACTGTCTCTCAAAGGTTGAACGCCTGTTGCGCCCGGCACAGGAGGTTGTTGTTGTGCCAGCGCCCATTGTGTGATCCATAAAAAAAATACCGATAAAACGATCCGCATAAAAATATTCATCACCGCTTTTTATCTTTCTCTGGCAGTACTGTAGTTGTGTCGGGCAATGGAGTCATTAAAGGAGCGGATTTATCCCGCTTGCCAAATACCAATCCACCGGTATACCGGCGAGGGTGAACCCTGAAATCCTGGAGCAATACATTCAGGCTGTTGGCAGCGGAGTTAAGATTGGTGTACAATTTCTTATCATTCATCAGCAGTCCCAATGAACCTTCATTGCTGTTTACCTTGGTCAAGGTAGTATTAAGTTCACTCACTGTAGATTGCAGTTTTGTTAAAGTCTGTTCCAACTCCAGGTTCGATAATTTACCGGTGGTGGCTTTAAGGTTGGAGAAGATTTGTGTAATGGTATCGTTGTTGCTTTTCAGGTTGCCTGTAAACCCATCTAAGTTGGACAAGGTATGTGCCAGCGCGCCGGTTTGAGTATTGAGCAGGCTGTTGAGGCTTGCTGTTGATGTAGCAAGGTTGGCAAAGATGGTTTGAAAATTATGTTGTGTGCGCGGATCAAATACGTTGCCGATGAGCTTTAATACAGAATCGAGCGAATTAAGTGCTGCATTTATTTTTACCAGGCTTGGATCTAGCGTGCCTTTTACCTGTGCCAGCAAACCCGGTGTGGAGTTGGTGGCCAGCGTGTCGCCGTTGCGCACATAAGCTGTTTCGGTGCCCAGGTCAATATTCAGCGTAGTGTTGCCCAGCAAACTGCCGGAAATATGCGCCACAGAGTTTGTAGGAATATTGATGTTTTTGCTGAGATTGATGGTAACGACAATACCGCTGAGATTTTCATCGGTTTCTTCCATTTTGTACACTTTGCCTACCTGCAGCCCGTTGATCATTACTGCATTGGAAACAGACAATCCCTCTACCGAGCGGAAAACAGTATATAGCCTGAAGCTTTTTTCGAAGATGGGCTTTCCCTTTAAAAAATTAAAGCCGAGGATAAGCAGTGTGATGGCGATAGCAGTTAAAGCGCCGACTTTGGTTTCATTTGAGATTTTCATCCGTCTATCGTATTTTTTGTCGGATATGACCGTGTCCTGAAATGCTGTACAACGATTCGCGTTAAAAACCGGTATCAAAAACCACAGACGTGTTGAAATACGCCTTTGGCAGAATTTCAGGATGAACGATTAAAACCGCCACTTATTATTCAGAATCAATACATTCCTGCAAAAATAGGGTACTTATATCAAAGCGTTAGGGAAAGCTTGTAAATAGAAGGACAGGGTGATTATTTCTTTTTCTGGTTATTAGTGGCTTCGGTGCCGGCTGTGTCCGACCCGCCACGCGTTCCATCTAAAAGATTTTTGAAAGATATAATGGCATTTACAATGGCCTGCGTCATCTCTTCCTGGCCTTTTTCACTGTTCAGGTAATCTTCCTCTTCCTTATTGGTAATAAAGCCGGTTTCGATAAGCACGGCGGGCATATTCGTAGCCTGCAATACCCAGATGCCCTTTTCATTTCTCTGCAAAACCCCGTCGCTTTTCCTGCCAATCTTAATAAACTCATCTTCTATCATCGAGGCCAGCCGTACGCTGTTCTTAAAATATTTTTGTACCCATAAGCGGCTTATCAGCGATGCCTCGGGTGTATTAGGGTCGGGAGCATCTGCCACTTCTTCGGTTGACTCAAACCTTTCCGATACCGCGTCGGCTTTTGCATTGCCCCTGTCTGCCGCCCAAACATAGGTACCCGTTCCGTAACGTGGGTTTGGGGTAGTCCATGTTTTATAGATAGGTTGCTTTTTGGTGTGCTTCTTTCTTTTTGAACCTTTACCGGTATAATAGGTTTTGTTCCTGTAGCCGGTTATCTGAGAGTGGCGGATAGGAGGGGCAGCGTTTACGTGGATGCAGATAAAAAGATCGCCTTTGTTTTCGTTGGCAAACGCAGCTTTTTCTTTTACGTTATTATATACATCGGTCGTGCGGTTCTGTAATATCTTCGTTTGAGGTAATTCTTTTTCGAGTAATGCGGCTACTTTCATCGACAGTTTCAGAGTGATCTCCGCTTCGGTTGAGTAACTGCCTTTAGCACCCTGGTCGGAGCCACCATGGCCCGCATCTACAATAATCGTTTTTATGCGACTCCTGTTTTGCGCAAAACTTATATAACTGGTACACAGGGAGAAAAAAATAAGAGTTGAAGCAATTACTTTTTTATGCATGCCGTTGTTAAAATTTAGTCAGGGTTAGTAATTCTATTCCAATCTTCGCGTTTTCTTACCGCTAATGGCTATTTTTGTCGCCTACTGATGTATGAAAAATAAGTATCGCAAATTTAAGCGAAATTATATATATACTTTCACCTCACTGCTGCTTACTGTTGCAATAACGTATATCGGAAGGGCAAAAGATCATTACGTATTTGCTTTTGACAATAATTTAACAGCGACTGCCGACACGTTACCTCCTTCAAAAGATACATCAGTTCCCCGTATTTCCAATGCAGATACAACAAAACCCGCTAACGATACAACGCGCCCGGTGGTGCCGGATTCGTTACTAACGGACAGCAGTAAACGCGTTAAGATAGACACATTCAATATAAAGGTTTCTAAAGATTCTATAGATGCGCCGGTTGATTACAAGGCGAAAGATTCGATGGTGCTGGACGTAATAGCAAAAAAATTATACCTGTATGGCGAAACGCAGGTAAAGTATAAGGATGTGGATTTAACTGCTCCCGAAATTGCATTTGATCAGCAAACCAATATTGTAAAGGCCAAAATGAGGCTGGACACTGCCGGCAAGTCACTAGGGCAGGCAAAGCTGGTGCAGGCAGACATTGTAACGGTGAGCGACAGCATTGAATTCAATTTCAAAACTCAAAAGGGGCTTACGCATAGCAGCTATTTTCAGCAGAACGAACTATTCAATTATGCGCAGGTAGTGAAAAAGGTAGATGCTAAAACTATTTATGCCTACAAAGGCCGGTTCACTACGTGTAACCTTGATACCCCTCACTTTGCTTTTCGCGCAAAAAAAATAAAATACATCAGCCAAACGGTGGCCGTAACCGGTCCGGTAGGCGTTGAATTTGAAAATGTGCCGGTGCTGCCCATT
The DNA here is from genome assembly GCA_051955255.1 of Agriterribacter sp. Classification (GTDB taxonomy): domain Bacteria; phylum Bacteroidota; class Bacteroidia; order Chitinophagales; family Chitinophagaceae; genus Agriterribacter. Next base: position 64,186 of record JBQCGX010000124.1, on the reverse strand, counting down.
GCGGTGCCATTCGGGTTGTTTCCATTACAGCGGGGCCGTAAATCGGGCATACTTCCCCCCACCTTTACCGTAACCGATTATGGTTTGGGGCTTGAACAAATGGGTTACTATAAAGTGATAAACGACAATTTTGATGTTACTGTAAGAGGCGATTTGTATTCATACGGAAGCTGGCGGGTGAACCTGTCGCCCACCTACCGGGTGCGATACAAATACAGCGGCACTTTGAACTTTAGTTACCAGCGTACGCACTACGGCATCAGCAAAGAAGACGAGGATTACAGTTTAAATAAGAGCTTTTTTCTTACCTGGAGCCATCGCATGGATAGTAAGGCAAGACCTGGCGTAAGCTTTTCAGCGAGTGTAAATGCAGGCTCCAGCTCATACATGCAGCGCATCAACAACAATTCGTATGTTGATATAAATAATGGTTCGGGTGGCAGTTATTCGCAGCCGCTTAGCTTCACCAACCAGTTGAGCTCTTCTATTTCTTACCAGAAATCGTGGATAGGAAGGCCTTATAACCTTTCGGTAAACCTGAACCATAACCAGAACACCAACACGAAAGTTGTAAACCTCAGTTTGCCCGATATCAACTTTAACGTGCAAACGCTTTACCCCTTGCAGCCCAAGGAAATGGTGGGAAGCGGCAAATGGTATCATAAACTAGGGATAGGCTATACCGGTAGTGTAAGAGGACAGGCTTCTTTTTACGACACAGCTTTCAGTTTTAACCAGTTGATCGATACGTTTCAGTATGGAGCGCAGCACAATATTCCCATTACGTTGGCCCTGCCGCAATTGGGACCTATACAAATATCACCCGGCTTCAGCTACCAGGAAAGATGGTATTCGCAAAAACTGTTCAGACACTGGAATGCAGGTGCCAAAAAGGTAGATAGTACTATCAATAAGGGATTGTATACAGCGCGCGATATCTCCATGTCCATATCATTCAGTACTTCCATGTTTGGAACGCTCAATTTTAAAAATAAAAATGCCAAGGTGCAGGCAATACGGCAGGTAATTCGTCCTCAAATGAGTATTGGTTACAAGCCCGATCTGTCTGGCTCTTACTATGAACGCATTCAAACCGATACGATGGGAACGAGAAGGATGTTGTCGCAGTTCGATGGAAGCATTTACAGTTCTTTCGGCTACGGACGCTCAGGCAGTATTGGCTTTGGTATAGATAATTTTGTTGAGATGAAGGTACGCAAGCCCGTTAGCGACAGCACCTCTGAAGAGGGAGAGGAGGACGATGTGAAGAAGATAAAACTGATAGACGGATATGGCATAACCGGTAGCTATAATCTGCTAGCCGATTCCTTCAAGCTCTCTAACTTTAATATATATGCGCGCAGCACCCTGTTTGAAAAAGTAAATATTACAGCCAGCGCCAACATTGATCCTTACCAGATAGATCCAGCCACCGGCTTTAGAATGAACCGATACGCCTGGCAGGATGGGAAACTTTCTTTGGGACGCATTACTAATGGTAGTCTTAACGTTTCTACCAGCTTTAAGAGCAAGCCCAAAGATGAAAAAAAGGATAAAAAAGCGCAGGCAGAATACGACAATTACGACAACCTCACTGCCGATGAAATGCAGTCGCAAATGGATTATATACGCAACAACCCGTCGGAGTTTGTAGATTTTAATATTCCCTGGTCCATTAATGTATCTTACTCTTTAAGCTTTAGTAAAGTGTTGAGAAAAGATTATTCAGGCTTCGATACACGCTTTGCGTCCAGCATGAATTTTAACGGTGATTTCAGCCTTACCGAAAAATGGAAGTTCGGGGCTAATGGTTATTTCGATTTTAAAACCCTGAAGATCCCTTCCTTCTCTATGTTCATCACCCGTGAAATGCACTGTTGGCAAATGTCCATCAACGTTACTCCATTTGGCCTGTGGCGCTCCTTTAATATTTCTATTTTCCCAAAATCGGGTATGCTGCGCGATCTTAAAATCAACCGCACCCGAACATTCAGGAGCACTGCATTGTAGCTATGAGCGTTCAGCTTTCAGTCATCAGCAGTCAACTTTTCTTCCGACTTACCACCTATTACTTATCACTTATCTTCCGTGATCGCTGACGGCTCATTTGCTATAGAGCGGCAAATGCGTTTTGCAGTAGTCGTACATGATAGTGAATACTCTTTCTTTGAGGGAGGCTACTGTATCATCGGATCGTACCGGCACAGGCTCAAGAAAATGCATGCGCAGGGTTGCCGGCCATAAGTAAAAGGGCTTTGCAGGGCCTGGCAATACTTTTTTTGTATTAAATAACAGCACTGGAATAATCGACTTGCGTGTATCTACAGCCAGCTTAAAAGCACCATCATGGAAAGATTTTAGAGGCTCTGAGGTTTTGTTGCGGGTACCTTCCGGGTATATACACATGTGCAAACCTTGCTTCAACACTTCCTTCATCTTAATAAAGCTGTCTTTCCTGCTTTTTTCACTTTTGCGATCTACGAGTATTGATCCCCGTTGGTAAATCAATCCAAACAACGGCACTTTTGCCAGCTCGGCTTTTGCAATGGTTTTATTAGGCCCCGGAATAAAAGGTGTGGTGAGCGGCACATCCATAAAGGAGTTGTGGTTGCTGGCTACAATATAGTTTTCACCTTTTTGGAAATGTTCCCTTCCCTTAATGATCAAACGACAGCCAATAAGAAAAAGAAACAGTTGCATCCACACTTTTGAAATACGCCTGAATATTTCGGTGCCCCTGGGTTCGCTCACATAATTTGTAAGCCATATAGGGATTACTACAATCAGCAGTGTTGAAATGAAAATAATCGCCCCCCAAAAAGCCCATATACGACCAAAAATATTTTTAAATAAGGCCATGAAGCAAATTAATGATTAATTATACAGCCTCCCGTCAAATTCCTCTCCATAAAGAGGCGGAGTACGAGCGATAGAACTTCCATTTCATCTTATTGAACGAACTCTCAATCTGTTGTCTGCTATTTTCAAATTTTTCTAAATTTTCCAGTCAACCGGATCTTTGCCTTGTTGCTGCAGTAAAGCATTGGTTTTTGAAAAATGTTTACAGCCGAAAAAACCTTTATCGGCCGAAAAAGGAGAAGGATGAGCGGCCTTGAGTACAAAATGCTTTGTTTCGTCTATCAGTGCCTGTTTTTCCTGTGCAAATTTGCCCCATAGCAAAAACACTACTCCTGTTTTTAATTCTGCCACCTTACTGATCACCGCGTCTGTAAACTGAGCCCAGCCAATTTTTGAATGGCTGAAAGGTTCGTTAACCCTTACCGTTAGTGCGGCATTCAACAGCAATACACCCTGTTGCGCCCAATGCGTAAGATCGCCTTTGCCCATTGACATGGTGATACCAATATCAGTATGTATTTCTTTAAAGATGTTAACGAGCGAGGGAGGGGGAGGAACGCCCTGCTGCACAGAAAAACACAAGCCATGCGCCTGCCGGGGGCCGTGGTAAGGGTCTTGCCCGATAATAACAACCTTCACCTCATTGAATGGCGTTTGTTCGAAGGCATTGAAAATAAGCGGGCCAGGCGGATAAATGGTTTTGCCCGCCATTTTTTCTGTTTTCAAAAAAAGCACAATCTGCTCAAAATAAGGCTTTGTAAACTCATCTTTCAGCACTTCCTTCCAGCCAGGTTCAATTTTTACGTCCATGAATATGATTAGTGTTTGGCTGCAAACTAAAAAAAATTATCTTTGCAGCCTCAAAAAAGGTCCGGTAGCTCAGTTGGATAGAGCATCAGCCTTCTAAGCTGAGGGTCATTGGTTCGAATCCAATCCGGATCACTTAAGCTGAGATAGCCTCCTGATTATCAGGGGGCTTTTCTTTTTAGTCGAGTTTTTAGTCGAATTATTCGCAACCCTCTTATTGTGGTTTTGTCAGACTTTCATTGGAAACAGAAGGTACTGTTTTGATAAGGAGTGCATGAGCCGATAGTTTCTGAGACCTTGTTTTACAAAGTCCAAAGTATTGTCAATACCCAAAAAAAGGTTGTTGGCAAGAGAGATGAATTAAAGGCAGCATTCCCTCTAAAAGGCCATTTGCTTTGCCCGTGTTGCTCTGGTAAACTTCGGGGAAGCTATTCCCGAGGGAGAACCAAGAGGTATTCTTATTGTCATTGCTCAGGCAATTGCAAAACGAGACTTAGGGCAGAACTGGTTAATGAAAGTTATAATAAAAAACTCCAGCAACTCCTACTTTCAGAAGGCGTAATTGAATTGTTTAGCCTTGTTTTAGAAGACACGAATGCGGTAGCATGCCAAAATAAGTTCATGTCTGAACGAAAAGTTTTATTGAGACAATTTAAGGAACAGAAATCGTTGATATCAAAAGCGCGAAAACTGTTTATTGACAATAAGCTGAAGTTTGATGATTTCAAAGAATTAAAAAGGGAGTATCAAGAAGCTTCCGGCGTTCTACAAAAAGAGTTTGAGTCCGTTACAAACAAAATAAAAAGTCTTAATCGACAAATAGCACACGCTAAAAATGACTGCGAGAATATCTTCTATGTATATGAACACATGGACATAGCTGACAAAAGCAAATTATAAGCCTGATTCCTCCAGCAGAAGTTGATATTCAAACAGGTGATGTCTCTATTCAGATAAATAGTGCTTTAGTCCAAATTCTATGTTATAAACAGCAAATCTTCTAATATTTAAGTATGAATAGTTTACTTTCTAATAGTGCCAGTTTTACAGATAGAAGGATATCGTTAAAACGAGCCGTCAAGATATTGGCTAAAAGCAATATTGAGGTAAGCGATAGTGAAGCCGCTATTATACTTGATTTTCTTTACCATGTTGCTCGGAATTATAATAAACAAGAGGCACGCAAAGAAATAAGTAACCTTAAAGGGAAATCGAACATATTTAAAAAATAAGGTGGTATTTGCTTTTGGCTCATTTGATATTTTCATAAGACAAAAAGCGAAGTGATCTATAGATAATGATCGAACAATTAACCAAAGTTTCATAACTCATTGGCTAGTATCTCCTATTGACACAAAAAAACGAAACATCCTGAACTAAGATGTTTCGTTAAGTGCCCAGAACAGGAACCAATGAAAAATTTGCACCCTTATAACTAACTGTATATGAACGCATATTTTGCACTATGAGGGTTTTTCTATCGGCATTGGTCATGAACTGGTCAAATTTCAATGAACTTTTACTCAATTGGATTTCGTGACCAACTTTTATTATTCAATAAAAAATACTATAGTTTAAAAACACTGAGGGAAGATACCCAATTAAGCACTATGCTGACGGCATTTGTTTTGTATCTTCCTGCCCAGGAGGTATAATTCTTTATGACCAGCAATAACTATGATAAAATGAATCTACAGGAACTTAAAGCGGAATTTACCCTCCAGTGTGAGCTTTTTAGAGATTCTATCGAATGTTATGGAAGTGAGGTCACCATCCAAATAGCAGAAGATATTGATGAGGTTCTACAGGCTATTATCGACAAATGCAAATCAATAGTAAATGATCTGAAAATGCAGGCTTTGAATTGAGCGAACAAGAAAACCCACTCGTTGGGGGAATGGGTATATCATTTTATCTTAAACTATCTACTCCTAATCTCGTTCATGAAGCTCTTCTATCTGCTCTTCGTATGTCGTTGTTTTGAAATTTACTTCGGTCTCACATTCTACGGTAGTTTTTTTTCGTATGAAACCCCGGACTTTTGAACCTTCCTTTAAAACAGCTTTACTCCCAATTGTAGAACCTTGGGAAATAATTACGCCACCCTCAATTGTTGCTTCATCTTGAATTACTACGTGTTTATTAATAGTACAGAGTGGGCCAATAGAAACATTGTTCCCGATTTTTGTTAAAGGTTCAATATAAGTCGGGAAAGTAATTTTGATGTTTCGTTTATCCAATTCCTCCTGCTGGTTCAATCTTACTTTCTGCCAGCCGGAAAGTCCTTCGGTTGGTAGTTTTCTAACATAAATAAATTGTGATTTTTGAATAACATTACTCGTAATTTCTTCCATCATTTTTATATTGTTTATGCCTTTCGGCTGATTAATTAATGTGGCTTAATAGCACAAAGGATTTAAAAGCAAATGCGCATTTGATAAATGTGATTCAAAAAATCCGTGGGAAGACTGGGAGAGAATACCCCGTTTATCTGATGAAGTGAGCCAAAAGTATAAAAGTCCCCCAACATGTACAATAGACATAGGTTAATTTAACTCTTCGCCTACGGCTGTAATTATTACATCAATTGGAGCCTGTATAGAGCCTGGAACAGCTTTAATGATTACAATAGCACCAGCGTTGAGGTGTATCTTTTCAATTTTGTTTTGACCATTGATAAACTCAACAAAAATGCCAAACGTGTTGCTGGTGTTTTTCAAACTGTAGGTAGTTGTTTCAACCGTTTCCGGCTGTTCTTGTTCTTGCTGATTAAATACTATTGGTGCTGCCGTAGGTTGTTCTGTTGGTGATTCTACAGCAACAATGCCTGAAAGTTGACCAAAAGGGCCGACAACCTGAAGCCCCCATATAACCGACCCAGGGCCATTAAGTAGCCGTGTAGAAAACACTTTTTCGGTTGTACGATTAAAGCCTACCCAATTGCCATCTTTCAGAAAATACCAATCGTAATAAACGATAGTGCCAGTACTGGCGCTTGCATCGAACTTCACGGTATAAATTCCGGTATCATCCGATTCTTCATATGATACATGTGGCACCGCGTGAACCTCATAGCGGCTTGAATCTTCTTTCGTGCATGATGTAAAGCCTATTAAGGCCGATAAGATTAAAATTAAAAACTGTTTCATATTTTAAAAGTTTAGGGTAGGTCGGTATTCCGGCCCGGTAATAAAAAATTGTTTATTCGCTATCAATTAAAATACCGTCGCTGTACTCAGCTATTAAAGCTTCATGGTTACGGATAAAGGGTGTTTCAGTTTCTACATAATACTTTCCCATAGAAAGAATGACGCAGGCATAACCACCATCTTTGCTTGTTTCTTTGGCAATCTTTTTTGCCTCTTGAATTGTTTCTACTTGCATTTTGTTTTTGTTTATTGATACCACGAAGCTGGCCTGAATTTTTAACTCCACCGCTCATTTAATGTGCTTTTTTTAGTGCAGAAGAATAATATTAACATTTGATAGTTATTTCCAATTTGACTTGCTATTTAAAGTGCTTCGAATTAGCTTTGGGGTATGAAAAAGCAAAAGACACAACGCGAAATATCCGGCCTTGGTAGGTTGCCCATTGACCCCGCAATAAAGAAGGAAAGGGTGGTTTTATACATTCGGAAAGACGTGATTGAGGGGTGGGGTGAGGCTGCATTAAAAGCTCACTTGGTGAAAGTTGCTGAAACGACTAAGGTTTCAAAATCAAAGTAGAATCCTATGGTTAAATACATTGTTGCATTTTCGATAGTTTCATTCTATCTTTTTGTGACCATTCGTTACTCTTTAAAATTTTCTAAAAGCAATTTGTTTCCCCGAAAGGTTAAGTTGCTACATTTTGTCATGCTTTGGCTAATTCCTTTCTTCTGGATATTGCTTTTAAAAAATTTGCATAAAACTATGCCCGGTTCTCACGAAGTACCCCAGAAAGAAGATCCAGTGCCTTTCTCGAAGGGATACATGGATGGTGTTTAAAGAACTCAGCGCGGGGGGCTTTGGTTACGCTGCTTGATGTGAATAAGGTAGTGCTTTTTCAAGCTCTTTTATTCTTTCGTCAATAAAGGTTTTCAGGTCATAAACGATTTGGGCAAGCCCACCTTTTTTTATACTGTTCTTTAATACTTCGCCTGACTTAGTTGTAACTGAGTAGGATACTTTTTCTGAATGTTTTTGGGCCTCTATGGTATGACCCCTGTAATTTGTTATCATGGATATATTTTTTGATTGGTTATAAAATTTTAGTTAGTTCTTTTTTCTGGATGTTCTTTTCTATCATTTTCCGCAATTGCTTTTTTCCGTTCCTGATTGCTTGGGCGTTGTAGGTATATTTTGTTCTGTTTGCACCGTCTGAAATGTCCTTAATAGAAGCATGGTTCCATTTGCCGGTAACGTTATCAAACACACTTTTTTCCAGTTGTTGTTCGAGCAAGGTGCGCGGATAATAATGAAGCTTTGGCAACTCTTCTAAAAATGCATTATACATTGGTGCGAGATCGTCTTGGCTTTGTTGTTCCTGCAATATGTCCTCCAAAATATTAACCGGTTCACCATTTGAATTATAAACCAGTGGACAGTTTTTACGAGTATCTTTTATAACTTCCCGGTTAAAACGGTTACTTCGATTATATACAATATTCCTTGCTATTACTACGGCGGTAGCGTACAATGTATCGTTATTATGCCTTTGCAGGATGTATTGATCATCCTTCTCCAACAACCGCAAAATGATTTCAGAATGCAGCTCATCAGAGATGAACTTGCTACCGTTGCAAATTTTTAGAACAGCTTTTTTAAGTTTAGGGTCATCGTAGAGATTCGATATTATTTCGTCTTTAGTTATCATTTGGAGTTCTGGAATAGGGTACGGCATAGCCGCCAACAAACCTTAAGCCTGTATTTTTTATTCTTGATACCCAGGCCTGGGTTATACCGAACCGCTCAGCAATTTGCGATTGGGTTAATGTTTTAGAGTTAATAAATCTGATTATCTCCTGCCGATCTCCCGCGCTAAGCTTTGCACGTTTTATTTTCACGCTACCGTCCACGCGAGACACATAGGGAATTTCTTTTAGTTTGCCACTGTGGGAATCCGCTATCTTTCGCGGACGCCATGCGAGGTTGCTTGCTCTATTGTTCAAAGTGTTCCCGTCAATGTGATAGGCAATCCAGCCCGACATAAACTCAGCACGAGGAACAAACAGTTCGGCAACTACTTTATGCAGGTATATTTCTTTTATGACACCTTCGCCAAGGTTTAACCGCTTTTTGTAAAAGCCATTCACCGTTGACTTAGGTGTCAGAACGGAAACAAAGTATGTACCATACTTATCCCGGTAGCATTTTCTTACGCGGCCCTGATTTGAGATTTCAAAGTTGGTAGTACCCGGTATAAGTTTCCATTCTTCGCCCTTTATGGTCGTAAATCTTTTTTTGTGGAGATATTTTTCCGGTAATTGTTTTTGATTCCTTATTAAGGCGTTGTACTCTAATTGCGAGATAGTGACTTTTTTATTGCCATCTAACGGAGCAGGGCGGTTATAAATATTAGTCATAGTTAGGGAAATGTTGTAAAGCCGTTGAAGGTTGGTTCGGAAAAAATCGGGCGTTCGATAAATACGTTAGGATGGGCCTGCCAATCCCGGTCGAAAATTATTTTATCATACTCCTGCCGGGCGAGGATAATATTTGCTTTCTCTGAATTTTCAAAAGTGTGGCAGGGGAGAAATGGGCCTTGGGTTGTTGAGTCTGTTTCAAACATCATTTGTTTTCATTGTTATCGTCGGTTTCGTTAATAATTATTTCAGCGTCTATGATCCTAATCCCGTAACGCTCGAAGGCGGTGGGGTGCGGTTTCGCTGTCAGTGATACTACTTCTTTGTCGAGATTTTGCTTTTGCTTATAGAGCAATGCAAACACTTCTGATTTTGCGATATTTAACTCTCTTGCAACTTCACCTATCACGGCAGGGGCTTTCCCATTGAGAGATATTTTTATTTTTTCAAGATTCATTTTAGAAGTTTAAAAAATTCCCAAGCCGTTTCAACGGCTCAGGATTATCCACTATTTAAACAAAAAAGAAAGTCTAACAAAGTTAATTAACCGAAGTGATTATATCTAATTGTTCACAAAATTCTGTGAAACCTCCGCCAATGGTATTGCGGTACTATTAATGACTATCATAATAATCAATCTTATATCTTCTTATAACCACCAATGATTAAAATCCTGTATCTAAATATGTATGGAACAGATTAAATACAGGCTCACAAAAGAGCAATACGAAATACTTGCCGAAAAAAAGGAGCAATTCCAAACACTTTTTGCAAGCGGTTATGCAACCGGACTTACCGCGGAGTGGAAAAAGAAGTCTGGTCATATCTACACACTCTTAACCGGTCGGGTCTACAATACCTCATGCAGCGATTGCATTTTTTCTTTTATGGCTCCGTTACACAAGGCAATGAAACAATATGAGGAGGAGCAAGCGGTCGCAAATGTTGAACCAGTACCGGAACAATCCGAGGAAGTGCAATCGGTATCTATGGCCGTAGTAGAAGGTAAAGTGGAAGAGGAGCCAAAGACGTTCGTAGCTGTTACAATTGAAGATACTATTGACCCCAATAGGAAAAAGGTAATTCACAATGGTCAACCAAAGAATCATAGACGCGAGAATAAAAAGAATTAATGAGTGCTCTATTACCCGATGAATATAAACCGCTGCCAGAGAACCTTACGAAGGAACGACTGGCAGAACTGTTGCGCACGGGGGAAACAACAATTGAAAATGTAGGGAAAGCATTAAACCTAAGAAAAGAGGAGATCAGGTTCTCGGAATTGTATTATGAGGAGTTTGCAGGAGACGGCCTTAGCACTGTTGCTGATGTTTATGGCTTTAATCTGAATATAAAAAGACAGAGAGAACAAGCAAAGTCCGTTGCTAACAGACTGCTGGGCAATCCTGATATACTATTACTCATCAATGCCCAGGTTAGTGCCAAAGGCTTGAATGATGAACATGTTGATAGTGTCCTATCGGGACTTATCAGCCAGAAACAAGATTTAAAAGTTGCGATTACTGGCGTCAAGCTATACAATGATATAACCAACCGGGCAAAGAGAATAGAAGATGAAGCAAAGAAAAATGTATTTGACTATTCCAGGTTGAGCGATGACAAATTAATAATGCTCATACAGCTTTTGGAAGAAGCGCGAATAAATAACGGTGAGCATCCGTTTATCGCAACCGAAATAATTAATAACGAAATAAATCTATCCGCTAACGACGACGCGGATGCAGAGATAATGAATTAAGAAGCCAACGGCGGCGGAGGCCGGGATGCAACAGCATGGGCGCAATAGCGCGGTTAAGGTTGGCTTCTTTTATTTTTTCCCTTTTGGATTGTAGACATAATGACCGGCCGTTTCTACGGTCGGTTTTTTACTCGATCCCTAAACCCTAATAAGAATGGAATATCAAGATTTCTCACAGCTAAATACATACCCGATTGAAAAGGAACTGGCAAAGCAAATGATGCTAAAGAATCATTACTCTCACAAATGGAATTTCGCGTTTGGCGCGTTCAATGTTGGCATAATGAACAATGAAGGCCGTCTGTTAGGATGTGCTGTCTTTGGTAATGCAATGAACCACAAATCATGGCCCAGCATCACCAATACCGATCCTGAAGGATGCATCGAACTTAACCGGCTTTGGATAGATGATTGCTTGAAAAGTAATACTGAGACGTGGTTGCTTGGTAGGTCATTTAAGTTGCTTCGTGAACGTGAATTTGAATTGGTACAAAGCTTTGCAGATGGTCGCCTCGGCGTTGGTACCACATACCAAGCCGCTAACTTCTCTTACCACGGGTTTTCAAAAACTCAATTTCAGAAACATATACAGACGGGTGAAGTATTCCACAATGTGCAATTCACGAATACAGCTAATCCTCGTGGTATGATTTGGAGAAACGTGATGCATGCACAAGGTTTATTGCAAACCTTCGATGTCCGAACTTATCGTTATCTGTACCCACTTAATAAGAGGGCTAAAAAGAATATCAAGCTAAAGCAGCTACCATATCCGAAGGAAAGATTCGGCGAGCAGTTCGTTGAAAATTATGTACCACCATTCGCGCAAATTGCTCGGGCTGCGGCGTTGGCAAATGCTCTAAAGCAATATGAGAACAGAGATATACTTTACGATTATCTTACAACCTTAACCGGCGAATCCAAAGAAGCAAATAGACTTATCAGAAATCAGATGGAGAATAAGTGGGTTCAAAAAATTACAGCCTGAATTTTTTCTGGGCCACCATATGACCATAAGGATTTAACTCACAGGAATGACTACTGGCTGATAACATTCTTTTATCCGTCCATTCTCAACCCTACAAAGCCTTTCCAACGCCATTGTTTTGTTCAAAAATTTAGTTAATTCCGTTCCGGCTTTGAAGTCTTTATTTATTGTTTTGCCATTCCACATGGCATACATCTTTTGAATGCGTTGAGGATTCATCAGGGAAAAGTCTACTTCAATATCACTCCCATTTATTTCAAAAATCATTCTTAATGAGCTTTCGTTTATAAATGCTTGTTTGAACTGGATAAAATGTAAATCGTGCATAGCGTGTTTTTTTTTAAAAGAATAACGGGCAAGGCGTAGACACGTCACCCGGATATGGAAATATTTTAATCAATTGGTTGTAATAACTTCATTTTGCTAATGTTGACAGATGTTATTTTTGCTTTGCCTATTCGTTTTATATTGAATTTCCAATTTTTTAACCTCCTCGAAAACTCATTTACTCCACATGGTTGCAATCCTGTTTCGTCACAAAATCGTTGGTATACTTTGAACGCATCCTTTATAGGTGCATATTCTGTTTCGGAAGGTGATAGCTGATAATCATCCACCCAATTCCCAACGCTATCGGATACGATTTTGAATTTATTTAGCGCTGCTTCGCACTTTGGTGAGCGGGTATAGACCTTGTTGTGCTTAACATATTGTCGAAGTCCGCGAATGATCCAGTTAAGTATGCCTGGCATCTCATCATAGAAACGTTCGTGGAGGTTGATGATTTTTGTTGAATCGGTTACCTGCACCGCGTCAAAAGGCATCAATATAATTCTTCGGTAGGCACCTTCGGTATTGTCTGTGATAATAGTATTGTTGGTGGAGAAGATCATCTTAGCATAGGTTGTGATGTCTCTGGGGTCTTTATACTTTTCCTCTACGGTTAATTTTTCATTGCTGGCAATCGTTTTAAAGCGGGCATGATCTTTAATATTGCCCGTAACGTCACCGCATATATTTAATAGTTTATTTTCAATTTTTGCGGCTGTACGCATATCGTTACAAAGGTTCTCAATTGGGTAGTAAGTAACATTATGGGCAAATAATCTTTGAATGATTTCAAACACGACCCCTTTTCCATTTCCCCCCGAACCTGTTAGGAACAGAACTTTTTCCGATTTGGTACCAACTAAAAAGCATTGGCCGAGGTATTCAGCTAATAGCATCCTGCTTTCCGGTTCTGGCAATACCTCTTCTAAAAAGGTCTGCCATTTGTCCCAATTAGCACCGGGGATATAATCGTAACTCATTTGATAAAAAAAGCAATCGTCCATTGTTGCGGGCCGCGTAGATATTGCGGCTGTGGATTTGTCAATACATACGACAGTGTTCTTTAAATTTATTCTCACCTCAGTTATTTCTTCCTGTTTGGGTGGGATTAATACGGGTGCAACAGACGTTAGATTGTCCCACATCATTTGCAGAATTACAGCAGTTGTTGCTTCTTCCTTACGCATTCCCGAAGCTTTATTACACTCTACAAAAAACAACTTAGTGGTGTTTTCTTGAAGTTCTGCCCAATGGTTGCCGTTATAGATATAAAGCTTTCCTATGCATTGACGAAATGGGTTGCCTATTCTCTCTGCAATATGCCTGATGGTCTCAACATGCGATGCACATTCGTGGAATTTTGGGGGGCGGGGAGTGCCGTTGCTTGTCACATACTTACCTGTATTCCAAGGCTCAGGTTTGATTTGATCTAAAATTTCTTTGAATATTTCCATATCATTTGACTTTAACCTTAATGGGACATTAAGGACTTTACCCAATAAAGTCTGGGTAACTTCTGTTACAAAAAAACATTTAAAAAAGGTGGGCGAGATTGCCCTGGCTGATTAACAGCTATTGTACGAACTCAATAATTGAATACAAAAATAAGTCAACCAACTTTATCAATTCAATTCGTCACAACTTCCGGTGATTTCTAAACTTTCAGAAAAAGATGAAAGTATTCGGTGGCGCTAATTTTGTTATGCAAAGCTGGTATATTCTTTTTTAATGCGCAAGCACTTTCTTTGTAATGCGATTGTGGGAAAGAGTTTTATAATATTTAATAATTCATTCACAAATGAATAGGTGGACGTCAGCAAAAGTGCCAAACTGACGTCCACCCTGAATTTAAAGCCGATTCATTCTCATTTTACGGAAAAAGTGGACGTCATAGACGCCACTGGTACGACATGAAAAAAATTGTGACGTCCACCTGAAACCCTTATCCCTATTGGATTTTATATTTTTTGGACGTCAGGACGTCAATAATTATAAAAAGAAGTTACTTAATAAAAAGAGTAAATAATCTATAGAAATTTATTTCAAAAGAGGGTGACGTCCACCTGAAACCCGCATTCTACCGTTCAATTCCGCTACCAATAGGGCTTTCAGGGGATACTTTTATAAAATCCCTACAACGGCCACACTAACCCCAACCCCCAAACCGTTACCCGTGTAAACATTACTATGAACGAACTATTCGCCAGGTTGCAAAAGCTATACGAAGCGGATTATATTTCCTTTACCCCGGAACAAAAGGAGGAGGCGGGAAAGGATATCGGAAAATGGTTTTGGGCAGGGGATGTTCAGGCGTCAGGTGAGGGAATCCTTTTCGATTATATCCCTGAAACTCCAACTTGGTTAACTCCCTATTTTGATTCCTACAAACTGAAGTTGGTTAAACTTAAATTTTTGTAATGCCTAATTTTTTAGTTATAATTAATATTCCCAGAGCGACCCAAGACAATCAATTGATGTTGGTGGCAGAAACGGTACCGGGTCTTTTAAATGATATTGTTTCAAATGCCAGCCATTATAGGAAAAGTCATTCTATAGGGACGACCTATAACGAACCGTATACGATAGAGATTTATTTTCCTGATAATAGCGTTTTGCAGCTTTATGTTAATACGGACGATGTGGTTTCTCTTATGGGGTATTAATCAATGGCTGGATTTGTATACTTTAATATACAAATGGAACAATTTCGCGGTTCTTCCATATTTTGCATGTCCTTAAATATGTCTATTATTTCAATTCAGTAACGATCCTTTTTATTTCACGTATAGGTATAATTTCAGCAGATTTTTTTTCATTGTCATAAATGAAAAGATAGTTGTTAGTTTGGCCCACAAAATATCTGGTTTCCGTGGAGTGGAAGGTTTTTCCATCTTCGAAGATCAAAGATGTTTGATACAAACCCTTTTGCTTCATCACTTTTTTTGCTTCTCTTTGTCCTACAAGATACGTCCCATATAGAGAAAATAATCCGAGGACTATTATTCCCTTTGTAACTATCGCCTTACTACTAAGCTGTCCATTCTCCCTTGAACTTTCAAAGATGTATATCATAGCCCCAAGAAAAGAAACGCCCCACATCACAGTTTCCCGGACGGTATTCCAAGTAAACCCTTCTACCAATACCCTCAGAACAATAATAACTATTGTTACTCTCGCAAAGGATAAAATGGTGCGTTTATAAAGCGAGTAATATAGTCTTGCTGCCGCTTTAAAAGAAGTGGCCTTGTTAAGCAGTTGCCACTTTGCTGTATCCTCGGTCAACCAATTTGCTGCTAATGGCTTATCCAAGCTATTTACCGTTGAGGAAACTATATACGCTATAACGGATGCAATTATTATTAAAACAACTTGATTTAGGAAGGAAAGTATAATTTCTGAAAATTCAAGATAACTAAGAATGTTGATGCCGAATTGATCATAATACGCGGAAAGGTAGCAAAATCCCATTAATATTAAAACCGCGGAGAATAAGGGCAAGAAGGTAAGAACATTTTGGAATATACCTTTTTCTTGGGTCATATCAGTTTAGGAGTTGAAATGATCAATTGTTTCGATGCTATCTACATAAAATTAGTCACCTATTGAACCAATCGCATAGAAGTTTTCCACAAGGCGTTGACAACTGTGGTCAGGAACTCCGGCGGGGTGGGGGATAGGTAATAAAAGTCGTATATTAGTTGGCATTTACAATTAATCCCTAACGTTTTATGCCATTGGAGAAGATACAAGATTTCTTTAAGCAGGCCGGTGAGAGACTTCGTAATCCTTTTCTATTTTCCTTTTTAATAAGCTGGTTAGTTGCAAATTACAAGATCGTAATAGGCTTGTGTTTCTATTCGATGGATAAACTGAAAGTGGATGGATATGCTTCCTATTTGGATTTAATTGAGAAAGAAAGCAATTGGTGCAGAGGATTGGTATATCCTTTAATCGGTGCCTCAATTTATACATTTGGTTTCCCGTATTTTAGAAGATTCATTGTCTTACTATATACCAGAATAAATAAGAGACAAGAAGAAAAAACCTTAAAAATTCTTGAAGGTGGAAGCGTTAGTGTAAAGAAATACCTGAGATTGCGCGAAGACTACAAAGAATCGGAAAAGCGCTTAACGAAAGTAATTGAAGAAGATTCAGAATTTATGTCCCAACGGACTGACTTGCATAACCAGATTGATAAGCTAAAATCAATCATGGAGGAAAAAGAAAAGCTAATTCAGGTGTACGAGCCTAAATCCTACAATTATGATAATTTATTGAAAGCCTTAGATGTTGGATTCTTGACGGGGAAATGGGATGGTATGTATTCACTGCAAGATGGGGAACAAATTAGAATTGTGCTAACAATAGATGTGGAGATAAGAAGTATTAAGTTTGTCGTTGACAATATTCCATTTCCAAAAGAGTGTACAATCTCCGCTTTGGCGAGAGATGACCGCACTATATTTTTCTCTTTGACAGCATTCCCCCCAGCAGTTCTACCCGCTCAAATAGGAAGACATTGGGTTCTTAAAATATTGCACGAACATCACTTGCAAGGGATCGCGTCGAACGGTACACACTTTGATTTTAAAAAGCGAGTTGATGACACTAACAGATTAATCCAATAATTTGTTGGTGGTAAATTAGGTTAGTATTACAACGGTTAACCCGGAACAACAAATGGGGTGGAATAGAAAGTTCAATTGGAATGCAAAGGAATATGATACGGCGTTGGAAGAGCTTACGAGGAGTTGGTGATGGCCGTAAGATCAAATGTCGGGGGGATGACCCAATATGACTTAATCGGATTTAGAGTTGATTAACCAGGGCGAGGGATAATAGCCAATGAATTATTCAAGGGAAATTTCCGGGGGGGGACTTTTGGTTCGATAACAAAGTAGCGTTATATTGTATTGCGGATAATAGCATAAATATAAATACAAACGTTGGCTGCCATTTTTTGACAGATACTATGATTACAGAAAATTCAGGAAAAATTTATCGTTTCAAGTTAGACCATAATTTAGGTTTTGGCTTTGCTGAGGTTTATGACTTCACAGATCATTCAATGTTTGACGGACGAGTTGTCTATGTTTTTAACAAGTATGACCAAGATGAAAAATTGAGCTATGACCTTTCTGAAATTAGGGAATCAGGAATTGCATTAGGACCAATACGACTTTATAAATTCCCAAACACAAGAGGACTGCATTCATGGAAATTTATCTCAAAAGCTGACAATTTATTGATTCACAATTTACCAGAAACAAAAGAACTAAAAGGACTTCATTGGTTAGACGACAATTGGGACAATTTCAAAGGAAAATGGTACAACTCAAATTATGACATAAAGGAATTACCGGCTTATGTTGATTATGAAAAAGTAAGACATTTGGAAACAAGGATAATTAATTCACCATCAGGCGTTGTAACAAAATTTACTATGAAAGTTATTCTTGACAAAAAAGAAAAAGTTTCAGACTATTACGACTTGTCAGAGTTGGGAATTAAAAATATGTTCGTTCAAATGGTGAATACTTATTTTCCATTGGCAAAGACGAAGGCCTTTTTAAAACAACTTCCGACACACTGAACAAAAACCCCTACACACTGTATTTTGGCCCTTCTGACGGTAAGGGCCGCCCATGCCAACCGGTTTTTAAAAATTTATTAAAGTAGTAATCCATAAAGTCAATAAAATCTCTTTACCCAATAAATTTTATAAAAATTTTCTATTAAATCAGTTTTACAAACTTCATCAACCCTATAGCGTTACCCCATTTTAGTAATATCCCTCTTTCTATCCGTCTTAGGATATAAGTAAAACTTATACTTTTCGCCGAATGCTGTATTTAATAATAAACAGCATTTATGTCAAATAAACTAATGCCGCTATCATGTAATCTCAGTAAGGGAGCGCATGAAAAAATCCTACTGGCCGCGGCCCAGGAATATCTTTCAAAAAGCGAATGGCTTCGAAGGCTTGTGTTAAACACCGTTGGCCTTGCTGAAGAAATTGATGCCCCTCGCACAAACAACGGTGTGATTGCCGAACTTAAAGCTCGTGAAGAAAAAGCTAAAAAAGAAAGCCGTAAAGCGAAAAGATTAGCTAATTCTCCTACAAAGGACTAACCTGAATGATAACACCCTCGTCAGTTCAGCAAAAGAAGGATGCGCGGTTAGTGAAGGCTAATATACCTGCACATGAGTATTTGCAGCTATTCGGCAATAAGATTGACATTACGCCAGCTTATGCTGAATACTGTAAAAGGTCTTTCTATGCGTTTGTTAAAACGTTTTGGAATGTAGTTATGCCTTCCGCAATGGTAGATAATTGGCACATAAAGTTTTTATGTGACAAAGCTCAGGAAGTTGTTACGCGAGTAATTCACAAGAAAGCCGGTCGAGACCTACTTATCAACTTGCCGCCAGGCACAAGCAAAAGCGCAATCTTCAGCATTTTTTTACCTGCATGGGTATTAGCCGTTGATCCGTCTTTGATGGTTATATCAGGCTCTTGTAATTACACCCTTGCGGAGTCTCTTTCGACAAAATGCAGAACGGTTATCCAGTCGGATAAATACCGCGCATTCTTTCCACTAACAAAGTTGAACCCGGTGCAAGACAGCAAAGGCCACTTTGAAACGGTGACCGGTGGAGGTCGGATTACATGCAGTGTAGGTACAACGGTTATAGGGAAGCATAGTGACCTTATTTTGATCGACGATGGAGAGTCCTACGAGATGGCTCAAAGCCCTATTGAGAGAGCAAAAGTACAAAGCTGGCTAAAAGGCGACCTGTCAACACGTAAGCGTGACAAGCTTGTAACAAGTTCTATCTATATTCAACAGCGGTTAGGATTTTCAGATAGTTCTGCGTTTCTATTGGAGCTCGACCCTGATATTGAACATGTATGTTTACCGGCGTGTATAGATGATGAAAAAGTTGCTGCCTTGGTAAAACCAGCATCTCTCAAAAAATTCTACAAGAATAATTTAATGGACGTTAACCGGCTTAGCCACGACCACATGGCGAAGATTCTCAAAGACATGAAAGGCAACACGCTCAGATTTGAAACTGAGATGAATCAGAATACCACGGATGAAAGCAAAGCCCAGATAAAACGTGACTGGTTTCCTATCGTCAATGTGCTGGAATTTTTGGAACTGGTAAAAAAATACAACGCTCATCCATTTTACGCGATGGATACAGCCTTCACCAATAATTTACCCACAAGGCCGGGACGCAGAGCTAACCGCAACGATCCTTCAGTCAACATGTGTTATTACTACATCGAAAATGAGATATACATCTTCAAACTCTTTAGGAAATTTTTGGAAGGCCCAGAACTGATTGATGAGACCAAAGCCTTTTTAAAGGAAACTAATTATCATCCTACCAAGAGTAGTATTAGCATTGAGAAGAAAGCCAGCGGTCACACGGTTTACCAGTTTCTCAAAAAAGATGGATTGAATATCAAAGACGCGCCGGAGCCAAAAGATTCTAAAGCCGCCCGGTTGATTGGTATATCCGGCTCCCTCTCTGCTAAAAGGGTTAAGCTGGTTGAAGGGGCATGGAACGAAGTCTTTTATTCTGAATTATGTGTACCGTTTGAAATTAAAAAGTTCTGGGATGTTGGCGACACTCTTTGCATTGCGGTTGAAGAACACATTGGAGGCGATGGCCCAAGGCCTGTAAGCCGAAAACGTTTCGGCTCGTAACCATTTTTAAAAAATTTTCGCAAAACTGTATCTAATATATATGGTGGTTTATGTTAAAGATAGTTGGGCTCAGGTAACGCTGGATGAATTCCAACAAATTTTAGAGGTGCAGCAAGATAAAGTTTTGAATGATTTTCAGAAAGAACTAAAGATCATTCAAATACTCAGCACTATAAATGAGGATGAATTAAACAGCTTGCCAATAACTGAATTAAAACCACTTATAAAAGCTACTGACTTTTTAGGAAGTGAAATTCATCAGGTGGATTTGAAGGAATACTACAAGGTAAACGGCAATGAATACCGGCTGACAAGAGATATTACAAAAATTAACGGCGGTCAGTTCACAGATTTAATGAATCTCTTACAGGATAAAGAACAGGTCAACAATAACCTTCATTATATCGTTGCCATATTAATGGCCCCGGTTTATAAAAAAGGATTTCTTATAAAGACCCGGCGGGTAGAAAAATATTTAGAAAAGAAGACACTGGATGAGATAGCCGAAGATGTAAAGCAAATGAGTATTCAGGACATCCATTCAATTGCCAACTTTTTTTTTGCGCTTTCAAGTCACTTTCAAGCCGCTTTTTTTTCTTACAGCCAGAAGGAAATTCCGAACCAGTTGAAACAAGTTTTGAAGATTTTGAAAGAGAAGGAGAGCAAGAATCAGAAGTTGACGAAAGTAGAGAAGGATTTGCAAGCCCAGATTCCGCTTTTGTTAAGCGGTGGGGATTTTGGCATACCGTCTACAGATTAGCAAATGAAGATTATTCTAAGATGGAATATTTCTTTTCACTACCTGTAAACGATTTTCTGGTTCACATTACACATTTTCTGCAATATGTGGATGTAAAAAATAAGGCTAAGCGATGAGAGATTTAAAGTCAGAAATAAAAAAGTTTTTGGAGGCGAACGGTATTCGATTGGTTGACCACCTTAAAAAGGACATCCAAAAGAAAAAGAAAGTAGCAACTGGAAACACGCTGAGAAGTGTAAAGCAAAATATTGAGGAAGATGGTACGCAGTTAACCTTAACTATTGAAGCCGCTGAAGACATAGCCTACATATTGGGCGGCCGTAAAAAAGGGAAACGGATTCCACCGGCTGAAGAGTTGGAGGCATGGGTAAAGGCAAAAGGTTTAAAGCTGAAAGGAAAGACAACAAAGCAAACGGCGAGGTCAATCGGCTTTGCTGTGGCGCGTGGTGTGTCAAAAGAAGGTATTCGCGGAACCAATTTGAGGAGTTGGGCCAAGAAAGAAGACCAAAAAATATTCGAGGATGTGCAGGAATTGATTGAAGAAATCTCACAACAAAATTTTACTGAAGAAATAGTTAACGACATAAAAGCATCGGGTATTCCCGTACAAGTAATATAAGATGGCTTATTCAATTTTACAGCAGCCCACGGCAAACAGTCTGCAATATAGCAACGGTGATATTGTTGCCGTAGTTCAGCAGAGCGATTATGACCCAGTTTTTTATAAAGATTATAAATTCTGGGCTAAACTGAAGGTGAATGGTATAGAATCCGTAACCCTAAAGAGCTTTCCAGAGCCTGGAACAGACAAGGGAATAATTAATCTTAACGGGATTGCATCAGCATTTACCAAATACGATTACATATTTAACAACTCTTCAATATTCGCTGGGTGCCCAGGTAGCTCGTGTGAGTTGCAATTAATGCTGGGAGAAGAATACAACTATAACGGAACTTGGTTTTCTCAAGAGCAAACCAGCGGTAATACTTTCATTTCTTTGAATGCAGCACCGGTAAAAAACGAGGTGCTGAGTGATTATGTGTTAGGTGCACTTTCGAACAAGTTTTTGAATAAAGCAACTGAAATAAAAACATCGTCTGTATTCGGCGACCAGTATTTATTTTATTATACCCCGGTAGCTGTTGCCAAAAAATTGGAGATAGTTACATTCTCAACCCCAACGGTGGGAGATTATTCTGGCCTACGTGGGATATATAGAATTGATAATCCGTTCTCAGATAATAGCGGAGTGCAACGTGCTGCAATTGGTTTGGATGCGTTGCAGGCAATCAATGATGAAGGCGAATACAGTGTAATTTTTGGTGAATCGGATTTACTTAATCCGAGTGTCAAATGTTGGATGGTTTGCATAACATCGGATTCAGGAGAGAAGGTTTCAGAAGTAGTAACTGTCTATCTTGATGAATCTTGCCATAACTATCCAGATCCTTTGCAATTGTTTTGGCTGAATAATTTAGGCGGTTTCGATTCGTACATCTTTAATTCAAAGAACTTCACAACGACCGATAAAACGGTTCAATCCTTTAAAAAGCAATCAGGAAAATTAGTAGGTAACAATTATGTTGCCAACACTTACGACCAGACGAATATTAATTATTTCACTCAGCTACAGGATAGCATTGAGATTTCGGCGAATTGGGTTACAGATAACGAGGTGCACCTACTTCATTCATTGTTCAAAAGTTCTGTCGTGTTTTATAGAGGAACAGACAATGTTATGTATGCTGGCACAATAGAAACTACTTCGTATCCAATAAAGCGAAGAAGGTTCCAAAAACGGAATGATATAACGCTTAAACTAAAGCCAAGTAAAACATACAATACCCAACTGCAATAATGGACACTCGTTTATATATAGAAGGTCAAGAGGTTGATTTGAGCGAAGGAATTGAAATTCCTTTAACTTATTCTATTCAGGATATTAAAGACATTTCAAAAACTTCTTCTTCATTTTCGAAGACCGTCACTATCCCTGGCACAACGAACAATAACAAACTATTCAATTTCCTTTTTGATATAAAAGTTGTTGGCAGCCCTGTTCCTGATAATGATACGGCCAACATAGGACAGTACTTTGATTTTAAGAAGAAGGCAAGGTGTTACGTTGTTCAAAATAACATGGTGGTAATGCAGGGCTATGCTAAGCTGCTTTCGTCTTCTAAAAAGGACGGACATGTTACATATCAAGTACAACTGATAAGTGAGCTTACAGATTTCGTTTCCGTTTTATCGGATAAAAAATTGGAAGATATTTCACAGTCATTGACTGAGCAGTACACACACCGAGCGGATTTTGATACAATATTCGATAGTTGGGAGATTGGAGATACAGACCCGGCAACTTCGTTTATCTACCCGCTTGCAGATTACGGGCAGTTTGATACCGTGGCAGCAACCAATTTTTACTTATCCAATCTACGCCCGGCATTATTTGCAAAACAGTATTTAAACTTAATCTTTGAGAATGCCGGATTCACATTCACTTCGGATTTTTTAGACAGCCAATATTTTAAACGACTGGTAATACCATACTGTGACGGGGAGTTTGTCGGGAAAGGTCTCGAAAGTGTGGTACTTGCCGGAGATTGTGATCCAGATTATCAATTCTCAGCGCAGGCTTCGCAATCTGGTTATGATAACGCTATTGCCGGGCTTGATTTATTCGGCTGTGTGCAAACCGGCGATGAATATTATTCAGCATCTGGTATGACGTATACCGCAACGGCAACGTCTGTGTATGATGTTTCGATAACTGTTCCGAGCGTATACTATTATTTCACGGCTGTTGAGAACAACTTCCTTTGGAATACAGAATTACGCTTTTATGTTTCGTATGTAGTGCATGCCCCGGACTATAGTACTTCAGTGGTTAAAACCTCGTATTACAAACAGTATCAGCCGGGCGACATTATGAAGTTGTATGGAGCGACACCTACACCGGGTTCATGGACAAGCGACTCGCAGGAAATCCAAGTGCCCACACAAAGCATAGAGTTACAGGAGGGCGAGCATCTACAGGTGACATTTTATTTAGCCTCAAAATATCCGAATTCTCAGATTATTTTGGAAGCGGTAGGTAATGACCATATCAGCGGAAGTACAACCGTGCACACAACACCCTCCGCACCACTGCCACAACTTAAGATAGGACTAAGTAAGAATTTTGATAATGCCCGCGTGACGTATGCAGATTTTTGTTTGAAAGGAATCAAACAAATTGATTTTGTGGCAAGCATTTTCAAATTGTTCAACCTTATTCCAATTCCTGATGAATCCAGACCAAGACATTTCAACATCATTACAGCCGACCAATATTATAATAACGAAGCTGAGCCGTTAGATTGGACAGATAAAATTGATTATTCGCAGGAGGTGACCGTAATGCCTATCCCTTCCCTGTCTGATGGTGCGTTACGTTTGAGTTACAAAGAGGATAGCGATTATTGGAGCACTCAATATAAAGCCCTTACCGGTAAAGTTTACGGAGAGGCAACTACTCAAACTGGTTTTGAGTGGGCTTCTTCAACAAAAGAAGTTTTGGACAAGATTATATTCAGTCCAACACCGGCAATTAAGTACCGTAATGAGCCCATACCATGCGAAACTACCTGTGAGATTTTGAATAGCAACAAGTCGAGGATAAGCATTAGCGGATATCGGGACATCTCTGGACAAATTTTGCCGACCGATAACACGTTTGCCCATGCCCGGGTTGGTGTCAAAATATTCTATTCCGGAGATACCTATGAAATTATTGTTGTAGAGAACCCGTTAAGCTTTATAGTTGATAGGGATGTTGTCAGGAGTGGGGGTGCTGTTGATGGAACTTACTATGCAAAAGCAGACACCTTTTATTATATAACTGAGAATGATAAGGAGATAATTGCATTATATGAAAGCTCAGATAATAATGTAACTCGGAAACCTAAGAAAGTAAACCCTCGCATTGTTTACTATCAGGGTATGAAGGAATGTAACCGTTATGTTGTTCAATTAACACCGTTGTTGATTAACAGAAGTTACAACTATGTGAACAGTTCATATCTGAGGTATAAGGAAGAGTACCCGGTATTCAGCCATGTTGATAACAATGTGAATCCTACAAGGGATTTATTATTTGCAAGACCTAATCCTTTTTACGGTGACATTCAGAATTACCCGGACAGCAACAGCGAAAACTTTTCAAACCTTTCAAAGAATTGGGAAAACACTTTTGCTGAGATTACACAGAATGAAGCAAAGATGCTCACGGCATGGGTTAAGTTAAATGCTGTTGACATTGCTAACCTGGATATGACACGTAGAGTAGCGATTAATGGAACATACTGTCGTATAAATGCAATTAAAGATTATTTGCCCCGTGCAAATAGTTTGACACTTTGCGAATTTGTTCGTTGTCCAGACCTCGTTCGTTATCCGGTTCCACCACCCCCTCCCTACCCGTCATGTCGTGCTTATCGCTGCTACAACTATTCAACCCTACAAAGCCAGACGATACAGTATTACGACTGTGAAGGAGTGTTGCAGTCTATTACAATCACACCACACAACGAGGTTACGTTTTGCGCGTATGAAGATACGGTCGTTAAAACTCCTTACGTGTCGCTTGATGATGATGGGGAATGTGGTTCGGTGTTTTATTGTAGAAGTTTTTCTATTGAGAATGAAGGCGAAACTCCTGTTGAACTCACTTACCTTGATTGTAATGAAGAAGAAAGGATTGTAACTATTAACGCCGGTATTACTAAAGTTTTATGTGCAATGCAGGAATCATTTGAATATGAGGGCAGCCTTACTATAGAAGAGTTGGGAGAATGTTTACCGCCATGCACTCAGTACGAGTTGACCAATACCTCGGACACTTTTGGTTTAACAGCTACCTACAAAGACTGCGATAATGAATTACAGATAAAACATGTCAACGCAGGCTTTAACGCTTTCATCTGTGCATTGGAAGGTACAGTAGAAGTGAGCGCCCCTGAATTATTGGTTGAAGAAACCGGCGGCTCATGTTCATTCGGTCAAGCTGTGTTAAAAGTTTACAACAACTCAGGCGGAACAGGAACCGTAACCAACGCACGGGTAAGTGTATTTGGAAACAGCGGTGGAACATTCCCCGTTAGTGAAGGCGGCAGCACTGCCGTTACCACAACCAACCTCGGCAGCCGTACAGTAACCGTCATTTTAAACAAAGACGATGCAGCACGAAGTGTTACGGTCATCGGCAGTGATGGTGTTTCACAATGTCAGAATGTAACCGGCAGCGGTGCTGAAACTTTAGACTTTCCAGGCGTAGCTGTGTGGGGGTGGGGAGACGTGCAAATCTTCTATAACGCTGAACCCTGTACCTAAATATATTTTTCATCAAAATCCTTTTTATGGAACAACAGTAATTTGAATGGCACAAGTAGTTTTAAAGTATACCGTACAGTCAGACCCCAACGCTGCAAAAACAGTGGGGGAAATGAAGAAGGAATTTAACTCGCTAAGAAAAGAGATTGATTCAACTGTACAAGGTACCGACGAGTACTATAAAAAGTTGAATAAGCTTGCTGACCTTCAGGCTAACATTAGGGATTTACGCGACGACGTAAAGGCGCTGGATCCGGGTGAGAAGCTTGCCGCAATAGGAAATATAGCGAGTGGTGCAATAGGAGCCTACACTTCGTTGACTTCAGCCGTTTCTATATTTGCCGGAAGTAATGAAGAATTGCAACAACAACTTTTAAAAGTGAATGCTGCATTAGGTTTATTGCAAGGAGCGCAACAGGTTATGAGGACTTTGGATGATGGAAAACGTATTCTTTCTGCTCTTACAGTGTCTACTAAGGCTCAAACGGCGGCCACCGAAGGCGCAAGTGTTGCCACTAAAAGTTTTGGTACAGCACTTAAAGCTGCTGGTATAGGTTTAGTCGTTTCAATCATCGCTTATCTGATTACCAATTGGGATAAGCTAAGAGATTCGGTTACAAAATTCTTGCCTTTTCTCAAAGACACCGGGGATAGCTTCAATAAGTTGAAGGAGATAGCCTACGGAGTGGGTAACGCCATACTGCAATATTTCGCCGGGCCAATAAATTCCATAGTTAAGCTCATTCAAGGTGATTTTAAAGGGGCAATGGAAGCGTTTAAAAAAGGATTCGATTTTGTGGGCAATTATGAAAAGGGTGCTGCCGACGAAAGGCAGTCGCAAAGAGAGGAAGCTTACAGAAAAGCTTTAGAGGCTTCTATTAATGCAGTAGACAATGAAGTTTCAGTGTTACAGGCCCGAGGTAAAAAGACTTACGATATTGAAAGGGAAAATCTAAAACGCAGGCTTGACCTATATAAAGACAATGCTGAGGAATACAATAAAATTTTACAGCAAATCAGAATACTGGATGCCACGCACGAAAAGCAACAGGCAGACGAAAGGCAAAAGGCTTTTGAAAAATATCAAGCAGACCTTAAAAAGCGAAACGAGGAAATCAGGAAAGCAGAAGAGGAGAGACTAAAAATTTTAATCGAGGCAAATTCCCGCGTCTTAACCGTTCAACAACAGCAAAGGCTGGATGCATTGAACGAGGTTATTACGCAGGGCCAACAGGTAACACAAATAGAAAGTCATTCCTACAACGAGCGTTTCGGTAAGTACAATGAATTTGCCCCACGGTACATTGATGCAGTACGGGCAACAGGTTTGCAGGTGACCGAAGAGGAACGCAGAAGAGCGGAGGCAGAAATCAGTATCGGAAATCAAATCATTCAGCATAAGGAAGCAGTACTTGATACTACTTCTAACCTTTTAAAATCTGCGTCTCAGTTGGCCGGTCAACAATCTAAAGCCTCAAAGGTGTTAATGATTGCCGCCACGCTGATAGATACCTATAGGTCAGCCCAGGCAGCTTTTACAGGAATGGTGTCAACGATACCGGGGCCGGTTGGTATCGGTTTAGGCGTTGCGGCCGCTGCTGCTGCCGTAGCCTCAGGGCTGGCCAACGTGGCAGCCATAAAGAAGGTAAACCCGGAATCAAGTTCTGTAAGCAGTTCGGCTCCATCTTATCAGGCTCCTCGTATTCCACAAACGGCGCAAATGACAACCTTGAATAATCAGAGCGTACAAGATATTGCAGGCGCAACACAGCAACAACAGCCTTTGCAGGTAAATATTGGAATCGACGAGGTGACCCGAGCGCAAAATCGTGTAAACACATACGAATCAAATTCAACGATTGGATAACATTTTTAAATAAAAGTATTATGGACAAACTACCTGTGTATAAAATGATTGTAAAAGATGAGGCAGACGGCGTCGATGCAATCGCATTTTGTGAATTCCCTGCTATAGAACGCGAGTTCATTCACTTTTCAAAAGACCGTAAGCCTGTAGCGTTCAAAATTCAGGACGAAGAAAAAAGAATTGTTTCCGGGCCGCTGTTGTTGGCTGACACGCCCATCTATCGCAACGAAAAGGGAAATGAATTTTACATCCTGATTGAAAAGGATGAGATTTTCAAGACAGTTCAGAAATTTTTTAACAACGGAAACCAAAGCAGCGCCAATGCCGAACATACAGACCAATTTTTTACTGGTGTAACGCTGTTCGAGAGTTTCATTATTGACAGTAGCCGCGGAATCAAAGCCCCGGAAGGGTACGGAGAATTAACGGAAGGTTCTTGGTTTGGCTCGTTTAAGGTCGATAATGATGAGGTTTGGCAGGCGGTAAAGGACGGAACATTTAAAGGCTTCAGTATTGAGGGATATTATTCTTTTGAACCAATTAACCTTAGTAAGGCTGAGGAAAAACCGTTAACCCCATTGCAGGAACTTGCCGAAGCTCTCAAAATCATTTGCGAAGATTAAAAGGGGGATATAACTAAGACTATTACAATTCTCGCAAAATAGTATCTATAGATATAAGGGTGTCTTACCCACAAAATTTTTGCGAATGAGTTTAAGTAAACTAATCAATCAGACAATTAAGAATATCATCAGCTTAAAAAGCTCGAAGATTACCCTAAAGACTGAAAAATTAAAAGACGGTGCCACCATTGAATATATCGGAGAAGCAATCGAAATTGGTTTGCCGGTCGATATTAAAAATGAGGACGGTACCAACGCGGTATTGCCAGACGGAGAGTACGAAACCGAATCTGGAACAAAATTCAAAGTGCTTGAAGGCGTTGTTTCTGAAGTAGAAAATGCAGCACCGGCTGAAGAAATACAACAAGAACAGGAAGTAAAGGCTGAAGGTGCCGAAACTGTAGCCGAAGAAGTGGTTACACAAGTTGCTCCTGAAATCCTAACTGCTATTCAGGACGCTATCACTAAAGCAATTGAACCGATTGCCGCGGAACTGAATAAAGTAAAGTCTTCCACAACTGAATTCAACTCAAACCTTACCAAACTTTCAAAAATCGTTGACATAATTGCAGATCAACCGGCTGGAGAAGCAGGTCAGGCTGTAGGTTTCAGTAAAAAACCTGCTGCTGACAAACACGAAGCACCGAAAGGAGCAGTAGCTGCTTTTAGCTCAGCACTTTCACAAAAATAATTTTACAACCGATTTAATATTTTAAACATGGCATTTAATGTTTCATCTCTCCCGGATTTCGTAAATCAGAAAGGAGAAATCATAGGCAGGGCTTTAGGCACTCCAAAAACAATTAAGTTGATCGCTATTCAGCCCGATAATAAAGGAAAGGCGTCTTTGAATAACCTTTCAACTACAATCACTCTTCAAAATGGAGAAACTTGTGGTTTCAATGCAAGCGGCGACGACCAAATCACTCAGCGTATTCTGGAAGCTCCACTGGTTAAAATTCAAAAATCTTTTTGCATAAAAACATTGGAAAAAACATTCCTTGCTGAACGTGTAAAGAAAGGTGCAAATAACTGGGATGATACCGAATTTGTGGAGTTTATTCTTGATCACGTTAATAAGGCTATCGCAATCGAGCTTGAAAAGGGCGTTTGGCAGGCTGAAAAAGAAACCGTTCCGGCTAATAACCTGGAATATTGGGATGGCTTTTTAACTATCCTGTCTGAAGAAGCCGGTGTTATTGATCTTTCTGGTTCAACTGCCTCCGGTTCTATCATTAATACTATTAATGCGGTATATGCTGCTATTCCTTCGGCCGTGTTAGATCAGCCGGATGTAGCAATATTAACAGGGATTGATACTTTCAGAACGTACGCGCAAGCCTTGGTAGCTGCAAATCTTTATCACTTCTCTGTAACTCCTGAGAATGCTCAAAACTTCGAACTGGTTATCCCAGGTACAGCTACCAAGCTGTATGGAGTTGCAGGTTTGAACGGTACTAAGGCAATTGTAGCTGGTCAATTGTCAAACTTTGTATTCGGTACCGATCTTTTAAGCGATACTGACCAAGAGTTCCAGTTGTGGTACAGCCAGGATAATTTTGAAATCCGTTATCATGCTGCTTTCCGTGCCGGTACCCAGTGTCGTTTCCCAGACCAGATAGTTTACAATCAATCTGCGTAATTAATTCATAACCGGCACCACTTTAACCGGTGGTGCCCTTAAATATTTTTTCATGCCCTGTGCATTAACGAAATCTGTTCTTGTAAACTGTAATGATTCCTACATAGGAGGAATTAAAGACGTACTTATCAGCGAACTTGATTCGCTTGAAACGGTGTCTTTTGCCGTCGATGGAACTATTACCGGTATCACAATGGTGACCGATAAACAGTTTTACAAATACCAATTTGTAAAAAATACAGCAAGTTTGGTTGACACATATGCTCCAAGTGATTCCGGCGGCGGTGCCTATACTCCTGTATTGACACTTAACCTGAAAGGATTACGCCAAGATGTATCGAACGAACTGCAGACACTTGCAAATATTGATTCGGTAGCAATTGTGAAAGACGCAAATGCAAAATATTGGGCTGTAGGTTTCACTAACGGTTTGAGTGTAACCAATGTGGCAGCGCAAACAGGTGCGAATAATACCGAGTTGAACGGATACAATGCATTGACACTAACTGGAAGTGAACCAACTTTCATTAAGGCAGTTGATCCTTCTATTATAGCGGCGCTGTTAGTGCCCGCTTTATAAAAAATTATTTTTGTTTCTTTTGGTTTTGGATGTGTAAGGCTTTGGTGTTGTTTGCCAAAGCCTTTTTAGTTGAGATACAATGATCGTAATAAATAAGGATAGCATCAATAATAAGATAGCATTGTCACTGAGACAGTTTCAGACTGAAGAATGTGAAAATTTTCTGTTTGTCTTTAGAAACGATTTTACAAATACGTCATTCACTGCAAATCTTGAAGATGTAAGTGTATCAAAGGAAAGGTCAAATATTTTTTGCGTGCCTGGTTCCCTGTTTGAAGATGAGTTAGCAGGTAGCTGGCATTTTACAGTGTATCAAAACCCTGATGATGTTGAAGACCCTGAAGGACTGCGATGTGTGGGCCGCGGTATGCTTATCATTACTGAAACTGCTGAACCTATAAAGGTCTACAGCAACGAACGAACAACAAATAGTGTATACAATGGATGATAATAAGAAGATAAAATTTTCAATTCAAACCCAAGACGCCCCGGAGCTTCCCAAATTCAACTCACGTTGTACCGGTACTTATTGGACGTGGGGTAACGATAATAAATTACCTGACACCCTGTACAGGTATTATGAGGAGTGTGGATTGCATGGTTCAATTATAAAAAGCAAATACGAATATGTAAAGGGTCGTGGTCTTAAAACTGATGGCATAGCCGAAGAGCTACAAAAATTCATTGGTAGTTGCAACAGGCACGGAGACAGCCTTGAAGATGTATTGGATAAATACATTCTTGACATCCTTATTTACGGTGCCGGTGCTTTAAATATCGTTTGGAATAAACTGGGTACGAAGATTTCAGAAATTTATTATTTGGACATTGCTCAGCTTCGCTACAACAAAGAAAAAACCGCGATGATCTACAGCGATGACTGGACTAAAGGATTGAGAGCAAAGACAAAAGAATATCCGCTTTTTGATTTAGAAAATAAAAAGGGTAGCCAGGTTTACCACTACACAACGCCCAAAAGTAAAAACCTTTATTCGTCTCCTTCTTATTCAGGTAGTATTCCAGACATACTCGCGGCCATAAACATCTCGAAATTCCACTCGGCTAAGAGTGCCAACCCGATGCAGGCAGATTTATTCATTGAATTTAAAGGCCCGGAGCCGGAGGAGGAAGAGAAAAAAGAAATTGAGAATTATTTCAAGAGGAAATTTCTTGGTATAGACAATGCCGGTAATAGCATTGCTTTTGGATACGTGAAAGATTCAACTGAAGAAACCCGAATTGAAGCAATGCCGGATAAAGATAGCGAGGGAAAGAAATACTTAGCCCTTCGTGAGGAAATACGCCAAAGTATCATTACCGGACATCAGTTACCCTCAACAAGTTTGCTGGCTATCCCATCACCGGGACTTAGCTTCGACTCAATGTATGAAGAAGCATTTGGGATACTGCAAAACGTTGTTATTGCACCGTTGCAAGTGGAGGTTATGAAGCCTTTAAACAAATTGCTTTCTATCAACTTTGGCAGTGTAAACCTTGAATTGCTGCCACTGCCTATCATCAAATCTAATTTGACTAAAGAGCAGTTGATTTACGACAACATGACTACGGAAGAAGTACGCGCCGACCTCGTTAAAGCTGGCCGTATCAAATCAATTGAATACGCACCCGGAAGCCTGAATAAGGAAAGAGAAAAACAATCTGGCAGCATCGACCAGGCAATTATTAACACCATAAATAAAAATAAGAATGCCGCTTAACCCCGATAGCTTTAAAACGTTGTTCATAAGTGAGCAGGCGTTAAAGGATAACAGTATCATTGATAACAACACGGATGCAAAGATTTTGCTGCCTATCATTAAGAAGTCTCAGGACTTGTTTTTGCATCCTTTGCTTTCAACAAAACTATTTGAAGACCTGCAAACAAAGATTGCAGGTGAAACTTTAAATCAGGATGAGAAAGACTTGATTGAAACCTATATTCAGCCAGCACTTATTTTCAAAATTCAGTCTGAATCAATCTTTGATTCTACGTTTAGGCAAAAAAATAAAGGCGTTGGTACTATGAGTACTAACGGTTTCAACCCTGCTACTTTGGATGAGGTAAAATATCTTTCTGAAAGGGCCGATAATTCCGCTGAGGAATACGGCCAAAGATTGGTGAAATACTTAAAGGCTAATAAGGCAACGTTTCCTAAGTATGAGGAATGCGTGGATGCATGCAGCCCGGATATTCCCGCCCAAAAATCCGCTTACCGTTGTAAAATCTTTTTAGGATAATGACCATCAAACAAATAACTGAAGGCTTTAGGTCTATAGCGAAGAATCATATTCAAATCAACAGTTTAAACGCTGCTGAGAATTTTACGGCCCTGGGCAGTGAGGTAATTAATTACCCTATGCTGGTTGTGCAGGATCAGGGCGTAAATGTAAATGCCGATTACAATACACACAACTTTCTTGTTGTAGTTCTTGATAGATTGGAGCATGACCAAAGTAATCTTACAGACATTCAAAGTGAATGTTTTTCTATTCTCAATGATGTTCTCCTTATTATGGACAATGACGAAGGATTTGAGGATGTAGATATACAGTTTGCCAGTAACGCGACCCCGGTAGATCATGCAGAAACAAATGGAGATAACTGTGCGGGATACCAGATACAACTTTTAATGAACGTTGCACGCAATAGAACCGCGTGCGTACAAACTAAATGTGAGTAACGATGTCTAATTATAATATAAATGATTGTGATGGGTTAGGAATTCCCGGATTAGGTAATTCTCCTAATCAGGCTGCATGTAAACCACTCATCTTCTTTTTGGATAGTGGGACAATAGAAGTATCCGGGACTGGGGCCGTATGTGACCCCTTATTACTTGAAGTAAAACCTACAGCGTTTGAACAAACACCTATTTCTGCCAGCCCAGCTAATTTCACGCTATACAGCAATGATAGACTGGGAGGAGAGGGCAGTGCTGCCGGGCAGAATCTTGGTTACAGTTATGGCTCCTTGTTATTCGGATATCAGGCGGCTAACAATTCCAACAATGTTTCTATGTCAGTTGTTGCTGGCTACGAGGCAGGAAAGGATACCACAAGCATGAACAGTTCGGTATTGCTGGGTGGATGGGCTGGAATGAGTTCAATCTATTTCAGTAACGTTGTAGCGATTGGAAATTTCGCCGGTGCTTCTATCACGGACACAAATATTAGCAGTGCCATTTTTATTGGAGATGGTGCTGGGGCGAACATTGGCGGCTTCAATAACTCCAATATTGTGGCAATAGGAAATAGCGCCGGACAAAATTTAAATGTGGGCACTTATGGCAACTATGGTTCTACCTTTTTAGGGTCTAATGCTGGTTACAATGCGAAAGATTTATACACTGGAATAGCAATCGGTGCTTATGCAGCCTCTGACAGCGATACCAATCCAGACCTTGTTGCTATAGGTACAAGTGCAGCCGGTAATGCAGTTTCTACTTCCAACTTAATTGCTATCGGTGCCTATGCAGGCAACAATGATAGTTTCGAAGACATGAATGAGTTAGATGATTGGGGGGTGTTGATTGGATACAAAACCAATCTTGGAGGGTTTAAAAATTCCGTGGTTCTGGGCGGCGGCAACTCTGAAAACGCCAATGTCGCGACAATGGACAATCAGGTGAAGTTTGCAGATTCACTACAATCTTTCAGTATCCGCGGAGTAAACTATTCCATGCCTGGCACCGGTTCGGCAGGTGTGCTCGTGAATGATGGTGATAACAATTTGGAGTGGGGGGCGGGCTATCCTGCACCATACCTGAATCAGTATTACATTCCGTTTACCGGCGCTGATGGAAAATTGACCGATACAATAGCGGCAGGTGAGGCTGGTCTATTAGTCTGGGCGGATGGTGTACAGGCAGTTTCAAATAATTCATATCCATTCATTGGTGTAAAGAACTCAATTTCCTACAATGGGATTTTCAGAGCCGTAACCACTGCATCAGGAAGCAGCGCAAAAGCAACAATTGAATTTGCAAAAACCTCTGTTCCTTATTACCAGGTGGGTTTGGACAACACATCATTTGTCATTCGCGATTCTGTTAATAACATCAATAGATTAACGTTAAATCAAACTGGTAATATTGAATTGCAAGGAGATGGAGATTTAGTAATAAATAGAACTACTCAAGGTTTATTAAAAGGTCTTCGCTTTAATGAAAGTGGAGGCGGGGAGAGAGGCTTTTTGAAACTTAATGCGAGTACAGGAGAGTTTAGACTCGGTACTACTGCCGGTGGTTATTTTCAAACTTTTTATTCGAATGGTTCGGAAAGAGCGCGTATAGATACCTCTGGAAACCTTCTTTTAGGAACTACTACTGCGACCGGCAAACTTTCAATTACAGGAACTGGTACTACAGGTTCTACTGCCAATATAGATGTAGTAAATTCGGCTGGAACGAATGTATTTAGGGTGAGAGATGATAGTACCCTTCTTTTGGGAAGTGGAATTACAAACGCTCAACTTATTATTAATTCAACAAATTCTACCGCGGGCGTTTTCTCACCAGCCTACAGCAGCGGTTCGGCTAACATAATCAACTATAAAAATTTCTCCGGTGTTTCGAGAATGACGCTGGACATGACAGGTAGTTTAGGATTATTAGGTATAAACACTACTGTTCCTACACACCCATTAACGTTGTCTTCTACGGCGATGGTGGGAGGTAACGGTATTGCCCTTTATTCTACGACCGACCAGACTACAAATTACCAGCGATTAAGATTAAGTCTCAGTTCTGGTAATATAGCCTCTTATGCATTGGAAAATGCTGGTGTAGGCACAGCGGTTGGATACCATCAATTCATGTTGAATGGGAGTGCTGTTCTACAGGTAGATGCTCAGCAAGCTTTATTTGGCGGAAATCTTTTAACAACCAATACAGCGGGTGATAATACAAAAGACATTGGACGTTTAAGTGCATCTCCCTTTAGGTTCAGAAGCATGTATTTGGGTACTTCTGCTCAAATTGGAGCACCGGCCAATACTACAATTGGAGCGAGAATGCACCTTGGTGCAAGCACAACTACTTTGCCTCAGATATTATTAGAAACTGGAGTTGCTCCAACGGCTCCTGCCGATGGTGCAGTTTGGTTTGATGGCAGCAAATTATATATGCGAATTGGTGGTGTAACAAAAGAATTTGTAATGGCATAATTCCTTAGTAAGGATGAACAAAAATAATTACATAGTGAAAGATACTTTTTTTAAATTCCTTGATGATATAGGAATCGTTTGGCAATACACTATATCTGGCGTTCTTGGTGCAACTGCGTGGGCAATTCACAAGCGAAAAAATCTGGCTGAAGCATTGCGCAATATTTTTGCCGGTGGCATTTGCGCCGCTTACTGCACGCCAATCATGATAAAACACATACCAATCAACGAAGCGTTTGCGGGGTTTTTGGTGGGGGTTGGCGGTATGTCTGTAGTGGAATATCTGTTTAACTCCTTTATCGCTAATAAGACCAAAATTTCCGATGCCATTAAAGCGGCTCTGAAAATTATAAATAAATAAAAGGCTTCGACAAATTGCCAAAGCCTTTTGGCTGTTGCTAAACCTAACCGTGAGGGTTGTAAAACTAATAAAAAATTCATACCTTAACTCCTTTTCATAGGATAAGGTTTAATGGTTAAAAACCATTGTTTCCCCTGTTTCTACAGGGGATTTTTTGGGGAAATAGCCATACCGTGACAATAAGTAGTTTGAGAGAATACAATTTTCGTATATTTTTGAATTAGGTGCAAATTAAAATAATATGAAAGTTGATGATCTAAAAAGCATCGTACCTCTCGACAAAGTGTACGAGGACGCATTAAGTCCTGCAATGAAGCAAATTGGTAAATCACTTGAAAGTGTAGCCAAGACATCAAGGTTTTTGCTTGCACCTTTCGAGTATTTAGCAGCCCAGCATGACAGATGGGAGAGACATCTTAAAAAGGTTTCTGAAAAAGTACCAGAAGAAAATTTAATTGAGGGTC
Organism: Agriterribacter sp.; assembly: GCA_051955255.1. Taxonomy (GTDB): domain Bacteria; phylum Bacteroidota; class Bacteroidia; order Chitinophagales; family Chitinophagaceae; genus Agriterribacter. The sequence continues at coordinate 27,323 of JBQCGX010000124.1, read as the reverse complement.
AGCCACAAATTGTTATACCAACTTTAGAAGGACTCAGTCTGGCTCAAGAGAATTCTTTGTTAAGTGAGCTATTTATAAATTTACTGGCAAATTCAATTGACAAAACAAAGCAAGATTTAGCCCACCCTGCATTCCCAAATATAATAAAACAAATTAGCCATGACGAGGCTATTATACTCTATTATCTTAAAAAGAAGAGCTTTACACTCAAACAGCAATCTGATTGGGTTGAAGAAAAGAAGTTATTTTTTAATAGACGAACAGTTTTCGATGAGTTTCCGTTAGACAAACTTAATTTTCCGGAACATATTTGGCTTTACATGAGCCATCTCCACAGTTTAAATTTAGCTGGAACGTATCAAATTGGAAATCAAGACATCATTCGTGACGCAGAAACACACATACAGACTGGAGTTTACATCAATAGCGAAAGACGGCTTGATGAATTCGGAGAGTTATTTGTAGTCGCTTGCGTTCCAGATGAATTTGAAAATTTTTAATTTTTATATGAAGTGAATATTTGGTAACCATACCAAGATATATGTTCTAAACCCTCTTACTTTTAAGCCAGATTTAATAAACACAATTCTGAATGGGCGAGAAATTAATCAATTTACTTACTGAAAAACCTGAGATTTTAGTTACTATTTTGAGTGGATTTTTATTGCCAATTATTTTGGTGTGGTTGAATAATAGATACAACATACAGCAAAAAGATAAAGAGAAGGAGCTTGAACTTAAGTATTCCACGAAAAATGATTTGAAAATTCAAGAAAAGGCAGTTTACAGTTCTTTATCTAAAATACTATTTGATGTTCAACAGTTACATGTTTCCTTGTCGGGGAATTGCATAGATCAAAACTGTATAGATCATGCAGTAACAAAGTTTGATGAAAGTCTCATAAAATATCATGAGGAGATTTCTAATAACCTTTTATACATGCCGTCAAAAATTATAGACCTTATATACAAATTTTACGGTAGAATAAGCGACTTAAAGATTTCATTGAAAAATTTTAATGATAATAAAAATTACGAAATGGCTCACGTTTCCGTGTATCTTGATTCAGCAGGATTGGCGGAAATTTTAATTGACATACAAGATTATTTTATACAAAAAGACGAAATATTAAAAAAGGATTTTAATAAAACACAACAAGAAATGATGAAATATTGCTGCGGAAGTAAACCTCCAAAAGAACTGTTTGACAAATATGTTATTTTACTGAAGCAAACACAGCCGACCCTTTCAGAGGAAGAAATTAGTTTTAGAGTTCTTCGATGGGCAAATTAGCTACTGAACTTTCAAAGCATTACTACAACTATCGAAAATCTGTCTCATAGGACAAAAATAATCTGGATTTCTACAGTTGATCTTACTTCGCTTGTGTGGTGTTAAGTAGCATGTATTTAACAGCAACTTTAACATTCACAGACTTTAAAATGCTTGCACTACAACAATCCAAAATCTAATTTTGCACCAAGTCTATGACTTTTGCATAGGCGAATGGTTTGCCCTGGCAAACAATCTTTCAACTCTCAATTCATAATGAATGGTAATTGGCTCACACTGCAAGAAACCATGCAGTACCTCAAACTAAAAAGTAAATCTTCTGTTTATAAGTACATCGGCGAAAAAAAGATAAGAGTAACCAAAGTCTTGAGTAATACCCTGTTTTCAAAAATAGATATTGATAAAGCCTTGGAAGAGGCAGCAATTACTTTTTGATTTGCCCAATATTGGTTTGACTGTACGCTGCAATATGTGCTTTAGCTTTAATCTTAGCTACGGCGGTATCATATTTGCCCAGCATTGATAAGTTTGCGTGCCCCACCATGTCCTTAACCAGCCATTTATCAACGCCCTCAGCCAGCAAGTTTGTAATAAATGTTGACCTGCCAACGTACAATGTTATGTCAGGGTTGTTAATCTTTGCCTGGCTTATTAAATCCCGCAGATAAAGACGCTCATTCGTTTCACTGGTAATGCATCCAAAAAATTCTGGCTGCTCTTTAAACCATTTGTAGGCGTCTACAGCGAAGGGGAGTAGTGTTACTCCGAACTTCTTATTATTTTTTGTTCTGCTTTTACTGAGCCAGACGGTGTTCTCATCAACCTCTTCAAAAAATTCCTGCTTCAAACTTTTTGCTTCAGTTAGACCGGTGCCTGAGCCACACATGAACAAAAACAGATACTTTACTCGTTTTAATGGTGTGCTTAACTCTTCATCTTTCATTCGCCAAATAGTCATAATTTCATCCAATGAAAGCGGTTCTCGCTCACTGTTATTGAAAGCTCCGATGAGATTTTCCCTAATAGGGACATGATCAATTAAACCGAGCCCACCCCCCCGAACAGGCTTTTGCGCATACTTGAACAACGCCCTTAATTTGGATAAGTACGTCCTGACTGTATCTGCATCAAGATTACCGGCTTCTGGTTTTGCCCGGTTTTTGGACTGCTGCAACAAGAACTTTTTAAACTCGTCCGTGTGATTAATATCTAACTCATTTACCAGTATTGAATCCCGGCCCGTCAAACCTTTCCAAAATGCTTTCAGGTACCTGATAGTAATGTCATATTTTAATTTGGTGTTCTTTGACATTTTGCGGTCGTTGTGCTTATCATAGTTGGCTATATAAGAGGTCATAACGGCATCAATTGTATTATCAGCCAGCTTAGATAGCTCGGTCTGATATATTTCTTTCTTGCTTATCCGACCGGTTATTTGGGGCTTTATACCCAGTTCAATTTCTTTGATAATTTCCGCTATATCGGCAACTCCTTTAGCGTTCAATTTTTGAAAAGACTGTAATATTATACTTGAAGCCTTTTCAATCTGCTTATTGTCGGCACTTATTTTTATACCGGTGCCTTTAATCTTCTGTTTGTTTTCGTCCCATTCCGACACCTTGCATGTTATACCCAAGCCAAAGCTTATCCGATTCTGAGGCAACTGAATGCCATTTATAGCGAATTCAAATCTATAGCCAATATCATACTTTGTTTGCCGTTTACGCGGGTAGATTTCATATTTAACGGTAACGTTTCCAAGGGTTTCGATTGACATGGTTTTAGGCTTTATTATGACCAAATGTAAGCTCAGGAATTATTATAACGGGAATCGAACCAATTTATTTGGTCAAAATGTGGTCAAATTTTGGTCAATTTTGACGGCTTTTTACGTACTTATACGAACTCCAAAAAGTAAGAAAATCGGCGTAAGTAGTTGATATTGATGGAAATAAAAAACCACATATTTTTAATATGTGGTTTAAATTGTGCCCAGAACAGGAATCGAACCTGCACATTGTTGCCAATACCAGATTTTGAGTCTGACGCGTCTACCAGTTCCGCCATCTGGGCTTGTTTGGGGGTGCAATATTAAAGCATTATCACTTTACAACCAACAAAATTATATTCATAAAACAATGGTTCCGAAACAAAATCCGGAACCATTGCAATTTTTTAGCCGTCGATATTACTTTACGGTGATAAGCAAAGGCTGAAACAGCGTTTTTTTAATCTTCGCTCTGCCAATAAACTGTTTGTCGTTTATTTTGGTAAACTGCGATGGATAGATCATCACATCCTCGTCGCGGGTGTCAAAAATCAGCTCCTTGGTTACAGTTCCCTTATTGTCTATTTTGGTTACAAACACCTGTCCGCCCGCGCCGTCCTGGTGTTTGGCAGGTGTGTCGTCGTCTTCCATGTGTTCGTTCTTTTTGTTATCGAGGTACAGGAAATAATAGCCTGTTTCGTCGCTGATCAGTTTAAAGCTCATGGTTCCCTTTCCCCTCGATCCCTGTTGTCTTTTAGGAATTTTCCTCAGCCATTCTATCTCACCCGCTGCATTTACTTTGGCGGCCAATACATCGTCAAAGTGATAGGTGTAGTAGCTTGAGGTACGCATCAGCCCCGACCCATTAGGACCTAAACCTCCTGAAGTGCTTCTGTGCTCCTTTACATATCGCTCTTCGCAGGCAATCAGCACACTGCCGTCTCTCTCTACCAACAGGTCGGTTACTGTAAGGTTCGGAATTTCGTAATCCTCTTTTCTCTCTCTTTTACGTGCTTCCCTGCGCTTTTCAAATTTTGCCAGCTCCGAAGCGGGAAATTTGTAAAATCCTTTTTGAAGTTTTCTATCTTATTGTCATTATTCAGTATTCCCAAAAATATTCCTTCGGTTCCATTGCCTTTCGCTTCCTTGCTATAGGTGCAGGCTATTACCATATCATGATTTGAGTTCTCTATAAGCGAAGATTCTTTAATGAAATACTGACCGGCATCCAGCTTTGCATGTATGATCTGTTTATTGTCTTTTGTAAACTTGAACACTTCCAGGTGATAGGCCGCCGTGCCCGTAGCCTTATCTTTCTCCTTCCTTTTGTCAGAATCGTATACTTTAGCCAGCAGGTAGGCATTGCCGTCGGCATCTACCGAAAAATCAATATTGTCCATCACAGCTTCGGTATAGGGCATGGTAAACTCATTGTTCCATATTTTCTGCATTTTGCTGTCAAAAACATAGATACCAATCCTGTCAAAATTCTTTTTATCATTCCTTTCCAGCGGAAACAATCGGTAGCTAACCATTAGTTTGGTGCGACTGGCATTGAATTGAAAGTCGTATTTGTCCACTCCTTTAAAGCTGTAAAAGCCATTTACCGCGGCTCCACCGGAGGCCATTTTATCTGCTTCAATCAACTTTACGTCGGTGTCTGCGAGTTTCCCGTTTTTTACATCTACCACTGTCGCAAACAGCATTTCCTTTTGCCTGTCCTTGTCCCAGTCGCTGCGCAACCAGTAATAGTTGGGACTGAAATCAACTACTATTTCACTCACCATGTTCCGGGTAGCGTCGGGTATTGGAATTACTTTTTCTCCCGATTGCGAAAGTGTTTTGGCATTGAAACGTGTAAGGTAAAGGTCCTCGTTTTTAATGGAAAGATTTACGATGCCAACCTGCTCATCGCCAAAAAAAGAGAGATCTGTTGCTTTTTTGGGAAGTCCGTATTCGGCACCTAATTTAAACTGGAATTTTTTACTCTGGGCATTTACCAATAATGCCGGAATGCACATAGCAATTAAAAGTATCTTTTTCATACAGGGAAGAGGGTGGGGGTTTATTGTTTTTACAAGGTTGCTTTAAAAAAATCGGTTTAGAAACAATAGTATAAAAATCGCCTGCAAATATAGGATATTCAGTCAAATGCCAGCTTGTTCCGTACAGACTATTACGTTAGCATATGGTTGATTTGGGAGGACTGGTTGATTAAGTAATTGGATTGAGTAGGTTAATTGAATTGAGTGAGCCATTCGACCACCTGGCTTATTAACTACTTAACCATTTCTCAAATTACTTGCTTGCACATTTCATTTTTATTTTCTACCTTGTTCTGCACTCGCCCGGCAGTTTTTATGCCCCCCCGCTTTTTAATTTGCCCGACTAATATTCTGTTGAGAACATTTATTGTTCACTTTAAATTCAACAGGTATGCCTCTCTTTGATTTTCATGTTCATCCCACTTTAAAATGCATGTTTTCTGAAACAGAAAAGAAAACAAGTCCATGGACTGATATCGATGTGAAAAAAATTCACTGGTTGCTGCGTTGGTGCTCTGAGTTTGCCTATATACTAGGCTCGCAGGCAAATCTGCGACAGCTCACCAGCAGCGGTCCCGATATTATTTGCGTGGCAATATTTGTTCCGGAGCGCGGCATGACGAATAACAAACTAATCTTAAAACAGGCAGAAGGAACCTTGCAAGGCTATCTCAATCCATCGCGTTTGAAGAAAATAAACGATGAAACGCTAAAGCCTTACCCCGACCTGGTAAACGAAGACCTGGACGTTTTATTTAACGCAGACAGGTTTGGTGCAATAGGAAAGAAAGTAAAAGTGTTATCGAAGGATACGCCATATGACCCTAACGACACCGATGCAATGTATGTGATTTTTAGTGTGGAAGGCTGCCACTCTCTTTCTTCCACACTCGATAAAAGCAAAGTTTCAAAAGCGGAGATATTGAGAAACCTGGATGAAATTTCCAACAAATATCCATTGGTTTCTGTAAACGTAACACACCTTGAGCAATACCCGTTTTGCAATCACGCATACGGCATTCAGTTTATAGCCAACGAAGATTTCAGGCCAATGGGCAACCGTATATCCGACGACGGGCTTGATATTATCCGGCATTGCTACCAAAAGAAAATAATGGTGGATGTTAAACACCTGAGCCTTGCCTCGAGGCGCATGCTGATAGAGGACATAAGGAATCGGCCAGACTTCGCAGCTATTAATCAACCGCTGATATGCACGCATGCGGGCTTTACCGGTATTTCATATAAAGACATACCGGATTATATTGATTACAAACCGGAAAGACGGAAGAAGTATAGCTATTTGCTATGGGGCAAGCCTAAAAAATATGGTATGCTCGATTTTATGACGGCTTTTAACCCGAGCAGCATCAATTTGTACGATGAAGATATGCTTGCTATACTGCAATCTGGCGGTATGATAGGTTTGAACCTGGATAAGAGAATATTAGGTTATTCAGAAGCAGATGGAAGACCGGCTGCCATGAACGAACTGGCATTTGAAGAAGAATATATTTCAAACGCCGAGCGAAATGTTTACCTGACGCAACGCACGATAGGAAAAAAGATGAACGATTTTCACTGCATTACGATGCAGGAGGTGTTGCAGGGCGGCGTTGTGAACCCCGACATGAGTTTTTACCACCTGTGCCATTTTATGGCGCACATTCTGCATTTTATTAAAGTGGTGCAGGATTCAGGCTACGGCGTGCAGAAAGCGCTTACCCAAATTTGCATCGGGTCTGATTTTGACGGGCTGATCAATCCTGTTTGGTGCTGCCCCACTGTTATGGATATACCATCTTTCAGGGCGGCTTTTACAGATACCTTTATGAATTTCGCCCGCGCCAACAGGGAGGTAGTTGCTTTGCCCGCAGGCTTCGACGTTCAGCAATTTGCTCAGCAACTGTTTTTCGACAATGGCAAAAACTTTATTGAGCAACGCTTAAACGTAATGTATTCCTAATAAATCAACTTACTTAACTGAATCGTCCAACTACAAATCACTGCCAATGCCCGTATAATTCAACGGGCTGATGGCTTTCAGCTCTTTTTTCAATGCCTGCGAAACCTTTAAGGAATTGATAAACTGGTGCATGCTTTTTTGAGTGATGCCTTCTGCACCTCTCGTTAATTCTTTTAAAGCCTCGTAAGGATTGGGATAATTTTCGCGGCGTAAAATGGTTTGTATGGCTTCGGCTACTACCGCCCAGTTGTTTTCCAGGTCGAGCCTTATCTGGTTTTCATTGAGCAATAGCTTGCCAATTCCCTTGTCGATAGATTTAAGCGATAATATAATGTGGGCAAAAGGCACGCCAATGTTGCGCAATACGGTGGAGTCGGTAAGGTCGCGTTGCAGGCGCGATACGGGCAATTTGCCTGCCAGGTGCTCCAGCAATGCGTTGGCTATACCCAGGTTGCCTTCTGCATTTTCGAAGTCGATGGGATTTACTTTGTGCGGCATAGCAGACGAACCTACTTCTCCTTTTTTTACTTTCTGCTTAAAGTATTCCATCGACACGTAAGTCCATATATCGCGGCAAAAATCGATCAGTATATTGTTGATCCGCTTCATGCCATCGAAATGAGCCGCCAGGTTATCGTAATGCTCTATCTGCGTGGTAAATTGCTGGCGCTGCAAGCCCAGCGAGTTGCTGCAAAATTCGTTGGCAAATTTTATCCAGTCGGTTTTAGGGTAGGCTACGTGGTGCGCATTAAAGTTGCCCGTGGCACCGCCGAATTTGCAGGAATAGGGAACGGATTGCAACAATGTAAGCTGCTGCTCTAATCGTTCTGCAAAAACCATAATTTCCTTACCCAGCCGGGTAGGCGAAGCAGGTTGCCCGTGGGTGCGTGCCAGCAGCGGAATATTCTTCCATTCAGCCGCCAGTTTTTTCAACTGCAATATCAGGGTGGCTATGGCGGGATAGTACTCGTGCTCCAGCGATTCTTTCCACAACAACGGCACGGCAGTATTATTTACATCCTGCGAGGTTAAGCCAAAATGTATCCATTCCTTAAACTGTCCCAACTTTAATGCGTCCAGTTCTCTTTTTATAAAATATTCAACCGCCTTTACATCGTGGTTGGTAACTTTTTCAATATTTTTTATTTCAAGCGCCTTATCGGTGGTAAACTGCTGGTATATCTCCTTTAACGGTTTAATATGAACAGGCTTCAGCGCAAAGAATTTCTTTTCGCCCAATGCTATAAAATATTCTATCTCCACTAAAATCCTGTAACGTATTAAAGCGTATTCCGAAAAGTATTGGTCGAGATGCTGTAACTGGTTCCTGTACCTGCCGTCTACCGGTGAAATGGCTGTAAGCGCTGATAAATCCATAAACTCTGTAGGTTGATCAATTATAAAAGGCAATTATGCCCTACTTTTGCGGGCAAACCTACATGAAAAAGTTGATAATTTTCGTGTAGCCGAAATGGCTTGGTCCTGTAAACAAAGCTGGTCCAAACATGAAGAGATGCGAGAAAAAATCAGCGTTGGCATTATTAACTACCTCAATGTAAAACCTTTTTTATACGGCATTGAACGCTCGCCGGTAATGCAGCAAATAGAACTGGTTGAAACCTATCCCTCCAAACTGGCAGAAATGTTGTTGAACGACGAAGTGGACGTGGGCATTGTGCCGGTAGCCATCATTCCCGAATTAAAAGAATCTCATATTGTATCTGATTATTGCATTGGTTGCGACGGTCCGGTTGCTTCGGTATGCCTCTTTAGCGAAGTGCCGGTTGAGCAGATAGAAAAGGTTTGGCTCGATTACCAGTCGCGCACCTCGGTGGTGCTGGCACAAATTTTACTGAAACGTTATTGGGGAATAGAACCGGTGTTTGTGGATGCCAAAGGCGAAGAGTTCCGGCATTTGATAGAGGGCACCACTGCCGGAGTGGTGATAGGCGACAGGGCTTTTGAGCAGCGCAAACAATCTACTTATATATACGACCTGGGAGAGGCCTGGAAAGCATATACAGGTTTGAATTTTGTTTTTGCCGCCTGGGTGGCTAATAAACAATTGCCGGAAGATTTCCTGCATGCCTTTAACCAGGCAAATGCATGGGGTGTGCAGCATATAGAGGAGGTGGTAAAGGAAACAACTCCCTACAGCTTGTTTGATTTGAATGCATATTACAGGTACAATATTAATTATGTGCTGGATGAACGAAAGAGAGCCGGGCTGGAGGAATTTTTGTTTCAACTGAGGAAGTTGGGGGCAGGCGATCAGCTATCAGCGGTCAGCTTTTAGAAAAATTCCAAGAAACAAGCTATGAGCAATCAGCAAAATTTCCCCTGTGCATCTTTGTGCCATGGTGGCTCTGTGGTTCTTAAATTTCAAATCTCAAATCAGAAATAACACATGGAATGGCTAACAAGTCCCGAAGCATGGATTTCGCTCTTAACACTTACCGTACTGGAAATAGTGCTGGGCATCGATAATATTGTATTCATCTCTATTATTTCCGGCAAGTTGCCGGCCGATCAGCAAAAAAGGGCCCGCAAGCTGGGCCTGATGCTGGCTATGATTACCCGGGTATTATTGCTGCTTTCGATTAGTTGGGTAATGACGCTTACCGCGCCTGTTTTTAACATTGCACCTGCTATTGGCATTCATGCAGGCGAATGGTTTGAAAAGCTGAAAATATCGGGGAGGGATATTATTTTGATTGTGGGCGGATTGTTCCTGATTTATAAAAGCACTACCGAAATTCACGAAAAGCTGGAAGGTCACAACGATGAGCAAACGAAAATACCCAGGGTTATCTCATTCAGCAGGGTAATTGTTGAAATTATTTTACTCGATGTGGTGTTTTCGCTCGATTCGGTTATTACGGCGGTGGGCATGGCCGATCATATTGAAGTAATGATAGCGGCTGTGGTAATAGCGGTATTGATCATGCTGGTATCGGCCGAAAAGATCAGCCATTTTGTAAACGACCATCCAACGGTTAAAATGCTGGCGTTATCCTTTCTTTTATTGATTGGTATATCACTTATAGCCGAGGGGCTCGATCAGCATATTCCCAAAGGATATATTTACTTTGCCATGGCGTTTTCGGTTTTTGTGGAAATGCTCAACCTGCGGGTGGCTAAAAAGACAAAGATTTAAAATATAATTTTGAATTTCAGCCTGTTGCCACTACCTTTGCACCTCTTTAATAACGTACGGCAAAATCCGTGCATATAAAACATTGACTATCATGAAACAAGATATCCATCCCAAAGCGTACCGGTTTGTAGTTTTCAAGGACATGAGTAATGGCAGTACCTTTCTTACCCGCTCAACTGCTGGTTCTAAAGAAACCATTAAATGGGAAGACGGTAACGAGTACCCCCTGATCAAGCTTGAAATTTCAAATACTTCGCATCCTTTCTTCACTGGTCAGAAAATGCTGGTGGATACTGCAGGACGTATTGACAAGTTCAACAAGAAATACGCTAAGAAGTAATAATAAGAACAGAAAATTTTCGAAAGTCCCCTGGTTATGCCGGGGGATTTTTTTGTTTGGAGCTTTGCATAATGCTATGCGAGGCGTCCTCGCCTCGCATGTTGTTGTTGTCGCTTGTAGCGACCTGTATTTACATTCGGGCGGGTCTACGAATCTCCCTGGTTGTTTATGACGAGTCAGAGCCGTGGGCTCGGTCAAATATTGTTGCCTTGGATTTTAATCCAAGGTGTTAGTGCCAGCTATTGCTTTTGCTCTTCTTTAGAAAGCAGCATCCTATTGTAAATCAATTCATTTTTCTTATATACCTGCAATTCTTTTTTAAATGCAACTTTGTTGAAAGGTTTCGTTTCCAATGCCGACAAATCAGGTTTCCCGGCGTTTACCCACGCCGTATACCAGTAGTCCGCAATCAGGTCGGCAGAACGTAATAGCTGTTGATTGATGCTTTCCTTCAACCTGTTGCCATAAGCCTGCCCAAATGCCATGCTGTACGAACGGTACTCTTTACCATTCCTTATCTGCACCCTGTATTTCAAAGAATCACTGAATTGCTTCGACAGCTCTTGCTCCCCATCAAATACTCCTTGCAAAAGGCGGTTCGATTGCTGCAATGTTTTGCGCAAGGCCACGGCCGGCTCCCGTAAATACTTTGCCTTATGACGGCGGTATAATTGAAAGCTGTCTAAAAACAGAACCGGCACCAGTGTTTCCCACAAACTATGCAGCCCTTTCTGATTGGTCAGTTGCCCGTCGTAGTTTTCCGTGGTATGAAGCGGCACGTGCGCGTCGCCAATATAATGCCCCAGGTCTGCTGCGTAAAAAAGAATGCTGTCCCTGTTCCTGTTGCGGAAGGCATTGGTCAACAGGTCTAGCATTGTTTCTATCTGGTAAGGAAGATAGCCCGTGTGCGAAAGACTATCCATGCCAAATTGCTGTATCGCCTCTGCACGCGTAAGGGGCAGTTTCCACATGGCAGAATCACCCAACAGTTCAAAGTCGATATAATGTTTAGGAGCTTCTCCAGAGTCGCTGCCCACACGTGTATCAGGACGTGGCGCATTGCTCACCAGGTATTCCATATTGTTATAAAAGAAATGCTGCATGCCTTTAGGCAGTTTGTACACCGCCAATTGATGAACGGTGCGATGCACTAAAAATCCCCAGCTTCCAAAAGCAAAGGGCATTGCAATCAACAGCAGGTAAATTGATATTTTTCTCATGATATTCAGATGTGGATAGTGATGCTAAGCAGAATAATCCTTGCAAAGAAAAATGTGAATCGTATCGCGTTCCAATCACTTCATTCCTTTCCAACACAAAGTTGATTTAAAAACAGCGATAATCAAATTTGGGATTTTGCTGATTACCCTTGAAATTTGAGCATCGTCGCATAATGAGTATTATTTTATTCGATACAGCAGAAAGAGGTGATCTTTATCCATTCACGTATACAAAGCCGGTAGCGGCTTTACGGGCGGGCATTTTCACCAACCTGGAACGTTGGCAAAAAATGACCGGCATTGAAACGCATGCGCTAACAGCAGCCTATCTGCAACAGCAATGGCCCCTGCCGGATGATAACGATTATATAATAATAGACGCCCGCGTTTTGCCGGATGCAAAGCTTGTGGGCACAGTTATGAACCTGCGGCAGGGCGAAGCAATTGTTGAAGAAAACATGCTGGTGGCGGGTAGAATTAAAAATTTGCCTGTAAACAGTGCAGACGTAAGTCGCTCCTCCTTTCAACAACTCATTCAGTATACAATTCCTTTTCAAAAAATAATATATCCCTGGCATCTGTTTCAATTGAACGAGAACCTGTTGTGGAGCGATATTCGTCTTGCAACGGCAACTGGTACATCTGCGCCTTTATCAGCAACCAACCAGGTTATTAACAGTGATGCGGTTTTTATAGAAACAGGGGCGGTAATGGAGTGTTGCATCATCAACGCAGCGGCAGGTCCGGTATACATTGGCAAAAACGCAACGATTATGGAAGGAGCGATGATCCGCGGACCATTTGCAGCAGGAGAGGGAAGCGTGGTTAAGATGGGAGCAAAAATTTATGGAGCTACGAGTGTAGGTCCTTATTGCACCGTAGGCGGCGAAATAAAAAACAGCGTGTTGATGGCTTATAGCAACAAGGCACACGATGGTTACCTGGGCGATTCGGTAATAGGAGAGTGGTGCAATCTTGGTGCAGGCACATCTAACTCAAATGTAAGAAACGATGCGGGCACTGTGCTGTTTGCCAACGAACAGGGCAACAAAAAAAAGGTTGGATTAAAATGTGGATTATTAATGGGGGATTACACCCGAAGCGCTATTAATACTTCATTTAATACCGGTACATTTGCAGGAATTGCCTCGGGCATATTTGGTTCGGGCCTGGCGCCTAAATACCTGCCTAATTTTACCTGGGGATATACTGAAAAATACCGCTTTGATAAAGCCATTGAACACATCAGCAACTGGAAGAAATTGAAAAACCTGGATTTATCGGGAACGGATATACAGATACTGGAACATTTATATAAACAAACTGAATAATGAGACAACAAATTGCCGCCGCAAACTGGAAAATGAATCTTACACTGCCACAGGCACAAACCCTGCTGGATGAGTTATTAAAAACACCACATGATCTTAAAGCTCACCAAAAAGTAGTTTTTGCGGTACCCTTTCCCTACCTGCTTTTGGCGAAGGAAAAATTAAAAGGTGCAAAAAATATATTTGTAGCTGCGCAAAACTGTTACACCAAAAAATCCGGGGCATACACAGGCGAGGTGTCTGCCGAAATGTTGCAATCGCTGGGTGTGGAATATGTTGTGCTGGGACACTCTGAACGCCGCGAATATTTTGGTGAAAGCAATGCGATGCTGGCAGAAAAAGTAAACATTGCACTGGATTATGCTTTAACTCCTATTTTTTGCTGCGGCGAGCCCTTGCAAATACGCGAAGCAAATACGCAGAATGGCTACGTTGAGCAACAGTTGAAAGAAAGTCTTTTTCACCTCTCTCCCGAACAATTGCAAAAAATTGTGATCGCATACGAACCGATCTGGGCAATAGGCACGGGCAAAACAGCCACTGCCGATCAGGCGCAGGAAATGCACGCGCATCTCCGTAAAGTGCTGGCAGATAAATACGGTAAGGACGTAGCCGAAAATATATCCATTTTATACGGGGGCAGCGTAAAAGGCAGCAACGCCACCGATATATTTTCGCGCCAGGATGTAGATGGCGGCTTAGTTGGAGGCGCATCGCTGATTGCCGCCGACTTTGGGCAGATTATTGATGCGTTGAAGTAATCCCTGCCTGGATGAATTTCCGCCAACTCATATATCAAAGTGTATTGTGGAAAGGATTTTATTTTGCATCGGTACTTGCACTTAATATTATGATAGCCCGCTATTACGAAGCTGAGTATAGCGGGCTAATTTATTTTGTTATCAATAGCTTTGCCTTTATTGTAATTGTTGGAAGTTTCAGTCTCGAAGCCGGCATTGGCTATTATGTCGTTTCCGGGAAAGCAGAGTCACCTTCGCTGGCAAATTTTGCAATAATCTGGATGTTGGTTGCAACAGTGCTCGCACTTTTGGTTTTGTTTGTCCTCGGTCATTTCCATTTGATCTCTTCAACCTATAGCAACTATTATTTTGCCGCCTTTTGTTATATAGGAGGTTGTATGTTGGTAAATTTTTTTACCAGTCTTTTTTATGCAAAAAAAGATTTTCTAACTCCTAACTTGTGGATGACCCTTGTAAATGTGATGCTTATTGCACTTGTGCCTTTCAGCAATGAAGTTTTTTTATCGCAGGAAAAATATGTTGATGTTTATTTTGCGGGCTTTTTACTACAGGGACTTGTTATGGCGCTGCTGTTTTTTATTGCTCATAAAGGTAAATGGGTATATCAGCTGCCAAACAAAGAAACTTTGAAACCGGTTTTCAAATACGCATTACATGCTTTTTGGGCCAATGCAATTTTCTTTTTGCTATACCGAATCGATTATTGGTTTGTAGAAGAATATTGTACCAACAAAGATCTTGGTAACTATATACAGGCATCTAAACTTGTTCAACTTTTTTTGGTATTACCGGCAATGGTAGCCAGCGCCGTGTTTCCCATGTCTGCTACCGGAGATAAAGACACACTCCATCGTGGACTGGCGCAGCTTTCGAGAATACTTGTATTTGGTTATTGCATTGCCTGTTTTATATTGGCTGTTACGGGCTACTGGTTGTTTCCCTGGGTATATGGAGCATCGTTCGATAATATATTCTTACCTTTTATTTTGCTCATTCCCGGTATTATTGCAGTAAGTGTCATTAGTTTGCTAAGCGCATATTTTGCCGGGCAAAACATGGTCCGTGTTAATGCGATGGGAGCGCTTTACGGTTTTCTGTTTATCATAGCAGCCGATTTCATTGTTGTACCGAGGTTGGGTATTAAAGGCGCAGCAATAACAAGTAGCATCGGGTATATGATCAACCTGTTGTTTGCTTTAAAAACAATAATGACAGTATACAATGGGTCATTTTCAGATTTTGTAATCATTCGGAAGTCAGATTTTAAAACATTGATGAACCGGCAGATGTAAAAAGTAAAAGGCATGAAAATTCTTTGGCTGGCAAGCTGGTATCCTAATAAATTGTCTCCTTTAGATGGAGATTTCATACAAAGGCATGCACAGGCAGTGTCGCTTTACACGCCGTTGACTGTTATTTATGTAGCACAGTATGGTGAGCAGGTAGAGGTACTCGAAGATCATGTTGAAGTAAACAACCTGCCTAATCTAACTGAAATTGTAGTTCAGTTCCGGTTCAAGAAAAGCGGTTTTCCAATAATAGATAAAATCAGGTATAACTGGAAATATTATTCAACCTACAAAAAACTGGTAAAAAAGCATTTTGCGGAGCATGGAGTGCCTGATCTTATACATGTGCATGTGCCCATGAAAGCTGGAGTTATTGCTCGCTGGGTAAAGGGGAAGTGGAAGATTCCGTTTATACTCTCTGAGCAAGCATCTACATATATGAATACTGCTCCAGATTCTTTTCACAACAGGAATATGTATTATCGTTTAACCGTTGCAAAGATTTTTTCCGACGCTTTTTTCGTGACAAATGTATCAGCAGCAATTTCTTCACAACTACGATCACTTTTTAAACTTCCTACAATTCACACTATTCATAATGTTGTTGATACAAATATTTTTTATTATCAAAAACATACTACAACTATATTCAATTTCATTCATGTATCAGCTATGAACCATCAAAAGAATGTATTGGGCATGCTGAGTGTTTTTCATGAATTGATGAAAAAACGTTCTGATTGGTGTTTGACCTTAGTTGGGCCGGCTGGCAAGGATGTAATACGTGCAGTAGAAACGTTCGGTCTTGCAAATTTTGTCAACTTTTCCGGACAAGTAACCTACAACAGAGTTGCGGAATTAATGCATGAAGCAGATAGTCTGGTTTTATTTAGCAGGCATGAAAATTTTCCATGTGTGATAGTGGAAGCCCTCAATTGTGGGCTTCCGGTTATTGCTACCCGTATAGCTGGAATTCCTGAAGCCATTAATCATTCAAATGGTATATTGGTTGAAGCTGAAAATCAAGATGATCTTATGAGAGCATTAGAAAAAATGCTTGACAACTATAACACTTACGATTGTGAGAAAATTGCTGCTGATGCCAAGGAGAAATATGGATACGAAACAATTGGAAAACAATTTCTCAACTTATATGAACAATTAGCCAGGTATTATCACCAATAATCACGCGACTCACACCACCGCCTCTCTCACCCTCAACAACTGCTTCAGCAGATCTTCCAGTAAATCCAGCTTCAGCATATTGGCTCCGTCGCTTTTGGCAACTGCCGGGTTGGGGTGCGTTTCAATAAACAAACCATCAGATCCCGATGCAATGGCTGCTTTTGCAATAGTGCCAATCAATTGAGGATTGCCGCCGGTTACGCCGGATGTTTGATTGGGTTGCTGGAGCGAATGTGTGCAATCCATCACTACCGGCACACCATGCTGCTGCATCCAGGGAATGTTGCGGTAGTCCACCACCAGGTCCTGGTAGCCGAAAGTGGTGCCCCGCTCTGTGAGAATAATTTTGTTATTGCCCGCGTTCCTTATTTTTTCTACGGCAAATTTCATGGCAGGTCCGCTTAAAAACTGTCCCTTTTTTACGTTTACTATTTTGTCTGTGTCAGCCGCAGCCAGCAGTAAGTCTGTTTGCCGGCATAGGAAAGCAGGGATTTGCAACACATCTATATATTCAGCCGCAGGCGCCGCTTCGTCGTGGGCATGTATGTCGGAGGTGGTGGGCAATCCATATTTTTGGCCGACTTTTTTAACGATGGCCAAAGCGTTATCATCACCTATACCCGTAAACGAAGTGGCACTGGTACGATTAGCTTTCCTGTACGATGCTTTGAATATATAGGGTATGCCCAGGTTTTTACAAATTGTTGAAACTTTTTCCGCAACCTCCATCACCAGTTCCCCACTCTCCACCACACAGGGCCCTGCGATAAGAAAAAAGCTTTTTTCGTTGTAAGATTGTCCTTTGAATATGTCTTTTAAAAATTGCTCCATGCTGCAAAGGTAGGGTTCTGCTTTCAGCTTTCAGCGACCTCTGGTTTGGAGTCTAGTGTTTGTCGTTTATGGTTAGCCCAACGATAAACTATAAACCGAAAACCCCAAACAACCGAAGCTGATAGCTGATCGCTGACTGCTCAAAAAAAATCTCTTTTATTCTTCCTGTCATTCTGTTTAACTTCAGCGCTTAAAAACCTAAACCTGTAATTTAACTAGGATGAATAAACGAAGCCTGATTCCTGTTTTATGCGCCGTACTCCTTTTAGGACACGCTTATGCGCAGGACAAAACAGATTTTACCGCAATTGCACTCAACAGCCTTGACGCTTTTACTGTTTCGGGAGATAACTGGATCGTATCTTCTGACGCTGAAGGTGATCTTGAAAAAGAGGGGATATTAAAACCCATTGCAGGTTCGGGCGTGCTGGTAAACAATCAATCTAAAAAGAACAAAGCCCATCTGGTAACCAAAGAGAACTTTGGTGATGTTGAGCTGGAGTTGGATTTTATGATGTCAAAGGGCGCTAACTCCGGCGTATACCTGCAGGGGCGCTACGAAGTTCAGTTGTTTGATAGCTGGGCAAAAGCCAATCCAACTTATGTAGATTGCGGAGGCATTTACCAGCGCTGGAATAATACAACCAACAGCGGCTATGAGGGAATTGCACCATTGGTAAATGTGGCGCGTGCTCCCGGTTTATGGCAACACCTGAAAATAAAATTCAGGGCGCCGCGGTTTAATGCGCAAGGGGTAAAAACAGAAAATGCTGTTTTTGAAGAAGTATACCTCAACGGTGTGCTTGTGCAGCAGCAGGCTTCTGTTACCGGGCCAACAAGAGCCTCTTATTTTGAAGATGAAAAAACTGTAGGTCCTTTAATGATACAGGGTGATCACGGCAACGTAGCCATCCGCAATATTCGTTACCGCGCTTTGAATGCCGATAACAGTACACCGGAGAAAATACGGCTGGTAAATCCCATCATCGTTACACCCGAAAACAAACCTTATTTATTGCGCAGCTTTTTAAGTTATGGAAAAGCAATGGTTACACATGCCATTTCGGTGGGCAGTCCCAACCAGCTCAATTATTCTTACGACCTCAAACGTGGAGCATTGCTGCAGGTGTGGAGAGGACAATTTGCAGATGCTACCGATTTATGGTATGAGCGCGGTGAGCCTTACCAGCGCGTTGTTCCAATGGGAAGTTTGATACCATTGTCTGATGCTCCGTCGGTGGCAGCATTGCAGGATGCAGCGTCTACGCCATGGCCCGAATCTGCATCGTTCGACGATGTTGTGCTGAAAGGTTATACGCTCGATACTGAAAGAATGCCAACGTTCAGGTATACACTACAAAACGCATCGGTGTCTGACAAAGTGGCCATCGATGGTACTACCGGCATCACACGCACCATTAGTGTTACCGGCGCATCTGCTCCAATGTATCATAGGGTGATAGCGGCAAAAACGCTCAAACAGGTAAAAAAAGGATGGTACCTGGCGGCAGACGAATCGCTTTACATCCGGTTCGACGAAAAAGCGAAACCCGTTATCCGCACCGCCGGCAGCGGACAGGAACTACTGATTCCTGTTGACAATACAGCCATCACCTATTCCCTCATCTGGTAATTTTCAAAAAATCATGACAACTCAATCATATCGTTTTTCCTTCAATAAAATAAAAACGTTTATACCTGCATTGTTGCTGGCGCTGGTTACAGGCATGGCAAATGCGCAGGTAGACACTACCATTCATGTGCAGAAAGAAGAAGATTTTTATCCCATTCAATCCATTCCAATTCCCGAAGGCATATTGCTCGAAATAGGAGGGATGACTTTTTTGCCGGATGATGCGCTGGCAGTATCAACCAGGAGAGGAGAAGTGTGGATCATTTCCAATCCTTATTTGCGCAACGGGGCACAACCTCGTTACAGGCTGTTTGCACAGGGCATGCATGAAGTGTTGGGGCTGAACTATATTAACGGAGACATCTATGCCGTGCAGCGGTCGGAACTCACCCGCCTGCGCGACCTGGATGGCAATGGCGAAGCCGATGAATATGAAACCGTGTATTCCTGGCCGTTAGCAGCCAATTATCATGAGTTTTCCTATGGTCCGGTATTGGATAAGGATGGCAATATGCTGCTCACGCTCAACCTGGCGTGGGTAGGCGATCATGGCGAAAGTTTATCGAAGTGGCATGGATGGATGGTAAAGATTACGCCCGACGGCCAGTTGAAACCTTTTGCAGCAGGCATGCGGTCGCCCGCAGGATTTGGATTGAACAGCGCCGGCGATATTTTTTATGCCGAAAACCAGGGCGACTGGGTAGGATCGGGAAGCATTACACATGTAGCCGAAGGCGATTTTGTAGGCAACCCGGCAAGCCTGGTATGGTCGCACCTGCCAGGGTCGACGGTAAAACTTACAAAAGCAGACATTCCCGATACCGGTGAGCCCAAATACGATGTTGCCAAACGGGTACCGGGTTTAAAACCGCCAACCGTTTGGTTCCCGCATACCATATTGGGTATTTCTACATCGGGCATATTGAATTATGATGATAAAGGAAAAATGGGGCCGTTCAAAGATCAATTGTTCGTGGGCGACCAAGGACAGAGTAAGATCATGCGCGTATATCTCGAAAAAGTAAAGGGCGTATACCAGGGGGTTGTGTTCCCTTTTCGCGAAGGATTTTCATCAGGTATATTACGCATGAACTGGGGATCGGACGGCAGTATGTTTGTCGGCATGACTTCCAGGGGATGGGGCTCCACAGGCAGAGGATTGTTTGGCTTGCAGCGTTTAAATTGGAACGGCAAAACAGCTTTTGAAATGAAAACCATTCAGGCTAAGCCCGATGGATTTGAAATTGAATTTACCGAGCCGGTAGATGAAAAATCTGCACGCGATGCAGCTTCGTATAAATTATCAAGCTTTACTTATAAATACCATCACAATTATGGAAGTCCCGTTATTAACCAGGGAAGCTGTCCTTTAAAGGCAATTGAAGTGTCGCCCGATCGCATGAAAGTACGGTTAGTGGTAGACAGTCTTCGTTTAGGGTATATTCACGAAATAAGAGCAGAAGGTGTATTGTCTGCCAACCGGTATGCCTTGTTGCACGACTATGGGTTCTACACACTCAATCAATTACCTGATGGCAACAAGCTGCCTATTACATCGGCCAATAAAGTAATGCCTCCTGCACCGGAACATCAACACATGGCGCATGCGGCAACGCCTGCAAAAAATACCGGTAAGGCAACGGTTGCTGCCAAACATTTGATTAAACAACCAGCCGATTGGACCAAGGGCGCAGACAAAACCATTACAATAGGAACGAAACCGGGTTTGAAATTTGACCTGGAAACCCTTACTGTAAAAGCCGGTTCAAAAATTAAACTGGTATTTAATAACAACGACGATATGCTGCACAACATGGTGATCACCAAACCGGGTGCTGCAGACAATGTTGGCGCCGCCGCCACTAAGCTGGGATTGGATGGCGAAAAAGTTTGGTTTGTGCCTAACTCCGCAGATGTGCTGTTTCATACCAAACTGCTTGGACCAACTGAAAAAGAAACGATTTATTTTGTGGCACCTTCACAACCGGGCGAATACCAGTACGTGTGTACTTATCCCGGCCATTATGTGATTATGCGTGGTATATTAAAGGTTACCAAATAATGCTGATTTTAAAAAGAAGCAAATGAAACGGCTATTGCAAATTGCCTCCCTGCTGGTGTTGCTGCTGAGCTTAATACAGGTAAAGCCATTGCAGGCACAGGGTTCGAAAAAGAAACTGAAAGTGTTGATTGTTGATGGACAGAACAACCACGGCAACTGGCCGCAAACAACGCAATTGATGAAAGGATACCTGGAAGAAACCGGGTTGTTTGAGGTGGAAGTGGCTACTACACCTGGCGAAAAGCAGGACATGAGCGGCTTTGCGCCGATATTCAAAAACTTTGACGCTATAGTGTTAAACTATAACGGCGATGATTGGCCGCAGCAAACACGGGCAGCCTTTGAGGCTTTTGTAAAAAAGGGTGGAGGAGTAGTGTCGGTACATGCAGCCGATAACGCTTTCCCAACATGGAAGGCATACAACCAGATGATAGGACTGGGCGGCTGGGGTAACCGCACCGAAAAAGATGGGCCTTATATATATTATAATGCCGAAGGTAAGTTGGTGCGTGATGATACTCCCGGCCCTGGTGGCAGTCATGGCAAGTTTCATGCATTCCAGGTAAAAGCAAGAAATACAGAACATCCCATCATGAAGGGCATGCCCGCGTTATGGATGCATAATAAAGACGAGTTGTACGATCGCCTGCGCGGGCCCGCGGAAAATATGGAAGTGCTGGCTACGGCCTACAGTGCAAAAGAGCAGAACGGAACAGGAAGAGATGAACCAATGATGATGACCATTCAATACGGCAAAGGCCGGATCTTTCATACTACGCTCGGTCATGCCAATGAATCTCAACAATGCACGGGTTTTATTGCCTTTTTACAAAGAGGAGTTGAATGGGCAGCTACCGGAAAAGTGACACAGGCTGTTCCAAAAGATTTGCCGGGAACAGAGAAGCCAGCGGTGAGGGATTGAAAATTTGAGATTTGAAATTTGAAATTTTTCCTGGCGCCGGGCGGCACGGGAGATGCTGTGCGCTAGCCGGCCGGCGATCAGGCGTTATTGTGCGCGGTCGGCACGCCCCGGCTGGCTTTGCGGGCAGGGCAACGGGGCGGTCTGGCCGATTAAACACTAACTTTCCTGATGCTGGTCTCTATATCAAGAACCTTCAATGGCTAAAACGATTCTCCGCCTACCCGCATCTTTAGCATAAGGAGCAGGACAGTTTAAATTTATTTTTTTCTACATTTGACGGATTCAGGTTAACCCTTGCCATAATGATATTGAGCGATGAGCAGTTATTTCTGCAGGTAAAACAACACGACCGCGCGGCTTTTGACGAGCTGTATAAACGGCATTGGCTGGCACTTTTTAATGCAGCGTTTAAGCGTTTGCGTGACAAAGAAGCCGCCAGCGACCTGGTGCAGGATATCTTCGCCGATTTGTGGAACAAAAGGGATATACGCGATATAGACAATGTGGGCGCTTATCTCAACACTGCAATAAAAAACAGGGTATACAGCCTGCTGGCAAAAGGCAAAACCGGTTACTATTTCGTGCAGCCATTCGAAAATATGGTGAGCGCTGCTACTGCCGACAGCCAGTTCAATCAAAAAGAAATCAATCACCTGCTCCATTTGTGGATGCAAACGCTCCCCGAAAGAAGGCGCGAGATATTTCGCCTGAAATATTATGAAGGTGCATCAACCCGGCAAATCAGCGAATACCTCAATATTTCACAAAAAACGGTACAGAACCAGTTGCTGCTGGCTTTCCAGGACCTTCGCCTTCATATCGCTCATTACCTGGCTACTGCTTCTGCGCTTGTTATCCTCAATGCGGATACATTTTTATAGCGGATGGATTAAAATCCATCCTTACAATATGCCATCGAGTCGCTGGCTCTTGCTATTTGCGACAACTCAGTGCCATCGGCACGATTTAAATTTTGTTGCCTGGGATTTTAATCCCAGGATTTTTTAAAATCCTTTGGGAGATTTTCTTTTTTTTCAGACAATACAGGTACAAACCATCTGAATGTCTGAAAACAACGGTGCAAAATACCTGCAGCAGCTTGCTAAGAAAGTATTGGCTGGTAAAGCTTCGGAGGAAGAAAAGCTCTTCCTGGAAGAATATTACAATGCTTTTGACAAACATGCCGGTATAGACGCCGATGCATCAGCAGAAGAAATAAACCGTCTCCAGGATACGATCCTTCAAAAAATTTATGCACAAACAGCCGATCATGATTTGCAGCGGCGCCCGAAATACTTTATCTGGCGCCGGGCGGCAGCCGCGGCAGTATTGCTATTGGTAGCAGCTACCACGGTATTGATTTTTAACAACAGGAAAAACGATGCCACTACCGTGCAGGCGATTGTTGCTCAACCCGCTGATATTCTACCGGGCGGTAATAAGGCCACCCTCACTTTAAACAACGGGTCCACCATCGTGCTGGATGATGCAAAGGAAGGCGCGCTGGTTCAGCAAGATCACATACAGGTCAGCAAAACAAAAGAAGGACAACTCATTTATACTGTTTCGAAACAAGCTACCGCAGCAGCAGCCATTCAATACAATACCGTAGCCACTCCCAGGGGAGGTCAATATCAGGTGGTGTTGCCCGATGGCACAAAAGCGTGGTTAAACGCAGCTTCTTCCATTCATTTTCCAACCAGCTTTATTCAAAGCAAAAGAGCTGTTTCCATAACCGGCGAAGTGTATTTTGAAGTGGCGCACAATGCAAAACAGCCCTTTATTGTAACAGCCGGAAATACCAGTATACAAGTATTAGGCACCCATTTTAACGTAATGGCATATGACAATGAGCCGTTCGTTAAAACAACGTTGGCAGAAGGATCGGTTAAAGTTAGCAACGCCGACAGAACAACGATGTTGCGGCCGGGAGAGCAATTGCAGGCGGGAGTGCAGGACTTTAAGGTAATAAAAGGAGTGGATGTTGATGCCGAGCTGGCCTGGAAAAACGGTTTGTTCTATTTTAAAGATGCCGGCATCGACGCTGTGATGAAGCAGGTAGAAAGATGGTATGACATTTCCGTGAAGTACGAAGGAAAAATGCCCGAAAAACAGTTCAACGGGAAAGTGCCTCGCAATGTAAGCCTGTCAGAATTAATGGAGATACTCAGCTTTTATGATGATATGAAATGCGAGATACAGGGCAATACGGTAACGATCAAACGATAAATTATAAGCCATTAAACCCTTCCCATTCTTAACCACCAAACTTAAACTTAACTGCATGAATTAACGAAACACATATCCTGAAAACCGGGAAGTGATTGAGGCCACTCCCCGGTGGTAAGGAATTTCAAAAACTACAGAGAGCATTTTAAACCCCTTACATCAAATCTAACAATTGCAAAAGTATGATTTCTAAACTGAAAGGGAAACATGCGGTTTACCCGTGGTTTTCCTCTATTGTCTTGGCTATGAAACTGACTGTTGTATTGCTGGTTGCTGCGGTTTTGCAGGTGAGTGCAAAAGGCTATGGGCAGCAACTAACCATTAATGAAAAAGATATCGCGGTTCCCCGCCTGCTGCAGCTTATTGAAAAGCAGACCAGCTATCATTTTCTGTATGATAACCTGCAGCTAAAGGATATTACCATTAAACGTATTGCGATAAGCAATGCGAGTGTTGAACAGGTGCTCAACGAAAGTTTTAAAGACCTGCCGGTGAGTTACAAAATTGTGCGCAAAACCATCGTGGTAAAACGAAAGGCAACAATGCCTGCAACGCCGGCAGCCATGCCTGCTGTGCAGCAAAACATCATCATTACCGGTGTGGTGATGAATCCTGAAGGTGAACCATTGCCCGACGTGAGCGTGGTGGTAAAAGGCAACAGCAGCGGCACGAAAACCAACGCCGACGGAGCGTTTTCCATTACGGTACCCAACGAAAAAGCTGTGCTGATTTTTTCGTATGTAGGTTTCGAAAGCCAGGAACTAACGGTGGGCGATCAAAAAACGATCAACCTCGTGTTGAACCCGGCTAGCGGTTCTTTGGGAGATGTGGTGGTAGTGGCTTACGGTAAGCAAAAGAAAATTTCTGTAACGGGTGCTATCGCCTCTATTTCAACAAAGGAGATCAAACAAAGTCCCGCTGCCAACCTTGCCGTAACATTGGCGGGAAGGTTACCGGGACTAACCGCTTTGCAAAGAAGCGGCGAGCCGGGACGCGATGCCACTGCGCTGTTTTTAAGAGGAATTGGCACATTGAACGGAACAGCACCGATTATACTGGTGGATGGCGTGGAGCGTGAAATGACATATATTGACCCGAACGAAGTGGAAAATGTAACCATATTGAAAGATGCCTCGTCTACCGCTTTGTTTGGCGTGCGTGGCGCCAACGGTGTAATATTGGTGACTACCAAGCGCGGTGTAAGTGGTAAACCTTCCATTGGCTTTATTTATGAATACGGTTTGCAGGGATTCACCCGCTCGCCTTCTATGGTTAATTCTTACGACTGGGCAAGACTAAAAAACGAAGCGTGGGCAAACGATAATCCCGGTGTTGATCCCAACGATCCGGTGAACCAGCCGCCCTATTCTGAGTATGCACTCGACAGGTTCATGTACCAGGAATACCCCGAAGCCTACCCGAATACCAACTGGCAGGATATGTTGTTTAATACCTATGTGGCGCAGAAGCGATACAATCTCAACCTGTCCGGTGGCAGCGAATACGTGCAGTATTTTGTAAACGTAGGTTTTTTAGATCAGGGCGGTCAATGGAAGATTGATCCCAGCGTGAAAGATTATGACCCTTCGGGATTTTTAAAGCGTTATAATTTCCGTTCCAATATCGACGCTAAACTCAACAAAGCCGGTACACTCAGCACCTTCTTAAATGCAGCCGGTTATTTTGAAAAAGTAAATTCTCCCAACGCCAATACCGATGAAATTTTCCGCAGAACATACTCCTTGTTCCCCGTGGTATTGCCTGGTCCGCTCACCCCTTCGGGTGAAGTGCTGATCGGGTCTGGCAACTATAACGAATCGCCCTGGGCGATGATCAACCGCAGCGGTTACAGGCAGGAGACACGCAACAACATTACGGCTTCGTGGGGATTGAAACAGGATCTCAAATTTATTACAGAAGGGCTCTCCGCCAAATTCATGGCGTCGTTCGATACACGTACCATTTACTCTTTAACAGCAGGCAAGAATTATCAACGCTGGATACAGATCATCGACCCCAACACCCCCAACCACGAAGGTATGGACAGTGTGCAATACCAACGCGTGCTGCTCGATGCTGAAAACACACCACTGAGCATTGGAAGCGGTTCTAATTTTCAATCGTTTTTCAACTTCCAGTTTACGGTTGATTACAACAAGGTGTTCAAACAAAAACATGCATTTACCGGCTTATTGCTTGCACAACAGGAAACAAGAGTACTGCCCAATGACCGGTTACCGTACAACCTGAGAGGTATATCGGTAAGAGCTTCGTATACGTACGACAGTAAGTACATGTTAGAGTTTAATGCTGGTTACAATGGTTCCGAGCAATTTGCCAAGGGCAGAAGGTATGGCTTCTTTCCCACCATTTCGGGAGGTTGGGTAATATCCAACGAAAAATTCCTGAAAGAAAGCAATGTGATCTCTTTACTGAAGATCCGCGCATCGTATGGAAAGGTAGGAAGTGACAGGCTTGGCTCCCGCAGGTTCCTGTATATGGATGATATACAACGCATAGGTGGTGGCGGATTCAGTTCATCATTAGGAAGAGGCGGTATTATTTCAGAAAACTATATCGGAAATCCAAACATTAAATGGGAGGTTGCCAAAAAAGCAAACCTCGGTATAGAGATGGGGTTGTTCAACGACCTTACCATAATGGTTGATCTCTTTAAGGAAAGACGTGACAATATCCTCATCAGCCGGCAAACCATTCCTATGGTGTATGGCATCGAAACCAGCAGGCTGGCGCCGGTAAACATGGGCATTGTTGAAAACAAAGGCTATGAAATTGAATTGAATTACAGGAAAGCGATCAACAAAAACTGGTCGGTACTTTCTAAACTCAATTTCAATTTTGCGCGCAACAAAGTATTGTTTTCGGATGAACTGCAACTGCCCGGCGATTATGCTTACCGCTACAGGCAAACAGGCTTTCGCTTAGGGCAGGTGTTTGGTTACAGGCTCCGCGACGGATTTTACAACAGCTACGACGAAATTGCTGCTGAAGGTTTGAACTATGTTGGATTCACCGTTCGCCCGGGCGATTTTAAATATGTAGACATCAACAACGACAAGGTGATTGATGAGCGCGACCTGGTGCCGATAGGCTATTCGGGCATACCAGAATATACTTTCGGCGGCGCGTTCAGTGTTACCTATAAGAACTTCGACGTTTCGTTCCTGTTGCAGGGTAATTTGAATGTATCGCAACCACTATCGGGCTATGGTACCATGAGCACGTCAGATTTAAGGCAACGGCACTTACAGGCATGGACACCTGAAAGA
>JBQCGX010000123.1:0-15520 GCA_051955255.1 Agriterribacter sp. | reverse complement strand
AAGTACATTTTCGAAAGATGAAGCTGAACACTGGGCTAATATTGGGATGAAAACAGTTGGTAAAATACAGTATGAGAAAATAATCAAAGTATCTTTAGAAACAATTAACAATATTATTAGCAAATATTTTAAAGCCCCTCCCGATTTTGTTTCCCTGGATGTTGAAGGACTCGATTTGGATATTTTGCAATCGTTAGATTTTAACAGTTACAAACCGCTTATTTTGTGTGTAGAGACGTTAGGTTATGATACAAATCAGAATGAATACAAACGAAATGATATCATTGAGTTTGTAGTTGATAAAGGATACGAAGTTTATGCGGATACTCATGTTAATACGATTTTTTATAGAAAAAGAGACCGATGAAAACCATAATTTTTGGAGCAAATGGTCAGGATGGACATTACCTTTCCGAATTTTTGCACACAATAGGAATTGAGGTAATTAAAACTTCTCGTACAAACTCTCAATTTCAGGTCGATGTAGGTGACTTTTCAGAAGTTGAAAGCATTGTCAGAACTGTTCAGCCCGATTTCATTTTTCATCTCGCAGCAAATTCAACTACCCGCCATAGTGCACTATTTGAAAATCATTCAGCAATTTCCACCGGCACACTCAACATTCTTGAGTCTGTAAAAACGAAAAGTCCCCATACTAAGGTTTTTATTTCGGGCAGTGGATTACAATTTAAAAATGAAGGTCGCCCAATAAAAGAAACAGATCCATTCGAAGCAAATGATCCGTATTCCGTGAGCAGAATTCACTCGGTTTACGCAGCACGATATTATAGAACTGTTGGACTGAAAGTCTATGTGGGATATTTCTTCAATCATGATAGTCCACTAAGAACAGCCAGACATCTGAATAAAATGATTGCGGATGCCGTATTAAGGATTGAAGCGGGCAGCGATGAAACTATTGAAATAGGAGATCTCGAAGTAAGAAAAGAATGGGGATTTGCGGGTGATATAGTAAAAGCTATATGGACCTTGGTTCATCAGGATATTATTTTCGAAGCAGTATTAGGCACAGGAGAAGCACATTCTATCAGAGAATATCTTGAGCTTTGCTTTTCAGTAATTGGCAAAGACTGGGAAAAATATGTGCGCCCTAAAGCAAGTTTTAAGTCTCCTTATAATCAACTTGTGTCAGACCCGTCAACTATATTTAGTTTAGGCTGGACTCCGCAAGTGTCTTTCGAAGCACTGACAAAGATGATGCTAAATAAACAATGACAGCAATGTATAAGAACAAAATTTTGCTGGTACAGTTGTATTCGAATGGTGATTGTTTATATGCGACAACAGTAGCTAAACAAATTAAAAAGGATTTCCCAGGAGCACATTTAACCTGGGCCATTGCATCATTTTGTAAGAATATTTTAGATGACAATCCTTTTATAGATACGATAATGATCATAGATGATGTTCCCAAAAATGATATAACTGCTTTCAGAAGATTAAAGAAAAAGTTGAAGGAGCAAGAGAAAAGCGGAATTTGGAACAAAGTATTCATCACACATATCATGGATACAAATTTGGCGTATTACGACGGTTGTATTCGCTCAAATATTTTTAATGCATATCCTTATCCTATTACTGAAGATGTTATTCCTGTGCTTCGACTTTCACAAAATGAAAAACAAAATGCCAATGATTTTGCGACGCAGAATGCACTTAGTAATTATGACAATGTAGTCCTTTTCGAATTTGCTCCGCAAAGCGGACAGCTACCTATAACAACGGAAACGGCTATTGCAATTGCAGAGAAATTAACAAGTGATGGAAATACTGCTGTAATTCTTTCATCAGCAAAGAAAATAGAACATCCTAACAAGAAGGTAATTGATGGAAGCCTGCTCACCTTAAGAGAAACTGCCGCTCTAACCGAATACTGCACACTTTTGATAGGATGTTCGAGTGGTATTAGTTGGATTAGTACATCGACCGATGCTAAGTTGTTACCCATGATACAGCTTGTCAATCCAGATGCTTATTGGGTTAATCCTGTCAGTAGAGACTTTCAGAGATATGGACAATCGACAGAATTTATTATAGACATAATTGACTTTAACGAAGAGAAGATTATCATTTGTGTACTCGAAGCCCTGAAGGATTTTCAGAAAGCAAAACTTCAATTCAGCCAAACAGTTCCTTTAAAATTTAAGACTACCAGGAAGATCATTTATAATTTGCTTTGTTATCGTCATTTTAAATCAGTTTGGACGCATATGCGAGTGAATACAAGGGTTCATGGACACAATTCAGGTTTTTATAAGGAAGTATTCATTTCAATTATTGTGTTTCCCTTCAAACTGTGTCGAAATCTGATTTTGAAAAAGTTAAATAGAATTGTGTAACAAAGTATCAATGGACATTAGCATTATCATAGTAAATTACAACACACCACATCTGGTTATCAATTGTATTTCTAGCTTTTATAAAAATTTTTCTCGTATTCGGGCTGAGTTTTTGGTAGTTGATAACGCTTCCCACGATAACAGCAAACAATTAATATTAGAGGCGTTTCCCTCCATACGTTGGATCCAGATGTCTTACAACAGCGGATTCGCGCGGGCTAACAATATAGGTATTCTTTCGGCAAAAGGCCGGGTAGTTTTACTTTTAAATTCGGATACCCTGGACTCAACCAACACTATTGAAAACTGCTTCTATGCATTCGTCAGTTCCGCATATGTAGCTTGTGGTGTTCAGTTACTAAATGCCGACGGATCTCCTCAAATTTCGGGCAACTATATCATTACCGGTGGACTGAATAATTTATTGCCCCTACCTTATGTTGGCGCCACTATTAAATGGCTCGGAAACTTATTACATACACGCAAACCTAATATCCCGGATGCCAAAACAGAAGTTGAGGTAGATTGGATCAACGGCGCTTTTTTAATGGTAAAAAAAAGTGTTATAGAAAAAGCGGGTCTGCTCGACGAAGATTTTTTTCTCTATGCAGAAGAAGCAGAGTGGTGCAGCAGGTTGAAAAAATACGGGAAATTGTGTATTTACGGGCAGTTCAATATTATTCATTTGCAGGGAGAAACCTCCAACAAAACCTTTGGGTCAACCAGCACAGGCTATCATAACTTGTACGATAAAAAGGGGCTTCAAATAATGCTTTCATCGTTTGTGCGTATCAGAAAAGAATTTGGGGTTGGTTGGTTCTTTTTTCAACTATTCATTTATCTCATAACGGTGCCGCTGTTGTTTTTTTTAAGCTTTATTGATAATCTTTTTCACCTACGTAATCCTTTTCACGATTATAATAAAGCCTATGGGTTCTTAAAGAATATGCTTACAATTGTACGGTACTCCCCAAAAATCTACTTGAACAAACCCTATTTTTATAAAGTATTGTAGTCTATTAGAAATAAAAAATGCCGGACTTAATTACCGGCATTTCTTATTTGTGTATTGGAAGAACGATTATTCTTCTATTCTATACTGCACAATCAGTCTTGGGCGCTTTGTAGAATCAGAATATCTGCTATTCGCGAAATTAACAGATCTGTAAATCTGTTCATTCTGTAACTGTAAGCAAAACCCAGCTGTTTTCTTACCATCATCCAGCATGTCCTGAACAAGCTTGGTTACATCTAGATCGATAGCATCAGAATTAAACCTTGAAGTAGTCGGAGGTACTTCTACTTGATTTTCATCCGTGGTAGCCGGCTTGTTATTCCATGTAATAGTTCTTTCATTCCAATTCTCTGTTACTCTCTTCAACCAACATTTGTTATCACCATATGAGTTGTAAGGAGATCCCGGATAATAAGAATTACCTTCAGGCGCAGCAGTACCAACACTTACACCAAAAAGAGAAAGTTTTGCAGATTCAATGATTGCCTTATCCGGCAGTCCATAGAGCGCTGAAAACTTGATATAGGATCGGTAAGTTCCCTGCCCGGCACCTTCAGAATTGAACGTCCATCTCGTAGCAGATAAATCAGGACTATGTAAATTATTGAGATTTGCATAAGCGCCACCATCATTTTCACGATAAGCAACGATAACATCTCTTCCGTCATTTGGGCCGGGACGTAAATACAATGTTTTTGTCAGAGTGTCTTTTACTGTTACAATCTTCTCTTTAATACAGCCTGTAAAGCTGCTTCCAAAAAAAAGCGAAAAACATAGAATTGCTAAAATCAATCTCATAAAATAAAGTTTAGGTGAGGTTAGACATTTTTTCGCAAATATGTAAAATAAATACACTACAACCAAAATATACGATAGTATTCTTTTAATTTTTCGACGAAAAAAGAGCAATGTGTGACGATAACACATTGCTCTTCTGCAACCCCGAGGTTATTGCGCCCTACTCCCTCCTGGCTATCGAACTCGCTCCACTGCTTTTAATGTTGCGGGTAATGCCTTCGCCCTTGTAGTAAATATCGCTGGCGCCGCTAGCCGTGGCAGTTAGTTCTTTTGTAACGGTGATCTGTATGTCACTGGCACCGCTCGCTTCTGCTTCGCAGTATTCACTTACCAGGTCATAGCCCTTTACATCGCTGGCGCCACTTACATTAATAGTTAATGAACTTGTTCTGCCGTTGATGTGGGAATCGGAGCTGCCACTTTGATCGAGCGATAGTTTGTTTACATCTACGGCTCCTTTAAAATCGCTGCTTCCCGACAAAGCAATCTTTAATACATCGCCTTTTATCACCCCATTTACATAAATATCCGATGCACCCGCGGCATTTAATTTGTTGATCATTTTAAACGAAACATAGGCTTTCAGGTTTTTGCCTGCACTGTTCCACTGGAGCCCCTTTTCATTATAGTAAATCCGCAGCATTCCGTCTACCACTTCGGTT
The DNA here is from genome assembly GCA_051955255.1 of Agriterribacter sp. Lineage (GTDB taxonomy): Bacteria > Bacteroidota > Bacteroidia > Chitinophagales > Chitinophagaceae > Agriterribacter. Next base: position 10,685 of record JBQCGX010000123.1, on the reverse strand, counting down.
ACAATACGATCACGGAATTTGGTTTCAGAGGCGCTCACCACCACTACTTCCTCATCGCTTTGCGAAGCGTACAGATCTATGGAACCAGAAACGGAAATGCCCGAGAAGGAACCGGATATTTTCCTGGGTTGTGCATTTTTATCGTTCACATACACGTCTTGCGCACCGGCAACAGCTACCGCTAAAACACAGCACACCAAAAACAATAGTTTTTTCATCCCTTTACTTTTAATCTTTTATTAATCAAAACAGTCTGCGAAACATTCGCAGCGCACAGTGTTATTACGGCTATTGGACACAAAAGTTACACTATTTGGAAATTATTTTAAAACTCCATTAACTTTGCGGTCACAAACAACCGCGGTTAAAGTTTGTTTAACCTCAGTAGTTCCCGGGGTGCCGCCCGACTGATGTCGGGGGCTGAGATCAAACCCGTAGAACCTGATCAGGGTAATGCCTGCGCAGGGAAGGACGAGTCCTCACATCTCTCCTTTCCTGTTTTTGTAAATCCGGTCAATAACAAGTGAGTGCATGTTTATTGCACGTGATGGCCGACAACAAAAACAGAATGAAAAAAAGTTTTTTAAGCATGCATGCTATTGTATTAGCATTGCTTTTTACCTGCATGGGCGCGTCTGCCCAATCTTATCTAAGCGGCAGGGTGGTCGAAAAAGATACTGACCAGCCTGTATCCAATGCCACTGTTACGCTTTCCGCTACCCTGGCAACTGTAACCAACGAAAAGGGCGAGTTTAGCTTCCGGGGCATTCGTTCGGGCACTTACACCGCCACTATTTCAGGCGTAGGCTACCGGTTAGCATCTGTTGAGCTGAATACTAATGCCGGTGGTAACCAGGTGATCGGGCTTGAAAAATTGCACCTCATGTTGCAGCCCATCGAAATAAAAGCAGTAAGGGCAAGCGAACGGGCGCCTTTTGCCAAGAGCAACGTCACCAAAAAACAAATTGAAAAGCTGAACACAGGCAGAGATCTTCCATTTGTTTTGAATGAACTGCCCGCCGTAGTAGTCAACTCAGACGCGGGTAACGGCGTGGGATATACTGCTATGCGCATACGCGGTACCGATGCAACACGAATCAATGTAACCTTAAATGGCATTCCCTATAACGATGCAGAATCGCAGGGCACTTTTTTCGTAAACATGCCCGATTTCATGTCGTCCGTAAACAGCATCCAGGTGCAGCGCGGTGTGGGTACCAGCAGCAATGGTGCTGGTGCTTTTGGAGCTACTATTAATATGAGCACCAACGAATTTATTGAAAATGCCTACGGCGAAATCAACAACAGCTATGGCTCGTTCAATACCTGGAAGAATACCGTTAAGGCTGGAACAGGATTGATAGATGGAAAGTTCACGGTAGATGCCCGACTTTCTTCCATAACCAGCGACGGGTATATCGACAGAGCTACAAGTGATCTGAAATCTTATTACCTGTCTGCCGCCTATTTTGTTGGCAAAGCCTCTTTACGGCTGAATGTTTTTTCAGGCAAAGAAAAAACCTATCATGCATGGAATGGCATACCAGAAGATAAGCTGGAAACCGACCGCACCTATAATTCTGCCGGAACGGAGAAACCGGGCGAGCCTTACGAAAATGAAACCGATAATTATAAGCAGGATCATTACCAGCTATTCTACAACCAAGAGGTTAACGACCGCTTCAGCTTTAATACCGCATTGTTTCTTACGCGTGGCAAGGGATATTACGAGCAATATAAAGCCGGCCGCGAACTGGCTGAATTTGGTCTGCCTAACGTTGTGATAGGCGATTCTACTGTTACCACTACCGACATTGTGCGCCAATTGTGGCTGGACAATTACTATTACGGAGGTATTTTTTCGTTGCAGTATAAAAATAAGGGCACCCAATGGATCACAGGCGGTGGCTGGAACCGTTACGATGGTAACCACTACGGCAAACTGCCTTGGGGTCAGGTGGGTATTCCCAAAGATTACGAGTGGTACAATTTAGATGCGCTGAAAACAGACTTTAATGTATACACTAAGTTACAGCAACGCATAGCCGACAATTGGGAATTGTTTGGCGATGTTCAATATCGCCGGGTGCAATATGATATGAACGGCTTTAGAGAAAACCCTGAACTGAAAGTAAACAACACCTATAATTTTATCAATCCTAAAGCTGGCATCAGTTACAGCAACAATAATTGGTCGGGATATTTCTCTTATGCATTGGCAAATAAAGAGCCTAACCGCGACGACTTTGAAGCCGGAGCCGAACAACAACCACGCCCGGAAACTTTGCACGATTTTGAATTGGGCATTGAGCAGCGCAGCCACAACTTCAACTGGAACCTGGCATTGTATTACATGAAATACCGGAACCAACTGGTGCTTACAGGAAAGATAAACGACGTAGGCGCCTATGCGCGAACCAACATTCCCGAAAGTTACCGGATGGGTATTGAGATGCAGGCAAAATGGCAACCTGTACAATGGTTCAACATCTCCGGCAACCTGGCGTTGAGCAGCAATAAAATAAACGACTTTACTGCATGGTACGATGATTATGACAACGGTGGCCAGAAATCAGAAAGCTTCCGCTCTTCCGATATTTCTTTTTCACCTTCCATTGTAGGCGGAGGTAGCATCAATTTGCTGCCGTTTAAAAATTTGGAATTAAGCTTACCGGGTAAATATGTCAGCAAGCAATATCTCGACAATACCAGCAATGAAAACCGCAAGTTGAACGCATTTTATGTTCAGGATTTTAGAACCATCTATACCATCAATAAACTCGTGTTTAAAGAAATAAACTTTGTATTGCAGGTAAATAATATTTTCAACAAACGCTACGAGCCCAATGGTTATACCTTCAGTTATATTGCCGGAGGAACAATGGTGAATGATAATTATTATTTCCCTATGGCGGGCAGAAACTTTATGGCAGGCATTAATATAAAGCTATAGTTGAAGTTTTACCACATAGGCACATAGTAATATAGAGTTTATGGTTTTGTAGTTTATGGTTTCTCTAATCGCAGTTACAAACCACAAACTACAATTTCCTTATGCTCCTTATGTTCCTATGTGGTAAAATCTTTAACGCAGAACTATGGCACCTAACGGTGGTAAATGAATGGTAAGCTCGTATAACTTTTCGGCTGCATCTAAAGTTTCACTTTGTATGTCGGGGTTATATACATCCCCCGTTCCCCAATAAACTTTGCTGTCGCTGTTAAATATTTCTTTCCACAACGATTTATTGTATACTTTCAACTTCCAGTCGCGATGCACTACCGGCGTCATATTTAACACTACCAATACATCATTCGCAGGATCTTTTCCTTTGCGCCTGTATACAATCACGGATTCAGCCCGGTGATTAAGGTCTACCCATTCAAAGCCGTAAATATTAAACTGGTTTTCGTATAAGGCAGGTTCCGATCGTAGCAAAGCATTCAAATCACTCACACATTTTTTAAGCAGTTTATGTGCATCGTACTGCAGCAAATGCCAGTCGAGTTCCGACTTATAATTCCATTCGTTGGTTTGCCCAAACTCATCCCCCATAAACAACAGTTTGCCACCAGGGTGCGTAAACATATAGGTATACAGTAACCGGAGATTGGCAAACTTCTGCCATTCATCGCCCGGCATTTTATACAGCATGGGGCTTTTGCCATGCACCACCTCATCGTGGCTCAGCGGCAGCATAAAGTTTTCGTCGTAGAAATACATCATGCTGAATGAAAACTTATCCTGATGGTACTTCCTGTATACAGGGTCCAGCTTAAAATAATCGAGTGTATCGTGCATCCATCCCATCATCCATTTCATTCCAAAGCCCAACCCGTCATTAAATGTAGGTTTGCTCACGCCGGGCCAGTCTGTCGCTTCCTCAGCAATGGTTTGCACATCCGGAAAGTCGCGGAAAATGGTTTCATTCAAATCCTTAATGAAAGCAATGGCCTCTATATTGCCGTCGCCACCATATTCATTCGGTTCCCATTGACCGGTAGTACGTGAGTAATTCAGTTTGAGCATAGAACTTACAGCATCTACCCGTATCCCGTCAATATGATATTTGTCGAACCAATACCGCGCCCCGCTTATCAAAAACGATTTTACCTCTCCCCTTTTATAGTTGAATATATAACTGTTCCAATCAGGGTGAAATCCCTTGCGCATATCTGCATATTCGTAGGTGTGCGTTCCATCAAACATAAACAAGCCATGAGCATCGTATGGAAAATGCGACGGCACCCAATCGAGTATCACCCCAATGCCTTCCTTATGAAATGCTTCAACCAGGCTCATGAACCCTTGCGGATCGCCAAAGCGTGAGGTTGGCGCAAAATATCCCGTTCCCTGGTAACCCCACGAGCCATCAAACGGATGCTCCATTACCGGCATCAGCTCCACATGCGTAAAATTCATTTCTTTAACGTAGGGAACCAGGGTATCCCTGATCTGGTCGTAGGTATTATAGCTTTCCTCGTCGTTTCGGTCGGGTCGCATCCAACTGGCAAGATGCACTTCGTACACACTCCATGGAGCTTCGAGCGAGTTGTGGTCTTTGCGCGTGCTTAACCAGGCTCCATCTCCCCATTCAAAATCAAGATTCCAGGTTATAGAAGCAGTATCAGGCCGCTTCTCCCAAAACCACGAAAATGGATCTCCCTTGTCTTGCTTACGCCCCTTGTAACCATGAATATGATATTTATATACCTCTCCCTTCGCCATTTCCGGTATAAATCCCTCCCATATACCGGAATTGTCCATTCGTACATAAAGTGGATGCGATTCATCGCTCCAATCGTTAAAATTGCCTTTTACAGAAATAAAAGTGGCGTTGGGTGCCCAAACTGCAAAGTAGTATCCACGTTTACCCAATACCGTTACCGGTCGTGAACCAAAGAGCTCATATAAACGGTAATGCGTACCCTGTTGAAAATTTTTTATATCGTCATCAGTAAACAATGAATAATTCCATACGGATTTGGTGCTATCTACAAAGTGAATGTCTTCGTAACGAGGTGTATTGCTGTGTTCGTTGGCTTCCTTCATCGGTAAAAAACTTGAGGCAGTTAATAGTTTGTACTTACCCTTTCAATTTAGCACTATTTAAGAGATTTCCAACTGTAAGAATAATATCGCTAGTACTTTATCTAAGCTTCTGTAAAAAATATCCGTTCCCGTTATGGAATTGACAGCTATGTAGCATCAGAACTTTTTTTAACGTAAGATTAAAAGATATAAAGAATAATTTAAAAGTATCTTGCCGACCATTAACCTTAACTATTATCCTTAAACTACATCCATGACTAAACGCTTATCGGGTTTGCTAACTGTTGTGTTTTGCGGCATACTGCAATTGAGTATTGCTCAAACCTCGGCAGTTAAAGGAACTGTTACAGACACTGCTAATCAAAAAAAACTTGCGAACGCAGCCATTACATTGATAAAGAAAAGCGACTCAACGCTTATAAAATTTACCCGCGCCGAAAAGAACGGTAGCTTTACGTTGAATAATTTGCCTGATGGCGATTTTGCAGTCATCATTTCCTACCCCCAGTTTGCAGACTACGTAGACTATATACAGTTAACGCCCGGTCAAACACTTGAGCTGGGCAGCATTAACCTTACCAACAAGGCACTGCTGTTAAAAGAAATTGTAATAAAGCAGAACAATGCCATGCGGGTAAAAGGAGACACTCTGGAGTATACGGCCGACAGCTTTAAGGTTCGTGCCAATGCCAGTGCAGAAGACCTGCTGAAAGTAATGCCGGGCATACAGGTAGACAAAAACGGAAAGATCATAGCGCAGGGACAGGAAGTTCAAAAGGTATTGGTGGATGGTGAAGAGTTTTTTAGTGATGACCCCACCGTGGCTACCCGAAACATACGGGCAGATGCTGTGGATAAAGTGCAGGTATTTGATAAAAAGAGCGACCAGGCTGCTTTTACAGGCATTGATGATGGCGAAAAAACCAAAACTATTAACCTGAAGCTGAAAGAAGATAAAAAGAACGGGTACTTTGGAAAAGTGGCTGTTGGTGGAGGCTTAAAAGACAAGTTCAACAACGAAGCCATGGTTAACTTTTTTAAAGGGAAAAGAAAAATAGCCGCGTTTGGCACCATGTCCAACACCGGGCAGGGAGGGCTTAACTGGGACGACAGCCGGAAATATGCCGGAACGGAAGACAATTTCGAATACGACGAAAACAACGGTTACTTCTATTCTTTTGGCGAAAGTGATGCGTTGAACTTTAACGGGAATGGATTGCCTAAAATATGGACCGGTGGCGGGCACTATTCAAACAAGTGGAACGAAAACAAACACAACTTCAACAGCAGCTACCTGTATAAAAAAATGGATATTGCGGGGCAGGGCGAAACCAAAACACAATATATTTTGCCCGACACCTTGTATTATATGAACCAGCGGAACAGTAATTTTTCGCAGCGCATACGCAATACGTTAAGTGGAAAATATGAGGTGCAGCTCGACTCTTCTTCTTCTTTAAAAATTACAGTGAACGGCTACAAAGGCAAAACGCAGAATTTCAACAGTTTTTACCAGGAAGCATTAAACGAAGCATCGAAGTCCGTTAATAAAAACACGCGCAGCAATTCGGCCAATATGGATGAGTCGTCGCTGAACACGAGCATCCTTTACCGGAAAAAATTCAAGAAGGTGGGCAGAACCATTTCGGGAAGAGTGGAACAAAAATACAATGGCACCGACTCAGAAGGTTTCCTGGACGCTGTAACGGATTATTTTAACCCTGAAGGAGACGTTTTTCAACAAGACACCATCAACCAACGCAAGTATAATAACAGCAAGCTGTTTACTTTGAATGCGAAGGTAACCTACACGGAACCGTTAGGTAAAAACAACTTTATTGAGCTGAACTATGGATTTTCGAACTCCAACAGCAGCGCCAACAGGATTACCTATAATTACGAAAACGGCAAATACGATGCACTGGATTCTTCGCTAACCAACGACTACGATTTCCTCATCAATACCAACGCCGGAGGAGTGGCATACCGTATTGCCAAAAAGAAATACAATATATCTTTTGGAAGTGACCTGGCTTACCAGGCTTACAGGCAAACCGATAATATCAAAGATTCGTCGTTCCGCTATTATCGCACCAACCTCTTCCCCAAATTCAGCTTCAACTACAATATTAAACCGCAAACCCGCATTGGCTTCAATTACAACGGAAGCACCCAGCAGCCAACCATTCAGCAAATACAGCCGGTGCGCGAAAACAACGATCCGCTCAATATTTTTACCGGCAACCCCGATTTGAATCCGGCATTCAATCACAGGTTCTTTGCATACTTCAACGATTATAAGGTGCTGAAGGAAAGAGGCATTTTTGCAAATGGCAGCTTTAATTTTACCGACAATACCATTACCAATAACAACAGCGTTGACTCGCTGGGACGAAGAATATACCAATCTGTCAATACCGGCGGCACTTATAATTATTGGTCCTACGTTGGGTATAATATGAAACTCGCAAAGTTGAAAACAAGGATTAGTTTTAACCTCAATGCTTCGGGTGGAAAAGGCATCAACTATGTAAACGGTGAAAAGAACATCACGCTCAATAATTCTTACACGGGAGGAGCGGGTGCCTATTATTCAATCGAAAACAAGCTGGGCATCAACTTCAGGGGCAACCTCAGCTATAACACATCTGTATCATCTATAAGAAAAGATGTAAAAACGGCTTACTGGAACCATTATTATAACATCGACACGTATATTGCCCTGCCGGGAAAGTTTGATCTGTCGAACGAAGCCGATTTCAATTTCCGGCAAAAAACAAGCGTGTTCGATCAGAACCGCAACACGATTATCTGGAACGCCTCTTTGAGCAAACGGCTTTTTAAAGAAACCTGCTCTTTAAAATTTTCTGTGAACGATATCTTAAACCAAAACATAGGGTTTAACAGGAACATCAACAGCAACTTTGTATCGGAGAACACTTATGTTACCCTGCGCCGTTTCTGGTTGTTGACCTTTACCTGGAACTTTACAAAAAACAATGCCCAGGTTGAAAACAAATAAAACATTAGCCATGAAGAAAATACTTTTTTTATTAGCGCTTATTGCTGGCTGTTATGCCAAGGCAAGCGCACAATTTATACTGAAAGGAAAAATTGAATTTGAAAAAACGGTGAACCAGCACAAGCAAATGGATGCCGGAGACGACAATACTTTTGCAGCCACTATAAAAAAGACCATTCCTGAATATAAACATAGTTACTTCGACCTTGTTTTTGCGGGCGATAAAGCCATGTACAAACCCGGCAGGGAAACCAATGAGAAATCGACTCCCTGGGGCGACGGTCCAGCCGCTGCCAATATTGTGTACAGCGATTTTACTACCGGCCAAACCATTGCAGCCAAACAGGTGTTCGACGAATCTTTCCTGATACAGGACAGCCTGCGCAAATACAAATGGCGCATTACCGGCGATACAAGAAAAATAGCAGGATTTGAATGCAAAAGAGCTACCACCGTTATCATGGATTCGGTATTTGTGGTGGCCTTTTATACCGAGGAAATTATTTCGCAGGGTGGACCTGAATCATTTAATGGATTGCCGGGTATGATACTGGGCGTTGTAATACCCCGTATGTTTACCAACTGGTATGCCACCAAGCTGGAGCTGGAGGTGAAGGATGCAGCAATAGCGCCACCTAAAAAGGGAAAGAAAACAGACTACAAGGGCGTTGATAAAACCATACAGGAAAGTTTGAAACGCTGGGGGAAATGGGGTACAAAATACATATGGCAGATCATGATTTAACCCTCCAACGTCACCTGCGAAGGAAAGAGGTCTCCTACTTGTATCGTCGTCACCTCGACGAAGGAGAGGTCTCCCACATTCAAAACAAATGTGTGTTTGGCATGTTATTTTCGATATTCCCACAAACAATAAGAATGAAAACATTGCCAGGCAATTTGTTGATCGCGTTCTTTGCATCTCTGTTAGTTATAACCGGATGCCGCAAAGACAATGAACCCGTTACCCCCGATCCTACGCTGGCGGAAAGAACGATCATCGATACATCTTACGGTACAGATGACCGTAATAAAATGGATATTTATTTGCCCGCGGGCAGAAGCGATACCACCAAAACCGTTATCCTCATACATGGCGGCGCATGGTCTGGTGGAAGCAAGGCAGACCTAACGGCAGCAATACCCGAAGCAAAGAATTATTTTCTTGGGTATGCGCTCGTAAATATAAACTACCGGCTGGCGGCAAATGGTACTACCAATCTTTTTCCCACCCAGGAAAATGATGTAAAGTCGGCTGTTGAATTTGTAGTGGAAAACAGCGATGAATTAGGCATTTCAAAAAACGTTGTGCTCACAGGCTTTAGTGCCGGGGCTCACCTTGCACTGCTGCATGGTTATAAAAACGATCCCGGTAAAAATGTAAAAGCCATTGTAGATTTTTTTGGGCCAACTGACCTTACTGTTTTTAGCAGCCTGAGCCCGGTACAGCAAGGCATATTGATAAATGTTACAGGCAAAACTTACGAAGAAGATCCGGACATTTACGAAGCATCGAGCCCCGTAAAATTTGTATCGGAACAAAGTCCGCCAACCCTGGTATTGCAAGGCGGAAATGATCCGCTAGTACCGCGCTCGCAGGCTGACCTGCTTATTGAAACGCTCAACGAAAAGGCTGTAGTAAATCAGTTCGTATTTTACCCCAATGAGGGACATGGGTGGAGCGGACCGAATCTTTTGGATTCGTTCGTGAAAATCAAAGCTTTTTTAGAAGCCAATGTTGAATAACTGCATTCAGGTAGCCGCCTCATTTGCAGCTTCCTCTTTGTTGTAATAATAACTCAACGCTCCGCTGGGGCATTTTTTTACCTGTTCCACCAGTGCAGTACTTTCTTTTCCTTCTGGTTTAATCCATGGACGTTCTTTAGGGTTGAACACATCCGGCAAACCCGTTGCAGCTTTCCAGCAAATGGTTGAATGTATGCACGAAGCAGGTTTCCAAACAATGGTTACTTCTCCATTGGAGTATCTTTTGGTAATATCCCTGTCCATATTTTTGTGGTTGATACTTCTGTAAGGTAGACAATATAATTTTTTCCCCCACGACAATAATTCTGCTGATCGTTCCTTGCGACGCTCCATTCAACTGCAGTAATTCTATAAACATGCATGAAGGCGCATCATATTTTGTCCTGACAAGCACCTATCCATTTCATTTATTTTCAGTCAACATCTGCGGTCATTGTCAGCAGAAAATCTGCGGAAAAAAATTCCGATGGCTGCACCGGCCCGGAGTGCGGATTTATCTTTTTTTGCCGGTCAGACCGCCAGCCGAGCTCAATAACCCTTGGGCGGGCCGACCGGCTTTCCCCATCGGCCCGCCCAAGGGGCGGTCTGATGGATGGCGCTGGCATGAATAAGCATTAACTAAACTACATTGAATTTCGATCCGCCTGAAGTGGAGGCGCATCATATTTTGTCCTGATAAGCACCTATCCATTTCATTATTTTTCGGTCAACATCTGCGGTCATTACCAGCGAAAATCTGCAGGCAAAAATTCCGGTGACTGCACAGGCCAGAAGTTCGGTAATATCTTTATTTCCCGTTCAGACCGCCGACCGAGCTCAATAACCCATGGGCGGTCCGACCGT
>JBQCGX010000122.1:0-49908 GCA_051955255.1 Agriterribacter sp. | reverse complement strand
CAACTATGATCAAAAAAGTTCCCGGCGAATCCTGGAAACCCCTTCATTTTTCAGGCTGGAAAGAACTCCGCAAAAGATACGCGGTATCGAGCCACGGCAGAGTAGCCAGTTACACCAACAACATTCACGAAGACGGACAATTACTTAGCGGCTCATTAACCACAGGCTACCGGAGTTTAAACCTGCATCGCCCCGGCAACAAAGGGACACTTTACATTCATCGCGAAATTGCTCGCCTGTTTTGTAAAAAACCCTCCCCTAAACACCAGTTCGTTATCCACCTTAATTACAACAAAACGGATAACAAGTCTTCCAATCTCAAATGGGCAACACTCAGCGAAGTAAGCCGGCATCAGCAAAGGAGCCCGGCAAAAATCGCGTACAAAAAAGTTCAGGCAAACCGGTCTTCCGGCCTGAAACTCAGTGCTAACCAGGTAAGTGCCATTAAAAAAACAATTGCTGACCCTAATCGCAAGTTAACCTATAAACAACTTGCCGAAAAGTACGAAGTAAGCGAAATGACACTATACAGGATTAAGAGTGGAGAAAATTGGGCAAGAGTTAAATAAAATTAACTCCGGCCTTGTGCGGTAGACAACATTGGTAATTGAGCATTCTATTCTATTTTTATTGATAGATTAAGAATGCTCAATTTTTTTAACATCTACACTTATGATGCAAAGCAGTACCATCCAGTTTTTAAAAAAACTCTCTAAAAACAATAACAAGCCCTGGTTTGATGCAAACCGCAAAGCCTATGACGAAGCAAGAGGCGATTTTGAAACGTTTCTGCAGAATGTAATTGATGCTTTCGGCAAGTCCGATCCTACAATTGCTTCGCTCAAAGCAAAAGAATGTATGTTTCGTATTAACCGCGATATCCGCTTTAGCAAAGACAAAACACCTTATAAGAAAAATTTTGCAGCCAGCATAAACCTAGGTGGTAAGAAATCTATATACGCGGGTTATTATTTTCACCTCGAACCAGGCAATAGTTTTGTAGGCGGCGGTATCTGGATGCCCATGCCGGCAGAAACTCAAAAAATAAGGCAGGAGATCGATTATTCGCTCGATGAGTTCAAGAGAATAGTTGGTTCAAAAAAATTTGTTTCTGTTTACAAAGACCTCGACAGAGATCCCGAAATTGCTTTAGTAAATGTGCCTAAAGGATATGAGAAAGAAAATCCTGCGGCATCTTTCCTTAAGCTGAAAAGCTGGATTGCCATGAAAGCCATCAGCGATGCTGATCTCTCTTCTAAGAGCCTGGTAAAAGATACAGTAGATGCTTTTAAAACCATTCAGCCGCTCATCAATTTTTTAAACAGGGCGGTTGAGCCACACTAAAATTATTAAGGATTCCGAATCTTACTGAAGATTCGGAATCCTTGAGATTGTTATAACAATTGTTTTGCAGACAAATACTCCGCAATCTGCACTGCGTTGGTAGCAGCGCCTTTGCGCAAATTGTCGCTCACTATCCACATATTCAACGTATTGGCTTGCGTTTCGTCCCTTCTTAATCTTCCTACAAATACTTCATCCTTTTCATGTGCATCTTTGGGCATGGGATATTGCGCATTGGCCGGATCGTCTACCACCACTACTCCTGGAGCCGAAGAAAGCAGGCTTTTCACTTCCTCCAGGTCAAAATCATTGGCAAATTCAATATTCACACTTTCACTATGACCGCCCATAACGGGTATGCGTACTGTAGTAGCTGTAACACGGATGTTATCATCGCGCATTATTTTTTTGGTTTCATTCACCATTTTCATTTCCTCTTTGGTATAGCCGTTATCGAGGAAAACATCAATCTGAGGAATTACATTCAGGTCAATTGGATACTTATACGCCATGGGGTATTCGCCGTTCTGTCCATTGATTGCTTTTTTCCTTTCGCCTTCCAGTTGTTCCACAGCTTTTACCCCTGTGCCTGTTACACTCTGGTAAGTGCTTACGACAATCCTTTTAATATTGTATTTTTTATGCAATGGATTTAATGCTACTACCATCTGTATAGTAGAGCAATTAGGGTTGGCGATGATCTTATCGTCTTTAGTAAGTGCATCGGCGTTGATTTCAGGCACCACCAGCTTTTTGGTAGGGTCCATCCTCCAGGCAGAGGAGTTGTCTATAACGGTAATGCCAGCTTCGGCAAAACGTGGCGCCAAAGCCAGGGAGGTACTGCCGCCTGCTGAAAATAAAGCCACATCGGGTTTAGCCGCAATAGCATCGTCGGCGCTTACAACCTTGTACTTCTTTCCTTTATATTCTACTTCTTTGCCGATAGATTTTTCTGAAGCAACCGGTATTAATTCCGTTACAGGAAAGTTTCTTTCTGCAAGCACCTGCAACATTTTGGAGCCAACCAATCCTGTAGCTCCTACTACTGCGACTTTCATTTTGTTTGTTTTTGTTGTTTTAGTTGTGTGATGTGTTTTAAAGTAAAAAGCCTTTCCGTTTCCGGAAAGGCCTTGAATATATTCAGTCATACAATACACTCTTTAACCCTTCCCGGTAAGGAACTGTTTCTTCGTGTTCTTTGTATGCTTGATCATTTTTATCATGGTGGACGCAAAGGTAATCAGGGCCCGGGATTCTTCCAAAAAAGACGAGGCGATTTTTTTTGATGCGTTATTTAAGCCTTTTTACTTTAACCATTTCAATACGGGTGTCGCTCACATTAATAATGTCAAACTCGTAGTTATCAATAATAATACGCTCCTTGATCTTTGGGATCATTTCGTGGTTGTGAATAATATACCCGGAAAGCGTTTCGGAAGCCGCCTCGCCAAAATCAAAATTGTATTTGCGGTTCAGGTAATCCAGCTCCAGCCTTCCTGAAAAAATATATTCGTTCTCTGAAATCTGTTTTTCTACAAACTGGTCTGTGTCATATTCGTCTCTTATTTCCCCAAAAATTTCTTCCAGCAAATCTTCCATGGTAATAATACCTGCAGTGCCCCCAAATTCATCTACCACCCAGGCAATGCTCTTGCGTTCTTTTGTAAACTTGCTGATAAGGTCCGTAGCGCTCATGCTTTCGGGAACTGCGGGTATCGGCAACATGATTGACCTGATGTCTGCCGGGTTTTTGAACAGCTCAATCTGGTGCACATAGCCCAATATATTGTCGATATTGTTTTCGTAAATGATCAGCCGGCTCAGCTTGGTATCGATAAAGCGTTGTTTAACAGCTTCAACAGGCGTTTGAATGTCTACCGCCTCAATTTCTTTGCGGGGTATAAGGCATTGCCTGATCTTGATAGATGGAAGCTGCAAAGCGTTTTCAAAAAGCCTGGTGTTAATATCCTGGTCGTTATCCGACTGATCTTTATTCTGTTGAATAAAAGTTTCTATGTCCACCGGGGCGATAGTAGGCTTTTGTTCCGAAAGTTTGATGTCGAAAAGATACTTTAATATCCATTCCGCAATTCCTATAAAAAAAGAAGCAATAGGATAGAAAAGTGTATTGATGAGTCCTAAAATTCCTAACTGTGCAAGCAACGACAGCACCGAGTCGCTTTTTGCCCGGAACAGTGCTCTGAACGAGAACTGAACGAAAATAAGCAGGATGGCGGAGATGAGTGTTTCGAAAATCAGCCTGAGGTATTTGATGTAAGCATAGGAAGTGCCGAGGTTCAGTTCTATCCAATCCCATACCGGCGCCAGGATGGACCCCACCAAAAGCCCATACAACACAATGGTAAACACCAGCCCTGTAATGATAGAACCAATAAAACGGGAGGGGTTTTCAAGCAGATCCGATAAGATCCTTCCGCTTCTTAATCCCTGTTTCCTTTTTAATTCAAACGAAAATTTATTGGCCGATACAAATGCAGCCTCAATGCCAGCAAACAGTCCTACCAGCAACAAGATTAAAATAATACTTACCAGGATGCCTATATCCGTCATATGCAATCAAAAATAATAAATCGAAGGCGTAAATACCAGCTTATTTACTGAGTGGCAGTTATTTACGGAGTTATTTTCCCCGTATTGTAACGGATGGAGGCGGAATATAGTATTACTCTGCCAGGTAATTCATGATTAAACGATCTGCTTCGATGCAGGCCTCGCTGAGTTGATGATTGATAATGATATGATCAAAGTGGTCTTTGAAAGAAAGCTCATAGGACGCTTTATTAACGCGTGCTTCCAGCGTTTCTTTGGTTTCGGTGCCGCGGCTTTCTAACCGTTTTTGAAGTTCGGCTACCGATGGGGGTTGTATAAAAAGCGAAACAGAAGAATCGGGGTAACGTTCCTGGATGCGCAGGGCCCCTTTTACGTCTATATCCAATACAGGAGTTTTGCCAAGTTGCCAGATGCGCTCCAGTTCTTCCAGCAACGTGCCATAGTATTTTCCTTCGTACACCATTTCCCACTCAACAAACTGGTTTTGCTGTATTTTTTGTCTGAACGCTTCTTCTGAAATAAAATAATAATCCTTCCCGTTTACCTCTGTTACTCTTGCCTTACGGGTGGTGGCCGAAACAGAAAAAGCCAATAATTGGGGGTACTTCTGCAGCAGGTATTGCACAATGGATGTTTTACCTGCACCGGAAGGGGCTGTTATGATGATGATTTTATTTTGTTGAGGCATTGCCAGATTTTTAATGAAACTGAACCCGGATCTACCAGAATGATTTTGCTAACGGTTACCAACAGGCGATCTTATTTTATATGCGCTTAACACCGGCACCTAATCCTTTCAGCCGTTCATCTATGTATTGATAACCCCTGTCTATTTGTTCTATATTTTGTATAACACTTTTACCTTCTGCGCTCAATGCAGCAATCAATAACGAAACACCTGCGCGAATATCGGGGCTGCTCATCGTTATGCCCCGCAACTGCTGTTCGCGCCCCAGCCCGATAACCGCAGCACGATGCGGGTCGCAAAGAATAATCTGCGCACCCATGTCTATCAGCTTGTCTACAAAAAACAACCTGCTTTCAAACATTTTCTGGTGAACAAGCACCGAACCTTTTGCCTGTGTGGCTACTACCAACACAATGCTTAACAGGTCGGGCGTAAAACCAGGCCAGGGATGATCGTAAATGGTCATTACCGAGCCATCCAGGAAGGTTTGTATTTCATACACCTCCTGTGCGGGAATATGAATATCATCTCCCTTAAAATTCATTTGAATGCCCAATTGCCGGAACTTATCCGGAATTTGCCCCAAATGCTCAATGCCGGCATTTTTAATGGTAATATCGCTCTGCGTCATGGCAGCCAGCCCTATAAAAGATCCTACTTCTATCATGTCCGGCAACATGGTATGCTCGGTTCCGCCCAGGTAGCCCACCCCGTTAATGGTGAGCATATTAGAGCCAATGCCTTTAATATCGGCACCCATGCGGCTAAGCATTTTGCACAATTGCTGCAGGTAAGGTTCGCAGGCGGCATTGTAAATGGTGGTAGTGCCCTTTGCCATTACTGCAGCCATTACAATATTGGCGGTGCCCGTAACTGAAGGTTCGTCCAGCAGCATATAAGCACCCTTTAATTCCGGCGCGTGAAGATGAAAAAAACCGTCTTCGGCATTATAAGTGAACTGTGCTCCCAGTTTTTCAAAGCCAATAATATGTGTGTCTAACCTTCGTCTGCCAATTTTATCGCCGCCCGGTTTGGGAATGAATGCTTTGCGGTAACGTGCCAACAGCGGTCCTGCCAGCATAACGGAGCCGCGCAAACGCCCGCTTTTCTTTTTATATGCATCGCTGCGCAGGTAGTCAATATCCACATTATCTGCCTGAAAAGTACAGGACTGCCTGGTGTGCCGTTCTATTTTTACATTCATTTCGCCCAGCAGTTCTATCAGCAGGTTCACATCCAGTATATCCGGAATGTTGTTGATCGTAATTTTTTCAGGCGTTAACAACACAGCGCTGATGATTTGAAGCGCTTCATTTTTTGCTCCCTGCGGAACAATTTCGCCTTTCATTTTTTTGCCTCCGGTAACTTCAAACGAATGCATAATTTTAATGAATGTGTGCAAATATAAAACCCCGGCATTGTTTACCTGCTGCCGGGGTTTATTATTTTATACAATAATAATGCTTACTTGAATCTCTTTTTGTAATGCTTGCCACCGCCTTTTCCATTGTTGCGGTCGTTGCGGTTGCCACCGCCACCATTGCGTTGCTGAAAGTTTTTACCGCCGCCTCGCTGAAAGCGATTGCTGTCCCGGTCCCTGTTGTCTCTTTCGCGATATGCTTTTACAAAAGGAGTATTGGTAAACTCCAGTTGACCATCGGTAATGGCATTCAACTCGCTCCTGATGGCATCGTCGTGCACCAGCTCTTTGTGCCAGGTGTTATAAGCCAGCTTCATGTAATAGGCAATGGAATTGGCAAAGCCTGAGCGTTTTTCAGGCTGCTCTTCTTTCAAAGCTTTTTGAATAACCAGCTCCAGGTTTTTACCCAGGTGCGAATACTTAGGGTATTTTTTAGGATAGGGTAGTACTTCGGGCTTCGACTTTAAAGTTTCCCTGGTGGGAATAGGATACGGACTATCAACATCCAGTTTAAAATCGGATATTAAAAAAAGATGGTCCCATAATTTATGTCGAAAGTCTTCTACGTTTTTCAGATGAGGGTTTAAAAATCCCATCAGCTCAATCAGCGCCTGCGCATTTTTTTGACGCTTTTCCTTGTCTTCAATCGTGATTACATAATCAATCATCTTCTGAATATGTCTTCCATATTCGCGCATGATGAGATGATTCCTCGTTGTATTATATTCCATTTAAAATTTGTAAGTAAACAAAAATACAAAAACAAAAAGAGTTGACAAGTGCTTAAAACCGTCAACTCTTCTTAATTATTAAATAAAGGGTTAATTTCTTACTTTATCACCAGTTTCAGCACCTGCTGCTCCTGGCTGGCGGTGTTAACGAGTCGCATAAAATAGATGCCGGCTGCATGCGCTTTGCCAAAAATGAACTGGTACTGCTGCGCTCCATTCAGGTCAATATTTCTTGATTCCACCATTTGCCCTAAGCTGTTGATAAGATGCACCTGCAGCTTTTGTTTTTGAGGCGTGGTGAACCGAAGTTCAACCTGCTGGCTGGCTGGGTTGGGATATGCGCTCACTGGACGTTCTGCCCGCTGGTCTATCGTTACCGTTCTGATGGGTGAATAAATGATTTCGCCTGATGGCTCGATTTGTTTTATGCGGAAGTACAGCTTACCGGCAGTATTGGCCGGAACCTCGTAAGGCATTTCGTACTTAACTACAGTAGATGCATTTTCGGGTTTTTGGCTTTGGATATTTCCAAAGCTTTTAAAGTCTTGTCCGTTTGTGCTTACCTCAGTAATATACAGGATGTTGCTTTCTTCTTTTTCCTTTGTCCAGGTCAGCAGTACGTTACTGTTGCTTTTTTTGCTGATAGAAAAACTCAGCTTGCCGTTAGCCAATACCGACTGCGGGCAGTAAGTATACGTTACCTCTAACTCGATATTAGTAGCATAAGTGGTAATAATGCCCTGTGCCTGGCTGGCGCCACCATACAGTGAAAAGCCCGGATCGAGCCCGTAGTCAATATTAATGGTACCGCCTCCTGCATAAAGATCAAGAAGAGCAGGATCGCTGATCGTCTGGTAAATGTCTCTGTCAACCGGTGCATCTACATACCTTGAGTCCCAGTTGGCAGGTTCTCCCGCACCGGGATTATTAGGATACCGGTCAAAATAAGTAGGAGCCGTACCTGGATGCAAGCTTCCGGGTATAACAGGAGTGGTATAGGCTATATTCGTGTCAACAACCATCCTCACTCCCAGGCCGGGCGATACCAGCGAATCTTTCCTGTAAACACCAACATTGTAAGATCTTGGCGATGTATTGTAGTTGATCACCGTCATTGCAATAAGTCCCGTCACCTTTGCATGAATGTCTACGCCAATCAACGTTCCCAACGCAGGGTCGAACTGATCAAATGGATAGCTCTCAAAATCGCCATCGATAGATGAGACAGTTGTTTGCGAATATTGTTGCGGCGCCACGCCTCCGGCGCATTGCGCGTAACTATGCTTACCAAGGCTAAGTAAGCCATAAATAATTAACAGAATGCGTAAAAATTTTAGCCTCATAGGTACAGATTTTAGTTTACGATAGGTATGGATAACGGTCGGTATTGCTTTGCTTAACAAACGAATCTTTGTGAATTACAGGTTGCGCGGTAAGCGGCAGCAATTACCTTTACATTCAACTATAATAACGCAGGTTTCATCGAATAATTTTATCTTTTCTCCGCTAAAACAAACACTTTAAGGTGGGTTTTTGCTTAAACAATTGTCTTTCAATGAATGTAATCATAAGTCAAGGGCAGGATTTTTTATCAAAAGACAAAACCCTGGCTGATTTTATTTTCAACACAATAAGCCAAATGTGTGTAACGCAGTCTGGGCACCGGTTTACAGGCTTATCATTTGCTAACGGTCCGTTGCTACCCGAAGCGGAAACAGTAAAAAATATACAATTAAAACCTCCTGCATTCGCCGGGCTTTGGAAACAGTCCTGGATGACCCGGCAATTTGCAGCGGTCGTTAAATCTGAACAACCGGCGGCTGTTATTTGCATCGACGGAAGCAGCATCAAAACCAATATACCGCAATGCGTTTTTATTACCGGCAACAACAATACGCTCGTTAAAAAAACAGATCTTACGGTATATCTTGTTGCATTCTCCGGATACCTGAGGCAACTGCTGGTTGAAAAAGGATATCAACCAGACAGGATAACAGTCATCAGACCCGTTGCATCGAATTTGTTTGTTCCCCCAGATTGGGATACAAGGGAAGCCATCAAAAGGAAATACGCACAACAGGCAGAATACTTTTTTTTGCAGGCTGGCAATATGAGCGCTGACCGTGTAGTGAATGTGTTGAAGGCTTTTTCAATATTCAAGAAATGGCAAAAAAGCACCGCCCGCTTGTTGATTTCTGTAACAGGCAATGCCGCCACGGAAGGGTGGATGAAACTGCTGCCCTCTTACAAGTTCAGGGAGCATGTAGTGGTGCAGCAGTCTATTAGCAATGAAGAAAACGCTTTGATCACTGCATCGGCCATGTGCGTGCTGTATTTTCCCGATCTGGATGCTACGGGCATCGACCTGTTGGGCTGCATACAGGCGCATGTTCCGGTTATTACATACAACAACGGCGCTATACAGGAAACCATTGAAGATGCAGCGCTGTATTGCAATGCAGATGATGTGGAGGAGATTGCGGAAAAGATGAAAAAAATATACCGCGATGAAAAACTGAGAAACCAGTTGATGCAAACCTTGGTTAAAAGAGCAGAGACTTTGTCTGACCACAACCCGGCAAAACGTTTGTGGGAGGCAGTTGAGCACATGCTGGCAGAAAGCAGCAGCCGGCATCTGCCGCCGCGTTGAGGTTTGCCGGCAGTTGTATGGCTTAGCGCCTTACCTTTGCGGCAATTTATTATAATCAATAATGCAGCAATCAACAATAACCATCGACGTAACGCTCGATCCTCAAAAAATGGTTCAGCAAATAACCTGGAATGCAAGCAGCAGCAGTGCAGAAGAGGCGCAGCAGGCAAAAGCGATGATGCTTGCGCTTTGGGACGGAAAGGAAAAATCGGCCATGCGTATAGACCTCTGGACAAAGGAAATGATGGTAGATGAAATGGGCGACTTTTTCTACCAGACATTAATGACGATGGCAGACACATACAGCCGGGCTACCAAACAAACCCAACTGGTTGAAGAAATAAAAAAATTTGCTGCCGAGTTTTATCAAAAGTCCAGGGATCTGCTGCAAAAAAGCTGATTGAGTAAACCGAATACCATCACCGTAAAAACTTTAATTATATGGCACTGGAACAAACCATTAACGATGCAATTAAAACCGCCATGCTTGCAAAAGATCAGGCAACATTGCGTGGCTTAAGGGCAATAAAAGCAGCCATCATCCTCGCAAAAACAAGCGAAGGCGCAGGTGGGCAACTGGCAGAAGCCGATGAAATAAAACTGTTGCAAAAACTGGTAAAATCCCGCAAAGACTCTTTGGATATTTATCAAAAGCAAAACCGCGAAGACCTGGCGCAGAAGGAACAGGAAGAAATTACTGTTATTGAAAGCTACTTACCCAAACAGCTAAACGAAGCCGAATTAAAGGAAATCATTACCGGTATTATTAAGGAAACAGGAGCCGCTTCGGCAGCAGATATGGGCAAAGTAATGGGCGCCGCCACCAAGCAACTGGCGGGCAAGGCAGATGGCAAAACCATCAGCGCCGTTGTCAAATCATTATTATCTGCGTAGGCTGCAATCAATCAATTATGTGGGTTGACCTGCTTTTTTTAGTGGTAATAATAATCGCCATCGTAAAAGGCGCCATGCGCGGGATAGTGCTTGCATTGTTTTCGTTTGTGGGTTGGTTTATAGGGCTGGCAGCGGCTTTAAAATTATCGGCGCTCGTAGCCGTATACCTGCAGGAACATACCAATATCGACGCTAAATGGCTTCCGCTGCTTTCTTTCCTGCTGGTTTTTGTGCTGGTTGTTTTGTTGGTACAATGGGCTGGAAAAGCGCTTGAAGGCGTACTCAATCTTGCCCTGCTCGGCTGGGTAAACAGGCTGGGGGGCGCTTTGCTCTACGTTGGTATGTATACCCTGGTATTTAGTGTTGTTTTGTTTTATGCAGACAAAATGAATTTCATCAATCAGGAAACACTGGCTAACAGCCGGGTATACCAGGCTACTGCAGGGTTAGCCCCGGCAATTATTGAAGGCGTTGGCGCCTTAATTCCTGCATTGAAAGACAGTTTTCACCAGTTGGAAGATTTTTTTGAAGGTGTTGGTAAGAAGCTTTCCTGATGAGTTGTCAGCGATCAGCTTGTTAGTAATATAAGCCTATGAAAAAGTTAGCGGTGCTGAACTTTAGGAGTTCATTTCCATTTAAAATAGAGCCCAACTGGCGAACAGGAATTTTGCGCCTCATAGCAAATGCGCCGCCGTAAGAAGTAATAAACAAACGAATTATCTTAATGCTAAATGACTACTGATAGCTGAAAGCTGATCGCTGACAGCTCTAGTTGGAAGATTTTACCGGCGTTTTTAGAGAGTCGGATGGTGTAGATGATGTAGTTGAAGTATCCGTAACAGTGGTGGCACCGGGAAACTCAGATTCCGGCAGCGGAAGTGTTCCATCCGAAGGGTGAAGAATTTGAATGTTCCTGAAATCCTGCGATGCCTCAAGCCCCTTTCCAGGCAATACCGTTCCATCCTTTTTTGTTACTTTGATCGGTTTGTCGGTATAAAACTTCTGCTTGTTTTGATCCCACCACAATTCTTCGCAACGCAATGTATCCTGGTTGAATTTCTGAATCACCACCACGCTGTCGCGCAGAAACATTTTGTTCTGTCCTTCAATGTATCTGCCGTAAAGCGCATCCAGCACGCTTTCCATTTGTAAAGAATCGTTGTAAAAATCTACATGAAGTTTGTTGGGGAATTCTACGCGCGGCAGCGAATCCTGGTAGCGAAGCATCAGCACTGAGGTAAGCTTTGCCTTTACTTTACCGCCCTGGCTAAAATAAGTTTCAATATTCCTCGCTTCATCAACACCCGTTTTCCGTTTCACCCGTTCCCGCAATTCCTGTTCGCTGTTTTCGCAGGCGCTTAATAAAAAAAAGATAGCAAGGAAAAAGGTTGCCGATAAAAAGCGTGTAGCGCGTTTGTTGCCAGCTATTAATTGTATTGCACTTTGCGGAACCATATATCGCTCAAAGATAGCCCAATAGAAATCCTGTAAAAGCTTTCGCGCAGTGAATTGTCCTTATTGCCCCGTCCACCAATTTCAAAGGCGGTATTAATGCTGGTGTATTGCCCCGAGTAAACACTATACCCGTATTTGCGAACAGGGAACGAAGCGCCAAATGTAAAAGCATACATAGGCAGGTTTTTGTTTACAGTAACATAGTCGGGACCTATATAAAATCCGGCACGATACTGAACCTGGCTCCAATAGCCCGTGCTTTTATAATTAGGAATAAATGAACCACCCAAACGCAAAACCCAGGTGTTCTTCACCACGTCCTTTTCATTGTAATACCTGTAATCTGCCCAGTTCGTAAGGCTGTATTCTGCATTAACAGACCAGGTAAAATCTTTTTCAATGCTTACACCAAAACCATACGTGCCCGGCGTAACTATTTTTCCTTTATTTCCTTTGGAAGCATATACGCTGTCTTTCTGAATTTCGCCCACTGTGGGGGAGTATTCAAACGTGCCGCGTGTAATATTCCTGGTAGCATTCAGGTTGTTTTTAAACTGTGCAAAAGCACCCAGCTTCAGCGTTACCGATTTGCTTATGCGGGTAGAATATTGCGCGCCTGCATGAACAAAAAATCCACCAAAATGGGTGCTATCCGCCCATTTGCCTTTTTCGTACAGCACGCTGTCATTCATAAAAATTCTTTCCGTAACGTAGTTCTTATTGCCAAAGGAATAACCCGCATTTACACCAACAGTAAAATGTTTGC
This sequence comes from Agriterribacter sp., assembly GCA_051955255.1. GTDB lineage: Bacteria > Bacteroidota > Bacteroidia > Chitinophagales > Chitinophagaceae > Agriterribacter. The sequence continues at coordinate 37,389 of JBQCGX010000122.1, read as the reverse complement.
TGCCTATGCCCGTTCCAATATATGCCTGGTAAGTACCCCCATCGCCTGTGTAGGTAGTAGTAACACTGTCCGTACCGGCTATGCGCTCATCCTGTTTAAGCGAATAACTGATGCGCGTAAGCGGCCGGATGCCGAAGTTCATTCCCCAATTCTTTTCGCGCGAAAGCGGCAATCCCACCTGTATATACGAAGGAATAAGATAACCCGAGCTGAGCGAACGAACCGGGTTGGTAGCTTTTAGCGTACGTCCCGTATAATCAATGCCAATATCAAACGTGGTATATTTTAACCGGGCATACGAAGCGGGGTTAATGAAGTTTACCGATACCGGGTCGTAGTAAGCTGCCGATGCACCCCCCATTGCGCGTGTTACAACATTCTGGCTGGGCACCACATCTCCCAGTCCGTAACGGGAATAAGGGGAGTTTTCCTGGGCGTTAACCAAAGTGAAATTTATTGAAAGAACCAAGCAAACTAAAACTATTTTCTTACAGTTAGTTATTGTACTCACTGATCGCATACAAGCCTTTATAGATTAAATGAGGGTCTGCAAATATCTTATTTTTCAGTAGTTGGGCAAAATAGGCAGAATCACCCCCGGTTAAAAGCGCGTTAAAGTTGTCGTATCGCTCTGAATATGCGTCAATTATACCATCAATTTCTTTTGCCATACCCAATATAACGCCGCTGGTTATGTTCGTTCTTGTGTCGTAACCCACCAGTGGAAAGTTCCAATCTGCCTTCACAAGAGGAAGTTTGGCAGTATAATCGCGCAACGATTTCAGCCGCATTTCCATGCCCGGAGAGATACCTCCACCCAAAAACTGGTTTTGTTTGTTTACAAAATTGTAGGTAATACAAGTGCCCAATCCAATAATCAGATTGTGCTTTCCCGGGAAAAACTCCACCGCAGCTGCGGAAATAGCCAGCCTGTCTGCCCCAATCGTTTCAGGCTTTGAAACCGGCGTGCTAAAGGGAAGTTGGGTGGTGTTGGTAAGCAAATGAAATGCAGAACCGGCGCTTAACACCGCTTCAATTTTTTTATCGTGCTCTATAACAGACGAAAGAATGCTTTTATCTGGCCGAACGGATTGCATCACTTCCTGTATGCCTTCGGGCGAGGCATCGCTGAGTACCTTTTCGTACAGCATTTCCCTGTTGCTGAATACAGCATATTTAAGTCGCGTATTACCAAAATCAAAACAGAGTGTGATCATTCAACGTTTTTAAATGCGGATAGCTCCGTAAAACAAGGGCATCAAAAGTGAGACAAATTATTTACTTATCGGTAAATAAGTTGCAGGTTACAGGGTATAAGTTCTAAGGGGCAAGGCTGTTAATCCACTTACCAGGGCGCATAGGTTTTAAACACGTATGCAACTTATAACCTGCACCCTGCCCCTGTAACCTGAAACTTGCACCCTGCAACCCGCAATACCTTATTTTTGCACCGTTGCGATTCGTTCATACATTTCGCCAATTTGCTAATTCAATGATTGTTTGCCTGTAATTGATTGTTTACCAGAGATGCTTTGGGGGGAACAGGGTTTGTTTGCGTGTGAATGGTTACGGGCATCTCATCAAATACAGGACATGACAGCAGAACATCAGCGGCTCTCAGTTAATATATCAAGACGAATACCTCTGGAACAATGGGGTCCTTATTTAAGCGAGCGCCAGTGGGGAACCGTTAGAGAAGATTATAGCGCTTACGGCGACGCCTGGAACTATTTTCCCTTTAAACAGGCGCACAGCCGTGCTTACCGCTGGGGCGAAGACGGTTTGGCGGGCATCTGCGATTTTTTTGGCAACCTGTGTTTTGCTGTGGCTTTGTGGAATGGTAAAGACAAGATATTGAAAGAGCGCCTTTTTGGATTGGGCAACGGAGAAGGCAACCACGGAGAAGATGTAAAAGAGCTTTATTATCATCTCGATAATATCCCCACTCATTATTACATGGAATACCTGTACAAATATCCGCAGCAGGCATTCCCTTACGAAGACCTTATACAAAAAAACCGCGAACGCTCGCGGCTGGAACCCGAGTATGAAATACTTGACACGGGCGTGTTTGATAAAAATGAATATTTTGATGTGAAGGTGACTTATGCAAAAAAAAGTCCGCAGGACATACTCATCAAAATTGATATACACAACCGGTCAGACAAAGCCGCTCCTATTACGGTATTGCCTACCCTATGGTTCTATAACCGGTGGAGCTATATTGGAACGGATAAGAAGCCAGAGATTACCTACCTTAATAAAACGGCCGTTAAAGCTTCGCACCATCGCCTGGGCAACTATTACCTTTATTTTCAAAAAGCCGACGAATGCTTTTTAACCGAGAATGAAACCAATACCGAAAAAATTACAGGCGAACCTAACAAATCGGTTTTTGTAAAAGACGCATTTCACGACGCCATTATAGATGGAAAAAATATAACCGCGTTGCGGGAAAACAAAAGCGGCACTAAGTTTTCGCCCGTTTACAAATTGAAAGTACCTGCCGGCGCTGTAAAAACCATTTATTGCAGGCTTAGCAACAAGTGGATGGAAAACGCCTTTGAAGCAGGCTTTGAAAAAATATTTGCTACCCGGAAAGAAGAAGCCAACGATTTTTACGCGGCTATACTGCCTGCTGGTTTAGATGCAGACATGGCGCAGATACAACGGCAGGCGCTTGCCGGTTTGCTTTGGAGCAAACAGTATTATCATTTTGATGTGGAACGGTGGATCAGTTCAGGCGATGGCAAAAACGCCGCAAGCGCCGGGCGGCTTACAGGCCGCAATCACGATTGGAAACATCTTAAAAACCAGGACATTATTGCCATGCCCGATAAATGGGAATACCCGTGGTATGCCGCGTGGGACCTGGCTTTTCATTGTATCTCCATGGCGGTAGCCGATCCCTGTTTTGCCAAGCACCAGTTGCTGTTGATTATGCGCGAATGGTATATGAAACCCGACGGGCAATTGCCGGCCTACGAATGGAACTTCAGCGATGTAAATCCACCGGTGCATGGCTGGGCGGCATTGCAGGTATACTATATTGAAAAGAAAAAAGCCGGCAAGGGTGACATCATTTTCCTCAAAAAGATTTTTCAAAAGCTCCTTATCAACTTTACCTGGTGGCTGAATCGTAAAGACGTAAGCGGCAATAATTTGTTTGAGGGAGGCTTTTTGGGACTGGATAATATCGGCGTATTTAACCGCAGTACGCCACTGGGCACCAATATGCAATTGGAGCAGGCAGATGGCACAAGCTGGATGGCAATGTATGCCCTCAATATGCTGGAAATGGCGCTTGAAATTGCTGTTCACGACATTGCGTTTGAAGATACCGCTACCAAGTTTTTTGAACAGTTCGTATTGATTGCTGAGGCGTTGAACGAACATGGATTGTGGAATGAGGAAGACAGGTTTTTTTACGATACTTTGTCCATCGCAGGCTCAACACCCCTGCAACTGCGCATACAATCCATCGTTGGTCTCACCACTTTGTTTGCAGTGTCTACCATTGAAAAAAAGACATTGGATAAACTCAACGATTTTAAAAAGCGCATTGCCTGGTTCGAAAGCTATCGCAAACGCAACAAGATGTTTTGGCCCAATGAAGAGAAAAGCGGTGGCGATGCCATCCTCTTGTCTTTATTACCCAAGCAACGGCTGGTATACCTGCTCGAACGCCTGTTAAATGAAGACGAATTCCTGTCTGACGGTGGTATAAGGGCGCTTTCAAAACATCACGAAGAAAATCCTTACTCGGTAACCATCAACGGAATTTCCTATACTGCGCAATACGATCCCGGCGATTCAACATCCGATCTTTTCGGGGGCAACTCCAATTGGCGTGGACCGGTGTGGATGCCGATCAATTATCTCATCATTCAATCCATACGCAAGTATGGTTCTTTTTATGGGGACACACTTAAAGTGGAATATCCTGCAAAATCGGGCAACATGATTACGCTCGATAAAGTAGCCGACGCTTTAACGGAACGGGTAATCAGCCTGTTTAAAAAGGACGAAAAGGGAAACCGCAGGTTGTTTGGAGACTATGGCTGGTTTTATAATCAGCCCGGCAATGAACATCTTGTTCTTTTTTACGAATATTTTCATGGCGATAACGGACGCGGCTTAGGCGCCAGTCATCAAACAGGCTGGACCTCGCTGGTGGCAGAATTGATCAACGAACTGCACCACAGCAACAACGGTAAAACCGATCTCGCTTCGGAAGCAGAAGCCGCGGCTGCAGGCAAGGAGCAGAAAGTGGAAGAAGAGGAATAGCTACAGGTTTCAAGGTGCAGGTTACAAGTTTCAGGGATACACAAGCACATTGTCGCTTCGGTCTTCTCTCTGGTCTTCCAGGATCCCTCTCCTTTGCAGAGAGCCGGGGTGAGGCTTCTCTTCTCATCAATCTCCGCTTCTGTCATCGCTCCAATCTTCGCATCCCCCCTCTCCTTTGGAGAGGGTTGGGGAGAGGCTCCTCTACCGTGAGGTTTTCTTACCGCTAACCAGTACCTTTGCTCCACTTTTTTTAAAAGTTGAAGCAATGAGCACACAACAGTTTTCTGAACAGGAACTAATAAGAAGAGACAAAAGACTGGAACTGGAAAAGTTAGGGATAGATCCTTATCCCGCTGCGGCTTTTCCCATTACCCATACTGCTGCCGATATAAAGGCTAATTTTTCTGAAGAAAATAAAGATGCTTACAGCGAGATCAGCTTTGCCGGCCGCATTATGAGTATGCGCGATATGGGTAAGGCATCCTTTGCCTCGTTGCAGGACCATTCGGGGCGTATACAGATTTATGTAAAACGCGATGACATTTGCCCCGGCGAAGACAAAACTTTATACAATACGGTTTGGAAAAAATTATTGGATATTGGTGATATTATTGGTGTAAAAGGTTACGGCTTTATTACCAAAACCGGCGAAACATCTATTCATGTAAAGGAATTTGTTGTGCTTACCAAATCGTTGAAGCCTTTGCCTGTAGTAAAAGAAGCAGAGGGGCAAAGTTTTGATGCGGTGACTGATCCTGAATTCAAATACCGCCAGCGTTATGCAGACCTGATCATCAACCCACAGTTAAAAAATACGTTTATTAAGCGTACAGTGATGATCAATACCATCCGCGAATTTTTGAACAATCATGGCGCGCTGGAAGTAGACACACCCGTTTTGCAAAGCATTCCCGGCGGAGCGGCTGCACGTCCATTTATTACGCACCACAATGCACTGGATATTCCATTGTATTTACGCATAGCCAACGAGTTGTATTTAAAACGCCTCATCGTTGGCGGATTTGAATGGGTATATGAGTTCAGCCGCAATTTCCGCAACGAAGGCATGGACCGTACTCATAATCCAGAATTTACCATACTGGAATTTTACGTTGCCTACCAGGATTATTTCTGGATGATGAACACTACAGAAAATTTGCTGGAACAGGTGGCGGTTGCTATGCACAACACTACCGATGTAACGGTGGGCGATAAAACCATCAGCTTTAAAACGCCTTTTAAACGTGTTTCTATTTACGAAGCCATCCGCGAACATACAGGGTTTGATATTACTGAAATGGATGAGGATGCGCTTAGAGATGTTTGCCGCAAGCTGCATATAGAAACAACGCCAAGCATGGGGCGTGGCAAACTGATAGACGAAATATTCGGAAACAAATGCGAGCATCACTATATACAACCTACTTTTATTATTGATTACCCGGTTGAAATGAGCCCGCTCACCAAAAAGCACCGCAGCAAACCGGGACTGGTAGAGCGTTTTGAGCTTATGATTAACGGCAAGGAAATAGCCAATGCCTATAGCGAGCTGAACGATCCTGTAGAACAGCGGGAAAGATTTGAAGACCAGGTGAAGCTGATGGAACGGGGTGATGATGAAGCGATGTTCATAGACTACGATTTTTTACGGGCACTCGAATACGGCATGCCGCCAACCTCTGGTATAGGCATTGGCATTGACCGTTTGTGCATGCTGCTTACCAACCAGGTTTCTATACAGGATGTACTATTCTTTCCTCAAATGCGTCCCGAAAAGCGCGAAGGGGAAACACCAACAGTAATTAGTGAAGAAGTTAAATAAGTGATTTAGTGAATGAGTTAAAGAATGGTTGGCAACGGGTCCATTATTCGGTATACCCTGCCTATCTTTAACGAACCTGATCAACTTAATCACTATTCACCAGTATGTGGAAGGCGCTATTTTCTACCGGCAACATTACCACCAGCATCAAGCTGATATTTTGCTGCATATTGGTTGCGTATGCTATTACCGAACTTGTGTTTTGCAGCACCGAAGACCTCACCGCCGACGAAGGCATCCATCATTTATATGGTGTGAGAATATTGAAAGGCGATTCGTTCAAAAGAGCCTGCACTACCGATGATAGCAAAATGCCTGTGTCTGCATTAAATGCGCTGCCAAGAGCTGTTGAGCAGGTCTTACATCCGGGGCTTACTAAAATTGATTATGGCAACATAGATATATGGCGGGGGCGTTACGTTACGTTCATTGTTTCGCTTTTTACACTGCTGCTCGTTTGCAGGTGGGCGAGTGAGTGGTATGGGTCCTGGGCAGGTTTATTTTCTATGGGTTTGCTGGCTTTCAGCCCCGGCTGGCTGGGGCATAGCGGGTTGGTTACTACCGATGCTTACAGCGTAACCATATTTATGCTCGTTTTGTATTTTTTGTGGAAGTATGTCACCAACCGCTCATGGAAGTATTTCTTACTCTTTAGCATTAGCCTGGGCGTTGCCCAACTGGTTAAGCAAACCTTTCTTCATTTGTATATATGCCTACCCGTTGTTTTACTGGTATATTTTGTTGTCAATAAGCAGCGCATTGTTTTTCGCTCCATGCTTGTAAAACTGCTGGTGCTGGCTGCTATAAACCTGCTCATCATTAATGCAGGCTTTTGGTTTTATAAAACCGGGCAACCTTTGCAGGACTATGTATTTGAAAGCAATATGTTTCGTGCGTTTCAGCAGGCTTTCAGTTTTATGGGCAACATACCGCTTCCGTTTCCCGAGCCATATATATCGGGTATGGATACCGTAAAGTATTTTGACGAACTGGGTGGCGGTTACCCTGCCAGCTCTTTTCCCGTAGTGTCTGTTCTTGGCCACAAAGAACGGGGCGTATCCTATTGGTATTATTACCTCGTTACCATGCTGTATAAAATTCCATTGCCTGTGCTGTTGTTTTTTGCCTGGGCGCTTATCAGGATTTTTTCAAAAGCGAATAGAACGGCATTGATAAACAATGAAATGTTTTTGTTGATACCGTTTGTTTATTTTTTGGTGGTAATGAGCCTGCTCAATAATATCCAGTCGGGCGAAAGGCATATCCTCTTTTTGTATGCAGCCATGCATATTTTGTGCGGTAAAATAGTAACGAGCCCGCTTAAACGAAAACACCTGCTTTTGGTATTGGCAGGAAGCTTGTGGATGTTGGTATCTGTATTCAGCTATTGGAATTGCTTTATTTCCTATACCAATGAATTGATCCTGGACAAAAAATTTGCCTATAAAAAAGTTGGAAGTTCCAATCTTGATTTCGGGCAAGGAGGTACGGCAGCAATGGAATACATTCGTAAGCACCCCGATGTACAGCTAACGCTGCTTAGCAATTATGAACGCCCGGAGCTACAGATAATTCCTCCGCCCCCTGCAAAAGGGAAATACCTTATTTCAGTAGGCCATTTCGAAAATGGTTTTGGTTTGCCCGAATTTGAATGGACAAAAGCGTATGAGCCTATCGGGCATGTTCATCATAGTTATCTGTTGGTAGAAGTGAAGTAGCTATCAGCGGTCAGCCTTCAGGTGAAATTACTGATTAGGCTTGCATTGGCTTCATTCCATCAGACCGCCTGCGGCGGGCCGATGGGGAGGCCGGCTCCGGCCGGCACGCTGTAGGTGGTCTCACCGATCCAGATAATGGGAAAAGGAATGCATTGTAGTGTTTACTTTTTCAGGACATAACAGCCTTCCTGATGGCTGACCGCTGAAGGCTGATAGCTGATTGCTGACCGCTCCCCTTATACCAACGGCTCTATCGAAAATACATCCAGCTTAGCCAGTCTGAAATTCCTTACCCGTTTAAAAACTGCGTTGCCATTCCTGGAGCCACCCATATTCGTATTGCCCTCAATGGTTTCAAAAGTATCGTTGTCAACTGCTGTAACAATGCCGGTGTGTGTCCAGTCGAAAGAAGATTTTTGCAGCAGGAATATATCACCCGGCTTAACGAACCCCGGCTTGTTCCGGATGGCGGTATACCTCGAAAGCAGTTTCAATTCCAATCCCTTGCTGCCAATCGTATCGCAGCTATAAGTAAGCGGCATCAGCGAACGGAAATCTTTATTTAATTGTGAACATGCCTGGTCTATAATAGACTGTACAAAGCCCATACACCAAAACCAATCATCACCCTCATGCCCATCCATATACGCACGAACCCAGGGGCCACTGTTAGCCTTGTTCTGAATTACCAGTTCAAAGGGATTGTTGGAAAGGTGAATGTTCGCAATTTCTACTATCAGCTTGCGGAGGTCGGTACTCTTCCCCCTTGTTTCAAATGCGTTTTGCATAGGCGCTGATAGCTTAGAGAATACAGCAGCATTTACAATGCCCGACTGCGGCAAACCTTTGATCCTTTGAAAATTCTTTACCGCCTTTTCAGTAGCCGGTCCAAAATCACCATCTACCGAAACAGCGATGGCGTCGGTTGGATGTGAGAGCGCAAACAAATTAAGCCAGGACTGGATCTTCATTACATCAGCCTTCTTGTTGGCGGAACTGTTTTTAGACTGTGTTGAGCCGATGGACAATTCTTTGAGATAATATTTCTTGATCATAGAATGGTTGTATTGTGGGTGAAGACTATTGTTGTAATCAGGGATACAAATAAGATTTCCGGGAAGTGCGCAGGCTGAACATGGGAATATCTACCGAAAAGTGAAGCTGGTAGCGTATACCCGACTCCGTGAGTACGAAAAATTCGTTGCTGTCTGCATTTCTTTGTAAAGAGGGTATCCATTGGGCGCCAATGCCAATAGAGAGTGGCGCTTTCGGGAATCCGTAAATGAAATTGACGCCTGGCGAAAAAATGTTGGCAAGCCTCACTTTCATTTTATCGCTTACCAGCCCGCTGTCTTGTACAAACCGGTAACCTACCAGCGCGCCTATATCAATTACAGATACAAAGGCTGACACAGAGCCAGGATATTTTTTTTGCGCCCGGGTTTTACCACCAGTGCTCCAGTTAAAGCCAAAGCCCACTGGTGCAAATATCGATACCGGTATGCTGCCATGCAGTTTTGCAGTAACCGTGTTGCCGTTTTCATCTTTGGTGGTGAATGTTTTTGCAAATGGTTGGTTGTAGCCGGTAACCAATCCCACATAGGCGTTTACCGTAATACTGAACGAAGATTGTTTTTTTAATGCTGCGCTGCCGGCAGGCAACGCCACTGCCTTGATGGCTGATTTTACTTCTGCCGGATCTTTTGCGGTCACTACATTAGCCGCGAAAGACCCATATTTAAGGAACGCACGCAGGAACTGGTTCATGGTGTCGCGATTGTCAAACGCCGGTGCTTCTATCGACAATAGTTTTAAAAATCCCAATACAGCAGCGTTGTAATTTTTGATGGAGATATCGTGAGCTATTTCAAACACGCCAGCAGCTCCACCTATTATGTTTGCAAAAACAGGAGGTATTGCCAGTTGTGGATCAATCGCCTGGATGTTGCCGGCATATAAAAGCAGCAAGCGAACATGGTCAAAAATGGCTGAGTAATTTTTACTTAAGTCTGCTTCTGCAAGCGCTTTCATTGTTTTTAGCTCTGCCCAGGAAATTTGTATGGCTTTGGCTTCGTTCAGCAACCCTTCAATATAAGCGATGAATGATTGAACGCGAACCGGCTGCAGTATGCTCGTAACAAGCGTATTGTTAATTTCAATCTTGTTCCTGTCTATTTCCTGGTACAACAATCCGAAGAAAAACCGGCGCAACGTATCGTTAGTTTTAATCAACATCAATTCCGGCTCCGAAATGTAGTTCCGGTTAGGTTCAATGCTGCGGATGTGGTGGCTGATGAGGCGCACAAGCACCAAACCATTGGATACGTTTTTGTTGGTTTGTTCATCGTTAAAAGGTGCATAATTTGCCAGGTAACCGGGCTGGATGACGGAATCAATAATATCCGGAATTTTAGCCTGCTGCATAATGCCGTTGCCTAATTGCAACGCCGACTTAACCAGCATTCCATTATTGGAACTAAAAAACTTTCTGATCGCTTCTACTCTTACTGCACACCTGTTACGATCTTCCACCGCTGAGGAGGAGCAGGCGGTTGTATCCAGTTGGCTTAAGCGAAGTGCATTTGTTAGTAAGGCCTTCAGGTCTTTGTCAAAAGCCTCCTTCAATGTATTGAGTGTGTTGGCATAATCGCCAATGTTCATGTAAGCAATAAAAGTATTTGTATTGGGAAACATGATCCTGAACTCAGGATAATTTTCCAAAAAATCGGAGAACTTCTGGAAGAATGCAACGTTCAATTCTTCCCTGGCTCTCTCCACGAGAAACTGAGCAAGCCCGTCTGCAAAAGTCGTTACATCCAGGTTGCCAATGCCACCTGCCAACCCCTTTAACCAGGGCAGCATTAATGGGCTATCGCTCGAAGAAGATGGTAAAATTTCTGCTTTAAAAAAAGGATTGCGCAGCAAACAATTCCGCGCCTTATCCACGTCGCCATTGCAGCTATCGCTTAAGTATGGAGACGCTACCTGGTAAAACAGTGCACTTTGATCCAGCGTTAACTGTACCAGGGCCTGCTTTACTCTTACGTCAGTTTCCACCCCGGAAAGGTTTTTGAGAGAGTCGATGGAACGCAGTAAGTTTTGCAGCCGCACCGCATCATAATATGCATTTTGCCCGGTTACTTTTATCAGGCAACTGCAGCAAAAGATCGTCAAAAGCAATATATATTTCATGGCAGAGAATTGAATGGTCCTAAATGATTGTTATACTCCTGAAGCATGGTGTGGATAGCATCAGAGAAGATTTTTCTTTTTGCTTCACTTCCATCTTTAATGCGCGAATAGTTCAGGGCAAAGTAGCCCGCAGTAAAAGCTGTTGCGGCACTGCTGCCGGTAAAGTTGAGCAAGTAAGGCGGGTTGCGGTTTGTAAGTGCAGTGGTTTTAAGGTTATCGCCCGCAGGAGCATAAATAAGCTTGCTTTTATCTGCCGGAGACGAGAGCGTGTTTTTGATCTTATCTGCGCCCTCTACAACATATACATTGTTGAATCGTTCGGGGTACGAAACATCATATTTTCCTACGGAACATAAAATGAAACTTGTTCTGGAAATAATGTCGACCTTCTCCTGTAATACAGTCAGCCAAGGTTTCCCTTCTAAGTCATCGGTTCCATCCAGATCCTTGTCAGATGCCGAAAAGCTCATGGAAACAAAATCAAATTTCTCGCTGGTTTTGTTTGCAGCTATAACCAGATCGAATGCTTTTTTAAGCAGCAGGTAAATGCTTTTTTTGTCTGTTGGAAGTGAGGTGTCGTATAGTTTGATAGCAAATATTTCACTCTCCGGTGCAAGTCCCGTATAGTACGCCGCACCGGTAGCGCCTGCCAAACCACAACAGTTCGTTCCATGTCCCATAAAATCGAGGAACTCATTCGTTGCTATTACCTTGTCGCCTTCTACCTGCAACATAACGCCCTTTATGGTTTGCAAGTCCCCGTGGCTATAATCAACGCCCGTATCCAGTATCGCAACACGAACACCTTGTCCTCTCATCCCCTTTTGCCATAGTTTCCAAACCTCTGTGTCCACATGTCCCCAACTGATCTTCCATTTCGCTTCGTTGGTTTTGTCGGCTGTATCTATAAACTGAAGTGCAAATTGTTCTTTGAGGAAATCAAGTTTTTTCTCTTCATAGGTTTGCTCTCTCACCCCCGATTTCGCAACTACATTACCGTTAGCATCGGGGAGCCAAAGCCGGTCTTGCGTTCCGGCGGGAGCATCGCCTTCTATGATATTGGTTTCGTCGAGCCACAACTCTTCCCCCAGCCGGGCAAAGCCAATGTAAAATTCATCCTGCAGCAACGGCCTGTTCCTGATGTTGAGCTTTTCTTTTATCACTACATATTTTCTCATAGCTTATCCAAATGAATCTGAATCGGGATGTTTGTTTAACAGCGGCGTTTTTGAAGGAGCAGTGCCAGGAGCAGTGGCGGTTTTTTCGCCGGGCTTTCGTCCCGAACCTCGTATACTCACGGCCTTGTTCAGCAGGTCGAACCAGAAAGGCGCGCCAAATGACACAGCAAATGCTGTGATCAAAAAGCCAATCAAAATAGCGGGGTACCTGGTTATTTCATAATACACGCTCATTGCAGCGTCTGGAACAATGAACGCGAGCAAATGATCAAAAACAAATTTTACGGGGTATTCGATCCAGTAAAGTTGATCGTAATCTATTTTTCTGCGAAGCACTGCCGTGCCCCAGCCCATACCCATTAAGTTATTGGTTGAATCAATTTCCTTTCGGTAACCTGCCGATGTTTTTATAAAATTTTCCTTTGCTACCCTGATGGCTGAATCATTCATTATTGTATCAGCCCTATTTGCTGTAGCCGGCAAAGAAGGATTGGTTTTAACCCATTCTGTTGCCTGTTGCGCCAGCTTGTCTCTCACTTCATCATTTTCCGCCAGCTTACCGGCTATTTGTATGGTGTTTACATTAAAAGCAATTGCCAATGCAAACCCAATCACCAGCAATATCCTGCTTGTTTGTCGTTTATACCAGCCCTTTACCCGTTCCATTTGCTGGTTGTACCAATCTTCCAGCAATCCTTTAAAGCGAACGGTATCGCCATTTGCCTGGTTCATATAAATGGTGAGGATGTTTTTGAGAGCAGGATTCATTCCTGTTGCTGCCAGGTCATCTAAGTTGTTCCTTATCTCTTTTAATAAAACCGGCGAGGGGCTGGATTTACTTAATACATCCATCAGGATATCTGAAAAAACATCAGCGCCCAGGTAAGCAGGCTTTTTATAAAACAGAGAATTTTCGGCTGATCGTTTGTATAAAGGGTGGTCGGTTATATTAGCCGCAAACAATGCAGCTTTTTTGTTGAGTACATTTCTCCTGACGCCTAATGCCTTAAGGTCGTTGATTTGACTGGTAGTTAAATTTTGCTTGGCAGTAAAGTCAGAAAACTTCAGCATTTCATCAGCCCCGGTATTGGCAAATGCAGCAGGTTTTTTTTGTTTAATGAATTTCGCCACCAGCCACCAAACAATATTCCCCACTTTGTTCCACCAGTAATAACTGTAGTGTTTGCCATCGAGCATTTGCTCCAGTGCAATATCAAGCATGCGGTGACGGTAGGCAAATAAAGTGGCAATAAATTCGTGAATGGCAGTAGCCAGTAAGCTGTACAATACAAATATGAATATGAGGCCGATGGCTATATCCAGCGCAACGTTGTTAAACATGGTTGTAGTTTTTTCTTTCCAGGGGAGTAATTATTGTATCGAAAACTCTGGTGAAGCTTTTATAAGGTATGGTGGATGATGTAATACAAGGCGAAAGGGAGTTCACCGGGATATTGGGTATAACAGGCAGGTATTTTTAACTCAGGTTAAATGTAATATGAATGTTGTTCAAAACAAATACCCGGGAAGAGTATTTTTAAAGATTCTCTTTGGTAAAACAGGTGGCTTATCTTTTTGTGACCCGGTTCGGAGAAAAAACGGAGAAGAAAAATTCAAGATATAAGATCCAAAATCGAAAAAGCAAGAACCAAGAAACAAAATACAAGAAGCAGGAAATTGTTAGGAGATTCTCCCCGTCCGAATGGCTTCAGCCCGGCGGGCTGCGTCGAAATGACGGAGGCAAAAAACAAACACACACAATCACCTGTTTGCTCACCACTGTCCGGTGGACTTTAGAAAGAGGATAGGGTGGACTTCAAAAAAACAAGAAAGCCACCCGACGCATCGGATGGCTTTCCTGTAAATATCTTTGTTAAAGGGTAATTACTGTTTAGGTTCGAGCAGTTTAAAGAACTGATCCAACTGAGGCAGAATAACGATTCTTGTTCTGCGATTAGCAGCTCTACCCTGAGCTGTGTTGTTATCGGCAATGGGAACGTATTCGCCACGACCAGCAGCAATGATTTTGGCAGGAGACAAACCGTATTGTTTTTGCAATACTCTTACAACTGCAGTAGAACGTTTAACGCTCAGATCCCAGTTGTCGAGCAATACACCTTTGCTGTAAGAAACATCATCTGTGTGCCCTTCAACCATGAATTCAACTTCAGATTGATTTTTCAGTACCTGTGCAACTTTGCCCAATACTTCTTTTGCTTTGTCTGTAACTTCATAGCTACCGCTTCTGAACAACAGTTTGTCAGAAATATCTATAAATACAACTCCTTTGTCAACTTTGATATTGATATCCTGGTCGTCCAGATTTCCAATAGCGCCTTTAAGGTTCATTACCAACGCCATGTTTAAAGAGTCTTTACGAGCCAGCGATGCCTGTAAATCCTGGATATAAGCATCTTTTGCACCTATATTTTCAAGAGATTTTTTTATGCTTTCAGCCTGTGCAGTGGAGATAACAGAAAGATCTTCCAGTTGTTTCAGTGCTGTAGTATTGTTTTCTTTCAGGAAAGCCAATTGCTTTTTAAGATCAGCAATTTCGCTTTCGTAGGCTGCATTCTTTTTAATATTTTCTGCTTTGTCATCTTCACAAAGTTTGAAATCGCCTTGTAATTTAGAATGAGCCTGGTTCAAAGAGTCTAATTGGGCCTGGGCAGCTTTAAATTTTTTACTGCTTACACATGAAAAAAGAAATGCCGGAGCAAGAGCTAAGAGTAAAAAGTACTTCAATTTCATTTGGAATTGTTTTAAAAAGATATTATTGGTAAAGATATGGTATCAAAATGATTAATGTGGCCACAAATGGTGAAAATATGATGCAAAACTGTCATTTTTAATAAAAAAGCGAAGGAATGCTGTGCATGCCTCCGCTTTATATGCAAATTGTAAACTATCTGATAAGCCTACCCTCTTCTCGGGCGTCCTTCACCACCACCGCTCGCAGACCTTTCTACCCTTTGCGGAGCAGATGAGCGGTTAGATTCAAAACTTCTTTGAACCGGTTGCCTGTTTACCGATGGGCTGGTACTTCTTTGCTGAACCCGGGGTTCGCTTCTGGGAGTAAACTGCCGGTTAGTGTTAGGCGCAGAAGCCCTTTCCCTTGGAGTTACAGAAGGTTGCCGTTCGGTAAACTGCCTTCTTACTGGCTGCTGGTTGTCGTTTGACTGCGGGCGTGTTATTACGCGCCTGCCTGGATTATTATCGTTTGAGTTCGCGCTACGCTCTTCAAAACTCCTGGAAGGTCTTGTTCCCACCTGTCCGTTACCGTTATTAGCGTCCAGTCGGCGCCCCGATGAGTTCCGCGGGGAGAAACCACCCTGGTTGTTATCGCGAATCACGGAAGGTCTGCTGCCATTATTGTCTCTCACTGAATTCCGTTCAACAGGCCTTGCATTCGCAAACCTTCTTACCGGAGCCGAGCGCACATCCCGGTCATAAGATACTGTTCTCCTTACGTCGCGGGTCACTACGTCGCGCCTTGTATTATATATGTTGTTATTCCTGTAAATATTTACGTTGTTTACAATAACGGTGTTCCTGCTCCGTCCATAGTAGCCGCCATAATATCCACCATAGTAGCCATGACGGTAACCACCGCGATAAGGTGTCCAGCAATAGGAAGGACGGTAAACGGCAGGACCCCACCAGCCGCCCCAGCCCCAATAATTATGACTGTACCAGCCTGTATTGAACCATCCATAGTTATAGTTGAAGCCAAAGCCCCAGCCAGTCCAAGGGTTGTAATGCATGTTAAAACCCCAGGTATACGGGCGGGGATAATAGTAGTTTCCAAACCAGGGACTATAGTGGTAGCCGGTTCCGTACACTACGGTTGGTCCATATACATAAGTGTTCAGGTATCCCGGCGTATAACCCATGTATACAAAGTCGGGCGTAACATCATATACATATACATATTTCATAGCGTATACTGGGTAACGTGGTGGAATAAGCGAAACAACATAAGGGCGTTCTACCGCCACCACCCAGGGACCTACAGGACTGTTTGCCCTGAACCATACTCCATTATCTACTGCATAATAATCACCTCTCCAGCGGATAACATAACCATTGGTATTTACAGCATAATCCATATCGGTGCCATCAATATCTTCAAAGCGGGGATCGCCATCGTACTGGATATTGGCGTTGGCATTCCTACGGTCAACCTTAGCCGTTTGGGGAACCTGTGCGTTCATTACAGCATCCTGCGCAGCTACTGTTCCTGCTACGCTCGACAGTACATTGTCTTTAGGAGAACCCTCCGGTATTTTGGCAAAATCTGCCGGTAATTTATCGGGGGCAATGAATTGCCATTTGCCTTTAAGCGCCGAAGAGCGATACCACCGTCCGGAAAGTAATACATAATACTGCTGACCGGTAACATCCATAAAAATGTCGTTATCCGAATTTTTTATAAACAAAAGATTTGTGTTTTGTATAGGCGTAAAATTGGGTTCGCCGTTAGACTGAAGCAATTCAGCGGGTTCGGTGGTTACAATAATGTTTGAAATAACATAATCATTTTCTTCCTGCTGCACATTGTTCTCCTTATTCGACTGAAGCAGCTCGGCTTCTATTTTAGAAAGATCGGAAGGCACGTTGGTGGTGATGGCATAAGGTCCTGTAGCTGCATTGGCCACATACCAGTGTTTGCCGCCAAAAAGGTAATACCTGCCATTGGTACGTACAATATTGAAAGGTGTGTTCACTACCGCTTCAACGCCCAATTTACTATTCTTCTGAACTTTAGGTGCTCCGTCAATTACCACCAGCAACGAAGGCTTGTCGGCATAAATAATTTTAGGGGGATTGTTGTTGATGTTATTCGATAATTTTTCTTCCTGCTGGTTCAACTGCAACCCGTTATTGATTTCGCTGGAAGCGATGGAAAGATTCCAGCCCGACATTGCGCTGCCTATTGCCTGTTGCAGGCTGCTCACCCTGGCGTTATCCTCTTCGTCGGGTAATTTAATAGCGTTTACTGAAACAGAACGGATATTTACCTGTGAGCCATTTTCATCGGCATCGGCAGTAAACCACATCATGCCAAAAACCGGCTCATCTTTGCCTTTTTCAAGAACAGATATAGCTGCGTTCGCCTGAAGTGTACCGTTAGCGAATGATTCTGGCTGCCATTGATAAACCTTTATAAGATCACCCCCCGAAGTGGTAAGGGTTTTGGGCCACTCATTCTGCGACCTTCCTGCAAAGGGAATAATCATGCTGAAAAACAGCGCCGATAAAAGGGTGTAAACAGCTTTCATATACTTATAGTTTAATTGTGGTGATGAGACGAAGATTACAACTGTTAGTTTAAAGTTAACCAAGTATGAAACCATTTTTTAACAGCTATTGTTAATGTTTAGCCATAACTAATGCTTAATTAACATACCGCATAACCGCTGCTGAACTACCATTACGCGTCAGCATTGAAAATGTTACAGTTATACTATTGCGCCATCCATTCCTTAAAAGCAGCCACATTTTCCTGGGCAATAATAATTTCTTCGCCCGGCTCGGGGATGATGTCAACCCTCAGCTTGCCCTTGCCGCAGGTTTGCATGCGGGTTACCGATTGTATGTTGATAAGATGCTTGCGGGTTATCCTGAAGAACCTCGTAGGATCGAGTTGCTTTTCAAGGTCGGAAAGCGACTGGTCGAGAATGAATTTTTGGTTTTTGCAATCTACCATACATACCAGCTTATGCGTGGCAAACAGGTAAGCAATGTCGTCGGTTTTCACACTTATATAATCGCTTCCGCGTTTTACCAGAAAACGCTTTTTATAGGTGCTGGCTGCACCTTGTTGCCAGGATTGTAATTGCTGAAATTGTTGCGTGAAATGCTTCCTTAAGGTTTCAAACTTTTTTAAGGCAGCTTCCAGTTTTTCCTGCTTTACAGGCTTCAGCAGGTAGTCGATGCTGTTATGCTCAAATGCTTCCTGCCAATATTCATCGTAAGCGGTTGTAAAAATTACCGGGAAGTTGATGTTGACCTGTTCAAAAATTTTGAACGACAACCCATCTCCTAAGGAAATGTCCATAAAGGCCAATTGAGGATGCTCATTTTTTGCAAGCCACGATATTGCTTCCCGGATACTTCCCAATATTGCAACCACCGTTATTCCACTATTGTACTGCTCAACCGCTTTTTTGAGTTTTTGTGCCGCGGGTTTTTCATCTTCAACAATAATGATCTGCATATATTTATTTTGCAATGAAGATTATGAGTGTATTGTTATCAGCGGCAATGCTACTTCAAACAATGTTGCTGTTTGGGTGATTGTTACCTCCTTTCCCGTGGTTAACCGGTATCTTTCTTTCAGGTTATTCAATCCTATTTTAGATGACTCTCTGAACAGATCTTTTCGTTGCATGTTGTTGCTAACCACTATCACTTCGTTATGGAAGGCGGCTTTGATAGCCAAAGGATTTGCATCCGAAAACTCGTTGTGCTTAATAGCGTTTTCAATCAGCAGTTGCAGGCAAATAGGCGGAACCAGGTATTCGTGATATGCGTATTCAGGAATAATTACCTCCAGCTTCACGGCATTTTCAAACCTTATTTTAAGGAGCGAAAAATAATCGTTCATAAAATCAAGTTCTTCTTTCAATAACACCAGTTCCTTGGCCTTGTTTTGAAGGATATACCTGTACACATCTGCCAGGTGATCGTTGAACATTTTTGCCTTATGCGGTTTGTCTTCAATAAGATGGGAGAGTGTGTTTAATGAGTTGAAAATAAAATGCGGATCTATCTGGTTTTTCAGTGCTTCCAGCTCCGCCTCCGCGCGGGCTCTTTCTAATTGTTCATTTCGCACCATTTCATTTTCAGATTCCTTTACTAAGAAAACAGTTTCGTACACGTGTGTTATAAAAATTACACATATCATAATGATCAATGTAGACACCGTTATTACCTGCCGGTCGGGCGGATCGGAGGTAAACAATTTATACCATCCTGCAATCAATAACACGGCGATGGGTATGGTGTAGAACGAGATAGAAAGCAGCACCACCAATATTTTTCGCATTGGTTTATTATACCAGTCGAAATAGCTGCGCAACGAAAAATGAAGATAGCGGTTGCCTTCCCAAATAATAACGGCAGTTAGAATGGTATATAAAAAGCTGAGCTTTATATGCAGGTTCGACAGGTTGTTTAGATTGATCATTCCCGTAACAAGAGGAATGACAATGCCAAAAGCGGGCGCCAGTATAAGCCGGAAACCTATATCGTTAATGCGGAGGCTTTTTCCTCCTCTGGCCATCGGCATAAAATCCGGGTTAATCTGCCTCTTTTCCAATTTCGTCCGTATTTGCTTTTATCGTGTAAAATTGAACAATAGATTCGATATGTAAAACAGCGTTTATTTCAAATTCTGTACCTCGCACATTCCGGTCGGGGTTCGGAGGAAAGGTTGGCAACCTTTGGAAGGTTGGCAACCTCAAAGCAAAACATTATTTCAATTCACTAAATCTTTTTGAATATGAATACTATTAACTGGATGGCAGTATTGGTAGCCGGCGTTTCATCGTTTGTGGTGGGCGGCATATGGTATTCGCCCAACCTGTTTGGCAAAGCATGGATGAAGGATAATGGACTAACAGAAGAACAGATTAAAAAGGGAAACAAGGGAAAGATATTTGGCTGGACGCTGATCTTTTCACTCTTAATGGCGGTAAACCTGGGCATGTTCCTGGCAGATTCGCCTGAAAACTGTCCGGCAGGATGTACACAAAGAACAGATGCAGCCTGGGGAGCAACGGCAGGATTTCTTGCAGGAATATGGACATTTTGTGCCATTGCCGTTCACAGTTTGTTTGAATTAAAAACCTGGCGGTTAATACTTATTAATGGACTTTACAGTGTTGTGGCATTAACTTTAATGGGACTGATTATTGGCGCATGGAGATAGCGGGAAGCTGTCAGCAATCAGCTTTCAGCGCCAGTTGCGGTCGGCACGCCCGGCCTCTGCGCGTGCAGGATACCGGGCGGTCTGACCGATCTGGCTAAATGAGAGAAAACAACATGTATTAAAAATAGTATTCACTTTTTCCAGGACATGACACAGCTATTGTTGCCACCAGCCATAGTCATCAGTTTATAACCTGCAAAGGCTGAAAGCTGATAACTGAAAGCTGATTGCTGAAAGAAATTTTTTAATCACTAAAATATAACTATGGCTTTTACAAATGCAATCAGCTGGTTCGAAATACCAGCTACCGATCTTGACCGGGCAACTAAATTTTATGAAACGATCTTTCAAACGTCGTTGATCCCGCTGGATATGGGAGATATGAAAATGCGGATGTTTCCGGTGGAAGACATGATGACGGGTATTGGCGGCGCAGTGGTGCATAGCCCGGATTTTTATAAATCATCTGCTACCGATGGGGTATTGATCTATTTGAATGGAAACCCCGACGTTCAAATGGTTCTTGACAGGGTGGAAAAAGCGGGCGGATCGATTGCCTTGCCCAAAACCCTTATTGGACCCGAATATGGGTATATGGCGTTGATTATAGATACGGAAGGCAACAGGATTGGTGTACACTCTGTACCACAATAGGAAAATGAGGAAAGCTGCATTGATTGCCTTTTTAGGGATATGCCATACCGTTAGTGCTCAACAGCAGGATGCTGCAATCGTTTTTGGATGGTTAAAGGGAGAATGGCAGATGATTGCGAAGAAAGGCACCTTAATTGAAAAATGGCATGACACTGCAAATGGAAATCTTGCAGCAGAGGCTTATTTTTTGAATGATAAGGGAGTAAGAAAGCATATGGAAACCGTGCTAATTACCTGTAACAACGATTGTTGGTATATACCTGTAGCCGCGGGACAGAATGGAGGCAACCCTGTCCGGTTTAAGATAACAGTCATTACCGCTAAATCGTTCGTGGCCGAAAACCAGGAGCATGATTTTCCGAAACGCATTACCTATGAATTGATTTCAATGGATTCCATACACGCATGGATAGACGACGGTAAGGCAAATCCGCAAAAAAGGAATGATTATTATTACAACAGAAAAAAACAATAGCTATGGCTGATTACGATTGGAAAAGATTTACAGTACGTATTAATATCAATGCACCGACACAACGGCTATACCATTCCTGGGCAACCAGGGCAAATATTGAAAGCTGGTTTGTGCGGTTGAGTGAATTTAGCAGGAATGGCAGTGTATTGTCGGCTAATGAAACAATACAGCCAGGCGACAAATACAAATGGATGTGGCATGGATATCCGGATAGCAGTGTGGAATTTGGAGAGATATTGGCAGCAAATGGAAAGGATTTCCTGGAATTTACGTTTGCTGGCATGAACGTTAGTGTAAAGATCATTACGGAAGATGGAGAAAACCTGGTGGAGCTTACGCAATACAATATTGGCGAGGATGATAAAAGCAAGTCGTCTTTTCATGTAGGCTGTATGCAGGGCTGGACTTTTTACCTGGCTAACCTGAAATCGCTGATGGAAGGAGGAATTGACCTAAGGAATAAAAATGAAAACCTGAAGCGTATGATGAATTCGTAAAGAGCCGTCAGCAATCAGCTTTCAGCCGTCAGCGATGAGCTGTTAGCTGTGCGGGGCGTCTTTCGCCTCGCACGCCTTTGTTGTCGCCTCCCGGCGACGAAAAATTTAATTGGTAAACTTATACCCCACCCCGCGAATAGAATGAAAATAGCGCGGGCTGCGGCTGTCTTCTTCAAAATATTTACGAAAGCTTAAAATAAAATTGTCTACTGTGCGGGTGGTAGGGTACACGTTGTAACCCCAAACCGATTGCAGTATTTTTTCGCGCGGCACCACATCATTCTTATTTTCCAGCAACAGCTTTAAAAGCATAACCTCTTTCTTGCTAAGCTCTATGGTTTCGCCCTTATAGTTGGTGGCAGATTGTGCTTTAAAATCTATTTTGTTTTTACCAAACTGGTAGTAATCGTCAACCGTTTCCTTGTCCTGCAGTTTTTTATTTTTATTGATGAGCTTTTTCACTCTTAATAAAAGTTCCTCCAGGTTAAAAGGCTTGGTAATATAATCGTCGGCTCCTTTTTTCAGGCCCAACACTTTTTCGGCACTGCTGCTTTTGGCGCTCAACATTAAAATGGGTACTTCATTATTGTTCAGGCGCACGTTTTCCGCCACATCAATCCCATCTATGCCCGGCAACATCACATCGAGGATAATTAAGTCAAAGTATTCTTCACTAATTCTTTTCAGCGCCTGAGTTCCATCGCTGGCGCAACTTACCTCGTACCCTTCCAGTTCAAGGTTCAGCTTCAAGGCCTCCTGAAGGTTTTCTTCGTCTTCAACCAATAATATTGACCCTTGTTGCTTATTTGTAGCCATAGTTATACTGCTTCTGATATGCGAAGTGTAATTGCAAAATTACTGCCTGAAGGATTATTATCCGTTACTTTTATGGTTCCCTTATGGTCGCTTACAATTTTTTTGGTGAGGTATAAGCCCAACCCCGTTCCTTTGGTTTGGCGGGTACTTTCGCTGCCGGCCCGGTAAAATTTGTCAAATACTCTTTTCTTTTCGGCATTGGCAATTCCTTCTCCCTCATCTATTACCTGTAGCACGGCATGATTGTTTTTCTTTTGTAGGGTGATGGTTACAGCTCCGTTTTTGCCGGAGTACTTAATAGCATTATCAATTAAATTGTTAATCGCCAGTTCAAGCAGCAATCCATCACCTTTCACATATAGGCCTTCTTCTATTTTTTCGTGCAGCAGTTGTAATGGAAATCTTGATTTGAAATCGAACACGCTTTCACTCACCAGTTCGCTAAAGTTCAGCTCTTCACGGTTCAGCAGGTAATGCCCCGCATCCATCTGTGATGCCAGCAAAATATTTTCGCAAAGATCGTTCAGCCGGTTTGTTTCCTGTAATGTATTGTCAATCAGTTTTTCCTGCTGCGCTTCTTCCAGCTTTCTCTTCTGCAATGTTTCCAGGTTCAGCTTGGCAATGGCGATGGGGGTTTTCAGTTCGTGAGTAACCGCCATCATAAAATTCTGTTGCTGGTTGTTTAACCTAATTTGCCGCCGCGTAGCGCGGTAAACAAAAACGGCTCCTACCAGTATCAGCAGCATAAAGGTTACTCCCTCACCAATGTATTGCGCTCTCTTGGTTTTTTCCTGTTTGCGTATAGCCTCCTCTTTCAAAACATAGTCGAAGTCATCTTTTTTTAACTGCATCAATCGGTAATCAGCCATCTGGCTGTTTTGCTTCATAAGGGAAAAGAACCAGAAAACGAGCGCAGTAATAATATAGGTAAGTAAAAACCAGTACACGATGGTAATGATCGTGAGTCGCTTTCTTTTGTATAAACCTGCCATCAGCGGTTAACTTTTTCTACGCGTATACCCGCATTGATTACATTTTTAAGAGGATTATCGCGCATTACTTGTTCAATAGTAAAGTTTACCTTGCCTTTGTTTTTAAATTGAACGGGCTGGGCGGTTATTTGGCGCCATGCGGTGTAAATATCATCCATACCCGTACCCAGCCAGCCTTTCTGATTGTCGGCCAGCAGAATGTCTACCCTTTGCTGCTTCAACGAATCGCCCGGCATCTGGTAACTGAGGTTAAGCCAGATATTGTTATAGCTGTAGGCATGTGTATGGCGGAGGGTAACATATATATTATATAACGCGGCCGTATCTTCTATAGAAAAATCTATGGAAGGTTTAAATGAACGTTCCCAGCTTTTATCAGGGATGACAATGTTTTTTTCAAATACATCTACGGTTGTGCATGCCTGTAACTGTAAAAAAAGCAGCGTTGCCACCAACAGCCTGGTCACCGGGCAATTTTTCAAGTGATTCATATTTACTTATAAAACATTCAATACCTGTTCTTTCGCCTTTTCCAGCTCATCCTTCATCAGCACCACAGCTTTCTGTATGGTTGAATCGTAGGCTTTGGCGCCGGTAGTATTAATTTCTCTTCCTATTTCCTGTAAAATAAAAGAAAGTTTTTTGCCTTTGGAGTCATTGTCCTCGTTCAGCAATGACTTAAAATAATCGCAATGATTTTTAAGACGCACCTGTTCTTCGCTGATGTCTATCTTTTCTATATAGTATATCAATTCCTGCTCCAGCCGGTTGCTGTCAAAATTATCCTTGCCCACATTTTCTTCCAGCAGTTTTGCCAGTCCCTCACGGATCTTTTGCTGCCGCAGCGGCTCCAGCTCAATCACCTTTTTTTGCTGATGCTCAATATTACTGATGCGCAGGTGCAGGTCCTTTTCAAGTACGGCGCCTTCGTTTGCCCTGTGGTTATCCAGGTTTCGAATGGCTGCCGCCAATATTTTTTGAAAACCTGTCCAATCATTTTCGTCCAGTAT
The DNA here is from genome assembly GCA_051955255.1 of Agriterribacter sp. GTDB lineage: Bacteria > Bacteroidota > Bacteroidia > Chitinophagales > Chitinophagaceae > Agriterribacter. Next base: position 12,812 of record JBQCGX010000122.1, on the reverse strand, counting down.
TTCGGTGGAGGGAACTACTACTTCGGGCAGCTTGAGCAATGAACTTAATATAGAACCTGTATCGAGGTTAAGGCTCTCTGCAAGTTCGCCTAACTGTTTGTAATAAGATTTGGCAAGCTCAGTATTGATAACTACCGGTTTGGCCGCTCCGTTTTGTTTAAGGGTAATGGTACATTCAATGCTGCCACGTAATAGTTTGCCCGATATGATATTGCGTATCTCAAATTCATAGGGCTTAAGCAGTGAAGGCAATTTTAAAAGTATTTCAAACTGTTTACCGTTTAGCGATTTAATTTCAACCAGAAAGGTTTTGTTTCCCAGGGCTTCTTCAGCACGTCCAAAACCGGTCATCGATTTAAGCATAGGCAATTTGTTTAACCAGCAAGGTAACTTATTTTCCGAAGAGTTTATGATTGACTACCTGCTGCGACAGCGCCATCATATCACCCGGTTTCATCTTATCTAACGTTAAACGTTCTATCCTGGTTCTGATCAATCGTAACACCGGAAAATCAGCTTTTGCCATCATTTTTCTTACCTGCCTGTTTTTGCCTTCGGTTAGTGTAAGACTTACCCAACTGGTGGGGATATGCTTCCGGTAGCGGATAGGCGGCTCCCTGTGGGGAATTGCCGGTTCATTTTTCAGAACGATAGCCTTACAGGGTTTGGTACGGTAGGGGTTACCGTTAATATTAATTGTTATGCCCTGCGAAAGCAAGGTTACGGCTTGCTGGTTGACTAATCCTTCACTCTGAACAAGATACTCCCGTTCGTGAACAAACTTTGGATGAAGCAACCTGTAATTCAACGAAGCATCGTTGGTAAGCAACAGCAACCCCTCACTGTCGTAATCGAGCCTGCCAACGGGGTAAACATCTTTTCAACTTTGAAAAAATCTTTCAGGCATTGTTTTCCTTCTGTGGCAGTAAACTGCGAAAGCACCATGTAAGGTTTGTAAATGATATAGTATCTGTAGTTCATTGCAATAAAAAAGCCCTCCGTTGAACGAAGGACTTTATTATATGGATGGGTTAGTAAGTACCGGGAATAAAATTCCCATCACAATATTAAAAATAATTTTTTCTACCAAGAAAAAATTTCCAATAAATTTTATACACATTTTTGGAATTCAGTTTGTGGATATCAGAGATTGAGGCAACCTGCATAACCTTACTTTTCGTAAATCCTGTTTTTGTAAATCGACTTAGAAGTTTGTGTTTCTATTAAATCATTCTCCCGAAAGTATAAACGAACAAGTAATAATGTAATGAACCATTTTCGTTGATGCTCTGAAAGCTTTGCTGCATCAGTGTTTCAGAGCATAGCATCCGCGCAGGAAATATAAACTGCACTGCGTTGCGATAACGGGTCAATTACTTTGGTGAAGTTGTTAGCTCTGTTTTATTTTTGTCAAAACTTCTTGTATGAAATTTCCTTCCCCCGTATCTGTTGAGTGGATGGCGTCGTTAATCGGCGCGCGACCGGTTGGTAACCTTAACGCTTCCATAACGGGCATAAACGAAATTCACCGGGTAGAAGACGGAGATATAGTGTTTGTAGATCATCCTAAATATTACGATACCTGCATTCAATCGGCAGCCACCTGCATTATCATCAATGCCGAAACTGAATTTCCACCTCATAAAACATTACTGATAACGGAACAACCTTTCGAAGCATACCTTACCATTGTTCGTCACTTCAGGCCATACGAACCTTCGGTTAAGCCTGTCAGTGACTCGGCAGTAATTGGCGAAGGCACCCGCTTATCGCCCGGTGTTGTAATTGGTCATCATGTGCAAATTGGGAAAAACTGTGTATTGCATCCCAATGTTACGGTGATGGATCATTGCGTTATTGGAGACAATGTGGTGATACAGGCTGGAACGGTTATTGGATCGGATGCTTTTTATTACAACACAAAAAAAAATCGCGACGTATGGTACAAACGCATGGAAAGTTGCGGCAGAGTGGTTATTGAAGATGATGTAGAAATAGGAGCAGGCTGTACCATTGACCGCGGAGTAACCAATGACACGCTTATAGGCAGGGGAACAAGAATGGACAACATGGTTCACATAGGGCATGATACCATTCTCGGTAAAAATTGTTTGCTGGCAGCGCAGGTAGGCGTTGCCGGTGGTGTTGAAATAGGTAATGGAGTTACTTTATGGGGCCAGGTGGGTATCAGTAAAACGTTGACCATTGGCGATAATGCAATTGTGCTGGCCCAAAGTGGCGTACCCTCATCGCTTGCCGGCGATAAAACTTATTTTGGGTATCCTGCCGAAGACGCCAGCATAAAACGCCGGGAGCTGGTTTGGATCAAACGCATTCCGGAATTGTGGAAGAAGGTGATGGAGAATAAGTGATTGGTTAAGTTAAATGGTTAAGTAGTAATTAAGTAAAGTGAGTTAGCCAGGTTGAACTGGTGTATTCCCTGTTTAACTAACTTAACTTACTCCACTTTGCTGGAATCAGGTACCGGTTGAATTTCGCTGTTCGAGGCGTCTTCGCCTCGAACGTTATTGTTGTCGCCTCTGGCGACTGAAGAAAGGTTATCAGAAAATTTTCCTCTTACATTATTCACTTCGTGTTGAATCGCTCCTGGTTGAATCAGGTACCGGTTGAACAGTGCTATCGATAACGGGTTTAATGCTATCTAACACCGGTTCGGGCGTTAGCACTGGTTGTGGGGCAGGTTGAAACGGTTGATTGGGATAATAATTATACGGAAGAAAATCCGCCATTTTTTCCCAGGCCCAATAACCAAGGGTTAATACATCTCTCTGGTCGAAGTAAAAACCATTCTCTTCTATCACAATTCCGTCTGCAAGATCGAGAATGGATATTTGCAACGGTGTGTTTAACGACAGTTTGTTTGCGGTTAAATACGCGGGGTCTGGTTTTTCTTCAGAATATACTACCCTCAACTTACCGGGAAAGAACAACCCAATTTTGGGATAATCGGCCATATCGTAATACGTAGTATCATATGGGTTCATCACAGGGATGCTTTTATTGGTCTGATCGTCGATCATTTCAATTTTATAGCCATCCTTTCGCAAAGTACTGTCGCGGTAAGCCCTCATAAACTGCAATACCGACCCGTTGTAAGCCTTTAACCTATGTTCCTTCCATACCATTTTGTCGTCAACCGAACCTTCCATTTCTTCGTAAAAAGGAATGCCGGTGTACAGCGTTTTACTTCCGTTGTATTCGTGCACAAAAGAATCGAGCTGGTACTTAATAACATATCCCAATGCCTTATTCCTGATCACAAGAATAGAATCGGTAATTACTTTCAACCTGTTTTTCTTTTTACTGAAGAAAAAGCGCAATACTTCCGGATTTTCAATAACGCAGTCCTTGCTGTTGGCCGTTTTACCTATAAAATTGTCGGTCAAAAAAGTGCCATACTTTTCCCATCCGTTGCGCACTTCAGTAGTAGCTACAATCGCAACTTCCTCCAGGCTTTTTTCCCTGGGCTTCATTTCAATAACCAGGCTGTTCACTTCCGGCATGTTGTTGCTGATGCGTATGGATTGTGTTTCCATTCCCATAAAAGATATGGCAAGATCATACCCGCCATTGTTAAGCATCAGGTGAAAATCTCCATCGGCATTTGTAACTGTTCCAATGGTGGTGTTCTGGCAAAAAACAGAGGCGCCCTGCAAAGGTTGTTTGGTAGACGCATCTATAACTTTGCCGGCTACACGAAATGTTCCCTGGGCCATCAGCACAACAGGTAATGTAAACAGGAGGAGTAGCCAGGTAATTTTTTTCATTCCGCTATTTTTAAACAGGATTTAATTTGAGTGTGCATGCCACATGTTACCACATGTCAAATGCTTTGCCATTTTTTCTTAATGGAAAGGTATATAATAACATATACCAGCCGTAATTATTGCCTTTGCCGGTATGCTGCACAATATTCTGTAATGGTTTGATTAAAAGGCTTATAGGTAAACTGCGGCAGGTATTGCAATAACTTTGAATGATCGTACGCGGTTTTGCGTTGAGCGGTGTTAGCTGTTTCCCTGGTAATCAGCGGTTCCTGCTTTGTAAAGAAAGAGCGCCATCTTTCAAGCAAACAAAGCATTTTTATAATGGCTGGTGGCGCCTTTTTGTGCGGAGGTTTTTTCCCAAAGGCATTTGCCATTAATGTAAACACCGATTTATACGGAAGGTTTTCGGCACTTACAATAAATTTTTCGGCGGTAATATCACTTTCCATTAAAGATATCATGCTTTTCGCTACATCCTCTGCGTCTACAAAGCCGCCGCTGCCATTGGTATACCATGCAAACTCTTCCCACGCTTTTTTAAACAAGGCCGAAGATCCATCATTCCAGTTGCCAATACCTAAGATGGTAGAAGGATTTACGATCACCGCGTTCAGTCCTTCACTTACACCGCGCCACACTTCCAGCTCAGCAAAATATTTGCTTCTGCCATAGTTGGAATTGTTTTTATCTTCTTCGTTCCATTTGTCGTTTTCCGAAACAAGACTGCCTTCTTTACTCCTGCCCAATGCCGATACGGAGCCAACATGCACCAGTTTGCGAACGCCGGTGCGCAGGGCAGCATTCACCACGTTGGCGGTGCCTTCTGCATTAATCTTCAGCATTTCGTATTTACGGGAAGGATTAAACGATACAATAGCAGCACAGTGATATACTTCCGCTGCCTGCGCCATAACTTCTTCGAGCAATACAGTATCCAGTATATCGCCTTTAATCCAGTTCACCGATTTTGCAAATTCGTCTGCCGGAATGGTATTGCGATACAACGCACTTACCCTTTTACCGCGCGCAACCAACTGGCGCAGTAAATAGCTGCCTAATAAACCTGTACCGCCTGTAACGAGTATCATAATAAAAGTAATACATTGTATTACTTTCAAAACTATGGTATGTTATTCAAAGCAGAAACTGTATGGTGAAAATTATAATGGGGAGGTATTAATATTTAAAACGTGTGGTATTGAAAGTAGATGCGTCGTGTCTTACCTCTCTTATCACAAGCCTCACCCTCTTATCCCTCTCCGGTAGAGAGGGACGGTACTGCGGGATAACTCCAGACTGCATCGCTGCCACATCAACTTTTGTAACAAGACTGGGGCAACATTTTCAAATTTTCAAATTTCCCCATTTTCAAATTAAACCACTCCCCTGAACTGTTTCAAAAACCGCACATCGTTTTCGCTGAACAGGCGTATATCGTTGATGCCGTACTTGAGCAATGCGGGGCGCTCAACGCCCATGCCAAAGGCAAAGCCGGTATATTTTTCAGGGTCGATATTACAATGTTCCAGTACTTTGGGGTGTACCATACCGCAACCGAGAATTTCTAACCAGCCGGTATACTTACAAACATTGCAACCCGCTCCTTTGCACAACTGGCAACTGATGTCCATTTCGGCACTGGGTTCAGTGAAGGGAAAGTAGCTGGGACGGAAACGCACTTTTACATCGTTGCCATACATTTCCTGCACAAAAAAGTACAGCGTTTGCTTAAGATCGGCAAACGAAACATTTTCATCAATATACAACCCTTCTACCTGGTGAAAGAAACAATGACTGCGGGCACTGATCGTTTCGTTGCGGTATACCCTGCCCGGGCAAATAATGCGCAGTGGCAGCTTGCCCTTTTCCATTTCCCTGATCTGGATGTTGCTCGTGTGTGTGCGCAGCAGCCAGGCAGGATCGGTAGATATATAAAATGTATCCTGCATGTCGCGCGCAGGATGATGCTCCGGTAAGTTAAGTGCAGTAAAATTGTGCCAGTCGTCTTCAATTTCAGGTCCTTCGGCAACGGAGAAGCCTAAACGCTGGAAAATAGAAACGATGCGGGTGCGCATCATACTGATAGGATGGCGGCTGCCAACGGGAACAACGTCGCCGGGCAGTGTAAGGTCAATGTCAATTGCTCCTGCAGCCTGTCCGTTTTCACTTGCTTCTTTAAGCGCCTGGTATTTTGCTTCGGTAAACTGTTTAAAATCGTTGAGAATTTGCCCGAACTCCTTTTTACGATCGGCGGGCACATTTTTCATTTCGCCCATCAGGTTCTTTACCAAACCCTTTGTTCCTAAATAAGTTATGCGAAACTGTTCGGCTCCGTCGGCGCCGGGCATACTGTAAGCGTCAATTTCCTTACGATAGGTTTCAAGCTGTTGTAACAATTGCTCCATTCCGCGAAGATAAGGAAGGAAAACTGTTAATACAGGTCATCCAGCTTCATCTTGAGGTATTTGGTAACACTGCGGTGGGTGCTGATAAAGGTGATGACGATACCTATTATTATGATAGCTAAAAACAGCAGGGCGAGCAGGGCATAATCGCGCAGCGCTTTTATTTCAGGCAGCCATCTTTCCACCCCAAAAATAAAGATCAGGATAACGGCAATGGCTATAAGTGCGCTGATAAAGCCATTGATGATTGCCCTTACATCGAACGGCTTGGAAATAAACCAGCGGGTAGCGCCCACCATCTGCATGGTTTTGATCAAAAAACGGTTGCTGAACATGGCGAGCTTAATAGTATTATCAATCAGGATCAATACAAGAATACCTAACAGGGCTACCACACCCAGCAATACCCAGCCTACTTTTCTTACCACATTATTAAGATTGCTTACTACTTCGCCGGGATATTTTACTTCGCTTACAATAATATTCTGTGAAAGATCGGACACAATATTGGAGAGTGTGTCTTTTACTACATATTCAGATTTCAGGTTAAAGTCGATGCTGGCAGGCAGCGGGTTATAATCCAGCACCTTATTCCAGTCTTCGTTGCCTTCCTGCAAAAATTTTTCGCGGGCCATTTCTTTGGTAACATGTTCCGCCGCACCCGCGTACGGTTTTGCTTTTATATAAGAAATGAGTGAATCAATATCTTTCTGAGGGGCATTTTCGCGGAGGTATACCTGCACCTGCACACTGCCACGAAAATAACGTTCCAGCTTGCTGCCATTGATCGCAATCCAACCTATAACGCCAATTAATATCAGTAGAGAAGCCACGCCAAGAATGCTGAAAAAATACGAAGGCTTACTTCTTCTCATCGAACTTTTGCTGATCTCGTTCATGTTGTAGAAAGGGGTTTAATCTTTTAGAGCAATCTGATCAGAAAATATTTTTTACTTTTTTATTTTTTCTTTTCACGCTTTCAAATTCCAGGATGTATGGACGGGTAGGGGCAAAAATAACGGTTTTATAGCTCCTTTCCGTAATTTTGCTGCCCTCTTAACGCAGGTTCTGGTTCAATATTTTCTGTTGAGACATTTTACTTTAGACAATAAGAGAGTTTTAACATTATGGAATATAACTTCAGAGAAATTGAAAAACGCTGGCAGCAGCAATGGAAAGATACAGGCGCTTATATCGTAAGCAATGATTCGGGCAAGCCAAAGTATTATGTGCTGGACATGTTTCCTTACCCCAGTGGTGCGGGATTGCATGTAGGGCATCCGTTAGGATATATTGCCAGCGATATTTTTGCACGATACAAACGGCTGAAGGGATTTAATGTGTTGCACCCGATGGGGTACGATGCCTTTGGATTGCCTGCTGAACAGTACGCTATCGACCATGGCATTCATCCTGCTGTTTCTACCGACAAAAACATCAGCACTTTTAGAAAGCAGCTGGACAATATTGGATTTTGCTACGACTGGAACCGCGAAATACGCACCAGCGACCCGCAATATTATAAATGGACACAGTGGATATTCCTGCAATTGTTTAAAAGCTGGTACAATCGAAAAACAAAGAAGGCGGAAAGCATTGAGGGGCTGGTAAAGATATTTGAGCAGGAAGGCAATATCAATCATGAAATTCCAAATTCTAAATTTCAGATTTCAAGCTTGTCTGCCGCAACAGACATAAAATCTTCCACCTTCAGTGCTGCTCAATGGAATGGATGGGACGAATTTACGCAGCAGGCCATTTTAATGGAATACCGCCTGGCATACTGCGGCTATGGTGAAGTAAACTGGTGCGAAGCCCTGGGCACCGTGCTGGCGAACGACGAAGTGATCAATGGCGTGAGTGAACGCGGCGGCTATCCTGTAATTAAGAAAAAGCTGCGTCAGTGGTACCTGCGCATTACCGAATACGCCGACCGCCTGCAAGGCGACCTCGACTCGCTGGAATGGAGCGACGCTATGAAGGAAATGCAAACGAACTGGATTGGAAAAAGCAGCGGGGCGGAGATCAAATTTCCCCTCTCCGGCTCTCCCCGCAGGGGAGAGGGTACGGAGGAGAACGGAGTGAAGAACAAGGAGAAGATGCCTGGGTTTGGATATGCTGAGTATAAGGTAGACAATGCGATGAGTTTTGAGAATGCCAAACGTATGAGAAAGGAGCAGACAGAGGCGGAAAAGCTTTTGTGGAGCAGATTAAAAAATAAATTGACCGGATATAAATTCAGAAGACAACATCCGGTAGAAAATAGTATTGCAGATTTTATTTGCCTGGATACATGGTTGATTGTTGAAGTGGATGGAGAATATCATAGCGAAAGTGATCAACAAAAACTGGATCAGCAGCGTGATGCTTTTTTAACTACCCTTGGTTTTACAACACTTAGGTTTAGTAACAATGAAGTGTTAGCAAACATAGAACAGGTTGTTAAGACGATAAAAGATACCTGCGATGACATCAAAAGTACCAACGCTCAAAAAAGAGCTGCAGCCGGGAGCTCCTCTCCCTTGCAGGGAGAGGCGGGGGTGAGGGTTTATACCACCCGCCCCGACACCATTTTCGGCGTAGACTTTATGGTACTTGCCCCCGAACACGATTTGGTGGCACAGATTACCACGCCTGAGCAAAAAGCTGCGGTAGACGAATATGTAGCTTACGTAAAAAGCCGTAGCGAACGGGAACGGATGGCCGAAAAAAAGATATCGGGCTGCTTTACCGGCGCGTATGCGGTAAATCCATTAAATGGAAAGGAAGTGCCTATCTGGATCAGCGAATATGTACTGGCTGGTTATGGCACCGGTGCTATTATGGCCGTACCGAGCGGCGATGAGCGCGATCATAAATTTGCGCAATTCTTCAACATACCCATTACCAATATTTTTGGAGACGTATACAAGGGCGACGAAGCGATTGCCGATAAAAATGTAACACTGTACAACAGCGGCTTTATTACGGGGTTGAAAGCAACGGAAGCAGCGGAAAAAGTAATTGAATGGCTGGAAGACAATGAAGACGGAGAACGTAAGGTAAATTATAAAATGCGCGACGCGGCGTTCAGCCGTCAGCGTTACTGGGGTGAGCCTTTCCCCATTGCATGGAAAGACGGCATTGCCTATCCCATGAAAGAAACGGAATTGCCGTTGGAACTGCCCCATGTAGACTCGTACAAACCCGGCCCCGAGGGCGAAGGACCGCTTGCCAATATTGAGTCGTGGGTAGACATTCCTACATTGGACGGAGACCTTACCGGCATGCGGCGCGAAACGAATACCATGCCGGGCTATGCCGGCAGTAGCTGGTATTTTCTCCGGTATATGGACCCGCATAATGACAATACATTCTGCGACCGCAAAACCTCCGACTACTGGAACCAGGTAGACCTATACATCGGCGGAACCGAACATGCGGTGGGTCATTTATTGTACAGCCGCATGTGGACGAAAGCCTTATACGACCTGGGTTATATCGGTTTCAACGAGCCGTTTAAAAAACTGGTAAACCAGGGAATGATACAGGGGGTATCGCAAGTAGCTTACATAAAAAAAGGAGATCGAAATGAACAAGAGACTTCTACCGGCGCGGAAATTACTTCAGAGACAACAGGAAATACGATAGTTTTTCCTGATTTGAGAGGAAATGTCTTAGTGGGAAGTATCAATGAATCAATGCAAAGAATTTACTCTGCGGAATTTATAAATGAAGAAACAAAGGATGCATATGAACCAATTAATATACCTATTGACGTTGTAAACTTAAATACATTAGACTCGACACGTAATAGTTTAGATGTTAAAAGAGCGATTGAGCTCTACCCTAACAGACTTAATGCAGTATACATTACTCCTAGCGGCTACTATCATAAAGGACATTGGAGGAATTGGAACAAACATTCTGGAGTATGGGAAATTGTTTCAGAGATTCCATTTTATACTGCAAGCATTACTGAGAAAATGTCTAAGTCTAAGTATAATGTCGTAAACCCTGACGAGTTATGCGAAAAATATGGCGCCGATACCTTCCGCATGTATGAAATGTTTTTGGGCCCGGTGGAGCAAAGCAAACCCTGGGATACCAAAGGCATTGAAGGCGTGCATCGTTTCATGAAGAAATTGTGGCGCTTGTTTTACGATGAAGCTGGCCCTACCTGGACATTGGCAGCGCCCACTTCCATTGAAAGAGCGGAGGACGAACCTTCTGCCGAGGAAATGAAAGTATTGCACCGCACCATCAAAAAAATTGAAGAAGATACAGAGCGATTTTCATTCAATACTGCGGTGAGCGCTTTCATGATTGCGGTGAATGAGTTAACAGATCTGAAATGCAGCAAAAAATCAATTCTCGAAAAAATACTCGTATTGCTGGCGCCTTACGCACCGCATGTGGCAGAAGAGCTTTGGAGTCAGTTGGGTAACGAGGGAAGCGTACTGGATGCTCCTTACCCTGTTTTTGAAGAAAAGTATGTAACGGAATCTTCGAAGTCGTATCCTGTTGCCGTGAATGGTAAAACCCGTACAGAGATCAATATTGCGCTGGATGCCACGCAGCAGCAGGTGGAAGAAATTGTGATGGCAGACGGCATTGTGCAAAAATGGCTGGAAGGCAAACCGCCGAAAAAGATCATCTATGTAAAAAACCGGATGATCAATGTGGTGGTGTAATCAGAATTGTAGAATTTGCTTTTTTAATAGACCCCTCCTGCGTCGGGGTGACAAGCAGCGAATTGCTACCTGGCTGTTGTACTAATGTTCGTCTTTGTACTTTTGTTTGTCATGCCGACGAAGGAGGCATCTACTTTTGATGCCATCCAATCAACATAAAAAGCCCTCCGCTTCAACGCCGGAGGGCTTTCTGTTTAGCAGATGTTACTTATGACCTACGATAAAGTATTGATCAATCCTTTGATCACAGAAACAGCCTTCACCGCTTCAAACACTCTTGCCTCGCTGCTGCCGTGTTGCAGAACAGATTTTTCGTGAGAAGATACACACATCTCACAGCCATTGATAGCCGAAATGGCCAGGCTGGCTAATTCGAAAAATTCTTTTCCTAAAACCGGGTTCATCATAATGCTCATTTTAATACCAGCAGGCTGATTGTTGTAAAAATCCTTCTGCATAAAATGACGGAACCTGTAAAAAACGTTGTTGGTATTCATCAGCGAAACCAATGCTACTATCTCTGCAAGCTCTGCTTCTGTAGCGCCTTCTGTTTTAGCCTGGTTTGAAAAACTTTCTTTCAGCAAATCATACTTTTCGTTGATGGCAGTTGCAAGCGCCAGCAATAAAGCTTCCTTTTTGTTGAGATACTGCGTGTTGTTTAAAACATTGCTCACATTGATCTTGAGGTCCTTTATATAACGTGCTTCCACATTCAACAAAGCCTGCACGTTTGCAGATGGCTCATACTCCGGAATGCCCAGGTCGGCCAAAAGATTATTAAAGGTTTCGTTTTGTATTGCTATTGTTTCAGACATAGTATTTGGGTTTCATGTTACAAGGGGCAGGGTACAGCTTGCAAGGTTCAGGTTGCATGTTACATGTACCATGTTATAGGTACATGGTTCAGGGGCCATGCCTGTGCCCTGAAACCTGTAACTTAATTCAGGTTTAATTCTTTCGTCAGCGTGTCTTCTCCTTTCTTCCAGTTGCAGGGGCACAATTCGTCTGTTTGCAATGCATCCAGCACACGGATCACTTCCTGCACACTGCGCCCTACGTTCAGGTCGTATACACTTACCCAGCGAACGATTCCCTGCGGGTCGATAATAAATGTAGCGCGGTAAGCTATTTTTTCCTCTTCATTCAATATGCCCAACGCTTCGGCCAGCGATTTGGAGGTATCTGCCAGCATAGGAAATTTAAGATCGCGCAGGTCTGCATGATCTTTTCTCCAGGCAAGATGCACGAATTCAGAATCAGTAGAAGCACCGATCAATACAGCATCCCTGTCAGAAAACTCACTGGCTTTTTTATTGAACTCGGCAATTTCTGTTGGGCAAACAAAAGTGAAATCTTTTGGCCACCAGAACAATACAGTCCACTGATCTTTGGCTGTAGCATACTCGTTGGTGATATCAATAAATTCTTTTCCCTTTTCAATAGATACCACTGCTTTCTTTTTAAAAGAAGGAAACACACTTCCTATCGATAATACATGCGTGCTCATAACTATAATAGATTTAATTAATGATTCAGAAAATCGAAACTGGTATGGCTGAAATGTCACCGCAACGGTGAATCGTTAGAAGCTGCAAATGTACTGTCATACAATATAGATGACAATCATAATTATCTATCAACGGATAGAAACAATTGATGACCGTTCCTTATGAAGAAAGCCATTTTGATAAGGGCTTCGTTAAATTGTTTGCTGTAAAATTTTCGGAAGAAATTAATTGACTGCACAAATGTTTTGCCAGAAGCGGACCTGCGGAAAATCCTTTTGTGCCCAGCCCGTTCAATATGGCAAAAGACGGCATTGCGGGATGAATGCCCGTCAATATTTCCTGGCCGGCGGTGGTAGGTCGTTCCGCCACTATATGATCTTCAACTGTGAATGGCAGCTTCAACCAGTGTTGCAATTGCCTAGATCGGAAGAGCACACG
>JBQCGX010000121.1:0-46302 GCA_051955255.1 Agriterribacter sp. | reverse complement strand
TTGAAAAATTAGGCAAATCTTTCTCCGACTTCGTGCTCAAACAACGACAAATCATTAACAACATTAATCCTATAATTGACGCCATAAACCCTTTGTTTTACATCAGAAGATAACCAAACTCCAGTGTGCGAGGCGTCCTCGCCTCGCACAGTATTTGTTGTCGCCTCCGGGCGACACAAAATAAATACGAAACGCCCCGCTAATAGCCCTCATTAATTGTTACACAGTGCCACCTATATACCACTGTTCCTTCAAAAGCAGAATAGCCTTCTGATCAGAAACAGCTCAGCAACCGCTCATAAAAAAAGGTTACTCATCGGTAACCTTTTTTTATGATTGCAGCCACTCCAGCTTTATTTGTTATCATACCTTCAATTTGCCCTCGATAGAGTCGTCCAATGTTTTTCCCATCACAGCTCCTGCAATTTGTTTTGCAAATGCCACCAACTCACTGTGCTTCGTATCCCAGTAATACCCGTTTGCAGGTGTAAAGCTGATCACCGAAATCCTGGGGTCATCTTCACCTTCAGTAAACCAGGTTTTTAACAGAGGTTCCCACAATTCCTTTATTACTTTTTTGTTTTGAGAAATGTTCGCCTTCCCATACAATGTCATAAAATCGGAATGCGCGCTGCCCTGAAACAATAATTGCACACTGTTGTCCCGTTGTATTTCAGCATTCTGGTGACTATCGGTAGCACTTAAAAACCAAAATACACCGTTATCATCTACCTTTTGTACCGACATGGGGCGGGTAGCAAACTGTTGACCGGTAGTAATAGCAGTACAGAAAAAACAGGTTTTTGCTTTGTCACTCAATTCTTTCATCTTTTTAATAGCTTCACCGCTAAAAAGGTCTTCGTGATTTTTTTCCGGTTGTTGTTGATTGATACTGCTCATGTCTTTTTTAGGCTGTAGTAAAGAAATCATGCCATTGAAGAAAAAAATCAACAGTCAAAACCCAAGTACGAGGGGTAAAATGTAAGAAACAAAAATTGTAAGAAATCAAATTGTAAGAAGACAGTACTAAAAATTGTGCGGCAATTTTCTCTTGCATCGAAATGGCGGAAAAGCAGACTGAAACACAAAACCAACTCATTCACTTACCACCTATTACAGATCACTTACCACTATTCCCCCTCCCCACTCCGTGTATCATTTTCCACAAAAAAGCCGCGTTTCCGGTTAATAACAGGCAATGGCATCTTATTTTAACCAGCTATACTATCTGTTCATCAAAAACATATTGTATGAGTATAGTTAATGTAAGAAATCCTTTCATGAGCATTATGATATTGAGCGTAATGGCATTGATGAATGCATGTAACGGAGAAAACAGTTCCGACAATTCGGCCAATACCATTTCCTCGCCCGATATGAACCCGGCAGCATCTGCCGATGAAACTTCCAAACCCGTAGCTGTAAAAAAGAAAGGAAAAGCAAAAGTTATCATCAATAAACAAAATGGGATGAAGGTAGAAAAAGGCAAAGACGGTATATATACCAACGCCGAGGTAATGCCTGAATTCCCGGGTGGTGACGCAGCATTATCGAAGTTTGTAGAAGACAATATCGACTATCCGCAGGATGCGATTGATGTGAATAAAGAAGGTACCGTTCGTGTATCGTTTGTAATTGACGAAAAAGGAAATGTGGTGAAGCCTGCTACAGAAGGTACAGCATTGGGCGATGGACTGGATGAAGAAGCGGTAAAAGTTGTGAATCAATCGCCAGCCTGGAAACCGGGTACCGTAAAAGGAAAACCTGTAAAAACAAGACTTACCCTGCCCATTACTTTTCAACTGGCAGACTCATAAAAGCTAACATATAGGAAAACTGAAAGTGCGTAACCGTTCGTTACGCACTTTTCATATAGTATTATTGAACCGCCAAACCTGGTTGTTCAAATTCAAAAACAGGATCTGTTGGATTTTTAGGATCTTCACCATATTCATTGGCAAAACGATTGCCCTCGGTAAAAAACCACACCAGCACGATAATGGGGCCCACCAGCGGTATCAATACAATAAGGTAGTTCCAGCCACTTTTACCAAGGTCGTGCAGCCTTCTTACTCCCACAGCAAGCGAAGGAATAAAAGTACCCAGCGCCACAACAACATACAAACCAATTCCCAACATACCGATAGTCGGATAATCCATGGCAAGACCTATCAGTCCAATAACATACAGCGGCATCAGGATGATAAAGTTTGCCAACGCAGCATACCAGTATTCGGCTCTGCGGGCTCTGCCATTAAAATTGGCGTAATTTTCAAATACTACTTTTTTCCACCAGCCAAACAGGCTGTTTTTTTGTTGGGTCTCGTGCATATACATTGTTTTTTAAGGATACGGGAATGAAAACGGAATTGCCCGGCTGTTAGTATCATGTATTGCTCTTTGTATAAAAAGGTAATCGCTATAGATGAATTGCACCTGTTTATTTATCCTATGCTTAATTCATAACCATCAACAATAAACGCCTCTATAACAAACGAGCGACCTATCAACCGCTGACGTTCCACCATTTTGTTTAAAATGTTTCAAACAACCTTCAATCATTGCAGCAATAAACAGTAAAGCTTGTTATCTTTAGTCAATACTTCCAAGCAAAAAAATTGTCGTATGAGTCAACACAACTTCAATCGCCGTCAGTTCATCCGTAACACATCCGCTGCCCTTGCGCTTACCTCGCTTGAGGTGAATGGAATGAGATTTTCCTCTCCTCCACCTACAAGACGTGTAGCATTGATTGGCACCGGCTGGTATGGTAAAAGCGATCTGTTCAGACTGATACAGGTTGCCCCGGTTGAAGTAGTAGGTTTATGCGACCCCGATAAACATCAGTTAGAAAAAGCCGCCACCATGGTAAGCGAACGCCAGCAAAGCAAAAAAAAGCCGGCGCAATACGGCGACTACAGGAAAATGCTGGCTGAGCAAAAACCGGAAATTGTTTTAATAGGGTCGCCCGACCACTGGCATGCCCTGCAGGCTATAGACAGCATAAAAGCCGGCGCACATGTGTATGTGCAAAAGCCCATAAGCGTAGACGTAATGGAAGGGGAAGCGATGGTAGCTGCTGCGCGCAAATACAACAAAGTGGTGCAGGTGGGCACACAACGCAAAAGCACACCGCATTTAATTGAAGCTAAAAAGAATATTGTAGATGCTGGCTTGTTGGGCAAAGTATCGCATGTGGAAATGTGCTGCTATTACCACATGCGCAACAATGGCAATCCACCAGTGGAGCCGGTGCCCGATTTTTTTGATTATGAAATGTGGACAGGTCCGGCGCCGTTGCGTCCCTACGATGGGTTGCCGCACGTACGCTGGTGGCGCACGTTTATGGAATATGGTAATGGCATTATGGGCGACATGTGTATTCACATGCTCGACACCGTTAGATGGATGCTGAAACTGGGTTGGCCTAAAACGATCAGCTCTACCGGCGGTATTTATGTAGACAAGACGGGCAAAAGCAATATTTCCGATACACAGTCGGCCATTTTTGAATACGACGAGTTGAATTGCGTATGGCAGCACCGCAGTTGGGGCATGGCTGCCGATCCTGAATACCCCTGGTCGTTTAAGTTATATGGCGATAAAGGAACACTGTTAGGCAGCACCATGAAATATGATTTCATTCCTGCGGGAAAAGGAGAGAAAATTCATAAAGATGTGGTGCTCGAAAAAGAAAAATATCCTGAAGATCTGACGGAACCTGATATTGAGATCAATGCCGCCCCTGCTACGCGCTTACACATGCTCGACTTTTTAAAAGCTATTGACAACAAAACAAGACCGATAGCAGACATTGAAGAAGGACATATATCAACCGCCAGTTGCATTATAGCCAATCTTTCCATGAAGTTGGGTCGCCCTTTACAATACGATCCTGTTAAAAAACAAATTGTGGGCGATGCCGAGGCCACCAGGTTGTTGCAACGTCCTTACAGGGGATCGTGGAAACATCCTTTGCCGGGAAATGTATAGATACAATGAATCGAAACTATCAGGTATATTGGAAATTTTAGCATTGCTGAAAATATGTTGCCGCAAAGTACAGACCCCTCCTTAGGTCGGGGTGACAGGCAGTGGATATTAATTGGGCTATAGTAAAAATGCCTGGCATTACGGCATTGCTGAACTGGTTTTTATAGGCCGAAAATAGCACAGTAGCTTGTCATTCCGACTTGGAGGAATCTACCTACAGACAAAAAACAAATAAATATTTCGATAAGGGTATCTCGTAATGATGTTGTCTTACATAACTATTATCTGGCGCAGATCTGTAGCCTCGCACAGTGAAAGCGCTAACCTCCCGCAGAGCGGCGCAAGTTGTGCCTGTAGTATTACATACCTCTAACACTGCACAAGTAACAAGCTGGCAACAGGTCTGGCAGCACAGTTGTTACAAGACCTGCACCAGTATTGTAGGGTTAATCTGGCGCTGTAATATTTGCGCCAATATTTGTTGGATTTTTTAAATAGCTAAGCCGCAGATAAATCCATTCTATCCAAACGACATTAGATGCAACAGTCAGAGCCATCGGCTCGGTTTAATATTGTTGTCCTGGATTTTAATCCAAGGCGCTCTGCAAACAAAACTAAGATCACCAATAAGGGTAATTCAACATCATGTTGTCTTAGATAACAAACAACATCATTATGGACGAACTACTTCTTAAATTCCTCGACGGGCAGGTGTCGCTGTCTGAAGAAATTGCCGTAAAATCATGGATAGAATCCAACGATGATAACCTTCGTTATTTTCAATATTTTGCCAATAGCTGGAATGAGAGCTGCACGCCAGATAACGCATTACTTTTCAGCAGCATTGCCGCAATACAGTAGCACTTTTTTAATTCAAAGTTTTTTTCCGGTAGGCATAAGGGTAAGCTTTTCTTTGGTTGTCATAGTATCAAAATGTATTGACTGGAAGCGACTATCTTTGATACAGGACTTAAGAACCCAACGGTGGAACAAATAACAACCGGAACAACTACTATTGTAACAACATTAACGGCATCTTCATTCGAAGCAATCTTTACATCTTTTTACGGAGGCTTGCACGGTTATGCCTGTACGCTCATTAGGAACGAAGCCGCTGCGGAAGGCATTGTGCAACAGGTTTTTTTAAAACTGTGGGAAAAGAGAAACAGCTTATCGATTGACATTTCAGTTAAAGCCTACCTGTACAAATCGGTTTATAATCATTGCCTCAATTACATTAAGCACCGGCAGATACAATCGGTTCATGAAAAATACATGGCAAAACAACCTGTTTCGCTGGCAGAAGCCTCCGAAAGTAAAGTATTAGGTAAAGAGCTGCGCGAACATATAAGGGCGGCAATAGAAGACCTGCCGGAACAATGCGGCATCATTTTCAAAATGAGCAGGTTTGAAGAATTGAAATACCAGGAGATTGCCAGCAAACTCGGGCTTTCCATAAAAACGGTAGAAGCACAAATGGGAAAAGCATTGCGGCTGATGCGCCTGCGACTGGCGGAATACCTGCCTATAACAATTGTATTATGGTTGCTGACAGTATAAAAAAGCATTTAGTTTATTACATTATAAAAGTTGAACATTGGAGTACGCTGCAAACGATAAAATAGATCAACTGCTGGTGAAGTTTCTCGCCAAAGAAACAACGCCCGCAGAAGAGCAGGAAATGCTTTCGTGGGTAGAAAGCAGCGAAGAAAACCTTCGTTATTTTCACCAGTTTTCCCTCGTGTGGCATGAAAGTGCAGCAACGAAACAGGTGGCACCCAATGAAAAGGAAGCCTGGCAAAAATTTATGGAGGCAGCCAATATTCCTGGCGCTAAAACACGGGTAGTAAACCTGCGCTGGTTGCGAATGGTGGCAGCCGTTTTTATTATAGCCGCCGGCATATCTGTTTTGTACATCGTGAACAAGCCTGCCGGGCAACAAATTTTTTCGCAGGCAGTTAACCAGGTAAAAAAAGATACACTGCCCGACAACTCCATTATAACACTCAATAAAGGAGCGGCGCTCTCCTACCCTGCGGCATTTAAGGGCGACCAAAGAAAAGTACAGTTAAAGGGAGAAGCGTTTTTTGAGATAGAACCCGACAAAACCAAACCGTTTATTATTGATGTTGCGGATATAGAAGTAAAAGTAGTAGGCACTTCGTTTAATATAAAAAACAACGATTCGCTTACCGAAATTATCGTAAGCACGGGAATAGTGCAGGTTACCCATAACAACAAAACGGTGGAACTAAAAAAGGGCGAACAAGCCGTTATAACGGCATCGGGTAACCGCATACAAAAAACCAACAGTACGGACCAGCTTTTTAACTATTATGTGAGCCATACTTTTGTTTGCGACAATACGCCGCTCTGGAAACTGGTTGACAAACTGAATGAGGCATATGGCGTAAACATCACCATAGCCCGGAAAGAACTGCGCGCCATACCGCTTACCGTAACGTTTAACGATGAATCTTTAAACACCATTCTCGACGTCCTATCGCAAACGCTCATGCTGAAGATAACGAAGGACGATAACAATATTATTTTACAGTAATTTTAAGACCGGACATGATCAGTAAACCAAACAGGCGGTACCTGTTACCGCTCATCTTATGCCTTTGTGTATACAACAGTTTCTCTCAGAATATTTTGAACAGGAAGGTTTCAGTAGACATCAGGCAACAACGGCTCGACGATGCGTTGTCTATCATCAGCAATCGCGCCAACTTTAGTTTTTCATATAATAGCAATATACTTAAGCGCGACAGCCTGGTAAGCCTGCCGACAGGAGATTATACCATACGCCAGGCGCTGAAGCAATTGCTGGGCGCAGGCTTTGAATACAAAGAAAGCGGCAACTATATCATACTGCGCAGGGTAGCCATTAAAGTTACTTCTGTAGTGCAGCAGAGCCCCACCAAAGAAAACAACATTATCATTACAGGCTATATTGTAAATGGTGAAACAGGCGAAAAAATAAGCAATGCCAGCATTTATGAGCCAACGCATCTCGTATCTACCCTCACCAACGAACAAGGTAAGTTTGCAATTAAACTCAAAAGCCGGCATCGCACCGCTTCGCTCTCCATCAGCAAAGATTCTTTTGAAGACACTACCGTTACCATTCAGCCCGCATACAATATGCAGCTCGAAATTTCGCTGGTGCCCGTTATCAACGCAAGCATCCAGTCTACTACAAATATTTATCACCTGGCTGATAGCGGACTGGAAATCCCAAGAATTGACACCGCCAGCATACCGCCGCTCGAAAAGCCTCAAACGATAGAGCAAACACGACTGGCAAAACTTTTTTTAACCGCCAGGCAAAAAGCACAAAGCGTCAACCTCCGTAAGTTCTTTACCGAAAAATCGGTACAGGTGTCTGTTGTACCCGGGCTCAGCACGCACGGTAATTTAAGCAGCCAGGTTATCAGCAAATTTTCTTTTAACGTATTGGGCGGCTATACGGGTGGTGTGGATATAGCCGAACTGGGAGGCATATTCAACATCAACCGAAAAAACACACAATACGTGCAGGTTGCCGGCGTATTCAACCTTACAGGCGGCGACGCCAAAGGTGTGCAGATAGCGGGGGTACACAATACCGTACTGCAACAGGTGAGAGGATTGCAGCTTTCGGGTGTAACCAATCATGTAAAGAAGAATGTAACCGGTGCGCAAATTGCAGGTGTAACCAATTTTAGTGGCGGAGATTTTAAAGGCTTCCAGCTCGGTGGAACGATCAATTACAACCACGGAAATTTAAGCGGCATGCAGGTAGCCGGCGTAGTAAATGTAAACAGGAAAAATGTAAAGGGAATGCAGTTAAGCGGGGTTATCAACTACGCTAAAAAACTGCAAGGCGTCCAAGTGGGACTGATCAACATTGCCGACAGCTCCAATGGTTATAGTATAGGACTGATAAATATTGTGTTGAAGGGATACCACAAGCTGTCTGTTTCCACCAACGAAACAACCAACCTGAACGTTGCCTTTAAAACCGGCAGCACCAAACTATACAGCATCCTGCAAGCTGGCATGAACGCGGGCAACAAAGATGGTAAGCTATATACCTTCGGTTATGGATTGGGTACAGAGGTGGCACTGCTAAACTGGTTGACGGTAAACCCTGAATTAACTTCTTCGTATGCTTACCTGGGCGATTGGGAAAACACGAACTTCCTTAACCGGGCTAACCTGCAATTTAATGTAAAGCTCAGCAAGAAAATATCCTTATTTGCAGGGCCGTCTTTTACGCTTTACTACAGCAATCAGCAAACGGCAGTTGACGGGTACAAGTTCCCGGTAGTATCATCCTCGTACGGCAAGCGCATGTTTAACAACGACAAATTAACCGGGTGGATTGGCTGGAATGCGGGAATCAATTTATTTTGATTGCTGATTTTTGATTTGCTGATCTCTGATTTGTGCTCATCCGCACGCCGGTAAGTTGCCGCATTTTTTAACAAGGTTTCCAGCTTTTAAAAAGTTGGAAACCTTCTACCCCCGTCGGTACGCCGCTAAGGCGGTCTGACGGTCTTTAACACAACGGGCGACTGTTTTCTTTTTCCACCATCTGATTGCTGATCGCTCAAAGCTGATTGCTGAAGGCTCACCGCTCTCCGCTTTTTTTCCATCGCGCATAAGGGTACCCGTTCGTTCGGTTGTCTTACAACAAATAATCTATTTACTGAATTAAACAAACAAAACATCATGAAAAAAATCATCCTGTTAATGACGGCTTTTGTACTTGTACTGGTATCGTGCGATAAAGAGAAAGTGGTATCGCCCAACGACCTGCCGGCTACAAGCACCAGCTACATCAATGCACATTTTTCAGGACAGCAGATCGTACAGGTAGTTAAAGAAAGAGACGATCTGAAAACAACTTACAGAGCTATACTTAACAACGGTGTAAAACTCGAATTCAATAAAGACGGGGAGATCATCGACATTGAGAGCAGCGAGGCATTACCCAACAGTGTCATTCCTGCGCCCATCCTCGCTTATGTAACAGACAACTATCCCAATGCATTCATTAAAGAATGGGAACTGAGCAAAACGCAGCAGGAAGTAAAATTATCCAATGGATTATCGCTTGAGTTTGACAGGAACGGCACCTTCCTGAGAATTGATGACTGATACAATTACGAACTTCGTTTTGCATCTCCGTTCAGCATTATTGCTTAACCACTTTTGTCCAATGTCATTCAGTTAATATTTTTAAAGTCAACACCCTCCATCAGATCGCCCTTTAGGCGGGTCCTTCCAACAGAACGTGGTTCGGACGAGCCGATGGGGAAAGCCGGTCGGCCCTCCTGGTTGGGTATGGGGCGCGGCCGGCGGTCTGACCCACAAAAGGCGAACGTTTGGATTGATAAAGTTACAGACGCTAACATGCACAGCACCCCGTTGTATCCAATAACCTGAGTGCGCCATAAAAGACCGCGGAGAAACAGTACAGGTTGTAAGTACTGTTTCCTCTCCGCCGGTTCACCTCCTGTACTGCGATTTCCTATCCATTACCATCATCATTTTTATTACTCATTTTTCAAAAAAAGTAAAATGAAAAAGCATTTTATTGTCCCAAAGCGATTGCTTCAAACCAGCATAGCGCTATTATTGATATTAACAGCAGGTATTTGCCCTGCGCAGATTACGCAGGTAATAAAGGGAAAAATATTCGACAGCGAATCGCAGTCGCCACTGGCTGGTGTTAGTATAACAGTAACAGGTACTGCTCCTGCATTAGGCGCCATCTCCGACGAAAATGGAAATTTTAAGATCAGCAACGTGCCACTCGGTCGACATACCTTATCTATATCTTTCAGCGGGTACGAGCCTGTTTCCATCCCCGAAATATTAGTTACCAGTGGCAAAGAAGTAGTGTTGTCAACCGGACTAAAACAGTCGGTTACGAACCTCCATGAAATTGTGATCAAATCAGGCATACAAAAGCATAAACCACTCAATACGATGGCAACCGTTAGTGCCCGTTCGTTTTCGGTGGAAGAAACCCGCAGATATGCAGGCGGGCTCGACGATCCGGCTCGTATGGCATCAGCTTTTGCAGGCGTAGCATCCGGCAATATGCAGGACAATGCCATCATCATTCGCGGCAATTCGCCTAAGGGTGTGCTGTGGCGCCTGGAAGGAGTAGAAATTCCCAACCCCAACCATTTTGCGGGCGGCAATGTTGCAGGTGGCGGAGTAGTTACTATATTCAGCAGCCAGATGCTTGCCAATTCAGATTTTTTTACAGGCGCTTTCCCTGCGGAATATGGCAACGCGCTGGCAGGTGTGTTCGATATGAAATTACGCAGTGGCAACAGCGATAAAAGAGAGAACGCCGTTCAGTTAGGGTTGTTAGGCATCGATGTATCGTCTGAGGGGCCTTTTGTAAAAGGCAAAGGCGCCACATACCTGTTTAATTACCGCTACTCTACTTTGGGATTGCTCGCTGGCTTGGGAGTGTTCAACGAATCGCAGGTACCACGGTACCAGGATCTTTCGTTCAAATTCAGTTTTCCCACTAAAAAAGCAGGTACGTTTTCGTTGTGGGGCATTGGTGCTATTGATCATGCCATGGAAAAAGAAACAACAGATTCTTCCAAATGGGAAACAAACTGGGACAGGTTTAAAAACGACTGGAAACTGAGCACCGGCGCCATCGGTATTTCGCACAAACTGTTGTTAGATAAGAACACATATGTTACTACCACTATTGCAGCGTCGGGCGTTCGCAACGTAGCTCAAATAGAACGGGTAGACGACAGTCTTTTGCTGCAGCCCGAATCAACATTATTCGACAGGTCGGGCAGAATAACCGTTAGCAGCGCATTGAATCATAAATTCAGTTCTCGTTTTTCGTTGCGAAGCGGTGTAAATTATCATCGCCTGTTTTACAACCTCGACCTGGCCAGCACCGTTGATAATAAGCCCGGCACATTTCGCAACATCAGCAGTGCGGGCGGTGCAACAGATTTCGCGGAATACTATGCGCAGGCACGATACGACATCAATGCTAAGCTTTCGCTGAACGGCGGCTTAAATGCGGGTTATTTTGAAATGAACCAGGCTACTTATATTGATCCGAGGCTGGGCATTAAATACAAACTAACAGACAGGCATACCCTTGGATTGGGTTATGGAAAACACAGGCAAATGGAAGACCTGCGTATATACCTGGTAGAACGAAACACAAATGGCGTTATCAACTATCCCAACAAAAAGCTCGGGCTGTCGCAGGCGCATCACTTTGTACTGTCTTACGACTGGCTGATAGCGCGCAACCTGAGATTGAAGATTGAACCTTATTACCAGATATTGCGTAATGTTCCGGGTATTGCGGACAGTTCGTATTCTATGGTCAACTTCCGGCAGGATTGGTCGTTTGCCGATTCGCTAGGCAACAACAGCCGCGGAAGAAATATCGGCATAGACGTTACACTGGAGCGTTTTCTTTCTCACAACTTTTATTACCTGGTTACGGCTTCGGTATTTGATTCAAAATACAAAGCCCCCGATGGAGAATGGCGCAACACTCGGTATAATAAATCATACGTCATTAACCTGTTGGCGGGAAAAGAGTTTATCACACAAAAAGGAAATATACTGGGCATCAACGCACGGGTAAATTTTGTGGGCGGCGAACGGTACAGCCCTGTAGATCAGGAAAGAACCATCGAAGAAAAAAAAGTGTATTACGACGAAACCAAAGCATTTTCGAAACAGGCGGCTCCTATGTATTATTTCGACCTAACGGTTACCTACCGAATGAACAAAAGAAGATATTCGGGCGTACTGGCATTGCAACTTAAAAATGTATTAGGTTCTCCTTCTTTTTATGGCTACGATTATAATTATCGTTCAGGAGAAATTGTAAAAGAAGAAGATAAGATTATGCTGCCGGTACTGAGTTATAAAGTGGAGTTTTAGGCGGGTCGATGGGAATACCGGTCGGCTCGCCTAAACGGCATTCGGACCGGCCGGCGGTCTGACCGATAAAGGATATGCTATCAGGCAAACATTGCAAGCCGAATGTTTGCCTGATTATTTTTTAGGCTTGCCCCAATTGTTTTCCATATTACTGTAAGACTTGTCTGATACTGTTGAATCTTTTTTACTGTGTGCTATTCCTTTTTTACGACGCGCATTGATGTTATTGACCAGTGAATGCCATTGCGGTTGACACCATGACGGCTATGAACTGAACACACGCAAGTATTCGCATTTAGCTTGTTTTAGAGATATAGGCGGCCATAAAGCCGGATAAGCATTACCCGAAAATGAGTGAGGTGTTTTACAGATTGAAGTAACGGCAAAGATATTAATATTAGAAGAGTGACCAAAGTGAGGGCGTTGGATTAAATCGAATGCAATAATATTAGACCGACCGATGGGTCTTGCCCCTTCACAAATAACACATCCGCAGGCTCATCCACATGCTCCAGTGGATGTCTTCGCCTCTCTATTTTCACCGTCTGTTGGCATTATTGGACAAACAATTCTGATTATCGGATAAAAATCATCCTGCCGCTTTTTTCACCTTTGCACTAACCTTTAAATGTTGTAAGCAATGAAAAAAATCATCCTGTTATGGACGCTGCTGTTGGGTATCAGCCAGGTTCATGCACAATTTTTCAACCAGGAGGTAAAGCAACTGTACAACCAGGCGGTTGGTAAAAACGACACCCTGCAATTGTATCGGCTGCAAAAAGAACAAACGGCTTTGGACATCCAGAGCACCCGGTTCAATTACCTTCCTAAGGTAGGCTTTACCGGTAGTTATACCCGCCTTAATGACGATATTGTTTTCCCCGATAACCTGCAAAGCCTGCTGATGGGAACACAATCGCTGTTGATCAAAGAAAAGCTGGGCATACCGTTCGACGGAACACTGCCGCCCGGTGTTAAGTTACAGCCTGTTGATCCCATTCAACGAAAGAACATTTTAAAAGCCAATGTAAATGCACAATGGCTGCTGTTCAGTGGTTTTAAAGTAAGCAATGGGGTAAAGGCTTATCAGCACCAGCAGGAGGCCTACAACCAGCTCTCTGCAAAGCAGGAAACAAAACTGTGGCTCGATGTGTCTGATGTATACGATAAAATGGCGTTGGTGCAGGGTGCGGATGCGATCATTCTTTCTTCCGAAAAAATGCTGGCAGAACAAACAAGGTTTGTAAATGCAGCCATTCAAAACGGGTTGGCAACACCGCTGGAAAGAAAGCGCATTGAACTGGCGCAGCAGAAGCTGGATATAAAAAAACTGGAAAATCAAACCAACATAAAATTACTGCAACACAAAATGCACCAGCTAACCGGTGCCGCAGAAGCCGAGTTGCAAAACCTGCAGCCGGAGCTATTGCCCGTAACCTATGCGTTGAACCCCGCCGGTTATACGCGCCCCGAAATAAAAGCGCTGGATGAAGGGATTGCTGCAACACATTATATGCAAAAAGCCGCTCTTTCGGATTATGTGCCTAAGGTTGCAGCTTTCGGACAATATGAGCTGAGAGACAAAGACCTTTCGCTGCTTGACCCGCGCTGGTTTGCGGGGGTGCGGTTGCAATGGAACATCTTTGATGGAATGGCAGCCCGCAACAATGCAAAGAAAGCAGTGTTGCAAAGGCAGCAACTGGAAGTGCAGAAAAAAGCAGCCCAGGATATGATACAATTGGGAGAGGATAAATTGAAAGAGGATTACCTGCTGGCTACGCAACAGCTTACGCTGAAAAAAGCCGGCATAAAACTGACAGAAGATACCTACGACTTTGTAGACAAACAATATCGCAACGGGCTGGCCAGTCTCACCGATGTGCTGGATGCTCTTAATGATATAGAAAAGGCGAAGTTCGAATACCAGCAGGCTGTGTACGATCAACGTCGCGCCGGGTTAAAGGCCGCAGAACTTAACGGCACATTATTAAGCAATCTCTAATATTCATTCTTCTAAATAAACTACAATGAAACGCTATTATACATTTCTGTTTATCATGTCAGCAACGGTGCTGGCATCGTGCAGCAACCAACAACAAAGCCCCGTTGGACCGGAAGGAAAAGTAAAGCTGGAGACCATCAGCGTCACTTCAAAAATTGCCGGTCGCATAGGAAAAGTTTATATACAGGAAGGGCAGGTGGTACGCAAAGGCGATACGCTTGCCGTGATCAACGTACCGGAGCTAGCGGCAAAGCTGGAGCAGGCCAATGGCGCTATTACAAGTGCCGAAGGACAGTTGCTGCTGGCGCGCAACGGCGCCACCTCCGACCAGTTGCAGCAGATACAAAGCCAGTTGGATGCTGCTACCGCACAGCTGGATTTTGCACAACAGTCGTACCAGCGCATGGAAAATATGTTTAAAGATTCGCTGATACCGGCGCAGAAATTTGATGAAGTAAAATCAAAATACATGGCAGCGCAGGCGCAGGTAAATGCCATTAAAGCCAGGCAAAAAGAAGTAGAACGAGGCACCAGGCCCGAAACCATCAGCAGTGCGCGGGGCCAGTTAGAGAGAGCCAAGGGAGCACGCAATGAAGTGTTGCAGGCTACCACCGAAACCATCATTTTTGCGCCTGCCGATATGATGGTGGAAAGTGTTACACTGAAAGAAGGGGAACTGGCCACTCCCGGCTATCCTATTGTAAGCGGCTACCAGAATGGACTGGCATATTTCAGGTTTACCATTGGCGAAAAAGCCATCAATGCCTACCCGCTTGGAAAAGATGTTACCATAACGGTATCGGGTACCGACAAAACGATTCCCGCAAAAATTGCGATGGTAAAGCAACTGCCTCGTTATGCAGATAATACCAGCACTGCACCCAACCGTGAAATTGGAGAGGCTTTTTACGAACTGAAAATTACGCCCCTCCATGCAGCAGATGCCAGCGGGCTGTATAACAACTCTACCGTATTTCTTAAACCTTAATACCATTCGTTATGAAAAAGTTTATACGGCTGTTAAATACCGAGTGGAAACGGATCTTTTCCAACAACGTGCTGGTTATGATCTTCTTTGGCGCTCCCTTGCTCTATGGCATCATCACCATCAACATGTATAAGGCCGGCAAGGTTACTAAAATGGAAATAGTGGTGATTGACGAAGACAATACGCCTGCCACTGCAAAAATAATAGAGGCGCTGGGCGAAAGCGAAAGCCTGAAGATTGCCAAAGTACAATTCGACGCAGGCAATATAGCCAGGGAAATGCCGTCGAAAGAATATGTGGCGGTTATTACTTTACCCGGTGGGTTTGAAGCAGATGTTATGCAGAAGCGTTACCCCGAAGTAATGGTTGACATTAATACCGCCAACCTGGTTACAGCCAACTTTGCCACCCGGGCCATACAAACCGTATTGGCAACAGTGAACGCTGGCATTGAAATAGAAGCGCTCAAAAAAACCGGCGTGCCTGCTTCGGTGGTGGCGCAACGATTTGAACCTTTTAAAGTAAACTACAACCGGTTTTACAATCCCTCCGGCAATTACATGAACCTGATGATACCGGGCATTTTTGGTACGGTAATGCAACAGGTAATTTTGCTGGCGCTGGCACTGGTATTTGCGCGCGATTACGAAGACGGGTATTTCAGTAAACTGGTAACCGCCAGCCGGTCGTCCCTCTATCATATAGTATTGAAGATGCTGCCTTTTGTGGTGCTGACCGCCTTCATGTGGGTAGTGGTGGGATTGTTTTATGTACTGTACGATATTGACATACCTGTATTTACACCGGGTATGGTACTGCTGGTAACGGTATTCAGCCTGGCTTGTATTTTCCTGGGCATGCTCTTTTCCGCAGCCATTCCCAACCAGTTGAAGGCTACAGAGCTGTTGATGGTGATTGCAACGCCTTCGTTTTTACTAAGCGGGTACACCTGGCCGTTGCAAAGCATGCCGGGATGGATAAGAGCCATTTCCGAATCGCTGCCGCTTACCCATTTTTTACAAGGTTTCCGTAAGCTGGCCGTATATGGAGGAACCGTACGTGATATATATCCACAACTTACCGCATTGGGTATTACTGCCCTGGTTTGCCTGGTGGCTATGATGATTGTTCTGCAATTGAAAATAAAACGCTACAGCAAGCTGTCAGTGTCCAAAGCATAGCAGCGTTTAAAGGTGAACCCCGGTTGCTCCGGGGTTTTTTGTTGGAAAACTACTGCACGAAAAAGGATGTGGACGGTATGATCAACATACCTCAACAAAAGGACGATCGTGAAAAAATAATTTATTATAAATAGATTTGTTATGGATACAATACTAACGGTAGTGGCCAACAACAACCAGAATATAAACACAACGTTGCGCCTGTTTGGTTTGCAGGAATCGAAGCAGCCGTATTTTATTTCGGAAGGCGTGCCGGTGATGCTGTACCCCGAAGAGGGATTCCGCGCCGATTACTATATCTACGCCATCTGCCTTTCGGGCACAGCCAGCCTTTCGCTCAACGGCAAAAAGGTTGACATCAAGAAAGATGATTTTTTTGCAGCAATCCCTTCCACAGCCATCCAGGTTTTTGGACATAGCAGGGACTTCAGGCTAAAGATTCTGTTGTTTGAGCGGGCATTCCTGCTCAAAAACATTTCCGATACGAGGCAACTGGAACAACTGGGCTTTTTCAATTACGATACACTGGCTCATATTCATCTCGAGAAACAGCAGGCTGTTTTTCTGAAGCAAAAGCTGGACGCTATACGCGAAAAATCAGCGTCGGGAGGATTGTTTCATGAAACGATATTGCAAAGTCTTATGATCAATCTTTTGTTTGAAACAGCCGAATTGTATTTCAAATACATGGGAGAAACGAAAAAAAAGGCATTGGGCAACGAAGAGCTGTTGTTTATGAAGTTTATGAAACTGGTGCACTTTAATTTCAGAAAGGAACAACGGTTGGGCTTTTATGCAGAGCAATTGTTTGTAACCCCCAAATACCTGATCACTGTTTGCAAAAATGTTTCGGGCAAAACGCCGGGCACTTTAATTGCTGAGGCTATACTTGCCGAATCAAAATTGCTGCTGGCGTTGCCTGAGCAAAACATCAGTACCGTAAGCGCTGCGCTGGGCTACAGTTCTGTAGCAGCCTTCAGCAAATTCTTCCGGAAACAAACAGGCGCTTCTCCATCGGCATTCAGGAAAAGTTGATTTCGGAAATATCTTAACAAGTAAATCGGAAATATACTCCTGGTATCGTCTGCAATGCAGGTCCTCTGCCAGAAATATATTTCCGATTACAAGTATAGAATATTGGACCTTAATAGCGGGGTTTTAGAGCCAGATGTCTCATCCTTGCCAATGACATGTTTTTCAGTATGATGTTTATCAGTTGGTTATAAACTTAATTTTTGTTTGCACAAACTCGGTTTTACTTTCAGCTATACACCCTCTGCTTTTTGTTACTTTTTTGCGGAAAAAAGTAACAAAAAAAGCCGCCCGAAATCGATTACGGCCGATTTCGGGAACGCCCTGATTAAGCTTTAGTACTACTGTGAACTCAGCAACAGAATCTTGAATGCTCCTGCCAAATCGTTACCGGCTTAACGGGTACCCCCGCGAAAGTTAGGGCAATATATACAGCTTGTCATTTTCAAAGAGCTTTATTGTGCTAATTGTTTACTCGGCATGACAAACAGTAGTACAAAGCTGAACATTAGTACAATTGCTTAACCTTTATTCTACGGACTGTCAATCCGACGAAAGGAGGAGTCTACCTGCCCGGAACAACCTACGTTAATCTAATTCCAAAGTTGACAGCTATAGTGTCTTCACCCACCGAAATTGCAGTCAACCGCTTAGTGGTGGTGAAGGCACCCGACGCTTATTATATCAGGCAGGCACACACGATAAACCACAAACAATAAATTCTAAATCTTTTGTGCACCTCCGTGTCTTAGTGCCACCGTGGTTCAAACCAAAAGCCTCACCTAGCCTCTCCAAAAGAGAGGAACCGCGCACAGTGCCACGCTTATTTTACCACTGGCAGAAAGCATCACAACCCAGCTACGGTCAGTTGCGATTGACCTTTACCAGGAGTTTACACTGCTCCTAATAACCGGGGTTCTGTACCAGCTTCGGATTTTTTTCCATGGTACTCAAAGGAATCGGAAGCCTGTAATTTTTATCGTTGCTGATGTCGTAAGCCTGAGGCACCACATTAAAGTATTCGTAGTTCATTGTATTGGTTGCCGTATTCAGCGAAGGCTCCACCCCTCTTACATACCCTTGCAGCTTATTGCCTATTTTCCATCTTGTAATATCCGTATAACGTTTATCTTCAAACGCCAGCTCAATCCGTCTTTCATTGCGAATGATCTCGCGCATTTTCTCCTTGCTCACAGCACCATACGTATCTTCAACCGAAGGAATGGCTACCTCGCTTCTTTGCCTTATCTGGTTAATAGCGGCTAATACAGAAGCATCAGGGCCAACAGCTTCGTTTTGTGCTTCGGCATAGCCCAGGAGTACGTCTGCATAGCGGATCAATGGCCAATCGCCGAGGTTTTTCTTTCCTTTAGGACGTTCCAGCAGTCCGTTGATTCTTTCGTCGTAGGTTTTACGAATGTAATACCCGGTAGGCGTAACCCATTTTGTACGGGCGCGATCAACAGCATTGTAAGGATCTCCCTTCCTGGTATAAATGAATCCGTCTCTGAACGGCGCTCCGTCGTAAATAATAGATTCATAAAACCTGGGTTCGCGATTGGCATAGGGATGGGCGGGGTCGTAAAGCGGCGACTCTGTAATGGTCTTTCCGTCCTTCATGCGGTAAGCATCCACCAGGTCCTGTGTGGGTGCAGATTCAACAATAGAATAATTTACCACGCCAAAGGGTTGTATGATGGCATTGGCAGGACCATAAAGATCTTCCAGGAAACGGGTATCCTGGTCTTCGTTGGCAAGCGGATACCTTATTACATAGGGCAAAATCATTTCACTGTTGTGATTGTTATCTTCCACAAACAACCCGTGGAAATAATCGGTTAACTGGTATTTTGCCAGATCCATTACCTGCTTGTAGCTCGCCGCGGCTTTTGCCCACAGTTCGGTATTACCATCGGGGTTGCTTAACGGGCTTGCCGCCAGCAGCTCAATATATCCTTTCAGTGCCAACGCTGCACCCTTGGTTATCCTTCCCCACTCCGGCTGGTCTACAGGAAGCGAATCGGCTGCTTCCTGGCAGTCCCTGCTTATAAAAGCAGCCGTTTCCTGCGCACTTGCCCTTTCACGAAATATGGCATCTCCCTGTGTTTTTGCATCCAAAGGTTCTTCGATAATAGGCAAACCTCCAAAGTATTTAAAGGTGGTCATGTAAAACCATGCCCGCAAAAACTTGGCTTCAGCAACGCGCACGGTTTTATACTCATTGCTCAACGCTTCAGATTGTCTCACCTTTTGTATAAACACATTGCACTTCCTGATGTAAACGAAGTTCGAATCCCAATGCCAGTCGTTTACTGCATCATATCTTTTAATGGTAAACAAGGTATTGCTTGGCGAGAGGGCGCCACTGCGAACAATTTCTGCCTGCCCCTGCCAGGTCTGCACATTCATGCAGTTGTCCGTCCAGCTTTCGCTCCACCAGCCTGTTGTTCTGTATGGCGGTAAATAACCGTAGATATCGTTTAAAAATAAATCTGCCACCGAAGGATTATTCCATACGGCATCTTCGCTCACACGGTCCTGCGGTTCAATATCCAGCCAGTTTTTTTTACACGATGAAAGCGATATAATAAAGGCGGATAAAACTATAATGAAACTATAGTGTATGATTGCTTTTATACTTTTCATTGTTACTGTATTTAGAATGATAGACTGGCTCCGAAAGAAACAGATTTCTGATTTGCAAACCGGTAAGCACCTCCGGCGGCAGACTCAGGATCGGAGTTAAGATATTCAGCAGTCCAGGTAAACAGGTTCTGACCGGAAACATAAAACCTCAGAGACTCCACTTTAACTTTGCTCAGCAAACCTGCGGGAAGCGAATACCCGACGTTGAAACCTTTCAACCGTATGTAGGTATTGTCTCTCATTGTAAGTGTAGATGTACGGAAATTATTTGTCATGCTGAGGTATGACCACCTGGGGAACTTTGCATCCCTGTTGTCCGGTGTCCAGTGGTCCAGCGCTTCTACCTGCGTATTACCATTGGAGTTGCCCGGCGCTCCGCCACCTGCTGCACCCGGTCTGTTAACACTCATTAAAGTGGCTCCCTGTATCAACGCGCTGATGTCAAAACCTTTCCATGAAACTGCCAGGTTCAGACCGAATATGCTCTCGGGGAAGTTCGGGTATCCTATCTTCTTTTCGTCTGTTGCATCTACCTTGCCATCTTTATTAATGTCTGCATACTTTACGTCGCCCACGGTGTAGAAACCAAAATTTTGCACGGGTGAGTTATCGATCTCTTCCTGGCTTTGAAAATATCCCAGCGCTACTAAACCATACTGTGCTCCCAGTTGATTGTCGGTACGGCGGCGATTAGGATCGTTATACGTTGCAGGATTTTCAAAAATTCTCAGCAGCTTATTCCTGGCAAAAGAATAGTTAGCGCTTACATCAAAAGTAATGCCGTTGGCAAAACTATGCCTGGTGCCAGCCGCCAGCTCAAATCCGCGGTTAGACATTTTCCCTGCATTCTCCTGCGGCAACGTAATACCGTATTCTCCCGGAGTGGTAACATCGGGATTGAGCAGCATGTTGTCGCGTATCTGGTAAAAATAATCAGCGCTGAAAGACAACAATCCATTCCACATCACGAGGTCAACGCCTATATTGGTTTGCTTCTGTTTTTCCCAGGTAATGGCGGGGTTGGCGGGCGATCTTTCGTACAATCCTGTTCCCAGTTGGCCACCGAGCCTGTAAATTTCATTAGAGATGCCGTATGTGGTAAGATATTGGAAGGGACCACCTGCAAGATTTCCTGCCTGCCCCCAGGAAGCGCGCAGCTTCAACTCGTTGATGGAAGGGAATCTCCCCTTGATAAACTGCTCTTCTCCCATTCTCCAACCTGCCGAAACAGCCGGGAAATAACCCGTTCTAAAGCCGGGCGCAAAGTAATAATGCTGATCGCGGCGGCCCGAAAAGCCGATCATATATTTATCAGCATAACGGTAATCCAGTTTCAGCACCTGTCCAATCTGGCGGGCCTGCGTGGCACTGCCGCCGTTGCCAATATCGGTTTGAACGGAACTACCCATATCCAGTGTGGGTATCAGGATGCTGTAGTTTCTTTTTGTTGCATAAAAATTCTTGCTGTTCATATCACGCAGTTCGGCCACAAACAATGCAGAGATGGAATGTTCGCCAAAGCTGCGATCATAATTCAAAAAGCCCTGGGCGGTAATATTATTCGCCCTTGCATAGTTTTGTTCAAAGCTGGGTTTTGATGTGGGAAGTCTTTGCGTATATACAGCAGGCGTTACCGTGTTGTCAACATCCCAGTAAATAGGATCGGTATTCCAGGCTTCGCCGAATGTATTTATGCTTTGATAGTTAAAAACCCCTTTAATGCTGAGTCCCTTCAGCGGCAGCTTTTGTTCAAGCGCAATATTATAAACAGTGTTGTCGGCTTTGTCGGAACTCATGCCCGAAGTGTAGATACGACCAACGGGGTTGAAATCAAACCTCCCTCTTGCCCAGTAGCCCGGTGTATTGGGATACCAGATAGCGTCGTCTGGAGCAATTTCATACATCCTTCCGTATATGCCGAACACATCTGTTATCTGGCTTCCGAACGAAGGCCATTTCCTTATACCCCTGTCTGTTCTTACTGTTACAGAAGCTTTCAGTCCCCTTGTGATATTAGCATCCAGGTTCAATACGCCATAATACTTTTTAAAGTTTTCAGTAGGTATCATCGATGCCTGGCTAAAGTAGCCGAAGCTTGCGTAATAGGTAATGTTTTCAGTACCACCCCTCACCGAAAGATTGTGATTGCTCATCGGGTAGTCGTGCCTGATAACATCGTGCAGGTTATTGCTGTTAAAATATTTATCGTAATTGCCGGTAGGGTCTCCCTCTACCACCTTGCGGTACTCTTCCAGTTCAGTGTCCGACCAGGGAACATTCGTATCGCCCGGGTGATCGTTCAAATAAATTTCATTCTGCATCAGCGCCTGCTGGTACGAGTTAAGGGTTTTGGTTAAATACACAGGATTCTGAAATCCGTAGTTGCCGTTGTAAGAAAGTCTTGCACGCCCCCTGGTCCCTTTCTTTGTGGTAATTAAAATTACCCCGTTGGCTGCTGCTAAGCCATAAGGTGCTGCTGCTGCCGCATCTTTCAAAACAGATATATCTTCAATGTCGTTAGAGTTTACATCGTTCATACGGCCGGGTACACCATCAATAATTACCAGCGGTGCTGAATTGCCAATGGTATTTTGACCACGGATGCGGATAGTGGTTTCATCAAGCCCCGATTCTCCGCTGGTTTGGTAAGACAAAATGCCGGTAACTCTTCCGCTCAGTTTATTAGCGATATTGGGCACCGCTTCTACCAGTTTATCTGCTTTAATGGCGCTGATAGAGGTGGTTAATGTAGCCCTCCTGGTTTTATTGCCATAACCCACCACCACTACTTCTCCCAGGCCACTAATGGTTGCTCTCATTGTAATGGCACCCAGGGCCAATGGCGTGTTTTCGGCCACAGTAATATTGCGCGTGATGGTTTCAAATCCTACGTTTGAAATGTGCAGCGTGTAACTGCCAGGCGATACGTTGGCGATGCTGAAAGATCCATCGTTGCCCGTAGCAGCTCCTTTGTTGCCGGGCGTAAGCCGTATAGAAACGCCTTCGATGGGATTGCCCACAGAATCTGTAATGCGCCCGGTGATGGGCTGGGGAGCAACCGGCTTGCTCTCCGTTGAAATATACGCGAAGGATGACGGCGACTTACGCGAGAGCACGATGGTTTTACCCTCTATTACGTAGTCTACAAGCTGATCTTTTAATACAACATCCAATGCATCCGTGAGTGGCATGTTGGAAATGCTGAGTGAAAGATTTTTGGTGCCGGAAAGTGTGCCCTTTTTGGTTAAGAGCACAAAGCCGGTTTGTTTTTCAATGGCGCCGAAAATCTGCTTTAAGGTGAGATCTTTACCCGAAATAGTGACGGATTGCGCAGTTCCTTCAGCATGTGCTGAAAGCAAACCCGCAAAAAGAAAGACAGACAACAGTCTCATAATTCTCAGCATTTGAGTTGGTAGCCGCAATCCGGTATGCTTACGAACCGGTAAGGAAAAAGGAACATCAGCTGGTTGGCGAAACACAACCGGAAATGGCACGCAACAGTTAGTAGTTTTTTGCATAATTTGCAATGTTTGGTTTACAAAAAATGTGTCACAACGTTTTGGATCAACCCAAACATAGCCGGGAGTGTCACTACCACTTCCGGTTTGTTTTTAACGGGCAAACCCGGTTCATCTATAATATTTAGTTATAGAACTTGTAAGGTGTGGCGCACTGGTGCAGATGATGCCACGGGCATAGGTTGCGGCAGGATAGCAGGTATGTTA
This sequence comes from Agriterribacter sp., assembly GCA_051955255.1. GTDB lineage: Bacteria > Bacteroidota > Bacteroidia > Chitinophagales > Chitinophagaceae > Agriterribacter. The sequence goes on along the minus strand of JBQCGX010000121.1, from coordinate 22,791 downwards.
GCAGGAAGAAGGATAAGGCATTTATCAACAGGTTATCAGGAAAAGGGCAAAGCCGCATTCAACAAATCATTACTGCTATCGCAAAAGGGTCAACCGCCTGTTTTCCAGTTGAGCCCGCACACCCAGGTTTTCAAGAATCCTTAATAATCCTCTCAGGGAAACATCCCTGGTCATTTTTCCTTCTAATTCAATATCCCGCACTCCTTTTTCATACACCACTTCAATATCGTACCAGCGTTCTAACTGTTTGGTTACTTCGGTTAAAGAAGATCCGTTGAAATTGAACAGCCCGTTTTTCCAGGCCATTATTTTTTCCGTATCGGCGTTGTTTACTACTGTTATTTCCTGCCTGGCTCCCTGGCTGGCAGGTAGCTGCGCCTGCTGTCCGGGATGGAGGGTAACCGCCGGCCGGCGTAATGCATCATTGGCAGGCGCACCATATATCATCTTTATGCTTCCCTCCAGCAATGTTGTATGAATAGCGCTTTCGTCGGCATAGGCCTTTACATTAAAGTGCGTGCCCAGCACCTCTACTTCGGTCTGTTCGTTGATTGCGACCTTAAAGGGCATTTTCGCATTTTTGGCTACTTCAAAATAAGCCTCGCCGGTTATCTCCACTCTCCGCTCCGTTCCGCCAAAAGCAGTTGGGAACTTCAGCGAAGTAGCTGCGTTCAACCATACCCGTGTGCCATCGGGCAGCACCAGGCTGAACTGCCTGCCTTTAGGGGTCGTCATGGTGTTATAGCTTGTTTCTGCGGAGGCCTTGCCAGTTGGGTCGTAAGCGAGCTGACCGTTGTGCAGCACTATTGCTGCACCATTTTGCGTAGCAACCACCCCGTTACCCAGGCTGTCGAGCACTACGGTAGAACCATCGGCAAGTGTGAGGATAGCTCCCTCCCGCCCTGCTTCAATGTCTACCGGCACCTGTTTGTCAGCGTGAGTAAGCGTTTGCGCCGGATGTTGCTGCAACCAGAAATAAGCGCCCGTACCCACAATGAGCAGCACGGCCGCGGCATACAACCAGCGGCGATAAAAAGGAATGCGGCGCATCTTTCGCTCCGGCAAGGATATGTTTCCTGATGGTAATACTGTTTCTGACCATTGCCTGCCCGATCGCAGTGCATCTCTCAGAATGTCCGCTTTGCGCTCGGCCTCCAGCCGGTTTACAGGTTGCTGCTCCATCAATTGCCGGTCTATAAACGAAAACAGCTCATCGGTGGCCGGAGCAGACTCCACATAGGCAAACAATTCTTCCAGCTCATTTTGGCTTGCTTCATTCCGGATAAACTTATTCCACAGTAATTCGATATGTTTTTTGTTGGGATGCATCGATTATAGTAGAAGTAACGAATAAGTAAAAGAGAAGGACTATCCGGAAATGAAAAAAAGAAAAAATACTTCTATTAAGAATAGCAGCATATTAAAAACAGCAGCAGGTCTCCATGCTGCCGCAGGTGTTCGCGTATCGACCGCAGGGCACTTACCACCTGGTTGCGCACCGTATTTTTAGATATTTGCAGTTCAGCCCCTATCTGTTCATAGCTGAGGTCTAACCGGTACCTCAACTCAAAAATCCGCTTGCGTTGTTCGGGCAGGATATGTATAGCCTGCTGCACCAGCCGGTATGCATGGTCGTGATCTATTTGGTCGGAGGTGGTGTCTGCTACGTTGTTGTCCAGGCTTCGTTGCAAATAATACTGCCATTTCAATTCGAGCTTGTGGCGGCGTATCCAGTCTAAGGAACGATTGCGGGCCATACGGTGCAGGTAGGGAACCGGGTCTTCGAGGGTGAAGATCTTTCGCCTGTTCAGCCATACCTGTGTCCACACATCGCGCACCAGTTCTTCGGCCCATATATCCGATTTGGTAATTTTCAGGATATAAGTATAAAGGCTGTCTGTATGCAAATGAAACAATGCCGAAAAGGCTTCCCGCTCTCCTTCGGCAATATGCAATAGAGGTTCTTTTTGTTGATATGGTGACTTATCAAGCAATCTTTTCTGGCAATGCGTTTCTGCAAAAATGCAGAAAAAAAACATTCCCGGCATCAATATGTGGATTGGCTGTTTTTTCGTGCCTCCGCAGCAGCGAGGGAAAAATGCGTGGACGCATTTCCGTTAGGCTTATATATGTGGTTGGTTAGATAACATGGCCGTCAACTTAAAAAGACAACTATGGTTAAGTGGTCTTTTTTGCACCGTAGGTGCTACCTGCTTGTAACCATCATCAACATCTTTTTTACTGCGCCGTAGGTGCAGCCCTCTATAAGGGTAGCACCTACGGTGCAAAGCGTTAAGGGGCTGGCTTTTTACAAACGGGTTGCCTCTCTGAGGCAATAGAGCCTTTGCCTTCCTTAAGTTGACGGCTATAGTGAGACACGAACCATGGCGGAGGAGTTGCTACTTTTAAATACCGTTAAGTGGTAGCCAAACTTCAAGTGAAACAGCACCCTGCTAAATTTCCTGCTGAATCATTTATGACCGTAAATGCAACACGCCCCTCACTTTCCTTTCTGCATCTGTTCAATAGCCCCCCACCCTTCAGGAGTAATACCCATAATTTCAGTAACAACGCCCAGCGTTTGGTAGGTGTCGAAGAAAACCATACGCGCAATCGGATGATCTACTTCACTGATAACCGCATAACCTTGCAGGCGCAGTTCGTTGGTGATCCGGTCAAAATCGCTTATTGGTAACCGAAAGGCGAGGTGCTGCGTTCCACCTGCAGGATACCGGGAAAGATAGTCATGGAACATGCTTTGGCCCGACAGCGGCTGCACAAGTTCAATGAAAGTACCACCATTATAAGTTTGAGTGGTCAGCCATTCGCCCGCCACAACTTCACCGTAATACGTCATGTTTAAATCCTGTGCGCGTACCCGTTCGGGTGAGGGAAAGCCGGCGATACCCAAAGTGCCCGAAAGAAATTTTACTGCAACGTGAATGTCTGGAACCACCCAGCCAATTTGCGCCATTTCAAGTCCGGTGATAGTGTTATGGATGTTGCTCATGTTTTTTGCTTTTATAATTAAACAAAAGTAAAGTAGGACGGAGCTTCTGACCGGGTGTGTTTGCGCCAATATTAAGGAGGTTTGCGACGTTTCTTCCAGAAAAGATTTTTCAACGGCTTTGTTGATGTTCGTGAGTATAGAAATGTGTAATGGCATCACCAACACTCAACCTAATACCTGAGATTAAAATCTCAGGCAACAATATGCAACCGGGCCGATGGCTCTTGCTGTTTGTGATGATCCAGAGCCGTAGGCTCGGTCACATATTGCACAGACGGAATTCATTCCGTCCACTGCTCATCATCCACTATCCCCTACCTGCCATTAGCATAAACACTTAGTACTACACGCAACCGTTAGAAATTCAATGCTAACAGTAACCAGTAAACGCTGTTTGAATATAATTTCTTTGTAACTTCAAGCCCATTATTTTAGCTACCTGGCTTTTGCTCCCTGTAACGCACCGCATACAGCGGCTATGCGTTTCCGATCACTACCCTTTACTCCGCTGGCCTGTGCAGAACACAGGAAAAAATCAGACAGCAACAACAACTTTTATATGAAATTGACCCTTGGCCAAAAAATACTGCTAGGCTTTCTTATTTGTGTTATTATATTATTGTCTGTTGTTTACTTTTCTTTTCGCAACAGCCAGAAATTTGTTGACAGCAGTGCTATGGTAACGCATACCCACGAGGTAATGTATGAATTTGAGCAGGTGCTGTCTGCCTCGGTAGATATGGAGTCGGGGGTAAGAGGATACCTCGTGGCCAGCAATCCAACCTACCTTGACTCATACGAACTGGCCCGCAAAACCGTATGGCAACATGTAGAAAGGGTAAAAGCACTTACGACAGATAACAAAGCGCAGCAACAAAATATAGAACGGCTGCGGGCACTGTTAGAAAAACGCATAGCGTATCACAACAATATGTTGGAGATCTATAAGAATGACCCTGTGCAGGGAAGAGCGATGTTTGCAACCGCTACCGGCAAACAGCTACAGGAAGAGTTGAAGCAAATGATCAGGGAATGTGTGACTGCAGAAGCCGGCCTGCTGGCAAAAAGAAAAATAATAGCCGACAGCGAATCGGCACGTTTCAATAGCACCTTCCTGTTTTTAATTATAGCCATAGGTATCATCATGAGCGCCATCTACTGGATGATCTCCCGAAACCTCAGTGCCCTGCGCAAAGCCGAACAAGAAAGCAATGAAAAAAACTGGTTGCTCAGCGGCAGTTTTGATCTTACAGAAAAAACAAGAGGAGAACAAGACCCCACAGCACTGGCACAAACCATTATTGAATATATATGCAACTATTTAAAAGCGCAGGTGGGAGTAATTTACCTCGAAGAAAACGGCCTGCTTCACCTTGCAGGCACCTATGCTTTTGAACATCGCAAGCAAAACAATGCCATCGTAAAAATCGGAGAAGGATTGGTGGGACAGGCCGCCGCAGAAAGGAAGACAATCGTTTTTACCCAGATTCCCGCCGATTATATCAGGATAGAATCGGGGCTTGGCAACACGGTGCCCAAAAACCTGGTGATTACGCCGTTGATGATGGACGGAAGCGTAAAAGCTGTTATTGAAATCGGGGTATCGCGCGAGCTTTCCAATGCCGAAATGCAATTTATAAAGCAGGTGAACGAAAACCTGGCGGTTGTGCTGAGTGCTGCCAAATCAAGACTAACGGCAAAGGACCTGCTGGAAGAAACCCAGCGCCAGTCGGAAGAACTGCAAACGCAGCAGGAGGAATTGCGGCAGACCAACGAAGAACTGGAAGAAAAAACAAAACTGCTCGAACGTTCAGAATCCGAATTAAAAGCACAGCAGGAAGAGCTGCAGCAAAGCAACGAAGAGCTGGAAGAAAAAGCCAACCTGCTGGAATTGCAGAAAGAAAAGCTGGAAACCGCCAAGATGGACATTGAGCTAAAAGCAAAAGAGCTGGAAACAACCGGTAAATACAAATCGGAGTTCCTGGCAAATATGTCGCACGAACTCAGAACACCCCTTAACAGCATTTTGATTCTTTCACAAATATTAGCAGAGAACAAAAAAAACAACCTGTCGGAAAAAGAGATCGAACTATCCTCCACCATTCATCATTCGGGTAAAGACCTGCTGAACCTCATCGACGAAATACTGGATCTGTCAAAAGTAGAATCCGGCAAAATAGAGCTTGATATCAGCCCGCTGAAACTCTCCGACCTGGTGGCACAGGTAAACACCACTTTTGATGAGGTAGCAAAAAACAAATCCATTGACTTTACCATCCTCAATGAACCCGGGCCGGGCAAGGTCATCTCTACCGACCGGCAACGCCTGGAACAGATCATAAAAAATCTGCTATCGAACGCCTTTAAGTTTACGGGCAGAAACGGAAAAGTATCGCTGCACATCAGCACAGCCGTCCCTGGCACGCTTTTTAGGAACGGTAAATTAAAAGGCGTGCAGGATGTATTGCTTTTTACGGTAACCGACACCGGTATTGGCATTCCGGAAGACAAGCTGGAAACGGTGTTTGAAGCCTTTCAACAGGCAGACGGCTCTACCAAACGAAAGTACGGCGGCACAGGGTTAGGGTTGTCCATCAGCCGCGAGCTTGCCAATGTGCTGGGTGGAGAAATCCACGTTCAAAGTGTGGAAGGAAAAGGAAGCACCTTTACATTATACCTGCCTGCCACCTTCGACCTGTCGATTATGGAAACAACAGAAAGAAAAGTAGAAGTAAAACCGAAGGCCACCCGTACCAGGCTGCCCCTTCCTCAACCGGGACAGGAGACAAACAACGTGGCCGACGACCGGCACGCCATTACAGAAAACGATAAAGTGATTTTGATCCTGGAGGATGATCCCGCTTTTGCCGCTACCCTGCTCGATTTTGTGCGCGAAAAAAAATACAAAGGCATCATAGCATCGCAGGGCAATACCGGTCTCAGCTTTGCCCGCCATTACCGGCCCGATGCCATCATCCTCGACATGAACCTGCCCGTGATGGATGGCGAAGAAGTGTTGCGTCATTTAAAAAACGCGCCTGAATTGCGGCATATTCCCGTGCAAATTATTTCGGGATACGATTATAAAAAACACGGGCTTGAACTCGGCGCATTTGATTTTATACAGAAGCCTGTTGACAAAGACCAACTGCAGCAGGTATTTAACAGGATAGAAGATTTTATAAGAAAGAAATTAAAAAAACTGCTGGTTGTGGAAGACAACGAACAGCAAAACAAAGCCATCCGCGAGCTGATCGGCAATGGCGATGTAAAATCCTATGCAGCCTTTTCGGGAGCCGAGGCGCATACCATGATGAAGACGGAACATTTTGATTGTGTTATTGTAGATCTTGGGCTTCCGGACATGAGCGGTTTTGAGCTGCTCGACACCATTAAAGCCGATGAACAGTTGAGAAAAATTCCGCTGATCGTATATACCGGCAAAAACATCAGCAAAGAAGAGCATGCCCGGCTCATGAAGTCCGCCAATACGGTAGTGTTAAAAACTGCCGATTCCAAAGAACGGTTGCTGGATGAAACCATGTTGTTCCTGCACCGCGTTGAATCAAAACTCCCGCGCGAAAAACAAAATATTATAAGAAAGCTTCACAAAAGCGATGAAGTGCTCCTCAATAAAAAAGTATTGCTGGTTGATGATGATATCCGAAATATCTATTCGCTCACCAATGTGCTGGAAGAGCAGGGCATGATATGCCTTACGGCAGAGAACGGGAAAGTGGCGTTGCGGGTATTGCAGGAAAATCCTGATACAGCAATTGCTTTAATGGACATTATGATGCCGGAGATGGATGGCTACGAAACAACCAGGGAAATCAGGAATATGGAAAACTTTGCACGGTTGCCCGTTATTGCCATTACCGCCAAAGCCATGAAGGGCGACCGCGAAAAATGCCTGGAAGCAGGAATGAGCGATTATATTTCCAAACCGGTAGATATTGAACAGTTGCTGTCGCTGATGAGAGTATGGCTATATGCTTAAACCAATTGCATGAAAGTAGATAACAGTGCAGTAAAGGAATTATTGGAATCGCTCCGTTTGGTATATGGCTACGACTTTACGGGCTATGCAGAAGCTTCTGTTAAACGCAGGATTGTTCATTTTATGAACAATCATAAAATAGAGAGCATGGAAAAGCTGGCAAAGCTGTTGCTCCAGGACGAAAGATTTTTTGAGTCGCTTGTGCAGGAAATTTCTGTTACGGTAACGGAAATGTTCCGCGACCCACCGTTCTATAAAAAGCTTCGTGAGCAGGTTATGAAACGTTTGGCAACTTATCCTTTTATTAAAATATGGATAGCCGGCTGCGCAACCGGCGAGGAAGTGTATTCACTGGCTATTCTGCTACAAGAAGAAAATATGCTGACCAGGTCTGTTATTTACGCAACAGACATCAATCAACAATCCCTGCAGGTTGCTAAACAAGGCATTTATCCTGCCGCCAGGATGAAGGAATATACTGTTAACTATCAAAAGTCGGGTGGCGACAACGAATTCTCCAGTTATTACAAAACCAGGTATGGCGGCGTGCTGTTTGACAAGGCTTTAAAACAAAATATTGTATTCGCCTCTCACAACCTGGCTACCGATAAAAGCTTCAGCGAATTTCAACTGATACTTTGCCGCAATGTGCTCATCTACTTTAATCCCGTGTTGCAGAACAATGTATTGAATCTTTTTTACGACAGCCTTTGCACCTTCGGTTACCTAGGCTTGGGCAGCAAAGAGTCGTTGCTTGCCTCGGAAAAGAAAAAATGTTTTGAAGAAGTAGACCGCAGGGAAAAAATATTTATGAAAGTGAGATGAGGAACCAGGCACGGAGAACATATAAAGCAGTGGCAATAGGTACTTCCGCAGGCGGATTGAATGTACTTTCGGAGCTGTTATCGGCATTGCCCCAGGGATACCAGGTGCCCATTATCATTGTGCAGCACAGGGCAAAGGAACAGCAAAACCTGCTGGAAGAGATACTGCAGCAAAAATGCAGGATACCCGTAAAGCAGGCCGAAGAAAAAGAAAAGGTAGCGCCCGGCTTGGTTTTTATAGCTCCGCCCGATTACCATTTGCTGATAGAAGCAGACGAAACCTTTTCACTATCGTGCGAAGAGCGCGTTCAATACAGTCGCCCCTCGGTAGATGTGCTGTTCGAAACAGCAGCAGATGCATTTGGTGCTCAACTGGCGGCCATTGTGTTAACCGGCTTTGGTATGGACGGAGCTGCGGGCATTGCTGCAGTGAATGCCAGCGGAGGAGTTACCATAGCGCAGAACCCGAAGGAAGCAGCCCATGCCGATATGCCGGAAGCCGCTGTAAAAAATGGTGCAACCCACATATACACTCTTAAACAAATTAAAGATTTTCTTTTAGGCCTTGCTTACAGCCATGATGAACTCTAGTATACAACAAACGATATTGATTGTTGACGATAAACCGGCCAACTTGCTGGTGTTCGACAACCTTTTGTCGCAACCCGGCAGAAAATGCCTGCATGCCAACAGTGGCCGCGAAGGGTTAAAATACGCGCTGCAAGAACAGATCGACCTGATCATCCTGGATGTGCAGATGCCCGACATGAATGGCTTTGAAGTAGCGCAGGTATTAAAAACCAACAATCGCACAAAAGATATCCCCGTTATTTTTGCCAGCGCCGAAAGCAGGGAACTTTCGTCTGTGCTAAAGGGTTATGACGAAGGCGCCGTCGATTACCTGCTGAAGCCGCTTGATGCCGGCCTGGTAAAAGCCAAGGTGAATGTGTTATTAAAACTTCAACACCAAAAAACCGAGTTGCTTGAAAAGAATGCCATACTCGAAAAATGCGCTTTATTAATAGAGAACTCTGCAGACATCATTGGTATTATAGATGGCAGCAGCGGGCAGATACAGGAAATGAACCATGCTTTTACTGAAATACTGGGCTACGATGTGGCGGAAGCGATTGGCAAAAACCTGCAGGATTTTGCTGCGGCTCCCCTCTCGTTAAACGATCTGCTGCAGGATAAAACCAATGAACATCTTTCGTTTGAAATTGAAATGAGCTGCCGCGATGGTTCACGCAAATGGCTGCAATGGAAAATAAGAATTAAAGGAAGCCAGTGGTATGTGAACGCAAGAGATGTGACCGATGCAAAAGAAGCCGACCAGCGCATCAGCCGGCTGAACAACGAACTGGAACGCAATGTGGAGCAGTTGAAAATGAGCAATAAAGAGCTGGAATCTTTTTCATATTCGGTCTCGCATGATCTTCGCGCACCGCTGAGAGCCATGCACGGCTTTGCAAGGATTATGGAAGAAGATTATAAAGATATCCTTGATGCCGAATCTACAAGGCTTATAGGCAACATCCGCGACAATGCCCTGAAGATGGGAACATTGGTGGACGATCTGCTGGAATTTTCGCGCCTGGGAAGAAAAGAGCTGCAATGTTCGGAAACCGACATGCACCGGCTTGCCGAATTTGCGGTGGAAGAATGCAGACAAAACGGAAAAGGCGACGCCGTTGTAACCATCGGCGATCTGCCCCCGGCGGCGGTAGACCATGCCTTAATGAAACAGGTTTGGATAAACCTCGTGTCGAATGCTTTTAAATATTCTTCGCAAAAAAAAGCGCCGGTGATAGAGATTGGATACAAGCCACTTGAAAATGGCACGCTTTACTTTGTAAAAGACAATGGCGCTGGTTTTGACATGAAATATGCCGGCAAGCTGTTCGGTGTATTTCAGCGACTGCACAGCCCCAAGCAATTTGAAGGCACCGGGGTTGGGCTGGCAATCGTTCAAAGAATTATTGCAAAACACCAGGGAACTGTGTGGGCCGAAGGAAAGGAAAACGAAGGCGCTATTTTTTATTTTACCATACCAACCGTTGCAACAAAAAACATTTTACCGAATGAGTGAATCCTATGATCTTATATTAGCCGAAGACAATCCCAGCGATGCAGAGCTGATCATGCGCGTGCTGCGGAAAACAGGCGTTGCGGAAAATATACTGCATGTAGACGACGGGGCGCAACTGCTGGACTATGTATTTGCCACGGGGATATACGAGGGGCGCAACGCTGCCGAATGCCCGAAGCTGATCATTATGGACCTTAAAATGCCAAGAGTAGACGGATTGGAAGCATTGAGGCAGATACGAGAGCAGCAGCAAACCAAATCTATACCTGTTGTGCTGCTCACCTCTTCGCAGGAACCAGACGATGTGCGAAGTGCTTATACGCTGGGCGTAAACAGCTATGTAGTGAAGCCTATGGACTTTGACAATTTCATGAAAATTATTTCAAGTATAGGTATGTATTGGCTCGGTACGAACTACTGTTGCCGGTAAAAATTTCTCATATGAATGAATTGAAAATCCTTTATCTCGAAGATTCTGCATACGACGTGGAACTGGCGGGGCGAATACTCAAAAAAGCCGGCGTCAGTTTCAACTTCAGGGTGGTAGATACGCGTGAGGAATACCTGGAGGCGTTGGGAGATTATACACCAGATGTGATCCTTGCAGACCATTCCCTGTTCCAGTTTAATTCGTCGGAAGCTTTAAGATTGTTTAAATCTGCCGGGTTAAAAATCCCTTTTATACTGGTTACCGGCACCGTTTCCGAAGAATTTGCAGTAAACATTCTGAAAGAAGGCGCAGACGATTATTTGTTGAAAAGCAACCTTGTCCGCCTTCCCTCAGCCATTCTTAACAGCATCAACAAACATAGATTTGAAAGAGAAAACCAGCAGCACCTTGAAAGAACATTTGCCAATGAAGCTTTGATGAAATCTGCCGAGCAGCTTGCGCAGTTCGGAAGCTGGCAATACAGGATCAACAACGGCGGAATGCATTGGTCGGAAGGTGTTTACAGGATATTGGGATACCAACGGGGAACGGTAGCCGCTCGTCACAGCACCATTGCCGCTCATATTGTGGAAGAAGACAAAGAAAAATATGAATATGGAGTGGTTTTTCAAACGGTTGATCAACCTTCGTTTTCCGGCGAGCTGCGAATGAAAAATACAGCAGATGTTATAAAACACGTATTCTTCCAGGTGAGGGGAACTTTTAATGAGGTTGGAATACAAATTGCGCAATTAGGATTTATGCAGGATGTAACCGAAAAGCGGCGCCTGGAGAACGAACTGGCCAGCCAGGCATTGGCTCAGCAAAAGTTAATGACGCAAATTACCATACAGGCGCAGGAGCAGGAAAGAAAGCTGCTCGGTCGCGAACTGCACGACAATGTGAACCAGATTTTAACAGGCTCCAAAATTTATTTGCGACTAGCCAACGAAAGCCAGGACGATGCCAAAAGAAAGGAATTTATTAAGCAAACATTCCAGCACATCAATAATGCCGTATCGGAAATCAGGAAGTTATCGAAGTCTTTGGTAGCCCCCACACTGGGCGACATGGGACTGGAGCCCGCCCTTAAGGAACTCGCTGCCGAAATTAACCTGGGCCAGAAACTGAATGTAACGGTTATTAATGAAAATCCCGACAGTTGGAACGCCGATGAGCAACTGGAACTCATGTTTTACAGGATTGCACAGGAGCAACTCAACAATATCCAGAAACATGCAAACGCTTCTGAAGCAACATTAACAATGAATGCAGATGAAACGCAGTATTATTTTTCTGTGCGTGATAATGGTATTGGGTTCAACCCATCCGACCGCGTCAAAGGAATAGGGTTGCGGAATATAGCCAGCCGCGTTGGCTTTTATTCCGGTAAAATGAACATTGTGAGCGCACCGGGCCAAGGCTGCCTGCTCGACATCAGCATCGCAAAGCAATAAAAGTTGTTGATTCAGGCTATTCAGCTCATCAGCCATCGATATTGCTTCGTGGGGCAATGTCGTTATTTAATATTTATTTCACGATCAACGCCATTCATCAGACCGACCTTTGGGCGGGCCGATGGGAAAGGCGGTATTGGGCAGGGCCGGCAGTCTGACCGATAAAAAATGAACTCATCGGGCTTCGATGTCGTTCGTGGAGAAATGTATCAACATTTCTCTCCTGCCCTAGTCGTATCGCATTGCCGGATGCCCCAACAACCTGCGCCACAAAGCCAATTGCCCTATTATGCTCGCCTCGCGAAATTTGGTGAACGTAACCAGTTCCATCCAGGTCATTTTCATGCCTTCCATGTCAAACTCACTGTCCAGTTGCTTGTCATCTATTTTTACCAATGCCTTTCTTGCCGCAGGTGTTACTTTTTTCCAATCTGCCAGGTATTCCGCGCCTGTAGGATAGGTAACACCCTCCTGTATTCCCTTATTGTTTTTAAACAGTTCAGCACCGGTTTGTTTCAGGTCGCGGTCCTCATCTGCCGCCATCTGGAACCGCTGCGCAACAGCAGCACCTGCAAGCCATGCCATGTGGTTGGCCTTCGTGTCAAGACGCTTGTGCATATCCTTGTCAGGAATCCCTTCCAGGGCGCGCTCAAAAAGCGTTGTGTGCAAATCGAACAGGGCTACCAGCCCCTCTGTTCTTGTGCTGGCTGTTTTTGTATCCATACAATAATTTTTATGATAGTTATCCCGCAACGATAGTGCCAACCTGGGCGTTCTGAAAATATACATTGGAGTATTGCCGCAGATGCGCAGATTCATCACATCTGCGGCTCGCTTCTTTTCTAACGGCAGTCCGTAGGCCCGACACAGCAGCACGGCTGACCGGTGACAGAGCTTTACTTGTTTTACTGAATGGTAATACTTCTTCGTAAGAGCATTGTTAATTAAGCCAGGTAAAATGTGATGCACAGGTCTGGCAATGCTACAAGCGCTGCTACAAGACACGCGCAAGAAGATGGAAAAAGCCGGTCGGACCGCTGAACGGGTACGCGGGCGCGGGCCGCGGTCTGACCGACACCGGTGACAAAGCTTTATTTGTTTTTCCGAATGGTAATACTCCTTCGTAAGAGCATTGTTAATTAAGTCAGGTAAAATGTGATGCGAAGGTCTGGCAATGCTACAAGACATGCGCAAGAAGATGGGAAAAAAGAATCTGCGGCTCTCCGCTTTTAGTCCTTCACAAATTAGTTTTTGCAGTATTCACTGTACTTCGATTTATGACCATGCACCCCGTAAAAAATTACATAGAGATAACAAATTACCGGAATCAGAAATGCAGTTGCCCAGGAAGAAGAGTCGATCAGCCAGCCCTGGACGACGACAATCACAGCACCTCCTGAAATAGCAGTAGACAATACGCCAGACGCCTTCGTGATATGTTTGCCCAGCCCGCTGATAGAAAGTGAAAATATGATGGCAAACATTACGGAATTGAACAATCCCACACTGATGAGCGACCATACTGCAAGCGACCCACTCGTATTAACCGATAAAAGGATCAGCAATATAGAGATTATCGAATTTAAGATCAACAGATGATGTGGCAGAATGCGTTTCAGCAACACCACACCTATCAATCGTCCAACCAGCATTCCGCCCCAGTAAAAAGCAACATAGCGGTTGGCAGCATCTTCGGCTATATGCAGCGCATCGGCAATATAGTTGGTTAAAAAAGACGCTATCGCTATTTCGATGCCTACAAAGAAAAAGATGCCCAAGGCGCCAAGAGTTAAATTTCGGAAAGCAAAAACGGAGGAAGGAAAAGACCTGTCATTAGTTTTATCAACAACGCCTGTACCATGACGCACCACTGGCAAAGAAAGCCTGTTTATAAAAACACTGATCAACAGCAGCAACAAAGCAATACCCAGGTATGGATATTTTACCGCATCGGAATTACCCGCCCCTGTCATTTTGGGAAGAATAACCGCCGCCCCAAACAATGGAGCTACAATGGTGCCAACCGAACCAACACTTTGAATGAGGTTCAACCTGGCCGAAGCACTTTCCGGCGGGCCGAGTATAATGATGTAGGGATTGGCTGCCACCTGCATAAACACAATGCCTATGGCAACAATAAAAAGTGCTCCCAAAAACAAATAATAAGCATGAAACACGGCTGCCGGATAAAAAAGCACCGCACCCACTGCAGCGAAAACAAACCCGCAAACCATTCCTTTCTGATAACCGATCTTTCCGATTATTTTTCCTGCCGGGATGGAAAACAAACCATATACCAGGAAAAAATAGAACTGCACCAACGATGAAGCCGCATAGCTAAGATCGAACCCTTTTTTAAAATAAGGAACCAGCGTGTCGTTCAAACAGGTGATAAACCCGAGCATAAAATACAGCACCGCCAAAGAGACCAGTGCAATTTTATTTTTTGAAGTTGCATCGTTGTGCCCGGCGGCACTGTATTCGCCTGCTATTGAATTAGCCATTGCTGATAATTGTTTGCTGTAAATCCTCTTCACGCTCCACTATTCCTTCAAGGGTTTTCCAACCCTGGAAAAGACAACGTGGCACATGAAAACATCCTTTCCATTTGCCTCCCTTTAAAGGAAGCAATACTTCGCCCTGCCTGTTTAAATAACCATACCACTCTCCATACTCCCGATCAGGAAAATGAGACCAGGTATATTCATGTAACTTTTTAAACCATTCCAAACAACGCTTATCACCCGTGTAGCGATATCCTTTCAACGTGGCAATAATTGCTTCAAGGTGAACCCACCACAGCTTTTGGTCCCATTCGAGGTGTTGAGGCGGATGACCTTTGAGATCGAGCACATAAAAAATACCGCCGTATTCCTTATCCCAACCAAAGTTGAGCAAGTTCATTGTAATATCTACTGTTTTAGCCAAAAGGGCAGCATCTCCGTTCCTGGTTGCGATGTCCATTAAAAACCACATCGATTCCAGGCTATGCCCCGGCATTACCGCACGGCCTTCAAAAGAATTGCTGAACATACCATCGGGCGTAATATTTTCCAGTATCAACCCCGATGAAGGATCGAAGAATTGCTCCATTACAGTATTTACACAACTATCAATCGTATTACGCACCTGCTCTCCGGGTAATACATGTTCAATGTCCAGCACCAGGTTCGAAAGGATCATCGGCAACGAAAGTCCCTTCAATGGCCGCGTACCAGGTACCGCTTTGCTGTATTTTCCTTTGGGATGATCATAGCGTTGTAAGATACGCCTGAAGGTGTGTACCGCGATGTCTTTGTAGCGTTTTTCACCTGTTGCCTTGTATAGCTGACCGAAAGCCATTGCTGCAAAACAGTCGGAAAATATATTATAGGGCTGCACCAGCGGCTTACCCTCCCGCGTAAGCGAAAAAAACCAATCTCCTTTTTCATCACGTCCATGCTGTTCAAGGAAACGGGCACCCGATATGGCAAAATCCAGCCAGGATTGCCTCGCCTCCACCTTGTTGTACAACATTGAAAAAGTCCATACCTGGCGCGCCTGCAACCATATGAATTTATCGGTGTCAAAAACATTTCCCTGTCTGTCTAAACAGGTAAAGTATCCGCCGTGTTGCTGATCGGGAGAAAATTTTTCCCAAAAGGGAATTACATCTTCCAATAGGTTATCCTTATAAATAGCCGCGTATTGTTTTAAATCCATGTTTTGATTAATTAGAAAGTATAGGTTATTAGTGAGCTGTCAGCTATCAGCTGTGAGCCTTCAGTGGGAGCGCAGGAGAGTATAGCGGTTCACTTACTTAACTTACTCACCCCATTTCCAAACATAACATCAACAGCTTCTTTCATGTGCTTGTTCACTTCTGTTTTCTTTGTAATATCCCAATAGCTCTGGCGTTGCTCCACCAATACCTGCGTGGCAACGATCCACGATTGAATCCAGCCGGTGAGTGTTGACCATGCGCCCCAGCCAGCATCGGCATTCGAAGCCCAATAGTCCCACCGCTGGTAGTCAAACGCACGGAACCATGCGCCATCCACATCTTTGTGCTTGCTGCTTTTTACCTGTATGCGGGTAAGAAAATCGGAGAGTCGTTGCACGGCTTCCATATATTTTGCATTGCCGGTGGCATTTGCCGCTTCGTTCAGCGAAAAGAAAGCAAAGTTGGATGTGTACAGCATATCAGCCACCTCATCGCCGTTTTCAAAAATCAGCGGCGCTTCGTGCAACCCGTATTCTCTGTTCGACTTTGTGCTGCCAAACATGCCATTGCCTCCTCCCAGTTCCTCCCGTATGGCACCGCTGCTTTGCTGGTTTTCCAGCAGCTTTGTTACTACCATATCCAGCCACTGCCGGTGCAAAGGAGTGTTTTCTATACGCACCAGCCACGCCAATGGAAGGATCATCCGCGCACGCTCCTGTTGTATGCCGTTGGTCCAGTTCCATTTGTCGGGATAGGCTTCCATAGTTAAGCGGATAGCTGTTTTTGTCTTCTCTAACAGGGGCGCATACCCTGTTTTATCGTACAGCCACAAATAACAGGCCCACATCCACGATTCAAAATGAGGATGTGGATTCACCAGATCGCGGTTCCAGTAATACTGCCATCCATTTTTCAGTATATCGGGCTGTTCCAGCCTTCCTCCCTGGAAGCCTTGTTTGCTGCTGGTTCGCAGGTTCGACAATATATTTTCCACGATCTCCTTGTCCCACTCCTGCGTGCCACTGAACGCAGCCGAACCTATCAATCCCAGTATAGAACGCGCATTGTCGTCATTATAAAACACATAAGGATGCGTAACAGACCACCCGAGCAATCCATACACCGGGCTGCTTTTGTCTGCCCTTGGGCCCGCGCGGAAATTCGATCCCTCGAAAATAAATTTGCCAAGCTTTCGGGCGGTTGCCGTATAACCGGGATTGTTCAACAGCTTGCCGGCCGCGGCTAAAGCAAAGGAAACTTCTCCCTGCACATCGTTGCGAATCCAGTAACGGTATTGCTCACTGCCATCCCAATAAATATTAGACGCGTGCCCTTCCAGTATACCAAGTGAGCCATCGCCGTTGAGAAAGGTTTGCGGAACAGGAGGTCCAAAAGGTGCCGTTCCATCTCCCTGGTATTTTAACCACATATCTTTCCAACTGCTGTCTACAAAAAAACGTCCGTTGTAAAACCACTGTGCCCCTTTGTCTACCGAATTCCTGCGTGCCTTTTCAGGCAAAGCCTCTGCTGCCCCGTAGGCAGGGGTTACATCAGAAATCCAATGGCTGAAATGCAGGTCACTTTTGTTGGTCATCCAACCCATGATATATTCCCACAAGGCTTTCCACGAATCGGCCGGGCCATACCTGCCCGTTTTAAAATTGCTGAGTTTGGTGGTAGCCACCAGTATGTTGTGCTGTTGAAACAACAGCGGAAATGTTTCAATATCTCCAGTGCCGTATTCTGCACGATCAAATCCCGCCACTTTGCCTAGTACCAGCAAAGGGTTGTCAACCTTGGCGCGCAGGTAATGACAATCGTTTATCCCCAACAGGTCCATAGCCTTAAGCTTTTTACCTAATCCGGGGGCAGAAACGATGCCTCGTTCCAGTTTGGCAACATGTACCGAATCATCGTCTATCCAGTTTCCTAACGGATAGGCGTATTCTATATACACGCGCAAATTTTTACGCCTGGCGGCACTCAAAACAGATTCCTTTACAGTATTAATGTTGTGCGGATAATCGTCTGCCAGCAATAGCAGTGCGCTTCCTTTTGACAAAGCGTTGACAGCCTTCAGCGGATCGGAAAATTGTTTGAGCTTAAAACCTTCACTGGTCAACTGTTGCACAAGATCATTGGATGACTTCCCGCAGTAAGCTATCTGCGGTTGTTGTGCACTTGCACCCAGGCAAAAACCAATAAGCAATAAACAAACTAAATAGTTGCAGATCTTATACATAATTAATAGCCGGGATTTTGTCCGAGTTCAGGATTCAATGTTAATTCATTTATGGGCAGTGGGCTCAGGTAGTGTTTCAGCGGATCAAACTGCCAACCGTTTTGCGCGGGGCTGTTCCAATGAGGTGCAATGTACCCGTTGCCATTTACAGGAATAGCGGCCGGATCAAGTACGGGTTGAAAACTATTTTTAACATCGGCAAACTGCTGCATTTTAGCACCTAGCATGGGGCGCTTTATTAAGCTGGTTGCTGCCCAGCGCATCAGGTCGTCGAACCTGTATCCCTCGCATGCCAGCTCTACCCTGCGCTCACGCCTTATTTCATTCATCAGTGGCGACAGCGCGGGAAATTCCCAGGCAGGATCGGTAAAGCCTACCCCTTCGGTCAGGTGCGGCATGCCCACGCGGTCTCTTAAAGCATTTACGGTTATATCAAGCACCTCCTGGTTGCATTCGCCCAGTTCTTCTTTTGCTTCGGCATAATTCAGTAACGCCTCCGCATACCTGAAAATAATGGCAGCATTGATATCGCCGGCTGAATGATCGGCAGCGGGGTCAACGCCTTTGTACAACTGGTATCCTGTTGTATTGCGTAAACGCGATTCAAAGGTCATATCGGGCAAGGTGAATTTTCCACTCGTATCTCCATTGGTAATGACGCGCGGTTTTCCTTTTGTGTACATGGTTTGGGTAAGCCGCGGGTCCCTGTTTTTTACCAGGTCTTCCACCAGGTCATCTCCTTCGTAAAGTGAACTAACGCTAATAGGTTTTCCATCTGTACACAAATAAGATTCAACGAGGTATTTTGACAAGCCGGTATTTTTGTCACTCACGCCAAAATAGTTCTGGGCATAGTGAATGACATTCAATGCACGATCGTATTTTCTCCACAGCAATACTTCTTTATTGGTTGACAGATCTTTTTGATTGAAAAGGCTCCAGTAAGCTTTCTGCGGATCGGTGCTGGCGGGTTCAATCGAATACAGTCCGCGGTCAATGACCTGTTTGGCTGCTTCGGCCGCTTTTCTGAAAAAACGATCGGGGTTGCTGCCTTCTACGCCAAACGCTGTTCCGGCATGATATTTCTCCCAACTGCCTTCGTACAACGCTACGCGGCTTTGAAATAAAAGCGCCACATCCTTGTGCAGTCTTCCAGAGGGCGTTACTTCTTTGGACGCTAAGAGCGTAGCGGCTTTGTCGAGATCGGCTATGATAGAATCGGCTATTACCGACCGTGACAACCTGGCGTTGTACAGTTCTTCCGATTCTGTTGTAAGGGGCATATTGTACCAGGGCAGGTCGCCAAACGATTTCATGAGCGAATAGTAATACCACGCTCTCCAGAAGTACATTTCACCAATATAAGGATTTACCAGTTCGGGCGATTCTTTGGTGATGTGATAATTGGCGAGGAAAAAATTGATGCCGCGAATAGATGTCCAATCCCAGCCTCCACCCGAGCCGGGCACGGTGATGGTGCCCGACAAACGGCCGTTGAAATTGTAATCGCCCGAAACCATATTGTCGGATGAATTGTCTTCTTCAAATACGCCAAGGCTATATCCATTAAAGCTGGGCAGCGAACCATAATATTTGTTGGAATACAGTTCCATTTCCGTTTTTGAAAAAGTCATTTCCCCATCGGTGATCGTATCCAGCGGTGGGCGATCCAGAAATTTTTCGCAGGAAAATAATCCTGCCGAGCACAACAAGAAGCATAGTATATACAGTCGATACGTTTTCATTCTTTTCGATTTATCAGGTTAAAAATCCACGTTTACACCAAAAGACACAATTTTATACAACGGGTACACCTTGCCGGCACCCCATCCTCCGGCAGTTAACTCCGGATCAAAATTCTTTTGCAGAGAGGTGATGGTAAACAAGTTTTCGCCACTCAGGAACAAGCGGATGCGCTGCAACCCGATGCGCTGCATTACAGCAGGGGGAATACTGTATCCTAACTGGAGATTTTTCAGCCGCAGGTAAGCAGCATTTTGAAGATAACGGGTTTGGGTAACCTGGTTTTTACCCACCTCGCCGGAGTTGTAAGGTTTGGGCAGGTAGGCATCAGTGTTATCCGGCGTCCAGAAGTCGCTGGTCTCTTTGTACATATTGGAACCAAAGCCGCTGGTAAAGCCCCAGAAAAATACGCCGCTGTTACCGCCTGATGGTGGACTAAAATCGCGCTTGCCAACACCCTGGAAGAAAACATTCAGATCAAAACCTTTCCAGGAAGCGCCCAGCGCAACAGAATAGCTGTAGCGCGGAAGCGAGTTACCGATCACAGAAAGATCACCACGATCGTCGAGTGTATTTTTACCGTTATTGATTTTGCCATCTCCGTTCAGGTCGCGATAGGCAATGTCTCCCTTGCCCCAGTTGCCCCAGAAGAAAGACTGATCAGCCATCTTGCTCACCTGGTCATCGGTTTGCATAATGCCTTCTGTTGTATAACCCCAGATCTCTCCCAGCGTTTGTCCTTCATAGTAAGTAGATAGTATTTTAGTGGGATTGTTGTAGCGAATGACTTTTGCTTTGTTATCAGACAGTATCAGGTTCACGTTGTAGGTAAAATCGCGGCCGATATGATCGCGCCAGCCAAGGTTCAGTTCAAACCCACGGGTGCGCAGGTCTGCATTGTTTTGCAAAGGTATGTTTGCGCCGAGCGTAGAAGGCAACGCATTGGCTGGTCCGAACATATTGGTGGTTGTGCGTGTATACCAGTCAAAACTTACATTCAACCGGTTGCTGAGCAAGGTAACATCCAAACCAAGGTCTACGGTTCTGGCCGTTTCCCAGGTAAGATTAGCACTTACCAGTCCCGGAGCAGTAAGGTAGTTAGGCAATACACCGTTGAGAATATAGCCGTATTTGGTACCAATGCCAATGGTACTGAGATAAAGATAATTGGCAACGTCCTGGTTGCCGAGCGATCCGTAAGAGCCTCTCAACTTCAACTGGGTGATGTCGCGGATAGTCCAGAATTTTTCTTTTGCAATGTTATATCCCGCCGAAACCGAGGGAAAAAATCCAAACTGTCGCCCCTGGGGAAATTTCGACGATCCGTCGTAACGCGCATTGAATTCAACCAGGTAGCGTTCACCAAAATTGTAGTTTACCCGCATAAAGGTGCCCGTATTGGCCCAGTGCGTTAAACTGCCATTGGTTGTCTGGTCGCCCGTAGCCACGCCCAGCGAAGGGAGGTCTTGCGAAATCAGGTCGCGCTTCATGCCGAACAGGTAAGTATACTTGCTTAGTTCGGCCTGCTGACCCACAAGCGCGCTGAAGGAATGCTGCCCGAGTTGATTGCTGTACGAAGTATATGCATTGAGCGAATTATAGTTCAATTGCGACATTTCTGTGGAGTAAGCATTATTGGTGGTCATCACAGGCACTTCCGAAACTGTATACTCCCATATAAAAGGTTTGGCATGTGCAGAAGATTTAAACGCCGTATTGCGATAGGTATAATCCACATTGATCTTCCAGTTCTTCACCGGTTCAATTTCTATGGCGCCTGTAAGGTTCACCACATTGTTGTTGCTAAGGCCTCTCCCCTCCCACTGGCGCGGCATATTGGAAGTGGCAGCCCAATGACCGTTAGGATCTTTTAAGGCCCAGTTAGGAAAACGCGTGGTAGCCAGGTGCATCCAGTTGCCTATATCACCGTTATGGGTAGGCGAAGGCACATTCCGGTTGTCTCTGCTGAAACGGGTGCGCAGATCGCCCCGCAGCCATTTAAGCGGCGTAAAATGAAGATTGCTGGTTACATTAAACCGTTCATATTTTTCATTACCGTAACGCAGCAACCCACCTTCTCTAAAATATCCGGCGCCTATGTAGTAACTTGTTTTGTCGCCACCACCACTTACACTCAAATCGTGTTTTTGATTTTCGGTGCCTGGCTTAAAGTAGGCTCTGATCCAATCCACATTATCATTGTCAAGCGTGGCATACGACCAGAAATCAGGGTTGTTGGGGTTGGGAATATTGGAGGGCGTATTTGCCGGGTCGGCCATATAAGCTTTGATCCTGTCGATGTGTTCCTGGCTGAACATGGGTGATTGACCTGCATTGACAGACGCAATATTATACGCCTCGGCAAACTCAAGTGAATTTACCTGGTTGGGTATTTGCGTGGCGCGTGAAAATCCAAAAATGTTGCCGTAAGAAATAGTGGCTTTACCTGTTTTGCCGGTTTTAGTGGTAACCAGTATAACGCCGTAAGCTGCGCGGGCGCCATAAATAGCAGAAGCGGCGGCATCTTTCAACACAGAAATACTCTGTATGTCTGCCGGGTTAAGGTTGCTGATGTTCTCTACCGGTACTCCATCCACGATATAAAAGGGGGCGCCGCCGCTGCTGAGACTGGTTGCTCCCCGGATATTAAAATTAACACCCGCGCCGGGGCCGCCACCATCGGAGGATGGCGTAATATTAAGATTACCCACAGTGCCTTGCAACGCCTGCCCTACATTGGAAACGGGGCGATTGGCGAGCACCTTGCCATCTACCTGGGCAACAGCACCTGTAAGATTTATTTTCTTTTGCGTACCATACCCCACTATCACTACCTCTTCCATCGACTTGTCCGTAGCAGTCAGCTCTACCGTAAGGAACACCCCTACCGTTGCCAGCCGACGCAGTTCGGCATATCCCACAGTGCTGAATATAAGTGTGTCCGAATTTTTTGGAGCAGTCACCGTGAACGCTCCCGCATCATCGGTGTAGTTTCCTGTACCTGTACTTTTTACGGTAACGGTTACCCCGGCCAGGCCCTTACCCGACCCATCGGTTACTTTGCCGCTGAAAACGCGGTCCTGGGCAGTGGCATTACAGACAATGCAAAAGAAGGCCACCTGCCATAAGCAGCTTAAAAGTTTCGGCATGAAAAGAGGGTTTTAAATTTTAGACAATCAGGTTTGAATAATAATTGATAAATGGAGTACTAAATAAATATTATTTTTCTAAATTACCAAGTAATTAATAAATTATTTTATTAAATAGTTAGCATCTGGTTATCGTTTAGTGTT
>JBQCGX010000120.1:0-5027 GCA_051955255.1 Agriterribacter sp. | reverse complement strand
AAAAAATCGCTGAAGCCCTTTGCTGTAGCGGGTTTTGCTCCCTCTCCGCGAGGAGAGGGTTGGGGTGAGGCGATACACTGAGCTTCAACCGCTTAACTTAGTTAGTCGGACACTAATGATTTCAAATCTCAAATTTCAAATTCAAATCTTGCCTAATTCATATTTCCGTTTTAAACAGTTTACGATACACCACGACCGTTGTGCCATGAAGGTAACCACGGATGCGTGTATATGCGGGGCCTGGTTTGCTGCAAAGAACCTGCAAGCTGACAGGATACTGGATATTGGCGCGGGATCGGGTTTGCTTTCTTTAATGCTGGCGCAAAAAAATACAGCAGTATTTCATGCCATTGAAAAAGAAGCTGGTTCTTTTGAACAGTTGCAACAGAATATACAGGAAAGTCCATGGCATGACCGTATCACAGCTTTTCATGGCGATGCTATCGGCTTCGAGTACCCGAACCTTTACGATTTTATCATCACCAATCCGCCGTTTTATGAAAACGAGCTGAAGTCGCCCGATGATAAAAAAAATATGGCGATGCACGACAGATCGTTAACGCTTGCCATTCTGATTGATATTATACACAACCAGCTTACCGGGCACGGCAGCTTTGGAATCCTGCTTCCTTATTACCGCAAAGATTATTTTGTGCAACTGGCTGAAAAAATGAATTTCACGCTTATCGACTCACTGAACATCAGGCAAACTCCCACGCATCCATATTTCAGGTGTTTATTGCATTTTTCCAGGAAGAAAGAAACCAAAAGAGAACCAACCGAGCTGATCATTAAAAACAACAGTCAACAATACACGCCGGAGTTTGTAAAGCTGCTGAAGGATTATTATCTGATTTTTTAGCGGTCAGCGGTCAGCGATCAGCTCTTAGATCACAAACGATAAACAACAAACATAAAATCTCCGTGCACCTCCGTGCCTTAGTGCCTCCGTGGTTCAAAACCAAATCACAGATCAGCAATTCCACCATATTCGCTGAGGTACTCATACAGCGGCATAAGCCTTCCCTGTTTTACCATGGTCGCTCTTTCTATAATGGCAGAACCTCCTTTCACCAGGTCTTCCAAAATATATTTAATGAGCTGTTCACCAAAATACCGCGAAGCGTCGCGGGGAAGTTCGTTCGGCAAATTGCCAACAGCCACCACGTCAATAGCGTTTGGCAGGTAAGGCGCTGTTTTGTGAAAGTGTTGACGGTCCACACCATATACCGGATCTTCAATCGTCTGATCTCCCAGGTTAATCGGCACCGATCCTCCCTTATCGTCGGTTATATCTGCTATCGTCTGGATGATAAAATTATTTGCCGAAATATCTTCTTTACGGAAAAGCCGGGGCACCGTTTGATCCCAAAACACCCCATTCAGCAAAATATCTGTTTGTTGGGCATAAGGAAGAAAAATGCATTCGTATTGATCGGCATGTTCATGAAAATCAACACGGCTATACTTTCCTGTTAGTTTGTGTTGGTAGAGGTCTGCACCCTTTAGCTGGGTATAAACGGGATAGGCAAATCTTCTGTGCAGGTATTCATCGGGCTCTACTTCGTGAATGCCTACCAGGTTCATAATTTCCAGTATACCGTGTGCTACCCGCCCCGATCCTGTAACAGCTATCTTTACATTGGGCAGACGCAAACCAAAATAAGTGTGTATCAGTTCCCGGAAACTTCTTTGCTTATATACCCGTTCCAGATGATACAACCCCGTCCGGTTGCCGTATGCCATTAGTCCGTTGTGTGCTCCTACAACGCCTGCAAAAAACCCGAACCCGATAATGCGTTGCCCATCTTCATGCTCCAGGCATTCATAATCGATCAGCGTTATACCGTTTTGTATAATATGCCGGAACATAGCCTGGTTATAAGCTTGCTTTTTCTTGGTGTGTGAAAAAAACAGGTAGGTTTTGTTGGGAATCAGCATATCAACCGGCACCTCTTTAATACCCAGCAGTATATCGCATGCTGTTATATCGTCTTTTACTTCTACTCCGGCAGAAACATATTCTTTGTCTGTAAAACAGCGATTGGAGGAAGACTGTGCTATGATGCGCACGCCGGCATTCTGCATATGTATCCATTTGCATTGCGATGGTGTTAATGCAACACGGTTGTCAGCGGGTGTCTTTCCTTCTTTAATAAGTCCTATCCTGATCATTTGATAGCGGGAGTTGAGTGAGTGAATTGGTTAAACGCCCGGTCCAACCGGAGTTAAGTGAATTAAGTATGTTATCCAATCTGCACCATTCAACTTAATTAACTACTTATCTGTATTTAACCTGCTTAACTAAATTAATTCAATTATCGTTATCTTCTACATGTGGCTCGTGAGACACGAGCCACGGCGAGGGCGGACCAGATGTCTCATTCTTGCCAATGACATGTTTTTCAGTATGATGTTTATCAGTTGGTTATAAACTTAATTTTTGTTTGCACAAACTCGGTTTTACTTTCAGCTATAACCCTCTGCTTTTTGTTACTTTTTTGCGGAAAAAAGTAACGCAAAAAGCCGCCCGAAATCGATTACGGCCGATTTCGGGAACGCCCTGATTAAGCTTTAGTACTACTGTGAACTCAGTAACAGAATCTTGAAAAGTTCCTGCTAAATCGTTACCGGCTTAACGGGTACCCACGCGAAGGTTAGGGCAATCTATACAGCTTGTCATTTTCAAAGAGCTTTATTGTGCTAATTGTTTACTCGACATAACAAGCAGTAGTACAAAGCTGAACATCAGAACAATTGCTCAACCTTTATTCTACGGACTTTGCCGTGGATCGTGTCTCACGATCCACCAATTTTGTTGCGGTGGATGGAGACACCCTTCGGTAAAACAAAGAGGCTATTTTATACGAACAATGCCCTGCGTAACCAAAGGAAATCTTTTAAAGACCTGGTCGTCGTGACCGGGAAGTATATACGACGGTTTTGAAGCCAGCGTTTTCATGCGTTGCATAGCCGCTACATAACCTTTGGCATCGAAAGTTCCGTAAGAGGGAGGTGGAAGCATTTTATCGATATTGTGGTATATCCATACATTATCGGAAGCAATCACTATTTTTTCATTGCCCGATTGCACCACCGCATACTGCGAATTAAAAGTATGGCGCGAGCCGGTATATACCCTTACTCCCGGAACGATCTCTTTATTGTCGCCGTTCACCAAAGTAACTTTGCCCGATATATTGCGTTCCACCAGTTGCAGTACATCTCTTTTAGCAAAGCCCCCGTGGTTGGCATCCTTCTGCCAGGCTTGTCCTACATAATAATCGTAATCGTCCTTTTGTATCCACACCTGTGCATTGGGAAATAAACTGATGCCATCGATATGATCCCAATGCGGGTGCGAAATAATGATATCGCTTATGCTTGAGGGATCAATTCCAAGTTTCAGCAGCATAGAATCCGGGCGGGTAAATTTTGCTACTCCAAAATCAATGGCTGCCTGCAGATCGTTGGTGCATCCGGCATCCACAAGTATATTCCGTCCTTTGCCGTCTTTTATCAGCCAGAACATAAAAGCTATATCAACACTGTCGTTGTCTGGACCACCGCTTGCCCAGCCCGATGTGGGCGTAGGCTTTTCCAGCATCGCATATTTAATGGCGTATATTTCGTATGAGGGTGATTGTGCCAATGCCAGGCGGCTGTAACAAGCGCACAGTATGAGTGCAAGCATGATTTTATTCATAAACAGCGTTTGGTGAAGACCTGCATTACTTAAAATATTTTGCCGCAGATCCGCAGATGAAAATAACTTTTATCTGTGAATCTGCGGCAAACAAAAACCGCAACAGGTTTGTTTTAATTATTTCGCAGGCGTAAGCACAATATTCCTGTATTCAATAGGACCGTGATCGCCCTGGATATACAATGGACCGGGTTCGCCCTCTTTGCTATCGAGCGCGCCGCCTGTAATGCCGGGAATAGACTGGTTGCAGATGATCTGTTTTCCGTTCAGTACCACGGTGATCATCCTTCCAACCAAAGTAATATCATATGTCTGCCACTCTCCTGCCGGTTTAGCAGCCATTTCGCTGGGAATGATAAATCCGTATACAGCGCCCAGCAATCCTCTTTCGGGCAACTTGCCATAGCTGTCTTCTATCTGCACTTCATAACGTCCGCGCAGGTATAGTCCGCTGTTGCTTCCTTTAGGGCAACGGAATTCAACATGCAGCTTAAAATCTGTAAACTTTTGATCGGTAACCAGGTTGGCTCCCGATTTTGGACTTGTTAATATACCCGATACTACCTTCCACTGGTTTTCGCCCATCGCATGCCAGCCGCTCAGGTCTTTACCGTTAAAAAGCTTAACAGGCGAACCCCATACCGGGGCTTTGTCGCGGGCAAGCAGCGGGGCGCGTACGCCTTTCCAGTTGTAGGTTTGGCCATTAGCAGCCACCATGGTACCGGTTAACACATCGTTTTGAAGCGTGGCTTCGAACGACAGGTCGTTCTCTTCTTCTTCCCATTGCGGGGGAATGGTGAAAGTAATTTTGCCGTCTTTAAAATTTACTTTCGAAATAGGTCTTGCACTGCCGGTAATACCAACATATTGTCCTACCAGCCATTTATTACCCGAATGGTATATTTCAAGCCAGGACGGAAATTCTTTTCCATCCACCACTACTGTAATATCCCACTTTCCTTCAACAGCAGGCTCTGCATACTGAGGAACGGGGAAATGACCAGCTACCAAGCGGGTAGAGTGAAGCGTACCAAAAATTACCAAACAGGAAAAAAAGAGCGGGACGAATATCTTTTTCATATGTTTATCATTTTGCTGATGCACGAATGTACTAACAAATGACGGAAAGCGAGCGCAACCAAAAACAGATGGTGATATGCACTATTGCAGTTTGAAAGTTTTTAAAGTCCAACATCATCCATCAGACCGCCCTTCGGGCGGGCCGATGGGGGAAGCCGGTCGGCCCGCCCGAAAGGGATATTGGGCGCAGCCGGCGGTCTGACCGATAAAGGCGAACGTTCTTATTTATTTGGACAAGTTG
>JBQCGX010000119.1:0-6238 GCA_051955255.1 Agriterribacter sp. | reverse complement strand
GCCTATGTTTTAGTTACGTTATAAAAGTATATAATAACCATAAAAGCCAAGGGGAAAATCAATGTTTATGGCGATGCCGACCGGGCTTTTACATACGGGGAAACAGTTTTTAAAAACAACGACGATAACAATATTGTTACAGGCGGTTTAAGCCGTGCCGCAGGAGAAAATGCAGGTAAGTATGCCATTGGTCAAAACGACCTGGCTGCTGGTGATAATTATGCCATTGAGTATACTGGCAACAATCTCACCATTACCAAAGCCGCGTTAACAGTAAAAGCCAACGAGCAAAGCAAAGTGTATGGGGAGGAAGATCCAACGCTCACCTATGTGGCTTCCGGCTTTAAGAACAACGATGGCAACAGCGTTATCAAAGGCAAACTAGGTCGTTCTGACGGCGAAAATGTAGGAGCGTATGCCATTGCTCAAAATACATTGACAGCCGGTGATAATTATACCATTGAGTACAGTGGCAACAATCTCACCATTACCAAAGCCACGCTGACGGTAAAGGCTAACGAGCAAAGCAAAGTATATGGCGAGAATGATCCAACGCTCACTTATGTGGCTACCGGCTTTAAGAACAACGATGGCAACAGCGTTATTAAAGGCAAACTGGGCCGTGCTGCCGGCGAAAATGTAGGAGCATATGCCATTGGTCAAAATACATTGACTGCCGGCGATAACTATACTGTTGAGTATACTGGTAACGATCTCACCATTACCAAAGCTACACTGACAGTAAAAGCCAACGAGCGAAGCAAAGTGTATGGGGAGGAAGATCCAACGCTTACTTATGTGGCTACAGGTTTTAAGAACAACGATGGCAACAGCATTATTAGAGGTAAACTGAGCCGCGCAGCGGGAGAAGATGTGGGCGAGTATGCCATTGGCCAAAACACGCTGACCGCTGGTAGCAACTATACCATCAGTTACGGCGGCAACACCTTTACTATTACCAAAGCTGCACAAACCATTACCTGGAACCAGGAGCTGGTAACCGGTTGCAATGATGGTAACCCTATTACTCTTACCGCTACGGCCAGCAGCAGCCTGCCGGTAACCTATACCGTTGCCAATACATCAGTAGCCACCATAAGCGGTAATACCTTAACGCCCGGTGAGTATGGAACGACAACGGTAACGGCTACACAGGAAGGCGATAAAAATCATATGCCGGCTACGGCGGTTGTAACCACTTATTACTATGTATCGCCGGCGCTGGTGAAACAGCACTTCAGCGATGCCTTGTATTCCGTAAACGACAGCAGCCGCTTTGTACAATGGCAATGGTATAAAAACGGTGTAGCCGTAAGTGGCGCCACACGTCCTTACTATAGTGAAGCCACAGCGTTGAACGGCAGTTATTATATAGTAGCTACCGATAAAGATGGCAACAATGTGCAAAGCTGTCCGCTGGAACTTACCGGCGACGAAGTGGAGATGAGGCGCCTGAAGGTTTATCCCAATCCTGCCAATCCAGGCAGTATGGTTACGGTTAGCAACAATTACAGCGAGGCACAAATGCAAGGCGCGCGGCTTACCGTTACCAATACCAGTGGCGTTGTACTGCAACAGGTTAGCAACGTTCAGCCAGCCACAAAAATAAAAATGCCTCCAACAGGCGGTATATATATCATAACTCTTATACTCAGCAATGGCGCTCAGCAAACCGTAAACGTGCTGGTGAAATAGGGAAGAAATAAAAACAAAAAGACAAACATCAAAAACCAGGAAACAAAAGGGTGCATTTTACATTTTGGAAGCGGGCCATGCAAAGCCGCTGAAGAGAATGTTTGAAATGCACCCACTAAACCTGAAACACACAGCTTTAAACATACCGCTGATGTGGATCATAAATCACAAATTCAAAACATGCGAACACATACAATCATTTGTTTAAGCCTGCTGTTGATTGCCGGCAGCGCCGGTGCGCAAAAGTTAGATCTGCAGGCTGCAGCAGGAATGCAGGGACTTAACTACAAACTTACCAACGGAAGCAGCCGGTTGGGAGTAGGTGGCGGATTGGGAGTTGGGTATAGTTACCCATTGAATAATCAATGGCAATTACTGTCGGCAGCAAGCGCTGAACTTTTCAATACCCGGGCCACTTTAAAAGACGGGGCGGTGTTTTCGTCATACCAGGTAGATGAATCCGGTTCAGCTTTTCAATACAATGTAATTACCAGAGGCTACGAAGAAACACAACGTTTTTTTGCATTGGCTATTCCTGTAAAGTTGCAGTATACCCATCAGGGCAAAACAGCCTGGTATGCCAATGGCGGTCTTCGTTTTGTGCTGCCTTTTAAAGCAAACTTACGGGCATCGGCAAACGAACTCATGGTGTCTGGCTACTATCCCGATCATAATATAGAGGTGAAGGATCTGCCACAGCACGGCTTTGGTACCTTCCAAAACTGGCAGGGCAGCAATAAACAAACACTCAATCCTACTGTTGCGCTAAGCGGGGCAGGAGGCTTCAGCTTTCCTTTGTCTGATGGACTATGGCTGCATACCGGTTTGTTTATCGACTATGGAGTCACCAATATGCGCACCCGCGAACAGCAGAATGGTTCACTCGTTACCTACGCTCCCGGCAAGACCAATACGCCTCAGGCGCTTGGAGCCATGAACATCAGTAGCAGAGCGAGCCTGGTTGCATACGGATTGCAGTTTAAAATATCGTGGCAATAAAACGGATTGCAATGCTGATTCATTACCGTTGGCCCGCCGCTAAGGCGGTCTGACGGTATTTGAAATTCCTGATTTGTTGATTGCTGATTTTGGATTGATCCCCATTGGAGCACAATTGAATTCCTTGAGGGGAGCGTTCGAGGCAACTCCGTTAATCAATACTATCCCGCAAGCATCCAAACTTCTGCAAACAATGGGCTTTTGTTTAATGCCTGAGAACTTCACATCTTCTGTCGATCAGACCGCCCTTTGGGCGGGCCGATCGGCAAAAAGTGCTTTTGATTTACTGATCGCTGGTTGCTTCGTGTTTTCAAATTTCAAATACCTCATACCCAATCGGCTTAAACGAATAATTGTTCGACATTTCTGCCGAGCAGGCTGTCAAGCCCACCAGCAAGTCCATTTTGGCTTCGATCACCACATAATCGTCTGCCTTGCTTTTGGGCGGAAGTACAGATAGTTTGCCCGTTTCACCATCAACGGCTACATGCATAAACAGGTTCAACGTAATGGGAATATTGTCGGGTGCAATGCCATGTGGTTGCAAGGCCTCGCACAAATTTCCGAAACAACCACGGTGCGGGTGTTCATGACCGTAAATGATCCTGAACGTATCTGCACTGCAGGGCGTCAATAAAAAATCGTGGCGTTTTACCGTGTCTTCTACCATCTCAAACATAATGTTGCTCCGGTTGGAACAGAACGGATGCCCTACCGTTAAAAAAATGGTTTCTGCATAATCGATGGTTCTGCCGGAGGAAAGATACTCCTTGGTATCGTGCAGGTTATAACATATAAAATCAGACACCTGTTCTCCCTCAATGTCTGTAACTTTTAAACGCTCGCCTTTTTTTAAAATGAAGGACACGCCGCTCCGCGGTGGAATAATATTCATTGCTGTGGATGTTTGATGTGTAAGGGGCATTTCCATTGCTCATTGTACTGCCTGCCGCTGTATTGCATGGCTTCGGATGCTTTGCCAAAATCTGCCAGCATTGGGTTTACAGATCCCGATAAATGTATATCGCGCTTCCGTATCAGGTCTTTTATCCGCTCATACTTATTTTCTTCTCTTAATGATTCAAACTGTGCATGTGGGTTAAAGATCAATGCCGGATGTGAAAACTGTCGTGCTTTCCTGCTGCTGCCAGGATGCATGCCTATTACATAAAACGCTTCTTCTTTCAGGCTAAAGCTGAAATTTTTATTCATTGGGTTGGCGCTTACCCTGGCATCATAACCGTAATGCAATGCGTCCATGTCTGCCAGCGCCTGCAGCCTTTGCCACAAAAGCTGTTCAAATAAACTTTCGGTTATGGATAATGGTTGTTCAAAGATAATGGCAGCGCTGTAATATCCGTGTTGATGCTGTTTGTACTCGTCGATAAATTGATACAGGAAGTTTAAAATAGCAGCATCGTGTGCCGGGCAAGCCATATGCTGTACTGTTAAGCATTGTAACCGGGCACTGTTCAACGCCGATTTTGCCATTAAGCAGGGAAAATCTTCATTGCCTATAAAAGCCGCCAGCGCTGCGGCAGGCGATGGCGCCGCAGCAGGTTGAGCATTTGTATTTGCAATCGTTGTCTGCATAATTATAATTCTGTACTAACATCCAATGCTTTGAGCATCCGGAAATGTCGTTTGGCTTTTCTCAAAAATTGCAACCCCTCGCGAAATCCCCAGTAATGAACACCGCGTTTGCTGTTTTGGGCAGATATCTGGTATAACACTTTCCAGTGCTGCAACACAATCTGGTAGGCTTTCACCAGCGTATGCCCGTTCCCGTAAATATGATGCGGTTCGGCCCCGCATCCATTGTATTCGAGTATGGAGAAATTTTTTCCTTCTTTCAGTTCTTCTACCGACGAACATTTGATGTCGTAGCGACCATAATAAAAATGTTTTGTATAATGACTGAGCCCATCGAAAACTTGCAACAGCTTTTCATCTTTTTCGGTTGCCAGGCTCACCAGCTTTCCTCCTCTGCTTAAGTTCAATGCATTTGAAAGGCAGTATCGTTCACCGTTAGCCAATACATCCTGCAGCCGGCTTTCGTGCTTGGCGCGCATTTCGGGTATGCGGAATTGAACGCGATCGTAGTTTTCTATCAATGTTTCCAGTGTATCGGTGCCGTTGCCCACTACTTCCAGGAATTCTTTCTTCAAAAAACCGGTAATGGTTCCACTTTTTTCGCCGGGCAAGCGGTAATAAAACACACTGATCTCCATAGGGTAGGTGATCAGGTCCTGTATAATGTAGTCCACCGGCATCAACTCGTGGTATTTCTTCAGTTTGCCTGCCGAGTCAATTTTCCGAAACATCAGTCCCATCATACCCACATCGGGCTTAACTGCGAGTGGATAGGTGAATCCCATGGTTGCTACCAGCTTTTCTACTTTTTCAAATGAGGTGGAATGCTGTATATAAATACTTCGTGGATACGTTCCCGGTGGCAACTGATCAAACATTTCTTTTTTGCTTTCGCCTTCAAAACCGCCGAAGGTTAAGGTGGGGTTGGATGGCGTAAAAAACCATAGGGAACGCGCGCGGATGCAATAAAATAACCACACCGGCATAATAGGGATATACTTGGCGAGATAATGCCAGGTTTCCCAATGATACAAGCGATAAAAAAAAGTTTTTGTACTCATGCTATGCAGGTGTAGTTTGATATTTGCGAATGATTTTAAAACTTTGCAGCAGCCCTGTAAAAAGCAGCACGCCACCGATAATGCGGTTCAACCATTGCTGGTTTTCGCTGAGCAGGTTGATCAGGTAACTGCCGCCCACAACAAAAACTGCATAGCCCAGCAGGCTGCCCACTCCAATGCCTGTTATATACAGGCTGTAATTGTTTTTACCGGCAATCAGTATTTGTTTTTCCATTAACACAGTGCTCCATCCAAACCAGAATGTGATGTGCATGGGACTGGTAGCACTGAGCAATACTCCCAGCCAAAAAGCATCAGAAAGGGTAGCGGGCAATATTTTTGATATGCCACCGGCTTGTTTGGCTGTAACAAAAAATGCGATGCCCAACAATAACAGGATGGCTGCTGAAAGCCACTCCAGGCAGCGAAATACGATGGGATAGCTCACGATCTTGTCCATGGCGGTAAGGGCTAACCGAACATATATTACTTCTGTCAATACAGCGCCTGTGCTGAACAACAAGGCTGTGTATATACCCGATTGTACACTTATTTGCGTGGCCAGCACATTTAATGTGCCCAGCGGAAGAGACCCTAAAAAACTGATAATAAATCCCCAGTACAAAATTTTAATGGGCACGCTTAGTTGATTTGAGATTGGAAATTTGAGATTTGGAATGCTTATAGTCTTTACCTTACAACTGTCAACTTATTCTTTTCAAGAATGATGCCACCCGACCAAACTATTGGAGAATGCATCTTGTTCACATCCTTGTTCATTTTAAGCGCCTGATAAAGATTGTTTAGGTTGCCTTATGTGTGGAAAATTTGCCGCTAGGGCGCGGGGGAAGGGAAAAGGGGAAAGGTGAAGGGTGGGAGGGTGGAGGGTG
>JBQCGX010000118.1:0-37443 GCA_051955255.1 Agriterribacter sp. | reverse complement strand
TTCCTGATCTTATTGCTCATAATAGCATACAGCGCATGAATGTTTTCATTATATACAAAATTGTTGGTAAGCCCCGGCAGTTCAAACCAACTGTCGTCCTCGCCGCGTTCGGTAACGGTATAATTGTTGGTCATATCGCGGAAGCTGCTGCGCAAACCTGTTTCAAATTTTCCGTTTTCGCCGAAAGGCTGAATATAATCTATCTGCACCAGGTACTGTTTTTCCGTTTCGTCGTTTACGGCACGTTGCAGCAAATAAGGTATTCCGGAGTGACTTCCGTCGGCATTGTACACATCCTGCCCGAAGTATTGATCGGAGTTTTCCCAATTATCCAAAAACCGCACATCTGCCGTTAGCTCATGTCCCTGCCGTTTAAAATTTCGTTTATAGCTTAATGCATATTCTGAGTTGGGCTCTGTTTCGGTTTCGTCTTGCGTGCGGCGGGTACTGCCGGTTGGATTTTTAATATTGTTCAGAAAATCGTTGTATACAATGTCTGAAAACCTTTTGCCTTTACTCAGGCGGTAGGTATACGAAGCCGTGAGTATGTTCTTTTCATCAAAGAAATAGTCCAGCCCCGCCCTTGCAGTGTTGTACATCCCCTTCAGGCGACTTTCCATTTCTTTGGTGCTGATGAATATGCTGTCGTTGCGATAGAACTCCTGGTACAGATCATTACGACCAGGTGTATTACGATAGGAGGTGGAATAATTAATAAAGAAATTGAAATCTTTTTTCCGATAGTTCACGTTGGCGGCAACGCCAAAATTTTCGGGATATCCCGCCACTACGTCAAAAGAACCATTGAATCCCTCCTTTCTTTCCTTCTTCAACACAATATTGATAATGCCGCCCATTCCTTCCGCTTCATAGCGGGCAGAGGGATTGGTAATGATCTCCACACGTTCAATCATATTGCCCTGCAATTGCTGCAACCCGCTGCCGCCACGCAAACTCACCAGCCCCGAAGGTTTTCCATCAATCAATATCCGCACACTGCTGCTTCCGCGCAGGCTCACATTTCCTTCCACATCTACCGCCACCGAAGGAATATTGCTCAGGATGTCAACCGCAGTACCACCTGCGTTGGCGAGGTCTTTTCCCACATTGAATATTTTTTTATCGAGCGCTAATTGCATGGAACTTTTTTCACCCTGCACCACAATTTCCTCTAATGTTTTTGTGGAAGAACTTAATTTGATAATGCCAAGATTGAAAACAGCATGATCGGCCGAAAGTTTGAAAACCGTTGATTTGTAAGTGGTGTAACCTGTAAATTCAACGGTAGCATAATAGGTTCCGGCAGTCGCTTCCACGGCGAATGCTCCATCTTCGGCAGTGAGAGCAGATGCCATCGCAACGGTATCGTTTTGTTTGAAAAGCTGCACAGTAGCAAACCCAAGCGATGTGCCGGCCTGCGTCTCCACTACTTTGCCGGTAACTTTTAATGATTCGTCTTTTTGTGCTTGAGCCAACACATTGTATTGCAATAGCAGCATCAGCCATAGAACAAAACCTGTGCGTGTAACTGAATTTTTTAAAAGCAGGACAGTCGTGAGGAGATCTTTCTTCAAAATATCGCGTTTAATGATGATGGTGGTGGAGTAAAATTAATGAAAGAAAAAAGAACCCAAATGCAAGAACCAGGAAACATGGAAAATTGTAAGGAGATTTCTCTTTCGTCGAAATGACGGAAACAACAAACAATAAACGGCTGACCGCTGATTGCTGATCGTTGACTACTCCTCAAAATACACCCGTTGTACCCGTTGCGATATGCCGGTCATTATTTCGTAGGGAATGGTTTGCGCCCATTGCGCCAGTGTTGAAATGGAAAGCTGTTCTCCAAATATTATTACTTCGTCTCCTTCCTGCACTCCTTGTATGTTGGTAACATCAATCATCGTCATATCCATTGCTATATTTCCTGTTACGGGTGCCAGTTGTCCACGCACAAGCACTTTGCCAACGCCGTTGCTAAACATTCTTCTGTAGCCATCGGCATAACCAATGCGGATAGTGGCAATTACACTTTCTTGTGCTATTTTTCCTTTTCGGCTATACCCTACCGTGTCGCCTGCCGGAACCTTTTTAATTTGTGCAATGGTTGTTCTTAAAGTTGCCGCTTCGCGAAGCTCCATTTTTTCGGAACCGGAAGTATTGATGCCGTATAAGCCAATGCCCAACCGCACCATATCGAAATGCAATTGCGGATGACGGGCTATGGCAGCAGAATTGGCAATGTGCCGCAGGAAGGGGTAGGGAAGCGCCTGCTGCAATATCGTGCATGCCTTGCCGTAAGTTTCAACCTGCTGCAGCGTAAAATAATCCAGCTCAGGATCTTCGCTGCCGGCGAGGTGACTGAACACGGATTGCACTTTGAACAATGTGCTGCTCGCAAGCATGTCCGCAAGCGCAGGAATTTCGTTTATTTCAAACCCAAGGCGATGCATCCCTGTATCTATTTTAAGATGTACGGGATAATGCTGAACGCCCTGATCTTTTAAAAAATCCTGCAAAGAAAATAAGATGGGAAAAGAAAAAATTTCAGGCTCCAGGTGATGCTCGCTCAGCAAAGCAAAACTTTCAGGTTCGGGATTCATTACCATAATAGGCAGGCTAATGCCCGACCTGCGCAACTCAACACCTTCATCGGTATACGCAACTGCCAGGTAATCCGTTTTGTGAAACTGCAATATATTGGCTATTTCAAAACTGCCGCTCCCATACGAAAATGCTTTTACCATTGCCATTATGCGGGTAGTTGGCTGCAGCAATTGCTGATGCTGTTTAAGGTTGTGTACAATAGCGCTGAGGTTTACTTCCAGTACTGTTTGATGTGCTTTTTGCTCCAGCAAAGCGCTCACGCGTTCAAAGCCAAAAGCCCTCGCGCCTTTTATCAATATGGTTTCGTTGTGAAAAGTACTGCTGTGAAACTGTTGAATAAAGTCTTCAGTAGATATAAAAAAAGCCGTTTCGCTGCAAGCCTGCCGGAACAAACTTTGATATTGCAGCATTTTTGCGCCTATTCCAATAAACCTGCTTATTTTTTTCTGGCGCAGTGTATTGGCAATTCCGGCGTACAGCTTTTCTTCCGAAATACCGGTTTCAAAAAGGTCGGAAAGAATGACCGTATGTTTTTCATGTTGCTGCTGCTGTTGCAAAAAATCTAACGCTATGCGCAAAGAACTGAGGTCGGCAATATAACTGTCGTTAATAACCGAACAGTTATTAATCCCCTTTTTCATTTCCAACCGCATGCCCACCGGCTTTAATAAAAGCATTCTTGCCGCTATAGCCCCGGCATCATAACCCAGCTTCCACAAAACGCAGCAACAGGTAATCGCATTTTCAATAGAAGCATCGTCGGTAAAAGGCAGTTCAATATTCAAACTGCTTTCCTCCGTCTTTTCATTTTCCAACTCCGCAATTCCATTTCCAATTTTTATTGAAATAGCAGTATGCGCTTTTTGCTTTTTTATAGCTACAACTCTTACCTGGTTGTGTTCAGCACTGCCCCAAAACAGGCATGGCAGCCCCGCCTGTTCAATTGCAGCGCGCCCCAGCTCATCGTCTCCGTTAGCCGTCATCCATTGCACTGTTGTAAACAGCTTCAGTTTTTCTTTTATTTTTTGCTCCAGGTTTTGAAAGTTCTCGCTGTGCGCCTCGCCAATATGCGTGAGCACGCCTATGGTGGGTTGTATTATTCCGGCAAGCTGCTGCATTTCGCCGGGTTGCGATATGCCTGCTTCGAATATGCCCAAAGTATGCGCCTCATTCATTTGCCACACGCTTAGCGGAACACCTATTTGCGAATTGTAACTTTTAGGACTTCTTACAATATTATACCTGCTATCGAGCAACTGGTTCAACCATTCCTTTACAATGGTTTTTCCATTGCTGCCGGTAATGCCAATAACGGGTATGGAAAAACGCTCGCGATGCCGGGCGGCTAACACCTGCAATGCCTGCAACACATTTTCTGTTTGTATAAAATTGGCATCGCTGTATTGACTGGTATTGAAGGAGGCATTGACAACGAAATTTTTTACTCCTCTGTTGTACAGTTCTTCAATATAAATTTCGCCACTTCTGCGCGGCCCGTCCAGTGCAAAAAAAAGAGAGCTGGCAGGTTCTGTCAGTTTCCTGCTATCGGTTAGCAGGTATTCAATATGCGTATTGCCGGCGCCCTCCTTCAGCTTTCCATGAACAATAGTGGCAATATGGCTGATGGTATAAGCGCCTGTCATAACAACTAAGGAATGGTTCGGTCAGATTTTGGCTGGGGCATTTTCCGTTTGTGATAAATGGAGTAAAGAATAGCGCCGGTAAGGCTCGCCACTATCACGCCCAGCGATATATAAATAGATATCCGAATGTCGAAATATTCAATCAGCATCTTGAAACCGATAAACACCAGCACTACTGCTATACCCTGCTGCAAATAATCGAACTGGTTTACGGCGCCTTTCAGCAAAAAGAACAGGGAGCGAAGACCCAGCACGGCAAATATGTTGGAAGAATAGATAACGAGAATATCTTCTTCAGAAAAAGGAATATCTGCCCTTTCGCGCACCAGCGAAACGACCGTGGGAATGGAATCGAGCGCAAAAACAATATCAATAGCAGCCAGCATCAGCACCACCACGGCAAGATTGGTGAAATATACCTTACCGTTTTGCGTGAGGGTAAACCTGCCCTTTGGCTCTATATTGGTAAAGCGCAGGTATTTTTGAATAAACCTGTACAGCTTGGTTTCGCCGGGATTAAATTCTTCTTCATCTTTTTTGAAAAACAATTTTACGCCCGTATATAGAAGGATGAACCCAAACACATACAGTATCCAGTGAAAGCGCTCAATCAGTTCTATACCCACGGCTATAAAGGCAATGCGAAATACGATGGCCAGCAATATGCCAATGAGCAATGCCCTGGCAGTATCTGATTCTTCTACCTTAAAAAAACTGAAAATGAGGATGAATACAAATATATTGTCGATGCTGAGCGACCACTCCATTAAATAAGCCGTAAAATATTTGGTGGCAACTGTCGATCCGTCTTCAAACCATAAAAAAACGCAAAAAGCCACTGAAAGACCCACCCAGAAAAAGGTTTGGTACAACGCTTTTTTAAAGGTGATGGCACTGTTTTTTTTGCTCAGGAGCCCCAGGTCAAAAATCAAAGCCAATACCAGCACAATGCCAAAGGTGAGATAAGAAATTTGTGTAGGGCTCATTCAACAATTATTATTTTGCGCCCAAAGATAAGGGGGGGATGGCGGACAAGGAAATTTGTTGCAGGTTTGGGCGTTTGCCGTTTGTAGTTTAGGGGTTGTGGTTGCGCAACACCAAACGATAAACCATAAACCTTAAACTGCCCGCTGCTTTTTATTTTCCTTATTGGCTGCATTCATATATTTTTGCCACTCTTGCAAACTTTTTTAAATGGTTGATGTATTACTAGGCCTCCAATGGGGGGACGAAGGCAAAGGCAAAATTGTTGATTATTTTGCTCCTTCTTACGACGTTATTGCCCGCTTTCAGGGAGGACCGAACGCTGGTCATACCCTATACGTAAAAGATAAAAAGATCGTTCTGCATCAGATTCCTTCAGGCATTTTTCACAACAACACGGTTAACCTGATCGGGAATGGAGTGGTGCTGGATGCCGTAACGCTGAAAAAGGAATGTGAAACAGTCGCTTCTTTTGGTGTAGACTACACGAAGAACCTGTACATTTCGGAAAGAACGAATCTGATATTGCCTACGCACAGGGCGCTGGACAAAGCTTCTGAAGCACTGAAGGGAAATGACAAAATCGGATCGACGCTCAAAGGAATCGGACCTGCCTACATGGATAAAACAGGGCGCAATGCGCTACGGGTGGGCGACATACTCGATAAAAATTTTACTACCCAGTATATCCGGCTGAGGCTTAAGCACCAGAAATTGCTGGATGGCATGCATTTTAATGAAGATATTTCTGCCTGGGAGGATGAATTCTTTGAGGGAATTGAATTTATGCGTCGTTTCAAAATTGTAAACGGCGAATATTTCATAAACGATAAAATAAGCCAGGGTAAAAAAGTGCTGGCAGAAGGTGCGCAGGGCAGCATGCTGGATGTTGACTTTGGCACTTTCCCGTTTGTAACTTCTTCTAATACTATTTCCGCAGGCGTATGTACCGGCTTGGGTGTGGCGCCTCAAAAAATAAAAGAAGTAATTGGCGTAACCAAAGCTTATTGTACCAGGGTGGGCGGCGGACCATTTCCTACCGAACTGCACGATGCAACAGGCGAAGAACTGCGTAAAACCGGCAACGAATTTGGCGCAACTACGGGCAGACCGCGGCGTTGTGGCTGGATTGACCTGGTGGCACTGAAATTTGCCTGTATGATTAATGGTGTAACGCAACTGGTAATGACTAAGGCAGATGTGCTGGATGCTTTTGCAGAACTGAAAGTTTGCGGCGCTTATAAAATAGATGGCAAAGAACAGGACCAGGTTCCTTACCAAATGACAAAAGTGAATATTGAACCTGTTTACCAATCGTTCAAGGGTTGGAACCAGGATATTTCAAAATTATCCGACGCTGCCAGCTTGCCCGAAGCAATGAAATATTACGTAAACCATATTAACCAGTACCTGGGCGTAAAAGTTACTTATATTTCAAACGGGCCTGGCAGAGACCAGATAATTCCGGCGCTATAATTGTTGTATTGTATAACAATAAAAATTATTTTTGAATTTATTTGGCTATTTAAAAATCTCGTAGAAATTTTACGGTTCTAATTATTCAGACTATGGCAAAATCTGAAAAATCAAAAAAAGCAAGTAGTAAGGGCGCTGCCGCTGGCGACGACCAGGAGCAACCAAAAAAGGCATCTTCGAAATCGAAAAAGCAAGAGGAGGAAGAGGATGAGGATGACGATTTTGAAGTGGACGAAAAGCCCGCTAAGAAAGGAGGAAAACCCGCTGCAAAATCTTCTTCGGATGATGATGAAGACGACGATGATGTAGAGGTAGAAGACGATTGGGAGAAAGTGGATGAAGACGACAACTGGGACCCCGACTTCGATGAGTTTGATATTCCCAAGTCAAAATCGAAAAAGGCAGGACCGGGTGGAAAGAAAGGAAAGGATGATGATGACGACCTGGGCATTGACGATGAATTTAAAGACATGGGCTTGTTTGATGATGGTGGTGGCAGGTTCGATGACGATGATGACGATTACTAATAATGAATTGTGAAACGAACATTCCGTTCTTTTCCCGTTGATAATTTTTTGGAAACAAAATGGCAGATGTTGAATTGGGCAAACCGGTTCAACATCTGTTGTTTTTTAGACAACCACCAGTACCAACTACCGCATAGCGACATTGAATGTATCGCTGCTGCAGGTGCCATCAGCTATATTACTTCTTCCGCAGGAACTGCCTTCACGCAATTTCACCATTTTGAGCAGCAAACAAACGACTGGTTGTTTGGGCACCTGGGCTACGATCTTAAAAACGAAACAGAGTTACTCTCGTCCAATAACCCGGATCATATCGGGTTTCCCGACCTGTTTTTTTTCATTCCCGAAATAGTTGTTATACTCCGGCAAAATGAGTTATCGGTTGGCGCTTTTGACAGCCATGAGCAGGTTGCTCAAAAAATCTTTGAAGCCGATACGCCTTTATCTTATACTGGAAAGAGTGTCGATATCCAATCGAGGTTCAGCAGGGAAGGATACATTGCTACCATACAGCAACTGCAACAGCATATTTTAAGGGGCGACTGCTATGAAATTAATTTTTGCCAGGAGTTTTACAGCCAGGCGGCAAACATTGACCCATTAGCAGTATACCAGGCATTGAGCAACGAATCGCCCAATCCTTTCTCTTCGTTTTACCACATCAACCAGCAATACCTGTTGTGCGCCAGTCCGGAGCGATATCTTAAAAAAACCAGCAACCTGCTTATCTCCCAGCCGATTAAGGGCACTTCAGGGCGCCACCCTAATAGCAGGGAGGCGGATGAGCAAAGCAGGAATATGCTGTACAACAGCGCGAAGGACCGGTCGGAAAAT
This sequence comes from Agriterribacter sp., assembly GCA_051955255.1. Classification (GTDB taxonomy): domain Bacteria; phylum Bacteroidota; class Bacteroidia; order Chitinophagales; family Chitinophagaceae; genus Agriterribacter. The sequence continues at coordinate 29,372 of JBQCGX010000118.1, read as the reverse complement.
ATTATGATCGTTGACCTGGTGCGCAACGATCTTTCCAGGATATGCAATGAAGGGTCGGTAAAAGTGGATGAGCTTTTCGGCATTTATGCGTTTCCGCAGGTATTTCAAATGATCTCTACCATTAGCGGTGAGCTGGCCAAAGGGGTAAGCATTACAGAGATCTTCAAGGCAACCTTTCCTATGGGAAGCATGACGGGTGCGCCTAAGCGCAGGGTAATGGAACTGATTGAGGCATACGAAAAAACAAAGCGTGGCTTGTTTTCGGGTGCGGTTGGGTATATCAGTCCCGATAAAAACATGGATTTTAACGTGGTGATCAGGAGCATTCTTTACAATGCAGCAACCGGTTACCTTTCCTTTCAAACCGGGTCGGCTATTACCTATTACAGCAATCCGGCCCAGGAATACGAGGAATGCCTGCTGAAAGCCCTGGCCATAAAAAAAGTGCTGAATGGTTAACTCAGCACTTTACGATAAAATGAAATATCGCTTTATTTGGCTCTCTTCTTGTTTTTAGTATCTTCTGTAGCATTAACAGCTTTAGGCTTGTTAAGCTGGATGGCTTCGGGATATTGTTCTTTGGATTCTGCACTGATAATGCTGGAGCTTTCGGTAAGCATAGCCTGGATAGATCCGGCCAATATTTCCTGCTTCTTAAGGTTAAACTGCTCCATTTTATCTTTAGGCAGCCTCAGGTCGTATCCCCTCACTGCCACTTCCTTATCAAAACCGGGATTGTAGTTATCAAAAGTTACGGGATCCATTTCCAGCATCCTGGCTACAACCGAAGCCCTGTATTTGCCAGTGATCCGAACTTCAGCCGAATTATTGATCTCATCCTGCGAAAGCTTTTCAATATTCAGCAGGTTTACGGCTAATTCAGCTGCTTTACAATCAAAGAAATAGCGAGCTGCCACAAACTTTTTTACATGCGCCCTCGATTCAGCCGGCAAATGGTACTGGAGTTTCCAAAAGTCGCGGCTATTGGCTTTTTTAATAGCGTATTCTACCCTCGAGGCACCGCAATTATAGGCAGCTATTACCAATAACCAATCGTCAAACTGACCATACAGCGCCTTCAGGTACTTGGCTGCCGCAACCGTACTTTTGGCCAGGTCGCGCCTTTCGTCTCTGTGTTTATTAATAGTAAGCCCCATCAGCCTGCCTGTAGTAGCCATAAACTGCCAGGGTCCCACGGCGCCTTTATTAGATACAGCCCGGCTTGATAATTCAGATTCCACAATTGCCAGGTATTTCAGATGGACCGGTAATTCATATTTCAGCATAACGTTGTCTATCATGGCAAACTGCCTGGTAAACTTGCTATGTATTTGCTCCAGCATTTGTTCATTCTTCTTATGATATGCTTTTACAAATGATATAGATAGTGGATGCAATTGTTTGAAGAGCGCCTGCTGAGCCACCAAAACCGGATTAACCGCCACCGCAGCTTTAGTTGCAGCGCTTTCCTCTTCTTTGTTGCCGGAAGTTTCGCTGATAACCGCGGGGCTGCTTACAGCCGCTGCTATTACCATTTCAGTTGCAATGCTTGTATCTTTCTTTTGACCGTCGAAGTTGTCCTGACCTTTCGCTTCAACGTTAAATGATAAGCATAGAACAATGAGAAAACAACCAAAACCTTTTAAAAACATCTTTTGCATAAACTCAATTTTTTGGTTTGCTCCCTTTTTGCAATAATGATTCCAAAAAGGAAGGTTACAAAATAATTGGTTGATTCACAGGGAGTACCGAATTCCTAATTGTTTGTGAAGGTTGTTAACAGAGGATTGGATGGATGAGGGCAAAAGTAGCTTGCGGAATTCGGACGACATAGTATTACACGAAAATTATGCCATGATTTATGGTAAAAATAGCCAAAACGGCTGCCACAAAGGCGCAAAATGAGAAAATCAATGCCAGACTGGCTTAAAACGACTTAGCAGAGGAGACAGAGCGGTGGATATTGAACCCGATTGCAGACCCAATTTTCTTAAGCGCAAGGGTCATTTGGTTCTCTACGGTTTTAACAGACAGGTTGAGCAATTCGGCCACTTCGCGGTACTTCAATCCTTCTTCTTTTACCAGCTTAAAAATGAGCCGGCATCGGGCGGGCAGGCTTTGTATGGCTTCGTGTACCCTTGCAATCATTTCAGCCGTTATCATCAATTGCTCCGGATCGAAATAAATGCTGTTCAGCTCCACCCAATAATCCTCCACATGCAGGTTGTTGAGCCCTTTTTGCTTTTTAAGGTAGTTGAGTGCCGCATTGCGGGTGCTGGTAAACAGGTAAAGCTTCAGGTTGGTAATGGTGTGCAGCTCCTGCCTCTTCTCCCATATCTTAATAAATACATCCGACACTGCTTCTTCCGAAAGCTGTTTGGATTTGAGGAACGAAAAGGCAAATTGCTTGAGTGAGGGATAGAAACGCAGGAACAGGTCATTGTATGCCTGCTGATCGCTGTTGTCCGAAATTTTCTTTTGAAGCAATGTTATATGGGTATCACGGGCATCCATAAGGCGCAATAAAAGCAAGTGCAAACTACTGTTTTTACTACAGAATTCTCATAAAGAGATTAAATTATGATGAAATAAGCTGCTTAGGAGTTTATAACATTTTTGTTTTTTCGATTACTGAAAGCAAAGTTGGGTGCGTTGAATGCACTCGTCTGCCGCAACATAAAAATGTTACGTGTCTGTCTGAAGAAAAATTAGTCAGAATGATGTTTTTTTCTACCTTTGCACTCCGCAAAAAGAAATGTGCTGCTAAGGATAATGCGGAATTAGCCAGTTCTTTAATTTATTCCTGATATTTTTTCCTCTTATGAGGAACGGACCCTTAGCTCAGCCGGTTAGAGCATCTGACTCATAATCAGAGGGTCGCTGGTTCGAGCCCAGCAGGGTCCACACGGGTCGCCCCGGTTTTGATCGGGGTAGGTCCATCAGCTTTATGGATTATTCCGATTCAGTTGGGAGCGTAGTCCATTAAAAGAGTTATTGCAACTTTGCACCGATCAATGCAGTATTTACATTGTCCTCTTTAACCTTTTATTAACCTGTTGCAGGATACATTTGTCACTCAATTAAAATTATGAAGCGTTTATTACTGATCATTTCATTGATAGTATGTGGTAATTTTTTATTCGCTCAAACCGAAACCGACAGCGTTGTAACCGTTCCCACCAAGAAAAAATGGAGCAAAGATCAATTGTCGCGCCGTGCTGCCGACCATTTTATGCTGCAACTGGGCTATCATGGCTGGTCTAATGCGCCCGATACTTTAAGAACAGGCGGGCTCAGCCGCACTTTCAACATTCACTTTATGTTCGACTTTCCCTTTAAATCCGACCCACGTTTCAGTGCGGCATTGGGATTGGGAATAGGCACCGATAATTTATTTTTCAAGCAAACTACCATCGACCTTAAGCGATACCCGTTAAGCTTTGCCTACGATACTGTTAACCAGTACAAAAAGTATAAGCTGGCAACCACTTACCTGGAGGTGCCGCTTGAAATCCGTTTTGCATTAAATCCCGCCAATTATAATAAAACATTTAAGGTTGCACTGGGTGTAAAAGTGGGCACCATGATAGATGCGCACACCAAAGCTAAAGTTACCCGCGACCGCGAGGGTTACGGTGGCTACAGCGCCAGGATGAAAGACCGCCGGAATTTTAACAGCACCAGGCTGGCAGGCACTGCACGTGTGGGTTATGGACCGTTTTCGATATTCGGCACTTACCAGTTCAACCAATTCATTCGCGAAGGCGCAGGACCTGATGTGCGGCCTTATACAATTGGTATAGCATTAAGCGGCTTGTAATGACGGCTGGTATTTTCTGCAAATCTGCGGCTAAGAAAATCTTACTACTAAAACGGATGGCTCAGTTCCATCCGTTTTTATTTTTGCAAAGTTTACCTTTGCCCATTCTAAATTGTAACTATTTTGATTGATAAGAAAAGCAAATTTTCGAAAGAGGAGAAAGCAATCCTTGTAGGATTGGTGCACAAGCAGCAAACCGAACAGCAACTGAAGGAATATCTTCATGAACTGGCATTTTTGGCCGAAACGGCTGGTGCCATAGCAGTAAAAAGTTTTTTTCAGAAGCTGCCCCACCCCGATTCAAAAACTTTTATAGGAAAGGGCAAGCTGGAAGAAATTGCAGCATACATAGCGGGCAAGGGAGACATTGAAGTAGCCATTTTTGATGACGAACTTACGGGTGCCCAGATTTCCAATATTGAAAAAGTATTGAACGTAAAGGTAATTGACCGGAGCGACCTGATCCTCGACATTTTTGCCAACCGCGCTAAAACCGCCCAGGCAAAGGCGCAGGTAGAGCTTGCCCAGTATCAATATATATTGCCTCGCCTGCGCGGTATGTGGAAGCACCTTGAGCGCTTGGGAGGCGGCATTGGTACCAGAGGTCCTGGTGAAACCGAAATTGAAACCGACAGGCGTATTGTGCGCGATAAAATTGCATTGCTGCGCAAACGATTGGTTGAAATAGACAAGCAGGCTTATACCCAACGCAAAGACCGCGGTGAATTTATACGCGTGGCGCTGGTGGGTTATACCAACGTGGGCAAATCAACACTCATGAATGTGCTGAGCAAAAGCGAAGTATTTGCGGAAAACAAACTGTTTGCCACCCTTGACACAACCACGCGTAAAGTAGTTTTTGGCAACACGCCGTTTTTATTGAGTGATACCGTAGGATTTATACGAAAGCTGCCGCACCACCTGGTAGAAAGTTTTAAAAGCACGCTCGACGAAGTAAAGGAGAGCGACATCCTGCTGCATGTAATTGATGTATCTCACCCTCAATATGAGGACCAGATGGCGGTGGTAAACAAAACCCTGCAGGAGCTTGGCTGCCACGACAAGCCGGTGATATACGTGTTCAACAAAATGGACATGTATGTGAAAAACACCTTTGATGAATGGCTGGAGGAAGAAACCAAACAACAGTTATTACAAGAATTAAAGGAACGCTGGACGAACGAAACGCAAGGCAACTGCATATTCATATCTGCCACCGAAAAACAGAACATCGACGAACTGAGAAATACACTCACGGAAAAAATAAAAGAGCTGTATAAGATCAGGTATCCGTATAAAACGGAGTTTTTGTACTGAGCAGATCAAAAGTCGCCGGAAGCGACAACAAAGGGTGTGCGAGGTGAAGATCGCCTTGGATAGCGAAGTTTTGGACATTTGTTACAACATGAACGACAAACAATACGATTGGATAAAAATAGCCGAGCACATCAACGAAATTGATTTTGGTGCCAATCATTTGGCCGTTGCCGAAGCAAAGGGCAAAAAAATATGCATAGGCAGACAGGCGGATGCCTATTTTGCATTTTCATTTAAATGTCCGCACGCTGGCGGAATATTGGCAGATGGCTATATAGACGCAATGGGTAATGTTGTTTGTCCGCTGCACCGTTATAAGTTCAATATGAAGAACGGCAGAAATGTAACAGGCGAAGATTATTATCTTAAAACCTGGCCGGTAGAAATAAATGATAACGGAGTATTTGTTGGAATGGAGCCCTCTCGTGGATGGTTCGGGTAAAGCGGTGAGGTATCAGCGATCAGCATTCAGCTTTCAGCAGTGAGCCGTTAGCAGTCCGTGTCTTACCTTTTCTTTTCACCTCTCACCTTCCACCCTTCACCTTTTCCTTTCCTCCCTCAACCTGTTCTTCTTCTTAAAGTCTTCAAAACAGTCAAGGATATACATGCCCAGCTCTGCATCGTTCATAGCTACCAGCCATTCATATTCGGGGCGATAGTGCTTCATAAATGCTTCCATTTCTTCTTCATCATACAAAAATGTGAGCTTACGCACAAAGGTTTTAGTGAACCGATGATCGATGTATTTTTCCTGCTCTTCTTTGATCAACCATCCCTGCAAGAATTTCATATTCCTGTTTCGCCTGAAACGGAAAACATTAATAAGCTCGTTGATGTCGATGCCCGCACCGGCCCCAACACTGCCGCTTCCCGGCGAAAGGCTTGATATACGCAACCCGGGTGCCCGGTAATTAAATACCTTTTCATACTCCCTGCGGTTTTGCAACGAATCAAGTCTGTAACTGGGCTTACGCAAAGAAATGCCCGGCAGCTCAATAGCCGACACCATAATAGAAATATCAAAAGCAGCGGGATTTTGTATAGCTGCTACTGCATACCTGGGCGTTTCTTTTCCCAGGTAAGAGAACCAGATAGAATCGCCTTTGTTAACGCGTATCCTATATGCACCCAACGAATCGGTAGAGGTTCCGTATCCCGATGTAGAAAGTACACTTACTGAAGGCAGTGCATATCTTTGAGTGATGTCATACACCGTACCCTGCACCTCCTGCGCTTTACTTACGGAGCAAATGCTGCAAAGCGCGCACAACACAACAACGAACGATATACGCATATTTCGGAGCATTCCTTACAACGATTTTTCGAGCAGCGATTTCCAACGTCCGTATATTTCCTCGTACCCTGCGGAGCTTTTTTGCGGCTCGGCAAATGCTACCGGTTTATAGGAATGAAAAGCTTCCTGCGCTGTTTTATAAATGCCAGCGCCAATACCTGCACCAATAGCAGCTCCTACGGATCCGTCGTTTTCGTACAGCTCCACAGGCACGCCGGTAAAGTTTACAAACAGGTCGGTGAATAAGGGGCTTAAGAACATATTTGCTTTGCCGGCCCGTATTACGGATGGCTTCATATTATTCTCCCGCAAAATATCCAGTCCATAACGGAAAGAACAAGCTATACCTTCCTGAACTGCGCGGAACAAATGACGATTGGTATGCGTGGTTAACTGGAGATTATTGATCAGCGCACCAGGCATTTTATTCTCCAGCATCCTTTCGGCACCATTGCCAAAGGGTAATACCAATAAGCCTTCGCTACCCAGTGGAACCTGGGCGGCTATTTCATTAATAGCTGCATACGAAAGGTGGCTGCCCGCCGCATCGCGCACCCAACGGTTCATGATGCCCGTTCCGTTGATGCATAACAATACACCAATACTTTTTTGATTGCTGGTATGATTTACATGTGCAAAGCTGTTTACCCGCGAAAGCGGGTCGCAGGTAAGATGATCGCTCACTGCATAAATAACACCGGAAGTGCCTGCCGTGGCAGCTACTTCGCCGGGGTTCATTACATTCAGCGACAAGGCATTGTTAGGTTGATCGCCCGCCTTATACGATACAGGTATTCCTTCTTTTAACCCCAGTTGCGAAGCCACTGCCTTGCTAACGGTGCCGTGTACCGAAAATACCGGTTGAACCGTGGGTATAACATCAGGGTTAAACCCATAATATTCCAGCACCCGCGACGCGATATCGTCTGTTGTAAAATCCCAGAAAATACCTTCCGAAAGGGCAGACGAAGAGGTGGTAATGTCGCCAGTCAGTTGCATGGCTATATAATCGCCGGGTAGCATTAACCGGTGAGTAGCCTCAAAAAGTGCTGGCTCATTTTGTTTGACCCAGGCAAATTTGGAGGCAGTAAAGTTGCCGGGAGAATTGAGAAAATGCCCCAGCGCATAATCGGCACCGATAGCTTCAAACGCCTTATTACCTATTTCCACGGCCCGGCTGTCGCACCATATAATGGAAGGGCGGAGTACTTTTTTGCTTTTATCTACTATTACCAACCCGTGCATCTGGTAGGCTATACCGATAGCCCCAATGTCTGCCGGGTCGTATTTTCCTGATTGATTTAATTTCTGCAATGCCTGGCAGGTGTACTTCCACCAGCTTTCCGGCTCCTGCTCCGCCCAGCCAGCCTGATGAGAGATAATAGGAGCCTCGGTTTCGGGAAATTGCGCCGCGGCAACAGGTCTGGTAGTGGCAGCATCTACCACAGATACTTTTATGGAAGATGTACCTATATCTATACCCAATAATAACATGCGTTAGAAATACTTAAGATTTGTGTAAAGTGGACAAGATACTAAAACATCAACTGCATCTGAAAAATAGATGTCCGTTATTTTACAACAACATTATAATAAAATGTGCTTTTTCGCTTCGGGGGCACCGTATTGTGAGGCTTTTAACGCAACTTTAACCGCTTTTACGTTTCTGCCTCTAACCGCCAAATGTTACATTTGTTTACGGTGACATCCTGATGTTTTGAATGGAGGAGATACTAAAATAATGACGTATATAGGAAAATATTTACTTCTAACTGTTATACTCACTTCGGTTTTTTGCCTTGCCGTACAAACCTCCACGGCACAGGTAAAGGTTGTTGCGTCTGCCAGTAAGCGTATCATTTCCAGCGATGAGTTTGTAACGCTCCAGTTCAATGTAGAAAATACAAAAGAGATCCAGCAGTTTATTCCCCCCTCCTTCAGCGGATGTAAGGTAATAGAGGGACCTATGCACGTTGCGGGGTCTTCTACCATTAATGGTAATCAAAGCAACTATATTTCGTTCGTATATATTTTGCAGCCACGTTTGCCGGGCAGGTATTCTTTTTCGGGCGCTTCGGCAAAAATAAATGGCAAACGAATGGTGTTTAATACAGTAAGCGTAGACGTTACCGAAGGCTCTGGCAATACGGGTTATAATTCAGGCAAAGATGCTTACGGACCGGAAGAAGAACTGTACAGCGATTATATTCTTCGCAGAGGCGAAAACCTGCACGATAAGATAAGAAAGAACCTTTTTATTAAAGTAGACGTTAACAAAACCACCTGCTACGAAGGTGAGCCGGTAGTAGCATCGTATAAATTATACACCCGTCTTCGTTCTGAATCAAAAGTATCCAGACGGCCTTCTTTTAATGGCTTTAGTGTTTACGATATGGTTGACCCATCCGCTCAGCCGTCTGCCATTGAACGATTGAATGGGAAAGATTTCAACGTATACCTTATCCGCAAAGCCCAGTTGTTTCCATTGCAATCGGGCACACTGCAGTTAGACCAGGCGGAGGTGGAAAATGCTGTTACGTTTTTAAGGGCAGAATATGCCATGAAAGATAAGGGAGAGCACCTGCCTGATCTTTTACGCTCCTTTGAAGCGGACGATCTGAGCCACGAGGGCATTGCAGCCGAAAATGTGAGCATTAAAAGTAACCCTGTAACGGTAACGGTTAAGGCATTGCCAGATGTAAGCAAACCAACGTCGTTCGATGGGGCGGTGGGTAAGTTTAGTATAGAAGCTACGGTAGATAAGAAGAACCTGCAACTAAACGATGCAGCGGTATTGAAAGTGATTATTAAAGGCGAGGGGAACTTTGGCATCATCAACGCTCCCACCATAAAGTGGCCAAAAGATGTGGATGTATATGAACCAATGGCCAAAGAAGATTTTTTGAAAAGCATGGTACCGTTAAGAGGCTACAAAACTTTCCAGTTTACATTTATGCCTAAAAAAACCGGAACACTTGCTATACCCGGTATAGAATTTTCCTACTTCAACCCCAGGGAAAGCAAATACGAAACGGTTGTTACGGAACCCATTCGTGTGCAAACTTCGCCGGCAACGGCAAATGAAATTGCTTACACGGCGGAAAATATGTCGGTTGGAGGAAACGCCGGCGTAAACCGTCCGTGGGTGTTAGGAATAGCCGCTCTGTTGCTTCTGGTGTTTGGTTTTGTTTTGTTCCGCTATATAAGAGGGGGAGAAAAAGTGAAGTTCGCAATACAGCCCGGCGCAAGCACTATTGAAACCCCGCTAACAGTTGAAGTAGTATCACAAAAGGCCGAGTCTTCGGTTACAGTTCACCGGCCCGATCCGTTGTTCAATGCAAGGATGTTATTGATTCAGCAGGATAGCAAAGGATTTTATTCAGAACTCAGCAAAACGATTAAGGAATTCAGCGCTGAAAAACTGGACATTACTACAAAAAATCCTGGCAAAAGAGAACTGGAGCAAGCCTTGAAAGTGAAGGGTTTTGACGATATTATGATTTCGCAGTTCCAGCTACTGTTACAACAATGCGAAGTGGCACTTTATACTCCATCGCTGAATGATACAGACATGCAGTCTGCATACGATCTGGCAGATGATTTTATCCATCACATGAATGAAAAAGAAGCGTAAAGACTAATCGCTGTATGGGGAGATTTCAGATCTGCAACGTACTTATTGCTATCTTACAGCAACCAACTCCATTGAACCATTTTTACCCACCGATTTAATGATGCCAAACCCAGGGGCATACCACTCGGTTGTATCAAAGGTTAAGGGCACTGCTATAGGTCCCGTTTGCATGTCTAATTTGGTTTGATAAGTGATCACCAGGCAGTCCCACGAACCGGCAGCCGTTGTAATTTTTTGTGTGCCGGTAACCTGCCTGTTATATATGTGCATTTTAAGCGTTTGCTTCAGCCCGTTTTTATCTGTTACGATCTCAAAATTTCCATCCTTCAATTGATCGCCCGGCTTTGCAGCGATGGGATATTCGAGGTAAGCATTTTTTGCTTTTGTATCTGCTTTGGCAAATTGCTCCGCCTGTTGCTGTGGCAAAAACAATTTCATATCCATGAACATAATGCCGTTCTCACACTTTACATTGTTGAGGCTGCTGCTGATTGTTTTTTTTGTTTTGTCGAGCATGTCCGACTTTACAACACCGGTCGTAGCCTGCCCTTTGGCACTTACGCTTAAAATTTTGTAGGAAATCATCCCGTTATCATCTCCCCTCTTATTATAGATGGCCAGATCAACGGTTTTGTTTTGTTGAAGAAAATAGGAAGACCTGCAGTCTTGCGAAAAGAGAAAATTGTGTGTAATACAGGTAGCAAACAATAGGAACATCTTCATAAAAAGGCGGTATTGAATTCTGTAAGATAATCAATTATTTACAGAAGGCGAAGCGCTACCCCGAAAAGTTGAGATGTGAGTGCTGTCAGGCAGCTTTTTTATCTTTCGTGAAAAAACCTGAAATAAACTTTTTCCAAACAGTTAATTTTTTGCCTATTCCATTACCGGCTCCATATTGCAAAGCCGCGCCTGCAGCCCTTTTAGCAATACCTCCGCGCCCCCACAACAACTTTGTACCCAGGAATCCTAATCCAAAATTTACTGCGGTTGAAAAAATGTCTCTTTTTAACCCGGGCGACGAAGAAATATTGCTGAATGTGTTTTTAAGGATATTCAACGGCTTAAAGCTATCATACGTCTCTTTGGCTTTTTCTTTCAGGTCTTCCTCCATTAATCGTGTCTGTTCTTCCAGCAATGCTATCCTGGCCTTCACATCTTTGGCGGTTAACGTATTTTTCATTTCAGCATTTTATTAATAATGGAATTATAAAAAGGCGTTTTCATCAACGCTGTACGATTGGCATAAACGATCAATCCCAGCAAAATATAAAATCCGGCGACAATAAAAAACCCGTAATACACTTCTCCAAGCCATTTGCCCAACAATAAAGCCACTCCTGTATTAAGGGAAATGATTACAAGCAAAGCTATTATTATGATTACAAGCTGCGAAGCTACAGACGATGCTACCTCTGTTGTTTTATCTGCAGCCTTTAACTTCCACAGCTCTGTTTTTGCCTCAATGTATTTCCCTGTATCATGTACGAGTGCCTTTAAGTTGTCTGACATGTTTTTTATTTTACGGGTTTATGCTGTCGCCGGACGGATCGTTAAAATATCTTTAGAAGTTCAGTTGTTAAACCACTGAATTTTTTGCCTGGTTGGTCAGTGAGCTGATTTTATTAGAACCTTTTTCAACTGCATCTTCAGCTTCGTGTTTAGCATGACGATATTTGTCCTTTACAGTATCAACAAAGTCATTAAAAGAATTTTTTAGCTGATCGCCCATATCGGCTGTATTTTTTGCGATTTTTTTCCTTGTTTCAGAACCCTTGTCAGGTGCGAAGAGTATGCCTGCTATTGCTCCTATTGCCGCCCCGGCCAACAAGCCTAATAATACTTTAGAATCTGCTTTCATAATAGTTGATTTTAATAGTGATAGAATTATCTTATTATACTGTTGTTAAGTATATATTTTCCTGCCAAAAGTAAATGTCGCCGTATTTTACTCTAAATATTCATGGATTTGCCAGCACTGCACCAAATGAATGAGAAATTAATTCCCCATGCTGTAGAATGTACCATGCGACTCCTATTCTTTTTCATCGCGCTATAACAATTTTCTGGAATCGGCTGTCGTCAGAAAGCTAAGCTGTACGGATCACTCAGAGGTTTACATGTTGTTGAGAATCCCGACTGCATTGTTACAGCATGCGATAAAGATACAGAAAAACCACCAAAAGAAAGCAGGAAATAGGGTGAAATGATAAAGACCGCCCTGCAATCTTTGCTGCATCACAGATATTTCACCGCAACCAGTCGAAGCATTTAGTTAACTTCACTTTTATTAATGATGCTAACCTTACCACATGCTGGTTAAAACATACGGAAGTGCAGTTTACGGTGTAGAAGCACTCACCATAACAGTTGAAGTAAATGTAACAGGCGGTCGCAATTTTTATATGGTGGGTCTTCCGGACAATGCTATTAAAGAAAGCGAACACCGCATTGAAAGTACCTTAAAAAGTATAGGACATTATATGCCGCGTACCAAGGTGATCGTAAATCTTGCACCGGCAGATATCAGGAAAACCGGCAGTGCGTTTGACCTTCCGATAGCTTTGGCGATAATGGGTGCCAGTGAGCAATTACCCAATGCAGAAAAATTAGCAGAGTTTGTAATGATGGGTGAACTAAGCCTTGATGGACATGTGCAAGCCATTAAGGGAGGATTGCCTATTGCTATTACCGCACGGCGGGAAAAATTCAAAGGCTTGATATTACCCAGGCAAAATTGCAGGGAAGCGGGCATGGTAAACAATCTCAACGTATACGGTGTATCGCACATTAACGAGGTGATTGCTTTTTTTAAGGATGAAGCATCGCTTCAACCGGTATCCATCAATACCAAAGAAGAGTTCTATCAGTCGCAATACAATTTTGAATTTGACTTTAACGATGTAAAAGGGCAGGAAAACATTAAAAGAGCGCTTGAAATTACAGCAGCAGGCGGGCACAATGCTATTTTGATTGGGCCACCCGGAGCGGGCAAAACCATGCTTGCAAAAAGACTTCCCTCTATACTGCCACCGCTTACATTGCAGGAAGCATTAGAAACCACAAAAATCCACAGCGTTGCAGGCAAGCTGCCCGCTAACACTACGCTCATATCGCAACGCCCTTTTCGCTCTCCTCATCACACCATCAGCGATGTAGCACTTGTGGGCGGAGGAGGTGTGCCCCAACCCGGCGAAATATCGCTGGCACACAACGGCGTGCTTTTTTTGGATGAACTGCCGGAATTTAAACGAACGGCACTGGAGGTAATGCGCCAACCAATGGAAGAAAGAAAAGTAACCATTTCAAGAGCAAAAGTAGCCATTGATTTTCCATCCAGTTTTATGCTCATCGCTTCAATGAATCCATGCCCTTGCGGATATTATAATCATCCTGAAAAAGAATGTAGCTGTGGCGCCGGCATGGTGCAGAAATACCTGAACAAGATATCCGGCCCGCTGCTGGACCGTATTGATCTGCATGTAGAAGTAACACCCGTTTCTTTTTCGGCACTTGCCATACAAAAGGAAGGAGAGGGCTCGGCAGACATCAGGCAAAGAGTTATTAAAGCACGCGAAGTGCAGGCAGACCGGTACAAACCTGAAAATGGTATTTACTGCAATGCCCAGATGAACAGCAAAATGCTAAGAGAAATTTGCACCATTGACAATGCGGGGCAAACGCTTTTAAAAAATGCTATGGATAAACTGAACCTTTCGGCGAGGGCATACGACCGGATATTAAAAGTATCAAGAACGATTGCAGACCTTGCAGGCAGTGAACATATACAAGCCATGCATCTGGCAGAAGCTATACAATACCGCAGCCTCGACAGAGAGAGCTGGGCGGGATGAAAAAAGTGAAAGGTCAGAGATCAAAGATTTTTTCACCTTTCACCTCTGACCTTTCGCCTTTCACCTTTTTATTTAATAATCTCCCAACGTTTCCGGCAATTGAGCCAGCGCTTTTTGCAACTGCTCGTCGTTTGGCGCTATGCCATGCCATTCATGATGGCCTTCCATAAAATCAACGCCTTTGCCCATTATGGTGTGCATCATAATACCTATAGGTTTTCCTTTACCCACCAGTGCTTTGGCTTTATTAAGCGTTGTAATTACATCATCCATATCGTTGCCGTTCATGGTAAGCGTTGTCCAGCCGAACGCCTCAAATTTCTTGCCTATATCTCCCAGCGATAACACTTTATCTGTAGGTCCATCGATCTGCTGACCATTCCAGTCAACAGTAGAAATAAGATTGTCAACTTTATGATGCGCTGCGAACATCATTGCTTCCCAGTTCTGGCCTTCTTCCAGCTCACCATCACCATGTAAAGAATATACAATCCGGTCGTCGTTATTCAATTTTTTTGCCAGTGCAGCACCTATTGCTACGCTCATTCCCTGACCAAGCGACCCTGAAGCCACCCGGATGCCAGGCAAATACTCATGTGTAGCCGGATGCCCCTGCAAACGGGAATTGATTTTACGAAAAGTATTCAGTTCCTGCAAAGGAAAGTAACCCGAGCGCGCTAACGCAGCATACCAAACCGGCGAAATATGTCCGTTCGAAAGAAAAAACAGGTCTTCTCCTTTTCCATCCATATTAAATGAAGGGTCGTGCTTCATAATATCAAAATACAGGGCAGTAAAAAAATCACTGCATCCTAAAGAAGCTCCCGGGTGACCACTCTGACAGGCATGAACCATTCTTACGATATCTCGTCTGATTTGCGTAGCTATATCTTTCAATTCAGGCATAATTTCAGTTTTTTAAAGAGTGCCAAAGCTAAATAAAGTTATGGTAATTGTAGTGGCGGGGTCAGTTTTTACTTAAATATTCAATTATTTCCGGATACTAATGCATTCAACCAACCGTTTTATAACAAAATTCCGTATGAATAAATAGTCATTTTATTTGGTGTCGGGACTGTTTTAGCTATACAAACGAAATTTTTACCATATTTTCGCACTCTCTAAAGCACCTCTAATGGAAATTGTACTGTTGGCAACGATACTAGCCTTTATGATTACGTATGCGGCGATCCCCGTAATTATAAATGTTGCTGATATTAAGAAGCTGTACGATGTTCCCAATGCCAGAAAAATTCATGCTAATCCCATCCCGTCTTTAGGAGGACTTGGCATTTTTGCAGGTTTCATCGTTTCGTGCCTGTTAACCATTTCGCTTACCAATTCACAAGGCTTTCAATATTATTTTGCGGCGGCGCTTGTTATTTTTTTCCTGGGTCTGAAAGATGATATCCTCATTCTTACCCCCATGAAAAAATTCATAGGTCAAATTGTAGCAGCCTTCATTATTATATACAAAGGCGGCGTAGTTATAAAAAGCATGCACGGCTTTATGGGAATATATGAACTACCCGAAGCTATTAGCCTGATAATGACCTACCTTACTGTAATCGTAATCATCAATTCATTTAACCTTATTGATGGAGTAGATGGCTTAGCAGCAGGGCTGGGCATCTTTACCACCTTAACATTCGGAACCTATTTTTATGTAATATCCCATACAGAATATTCGGCGCTGGCTTTTGCCATGTGCGGCAGCTTGCTGGCTTTTCTTATTTTTAACCGCTCTCCGGCACGCATCTTTATGGGCGATACGGGATCGTTGCTCATAGGTCTTGTAAATTCAATACTGGTAGTACATTTCATCAATTTTGCCGATTCTCCGGCAGTAAGTTTTCCTTTAAGTGCTTCGCCCGCTATCGGAGTAGCCATTCTCATTATCCCGCTGTTTGATACATTGAGGGTGTTTTCCATCCGCATTTTCAGCAGACGCTCTCCCTTTAGCCCCGACCGCAACCACATTCATCATATTTTGCTCGACAGGGGTATGACCCATAAGTCTGTTAGCTTTACCTTAATTGCCGTGAATGTTTTTTTTGTTGCCATCGCTTATTTTTTACGCGGACTGGGAAACAATGTACTGATACCCTTGTTACTGGTACTTGCTTTTTCGGGATTTGCAATGGTTTATTATATGCGCAAACCACGCCTGGTGGTTGTAAAAGGCGACGAGAATATATTACAGCTAACAACACCTTCTAAAATACTGCCTTTAAGCCCTACGCAAAAAGCAGCAGAGCGGAATTAAAGCAACTTCTTTTTTTTAGCTTCATTCGTTAGCTTTGCAGCGCATCAATTAAATTACTTATGTCTGAAGATGTATCTCTGATAATGGACGTTAGCGAAGACTCCATGAAAAAAGCGATTGTTCACCTGGAAACCGAATTGACGAAAGTAAGGGCTGGCAGAGCCAATCCTCAAATGCTGGATGGGCTGGTGGTAGATTATTATGGAACGCCTACTCCCATTAACCAAGTTGGAAACATTTCGGTGGTAGATGCCCGCACCCTTACCATTCAGCCCTGGGAAAAAAATATGCTGCAGCCTATTGAACGCTCCATTATAGCAGCTAATATTGGCGTTACGCCGCAAAATGATGGTGCCATTATTCGTATTTTTCTTCCACCATTAACAGAAGAAAGAAGAAGGGAACTGGTTAAAAAAGTACAAGCTGAAGGCGAACATTCAAAAGTGGCCATTCGTAATATTCGTCGCGATGCCATTGAGGATATCAAAAAACTATTGAAAAACGGACTGAGCGAAGATGCTGGCAAAGACGCAGAAAAAGATATACAGCAACTTACCGATAAATTCATTGCCCTTGTTGACAAGCACCTGGCATCGAAGGAAAAGGAAATAATGGCGGTGTAATATTCAGTGGTAAGTGGTATGTAGTATGTGATAAGTGATGAGTGTTGTAATTCTCACGTGTTTTATCCATTTATATGTCGGCAATAGCACTTCGTAACATCAGTACAAGAGCTCCTGAAAAATTAAACAAGGAAACAACAAAGCTTGAGACTGCTTCTCTTTTAAAGCAGTTGAACGAATTGCAGAACCTGTTGTATGCCGAGGGCAGGTATTCGCTGCTCATCATCATACAAGGCATGGACGCAAGCGGAAAGGATGGCGTAATAAGAAACGTAATGAGCGCCATGAATCCGCAGGGCGTAACCGTAAAGTCGTTTAAAGTACCCACGCCAGACGAAGCTGCCCACGATTTTCTTTGGAGAGTACATGCAGCCGCACCTGCCAAAGGAATGATCCAGGTTTTTAACCGGTCGCATTACGAAGACATATTGGTTACAAGAGTGCACAAATGGTGTACAGACAAGGTGGCCAAACAGCGCATGGAGGCAATCAATGCTTTTGAAGACCTTTTGGTAACACATAACCAAACCCGGATTCTTAAATTTTATCTCCACATTTCTCCGCAAGAGCAACAGCAACGCCTACACGAAAGAATGCAGGACCCTGCCAAAATGTGGAAATACAACGAAAAAGATTTTGAAGAAGCCAGGCTTTGGAAAATATACATGAAGATGTATGAAGATTGCTTCAACAAATGCAACCATATCCCCTGGACAATCGTCCCTTCTGATCAAAATTGGTACAAGGAATTCCTTATCGCAAAATCAATGCGCGATACGCTTGCCAGCCTGAAAATGCAGTATCCTGGTTTAAAAAAATAGATCCGGCACCCCGTGTATTTTTTGTGAATAAATGTATACGATTTACCCGTTGTAATTTATTCAGTTACAATACTTTTAACGCCTGCTAACCTGCCTCTCCCTTATTTTTCATTCTTAAACAAAATTGTATGGGCTTCATTAAAGATTTCAAAGATTTTGCTTTAAAAGGAAACGTAGTTGACCTGGCAGTTGCAGTAATTATTGGTGCAGCATTCGGAGCAATCGTTTCATCAATGGTGGAAGATGTAATAACCCCTTTGCTCCTTACGCCGGCGCTCAAAGCTGCCAATGCTGAAAACCTCGATCAGCTTCATATTGGCGCAGTAAAGTACGGTAAGTTCCTGGCTGCAATTATTAAGTTTATCATCATTGCATTCATTCTTTTCCTCATCATTAAAGGAATGAAAAGTCTTCAGAAAAAAGAAGAAGCCAAACCAGCAGCCCCTCCTGCGCCATCTACTACCGACCAGTTGTTGATGGAAATAAGAGATCTGCTGAAAAAATAATCGTTACCAGCCTGTCTGGTTCATTATTTGTATTCATACCCGCTCTTGGCCGTCGGCTATGCGTAACCGATGGGAGGATATATATTGTCAGTATTTTATTTTTTAAATTAATTACTATGAAAAAAGTATTACCTGTTTTGCTATTGTTATGTTTTGCACTGGTGGGATCGACAGCATTTGCACAAGACGAAACCATTAAAAGCCTCCAGGGCGAAAGTGGCAGAGCTATTAAAAAAGATGCTAACGACACTGCTAACCAGATATGGAAAACCGGAGGACTGGTTAATATCAATCTTAACCAGGGTACATTAAGCAACTGGGCTGCAGGTGGCGACAAATCTTCGCTCTCTATCGCCTCATTGCTTAGCCTGTATGCGTTTTATAAAAAGGATAAACATCTTTGGGACAATACGCTTGACCTTGCTTACGGTATTGTTAACACTACCAGCCTGGGTACGCGCAAGGCCGATGACCGCATTGACCTGCTGTCGAAATACGGATACCAGATTAGCAAGAAAGGCTGGTACGTAGGCGCATTGGTTAACTTCAGAACACAGTTTACACCGGGGTACGCTTATCCTTCTGACGGTCCTAAAGTAAAAACATCCAATTTCCTGGCGCCGGCTTATGCGCTGGTTTCTCCTAATATCACTTATCAGCCCAAAGACAATTTTTCTATTTCGCTCTCGCCTGCTACCGCAAGATGGACGATTGTAAACGACGACAGTCTTTCGAGTGTAGGCGCTTTTGGAGTAGACCCAGGCAAGAAAATAAAAACAGAATTTGGTGCATTCGCTACCGTTAACTATAAAGCCAAGATCAGCGAAAATGCTTCTTACCAGGGAAGGTTAGACCTGTTTTCCAACTATCTTTCTAATCCACAAAACATTGATCTGTACATGACGAATGTTTTGTTGCTCAAGGTTACCAAACTTATCACCGTAAGTCTTTCGGTAGATATGATTTACGACGACGATGTGACCACTGTTGACAAAGACGGCAATGCCCGTGGCCCCAAAGTACAGTTAAAACAATTACTGGGCGTAGGATTGGCTTACCGTTTCAATAACTGATTCCAGTTTCTTACATTTGTGCGTCCCGCTGTGGCATCAACAGCCGTAGCGGGACGAAATTTTTAAATACCTGGCTGGTGAATACAGAATCATATCAAATAAAACTCCCGCAGTTCGAAGGTCCGTTTGATCTTTTGTTGTTCTTTATTGAGAGGGATGAACTGGATATCTACGATATACAGATAACAAAAATCATCAACGACTTTGTGGCTTATATGCACAATGCCGACGACCTGAACATTGAACTAAGCAGTGAGTTTATTTTGTTTGTTTCAACCCTCATGCGTATTAAAGCCAAAATGCTGCTGCCACGTAAAGAGCTCGATGCGCAGGGGAATGAAATCGACCCCAGGCAGGAACTGGTAGATAAGATCCTTGAATACAAACGCTTCAAAGAAGCCTCTGCAAAAATGGCCGAAATGGAAGCCATAAGGATGCTGATGGTAAAACGCGGCAACCTGCAAAAAGAAATAACTCAGATAGGCGAAGAAGCCGGCGAAGGCACCGAAATTCAAACCATTACCATGTTCAAGCTGATGAAGGCTTTTGAAAAGGTAATGCAACGCCTGTACGATAGAAATCACAAGCCCCAGCATGTTGTGTATCAATACAATTACACAATGGAAAGCAGCCGCGAACGCATGATGGGCATGGTAAACAAGGAACGTACTATTACTTTTGAAAAGTTATTCGACATTTGCGAAAACCGCATACACGCTATCTTTCTTTTTTTGTCGATGCTGGAACTGGTGCAGCAAAAATATATGACCATTATCACAGGCGAAGGACGCAACAACTTTATTGTGGAATGGAATGAAAACAGGGATGAAGAAGTTGCCGCAGAAGCACCTGCGGAGGAATAACAATACTTCATCTCCATCTGCGGCCTTTAAGCCAGCGCATCCGTTCCTGCTTAAATTTTGCTTTTCCTTGCAAATTGCATGAGTAACTTTGCGTCACCTTAAACGGGCTATAACGATATGAAGAAATTTTACTTATTACTGCTAACCATTTTACCCGTGTCGCTGTTGATGGCTCAACAGTTGCCCTTCCAGTGGAATATATCCAGCAAAAAAAATACAGACTCTGGTTACACCTTTATTGTAACAGCCAGCATAGCAAAAGGATGGCATGTATATGCCGAAACCATTAAAGACGACGGGCTTGACAACGTTTCCTTATCGTGGGAAAATGATAAGATTGTTGCAGCAGGCAACCCGACAGCTACTCCCCAGTCCATTGCTTTTACAGATCCTGTTTTTGACAATAAAAAAATAAACGTTTACCAGGATAGCCTTACCATTCTGCAACAGGTAACTGTAAAAGGCACAGTTCCCTCTGCCTTAAAAGTGACGCTCAAAGGTTTTGCATCCAACAACGAAGAATTCATTCCCATCGAAGAATCAAAAACCGTCAACTTCGAAGGCGGCGTAGAAAATACTGCTGCAAGCCAGATAAAATTAACCACAGTCGATCTCAAAGCACCTGTATTGCCTTGCGGCGAAGAAACAACTGCCGGCAAAAGCCTGCTCACTATATTTCTGCTGGGGTTAGGTGGTGGCTTTATTGCCCTGCTTACCCCTTGCGTGTTTCCGATGATACCTGTTACCGTTTCGTTTTTTACCAAACGCTCTTCGGCCAGAAACGTCGCCATCCGCAACGGGTTGCTGTATGGTTTTTTCATTTTCCTTATTTATGTTGCTGCCAGTGTGCCTTTTCATGTGGCCGGGGTGCAGCCCGAAATCTTCAATAATATTTCTACCAATGCATGGTTAAATGTTTTCTTCTTTATAGTATTCATCGTTTTTGCCATTTCATTTTTCGGGTATTTTGAAATTACACTACCATCCGGCATTGCAGGCAAAGTTGATGCTAAAGGCGGGTTGAGCAGCGTCAGCGGCATTTTCTTCATGGCGCTTACATTGGTCATTGTTTCATTTTCCTGCACTGGCGTAATACTAGGCACGTTGCTGGTAGGAACTGCCAGCGAAGGCGCATGGTCGCTTACGGCAGGCATGGCGGGCTTTGGAACTGCATTGGGCTTACCCTTTGCATTGTTCGCCATCTTTCCCAATTGGTTGAAGTCGCTGCCCAAAAGCGGTGGCTGGCTCGATACCGTAAAAAAAGTATTGGCATTTGTTGAGCTGGCACTTGCATTCAAGTTTCTTTCCAATGCCGACCTGGTAGAACATTGGGGATTATTGAAACGGGAAGTATTTATTGCTATCTGGATCATCATTACACTCGGGCTGGCATTATACCTGTTTGGCTGGCTGCGTTTGCCTCACGACGAAAAAGGACAAACAATATCAACCGGCAGAAAAATATTGGGCGTTGCCTCACTGCTGTTTGCCATCTATCTTATTCCCGGAGTTACCAACACGCCCTACGCCAATCTTAAATGGTTAAGCGGCTTTCCCCCACCGTTGAGCTATAGTGTTTATACAGATAATAAGCTGCACGAAAAAGGCCTGGAGCCGCATGTGATCAACGACTATGAAAAAGCAGTTCAGCTTTCGAAAGAACAAAACAAACCCATACTCATTGATTTTACAGGCTGGGCATGTGTAAACTGTCGTAAGATGGAAGAACAGGTATGGACAAAACCTGAAATTGCTTCGCTGATAAAAGAGCAATATATTCTTGTTTCGTTGTATGTAGACGACAGGAAAAAACTCCCGGCAGAAGATCGCTTTATCTATCATTTTGCAGATGGTAAAGAAAAAGAAATAGAAACCGTTGGCGACAAATGGGAAACTTTTCAAACCGAAAATTTTGAGCAGACTGCTCAACCCCTGTATGTGGCATTAAGCCCTGCGGGCAAATTATTAACCAATCCCGTTGGTTATACGCCCGATGTAAATAAATACCGGGAGTGGCTCGAATGCGGGCTAAAGGCATATCAATCGAAATAATAAATTATTTACATTTAGGAAAATAAAACCTGAATGCTATGCCTGTACGCATGACTGATGACCAGCCCGATAGCCCAGAACAATTTAATAACGATGGTGGTGGAGGTGGAAGAAGAGGTGGAGGCGGAATGCCCGGCGGCGGAGGCTTGCTCGCTTTTTTGCCCATGCTTATTCGTTTGTTTGGAATGAAAGGCGTTTTAGTTATTGGCGCATTAGCTGTGGGTGCCTATTTCTTTCTTGGAAGAGAGGGATGCGGTGGCGTTGTAAACCAACAGTCAGGATCGCTTTCAACAGGTGGCATTTTAGATCCGAAACAATTTGAAAAGGCAAATATTTACGAGGCGCTTGATCCCGATGATATACGCAATCCACTGCCCGAAGCTACTAACCTGCAACGATATGCGCCGGAAGTAGGCAACCAGGGCCAGCAGGGTAGTTGTATAGGCTGGAGCAGCGCTTATGCCGCACGCACCATCCTCGAAGCCGGAAGAACGGGAGCCAATGGAGAACAGATCAAATTCAGCCCCGCATTTTTATACAATCAAATTGGCCTGCAAGGCTGCCAGGGATCGTACCTGGTAAGAGCAATGGAATTTATGACGAAGCAAGGCTCTGTGCCGTACGACGCCTTTCCTTATACCGACCAGGATTGCACGCAACAACCACCCAATAATTTAATTCAGCAGGCTTCGCAGTTCAGAATGCGCGGCTTTAACCGGTTAACCAGGGGCGATAACACGGAAGAGATTGACATGCGCGCTATTAAAGAAAACCTGGCGCAGGGAGCCCCCGTGGTAATAGGCATGATGGTAGGCGAAAGCTACATGCAGAATATGATGGGCAAAGATGCCTGGTACCCCGAACCTGGCGATGCCTCTATGATGGGATTTGGCGGACATGCGCAATGCGTTGTAGGGTATGATGACAAAAAATACGGCGGCTCCTTTCTTATTATGAACAGTTGGGGACCGCAGTGGGGCAACAATGGCTTTGCCTGGGTACGCTATCCTGATTTTAAAACTTATGTGCGCGAAGCATACGGACTGGAACCTATGGCAAAAGCTGGCGATGCAGCGAATACAACTTTTGCCTGCGAAATAGGATTGGTAGAAGTAGCGTATGATGGTACTAAAACCGCCCGGAAGGGATATATACCGCTTCGCATACTATCGTCGAACCGCTTTGAAAGCGTATCGCCTGTTAAACCAGGCACGCGGTTTAAAATGGAAGTAAAAAATACTACGGACTGTTACACTTATGTTTTTGGAAGAGAAACAGATGGCACGAGTTATACATTGTTTCCATATCCCGAACAAAGCGATCCAACCAAAACCCGTTACTCTCCTTTTTGTGGCATAACCGGTTTCCGGCTTTTTCCTAAAGACAAAAGCATGATGCCCGACAGTATAGGCAACAGGGATATGATTGCTATTGTTGTGAGCAAAAAGCCACTCAACTGGTATGAACTCAACAGCACCATCAGCAAACGCCCTCAAACAGAATACAGCGCCCGTGTAAGCGAAGCATTGCGTTCCGAAACTGCATCGGGCATACAATATACGAGCACAAACACCGGCACCATAAAGTTTGAAGGATCTACTACCGACGACCAGGTAGCAAGCTGCATAGTGGAGATTACGAAATAAAAAGACGCACCGTATTTTTACTATCGGCAAAGCACACTCTAAAAATAAAGAGCAGGAGCAATCTTCTATACTTTGTTTTGTTTATTTTCACTGTTCTTTTTTTCACTACCATAACAATTACACCATCCATAAAAAAAGGGGCTATGAATGCATTCATAAAAATGGTCGGAAATCCGTTAAAATTCAGGCTGTTTTTATTTACCAAACTGCCCAGCGCCTATTTTGCAGGCGTACGCATTAAATCCATTACTGCAGATAAATGCGTAGTAACGGTGCCGTACAAATGGTTTTCAACCAACCCCTTTCGCTCTACCTATTTTGCATGCCTGGCAATGGCAGCCGAAATGAGCACCGGGGCTTTGGCAATGGCTCACGTTTATAAACGAAACCCTTCTGTGTCGATGCTTATAACAGAAATGTCGGCAGAATATTATAAAAAGGCAACCGACATTACAACCTTTGTTTGCAGAGATGGAATAGCGATCAGAGATGCAGTGGAAGAAGCAATAGCAACCGATGGCAGCAATGTGATCTCCGTTAAATCGTCGGGCACCAATGCCGCTGGCGAACTGATAGCCGAATTCATGTTTACATGGTCTTTAAAAGTAAGGCAACGCTGATACATTGATACACGCAATCAAACCAAACATGCCCTGCCTTGATCCTGATCAATCCTTACACCGGCATTTTACAACAATTTTATAATTTCAGCAATCACAACCTATTGGGTATTACCGAAGTAAGGGTTTATATTTGCAGCAGTCAACACTAAACACCTTAACCTGCTGCAATATGGCATTCAAAAAGTCTGAATCGCTTTCTCGCCAGAGAGAGGTTGATAAAGAGCGGGCGCATAAGCCTGATTACGAAAACATCGCGGTTTCTGTAGGCTGCGTGTTGTTTGGATTTGAACACAATAAGCTGAAAGTACTTCTCAGCAAACACAATTTTGAATTATACAAAAACCGCTGGACGTTGCCAGGCGAGATATTAAAAGGCGACGAAGACCTGGATGCTGCTGTTGCCCGCATTATTGAAAGCAAAACAGGTTTAACCAATGTGTATATGGAGCAGGTGCGCACATTCGGGAAAGTAAGACGTCACCCTGAAACGCGGATTATTGCAGTTGCATATTGCTCTCTCATCAACATCAAACATCATCAACTAGAAATTAGTAATAATGAGCTGCACTGGCATAGCGTAGATACAATAAAGGAGTTGGCCTTTGACCACAAAGATATTTTGAACGCCTGCCACCTATGGCTGCAACGACGCATGCAGGAACATCCGTTAGGACTTAACCTGCTCGAAAAAGAATTTTCCCTTCGCGACCTGCAGCTTTTATATGAAAACATACTGGGTGAAAAAATGGACAGGCGCAACTTCCGGAAAAAGTTTTTCAACATGGATTTACTCGTTGATACAGGCAAGATGGAAAACAATGTGCCTCACCGTCCGGGAAAATTATACAGCTTTAATTACGACAAGTACCGGACAATGAAAAAGAAAAAGTGGCTGGGAATTGATTTTTGAACAAGCCCTCTTTTTTTCATCTTCTTTATGTAATGGCTGTGCTTCTTTTCATTTTGGCTGATCTTGTTTTGCAAGATTTCCATCGTTGCGTGCTTCGCTCCTTTGCATCCGCTGCGTGAAAATCCACACCGAACTAATTTCCAACCGGAAACTCACTGATGCGCAAAGTTGTGCAACCGTAAGGTACCAACGTAATATCTTCCACTTTTTCGCTGGCTGTGTACTTGAGGTTGCTGTATGGCAACGGACCAGCATCTCCGTTATACATTGTCCATCCCGGTACTTTCTTACCTTTTGCTTTGATTACTATCGGCGCATTGGCGAGGTTCCAGGGTTCGTTTCCTGGTTTCTTTACCTGCATTACCTGGAAGTTCTTTTCAACGTCTTTCAGACCTTCGCCCCATAAACAATAGTTCCAGTCCGATGCAGGATATACTTCCATATAATCGCCATACAAGTCAGCATCTTTTTCGTTTTTTACCTGCTTCCAGCTTTCTTCTACTTTCAATGCATATACCAGCGGACCTCTTTCAACTCCTACCGAGTTATTGAACCACCTCGAAAGCTGCACCTGCATCGGTAGTTTTAATTCCACCACATCTCCCATCTTCCACTTGCGAGGAAGTTTTACAATTTGATTGCCTGCCGGCCGAAGCAATACTTCACCATTCACTTTTATTTCTGCATTGTTGCACCATGCCGGTATACGCAGATGCAATGGAAAAATTGCTTCTGCATTACTTTTATAAGTAAACTTTATTACATCGCTGAAGGGATAGTCCGTTTCTTCCGCAAATTGTACAACCGAACCATTCGGAAGTTTAGTATTCAGCTCCGATGCAGCGTATACCAATGCCGCCACTCCGTTATCGTTTGTTGCCATCCATAAGCTTTGCACAAATTTTGGCCATCCTTGGTGCATATTGGTGGTACAACAAGGGAAACCCGTTAGCACGCCATAACAATTATCCGTACCATCGTGCGACTCCATAAAGTTGCGTTCCCTTCGCGATACCATTACCTGGTTTGCCTGCTGATAGTACTGGCGCGCCGTAAAATCGTCGGTAGCCTGTGTAGGCAAGGCATTGTAAGCTATTTTTTCAAGATGGTCCATCATGCTCACGCTTCCTGTAATAGTCATCATGTTTTCTATTGAATACATCAGTTCCGTAGCTGAACAAAATTCTGACCCCTGCACCGGGTCATTGCCGTGGTTAAATTCATCGCCGCCATACATGCCCTGCACCTGTCCCTGGTAGTAACGTATATCATGAAACGCTTTTTCAACCGCCTGTATATATTTATCGTTGCTTTCCTGCTGATAAAATATAACCGGAGATTTTATACCCTGTGCAAGATTAACACCATGATATTTGTAAGTAGTATACAGATCGCCGGAATACAAAAAACTGTTTGTCCAATCGAAAGTTTGTTTGTGCAACAGCTTTGCAAGATCAAGCAAAAATTTTTCGCCGGTAATATTATACAGCCAATATACCACCAGCAAATTATCGGCGCCCCGCTGCGCCCCCCACCACGAGTAATGCCCCAAAGGAGTTTCCGGCAATTTTTTAAGCTGGTATCTGAAATACTTCAGCATCAGTTCTATTACCCGTTGATCGCCCGTAGCGTTGTAATATTGCTGCAATGCTTTCAGCATTACCATTTTTGGCCACCAGTCGCGCGCCAATCCTCTCTGCAAGCCAGGCTCATCTGTAGGCTCAACGGCGGGCGGCACAGGACCAAAATATCCATCGGGCTGCTGGTTGTTCAGCGACCATTCTATCCACGGCTGCACTTTCTTTTTCAGCTCATCATCATTCAATATATAAGCCAACGGCACCAGCCCATCAATCCAGTAGGGCCCTCTCTCCCATACATCGCCATCTCCACCCAGCCAGCCATTTCTGCTACCCAGCACACGCGGATAGAGCTTATCCAACTGACCTGTCATGCCCGTTTTCATTTTTACCAGTTGCGTATGCAGCCAGCCCTTGGGCTGTATAGCACCCAGCGGAAGACTGATATAAGGATTCGGGCGCAACGGCACCCGGTTTTGATAATAGGACACTGATTTTTTTTCAGTTGCTTTTTGAGCATGCAAAAACAAAACGGGACACAACAAACATGACAACAGCAATAATTTGCGGGACATATGCACAAGCTTTGATTATTGCTTTGAAGATAAGACTTACTTTTTTACTATAGGTTGTAACTGTGCAGTATACACGAAAAGAAGGCGCCACGTTAAAATCCGGGCACCTTCTTTACTAAAACAACCAGAAAGCGTTAATGCATGGGCGAATGCACACCTTCGGCTATTTCTTCTATCACCTTTTTATTAAAAGCTTCAAGATCTTTGGGACTGCGACTGGTTACTAAACCATTGTCAACCACAACCTCTTTATCTTCCCACTGCACACCGGCATTTTTTAAGTCGGTACTGATGGATACGAAAGATGTCATACTCTTTCCCTGCAGCATGCCGGTTTCTATCAACAATTGTGGACCGTGACAAATGGCAGCAACGGGCTTACCGGCTTCTAAAAAAGATTTTGCAAAAATCACACAGTCTTCGTTACGACGCATCAGATCGGGATTGATAACGCCACCTGGAATGACCAGTGCATCGTAATCATCAGGATCGGTCGTTTCCAATTGCGAATCCACTTTCAGCTCAATGCTCCAGTTGCCATCTTTCCAGCCTTTTACTTTGTCTTTTTGTGGCGATACAATATGAACAGTTGCGCCTGCATTTTCCAATGCTTTTTTAGGACTGGTAAGTTCAGATTCTTCAAAACCATTCTCTGTAAGAATGGCAACCTTCTTATCTTTTAAATTTTTCATGATTGATTTCGTTTGTTGTTAAAGTATAATAAGCATAATCACTTTAAAATGGAGTTGCCAGTATCACATCATCTTCCGGCGCAGGTTCCACATGCTTTTTGCCGGCCAAAAAGTTCAACAGGTCCACGTTCAATAAATCGCGGTGCGTATAGAATAATCCGTGTGGCGCACCGGCATACACTATCAGCTCGGCATGAGGCAGCATTTCGGCTGTGCGTTTGCTGCTTACTTCATGTGGAACGATCTTGTCGCTATCGCCATGTATAAGCAACACAGGAACGGTAATTTTAGTAAGATCGATCCGGAAATCGGTGCGCGAAAAACTCTTGATACATTCTACTGTAGACTGCTGGGTTGCATGCGAGGCCAGTTGCGTATAATACTGCAGCAACGGGGTGCTTACGGGTTTGTTCAAAAATCCGATGCCAAAGAATTTTTTCCCGAAGTCATCTATGAACCCGATGCGATCTGCCTTTACACCTTCTATCATCTCCTCAAATACTTTTTCGTCTACACCGTCGGGATTAGCGTCTGTTTTAAGAAGATAAGGAATAACGGAACTGATAAGCGCTATTCTTCTCACCCTGCGTTGTCCGTATTTACTAATATATCTCACCACTTCTCCTCCACCCATGGAAAAGCCTACGAGGGTAGCGTCGTGCAAATCCAACTGCTCCATCAGTTGATTCAGATCGTCTGCCAATGCATCATAATCATATCCCATCCAGGGCTTGCTGCTTTTACCAAAGCCTCTCCTGTCGTATTTTATTACACGATATCCTCCATTCACCAGGTCTGCAAGCTGGTATTCCCACATTTCGCGGCTTAAGGGCCATCCATGAATTAAAACAACTGGTTGACCTTTTCCATAATCTGAATACGCTATATTGATTTCTTCACCCGATTTATTATCGTTGAATTGTATGAATTTCATTGCTAAAAATTTAAGAATGAGCAAATGTTGATGCCACATTTGCTACCACACAAACCATACCACCACCCTATACAAGGGGAATATAAGAGCGCAAAAGCCTGGTGAGGATAATTTTCTACTGTGGATATGGCGGGGTCAGCTATCAGCCGTCAGCTATGAGCTATCAGCTTTGGGCAGATAGTGTCTTGTCCTGAAATAGGTGGACAGAATAATTCACCAAAAATCAGCAAAACATGACAACAGTTCCCAAGGAAGTTATCCGGTATAGTATTAGCTTTAAGCAAAAAGT
>JBQCGX010000117.1:0-41284 GCA_051955255.1 Agriterribacter sp. | reverse complement strand
AAACCTACGGTACAACTGGCTACCAAGGCTGAAGTAGGCTCCTATCTTGTGGATACACTCGGCAATGCACTTTACTATTTTTCGAACGACTATAACGGGCAAACGAATTGCTCGGGCGGATGCCTGGCGGTGTGGCCACCTTATTATGCGGGTAATATCGACCAGGCTGCACTTGGTACCGGTCTTGACATTGCCGATTTTGGTACCATTGACATACCCGGCGGTAAAAAACAAACCACCTATAAAACCTGGCCTTTGTACTACTATGCCCCCGCAAGTGGTGGAACGAACGTACGTGAAAATCCAGGCGAAACAAAAGGTGAAGGAGTGGGTGGTATTTGGTTTGTTGCAAAACCAACCTACACCATTATGCTGGTAAATGCACAACTGGTGGGGCACGACGGTAAAAACTACAAAAGCGATTACACCGAGGGTGATGGCAAAACATTGTATTTCAGCGACGGCATGGGACGTACCTTATACACCTTTGTGAAGGACAGTGCCGACAATAATAATTTTACGAAGGCAGACTTTTCAAACAACGCGGTATGGCCTATTTATGAAATGGATAAGAGAGTGGTGCCATCAACATTAGATTCGACTTTGTTTGGATCAATAGATGTTTTCGGAAAGAAGCAATTAACCTACAAAGGTTGGCCGCTGTATTATTTTGGACAGGATAATATGACAAGGGGACTTAACAAAGGCATTAGCTTCCCTCAACCTGGAATGTGGCCGGTACCGGTTAAAGACATGGAAGCCGCACCGGTAGAAGAACCGTAAGTCGGGCTGTGGCAGCAGGCTGGAGAAGTAGTAAGTGATGAGTGGTAAGTAATAAGATTTTCCTGCCTGCTGCCTTATATCTTTCCCATCCTCCTCCTGCTCCTTCCCTTCCTTTCTTAAGTTGGTATTTCACCAGCGTTGGAATGATTTGTATCTTCAAGCCATACAACATTTCCAATGAAAGTACATTGCTTAGCCTTTTTCCTCATTTTCGTTTGCTGCTGCAACAACGGATGGACGCAATCCATTATTGCCAAGGGCGCTACTCTGCAACAAGCAGGCGCAGGATTTTCTTTTACCGAAGGCCCCGTTTCTGATAAAAAAGGAGATGTATATTTTACCGACCAGCCTAATAACCGCATTTGGAAATATTCCAATGGAAAACTCAGCATTTACATGGAGCCGGCAGGCCGGGCAAACGGAATGTTTTTTGACAATGAAGGCAATTTAATTGCATGTGCCGATGAGCACAACGAACTGTGGAAAATAGACAAAAATAAAAATGTACAAAAGCTGGTAGTGAATTATAAAGACAGCACACTGAACGGACCAAACGACGTATGGGTATCGCCTGCCGGCATTATTTATTTTACCGATCCTTATTACCAAAGGGATTATTGGACGAGGCAACAACCCGATATGAAGGTAAAGGCTTTGTATATGCTTACCCCCAATGGAAATCTTACACGGGTAGATGGAGATTTTAAACAACCCAATGGCATCATCGGCGCTGCAGATGGCCAAACACTGTACGTAGCAGACATTGGCGATGGCAAGATCTATCGTTACAGCATTGGAAACGACGGCATACCTGGCGAAAAAACCGTCTTCGCGCCGCAGGGGTGCGATGGAATGACGATTGATGTACAGGGCAATGTTTACCTGGCCGGCAACGGAATAACGGTTTATAATAAAGAGGGAGAAAAAATAGATCATATAGCAGTACCGGCTAAATGGTGCGGCAATATTTGTTTTGCAGGAAAGAAAAAAGAACTGCTGTTTATAACCGCTACCGACAAAATATTCACCATTAAAACCAATACAAGGGGAGCGTATTAAAAAAGGTGAAAGGTGAGAGGGGAAAGGTGAGAGGTGAAATCAGGAAGAAATCTCAAATTTCAAATTTCAAATAATATTGAAAACTTGGTTTTTATTCTTTGTTTCTTGGTTCTTGCCTTTTGGTTCTTGTTTATTTTTTTTGTAACAATTAAATCCTGATATGAATAATTCTATCTACCCCTGTGTCTGGTTCAACAACAATGGCATGGAAGCCGCTACGTTTTATAGCAGCATATTTCCCAACACCACCGTAGCAAACAATGGTATGGTGCAAATGCTCAGCATCAACGGACAAAATATGATGCTGCTGAACGGAGGTCCGCAGTTCAATCCAAACCCTTCGATCTCATTTCTGATAGCAAACGAAGACGAACAGGAAACAGAAAGACTATACAATAAACTGGCTGAGGGAGGAATTGCGCTGATGCCCTTGGACAGCTACCCTTTCAGCAAAAAATATGGGTGGGTGCGCGATCCATTCGGTATTACGTGGCAGTTGTATACCGGCGAAAAGGGAAACACAGATCAATATTTTACCCCCACATTGATGTTCGTAAACAAGCAAAATGGCAAAGCCAGAGAAGCCATCGGGTTTTATACCGCCATGTTTCCCAACTCCACAACCGAAGGCATACTCGAATATCCCGAAGGGGGAACGGAAGACATAGCGGGAAATGTACAGCACGCGCAATTTTCCATTAGCGGTTATACGCTTGCCTGCATGGACAGCTCATTGCAGCACCCGTTCAATTTCGACGAAGGTATTTCGCTGGTAGTACTCACCAACAACCAGGAGGAAACAGATCACTACTGGAATGGCTTTACAAAAGATGGTGGAGCAGAAAGCATGTGCGGCTGGTTAAAAGATAAATTTGGAGTAAGCTGGCAGATCGTTCCGCGGCGGTTACTGGCATTGCTGGGAAACAGCAACAAAGAAACCGCTCAATATGCTATGCAAAAAATGCTGCAGATGAAAAAGATTGTAATTGCGGATTTGGAGAAGTAGCAATAAAACCGTCTGCCGGGCGAAGTGCAGTGAGCCGGGACATCCCTGCCAATTATCACCTGCAAGATGCTTCTCAGTATAACGTCTCCACACACGAAGGCTACTTCTCCCGCCATAACATGCTTCGATTCAGGATGCTTCCAGCGGGATCGCAGCGACGTGAGCGCGGTTTATGACTTTGATAATGCTTGTTGGTACAGAGACATCTGGTCTATACCATTGTGCCGAAATAAACGAAAGAAATGATACGAATGGAAACCGTCTGTCGAGCGCAACGCAATGAACCGGGACACCACATACTGCGGCGCCCCGGTTCCACTTCATTTTTTAATTATATAGGAAAGTAAAAGCCCAGGTCTGCCACTTCGGGAATAAGCTCATTGCGACCAGAGGGCCATACGGGCTTGACCAACTGGCTCTCCCATTCTTTTAATGCTTTTTGCAACTCTTTTACTTTCTCAGGCTGCGCGGCCGACAGGTCTTTTGTCTCTCCCACATCGTTACTCAAATAAAACAGCAATGCCTTTCCGCTGCGTTCATTTACATACAGTTTCCAATCCCCTTTCCGCACAGCTTTAGAGTAACCATTGCGCCAGAACAAAGTTTCGTGGGGTCGCTCCTTTACACTGCCATTGATATAGGCAATCAGGTTTTTTCCATCGTAAACCCTGTCAGATGGCAAGGTGATGCCGGCTGCAGCAACAGCAGTGGCAAAAATATCGAGGTTGCTTACGGGGCTTTCATACACTTTTCCTGCGGGAATGCGCCCTGGAAAGCTTGCCAGCAACGGCACCCTTATACCGCCTTCAAAATCGCTGAGCTTACCGGCCCTGAGTGGGGCGTTGTTCATCTGCCCCGTATAAGAAGCACCACCATTATCGCTGCCAAAAAAGATCAATGTATTCTTGTCCAACCCTTCGGCCTTCAGTTTGGCAGTTATTTTTCCAACTGCTTCATCCAGCGACAACAGCATGGCAAGATAAATGCGCTCCGTTGTATCTGTTACGCCTTGTATACGATCAAAGTCGGAACGTTTTGCCTGGAAGGGATCGTGCACCGCGTTAAAAGGAATGTACAGGAAAAAAGGCTTTGCTTTGTTCTTTTCAATAAAACCGATGGCTTCTTCACCAATCCGGTCGGTAAGGTACTCTTTTTCATCTACCACTTCGGATGCACCATTGCCAAAACCACGCACAATTTCTATAGACCCTTCGCGTGTAGTGGCTTTGGAAAGATTGGTATGAAAATAATACGAGCGGGTCAGTATATCTGGCTTTGCAGTACTGGCATACAGCGATCCCCAGGTAAGTGTACCATAATAATAATCAAACCCGCGCTGCCAGGGCTTCAACCCTTCCGATTCCCCGGCATGCCACTTGCCAATAGCAGCAGTGGCATATCCCTGCTTTTTAAAAAACTGAGCGATCAATGTTTCACTAAGCGGTATGCCTTTAGGAATTGCCCTGTATGCGGCGGTGTCGCTGATCTTTTCAGCCGTGGCTTTTCTTGCCGCTGCATCATACCTGATCTTTGCAATCAGCTCAGGATCGGTAAGCGGCGTTGGTCTTAGTTCCGGCACCAGGTATTCACCACCAAAACGTTGCTGGTATCGCCCGGTGAGCAATCCCATGCGCGAAGGGGAGCAAATGGGCGCAGTGGCATAAGCCTGCGTAAAACGCACGCCATTTTTACCTATCGCATCAATATTAGGTGTTTGAACTTTTGTATTGCCGTAGCTCGACAACTGGTTCCACCCCAGGTCGTCTGCATAAATAATAATGACATTGGGTTGAGCAGCTTTGTTTGCCGATTGGGCGCAGGCAGTAAAGCCTTCCCATGAGCATATGATCGTTAATGCGGCAACAATGCTTTTAGTGAATGACCGGGAGTACATATTAACTGTTTAGTTTTAATGCGGTGAGAGATGGGGTTGGCACAAATACATTGTCGTCGGGCTGCTCTTTATGTGGCTGCTGTGCATCTGCCACAACGGGGCCGTTCGCAGATAACTCACTTCCCTGCTTCCTGGATTTGAAAATAGGCCAGAGGAATTGCGCATACCATTCTTCCTGTTGGTAATGCTTAATGCCATATGCTTTAGGATACTGGCGGGTAATGATGCCCGTTTTGAAAATGATGTCCCATATAAAAAACATATTTCCAAAGTTGCCCTTGTAGTGTCCTACCCCATCGTCGTTCGAGTCTGCGTGATGAGCGTGGTGCGTAGCAGGTGTTGAGATCAACCGTTCCATTACCCAGCCAACAGGATGCAACCATTTGATGGTATAGAATGGTTTGTCCCAACGGATGCTGGAATGAGCAGCAGAAGTGATAATGGATTTGATGCCGGTTACAAAAAGCGCGGCGTATCCCAAACCAAGATAGGTAAGCGCAGTGGTAAGATAGATCTGTGAAAAGAAAATGGTGTAAATAACATTTTGCCTGCTGGCCATCGCCATGCCCATATACGGAGCCGAATGATGCGTCCAGTGAAAACGCCACAGGAAAGGTACCTGGTGGTGCAGCCTGTGATACCAGTATTGTGTAAGATCGTCGGCAACGGCTATAATTAAAAATGCCCACCAAAACGGAACCCACAAAAATGCATCTTTGCCTTGGGGCAATAAAAAGGGCAGCAGCTTTAATCCGAAATAAGCAATAAAAGGCCTGACTATCAGTCGCGGCGCCACAAAACAAACAATGTCCAATATTTTTTCATTGCGGTTCCAGCGATGGTCATACAGTCCATATGCAAATTCTACAATACCCACAATCAACATGATCAGTGGCAAACCCCAGGTACCCAGGTTTTTGAATAAGGCTTCTAAAAAATGGGGCACAGCAAAAGGGATGGCTGCACCACTGGTTTGAAGCCAGGGTTTGTTGCCGGTAAGATAAAAGCTAAAAAACATCAGTAATACCGGCAGCGCATACAACACAACACTGAGCAATGCATCGCGTGTTATTTTTCTTGCCAGTTGCTTTTCAATTTTCATAATCGTTGTTGTTTGATTAAAGAATATGTGAACTAGAATTTTGTTGACAACCATAAAAATCCTGCTATCACCAGCAATGGCACGAGGAATATGATAATGCCTACCAGTATTTTCTTTGCCAACAAGAACAAATCATTTACGGTCATTTTGTTTTTTTTATGGATGAGCATATGGGGTTTAGTAATCGATGGTTACTTTATGAAGTTTACCAGAAAAAATAAAGGGCGATGCATACAAAGGGCTTACCGGCGATCCATTGTCGCGCCCAACGTCTAACCCTTCATCATAAGGCATAATGGTAGCATCTGCCTTGGTAATGTTTCTTTCGGCAACCTTTACATCATTAATGTACAGCACTTCTTTACCTGCTGCATCCGAAAGATTTTTTGCAGGACTGTATATAAGGTCGTATCGAAGAACGGCCTTTCCTACGGGCAGCTTTTGCGAAGCAGTTAGCAATAGCAGTTTGCCATTGTTGTTATGCACTGCATGCAGTGTGCCCTTTTGAATAAAAAAGCTGAAGCCGGTAAATCGTCCACCCGTTGCCAGCAGCACGCCTTCGTTGTCGTCGGCCGTTATTTCTACATCTGCCTTTATGCTAAACGAATGCTGTATCAGCAAAGGAGCCGAGCGCGATGGAAGCTGTGTTACCCCGGGATACAGTATTGCCTGCCTGCGCGTATCAAAAGGCCCTTTCGTTAACTGGAAATATGCACGGAGAGAGGTATCGCCCAACAATGGATATACGTTATATTGTACAGCTTGCGCATCAAACAATTTTACAAGCTCATTCAGTTTCCCCGGCTCGGCGGCAGCCAGATCTTTTTGCTCGTTAAAATCGGTATTCAGGTTATACAACTCCCATTTGTCGCCGCTGAATGGCGTGCCGTTGCGATGATAGACTGCCGCCTTCCAGCCATCTTTATAAATAGCGCGTCCACCGGCTATTTCATAATACTGCACCTGGTGTTTGCCCGGCGCTTTTTCATCTGCAATCGTGTACGCCAGGCTAATGCCCTCAAAAGCGTCCTGCTTATAACCCTTTATCACTTCCGGCACCCGCAGTTTGGCCAGCTCCAATACGGTTGGCGTTACGCTGTTGATGTGAGAGTATTGTGCCCGTATGCCGCGTTGTTTTATTCCATCGGGGTAAAAAATAACCAGCGGATTGCGGGTGCCGCCCTCGCTGTTGGCATCCTGTTTCAGGTAACGGAACGGTGTATTGGCAGCCTGCGCCCAGCCTTCAGGATAGTTAGGGCCTGTTTTGGCACTTCCTATATCATCATACAACTTCGCTATTTCATTGATCCGGTCTTCATATTTTTCTGTAAAAACGCTTTTGTCAATATATTCATTAATGCCATAGGCATGCCCTGTTAACCCGCCTTCTTTGCTGGCACCATTGTCGCCAATGATCAGTACCACGATCGTATTATTAAGCTGACCGATGGTTTGCAGATAATTCAGCAACCTGCCAATTTCAAAATCTGTGTGCGATAAAAATCCTGCATACGCTTCAAAAAAGCGACTGAATACTTTGCGTTCTGTTGCCGATAGCGCATCCCACGGTTGTATGCCAGAGTTATTAGGTGGGAGCGTTACGTTGGATGGCACAATGCCGAGCTTTTTCTGACGGGCGAGCACCGCTGCTCTGTAAGCGTCCCACCCCGCATCAAAGCGCCCTTTGTATTGCTCGATCCATTGTTTGTCAACCTGGTGCGGGCCATGCGTAGCACCCGGCGCCAGGTATAAAAAAAATGGCTTGGATGGTGCGGCTGATTTCTGTGCGGCAATATAGTCTATGGCCTTATCTACCAATACGGTCGTTAACTGCTTTCCTCCCAGGTTGGGTTCAATTTTGTTGTTGTTTTCCCATAACATGGGAGTGTACTGATCTGTTTCTCCACCTAAAAACCCGTAAAAATGTTCAAACCCTCGTCCTGTTGGCCAACGGTTAAAAGGCCCTGCCGGTGTAATATCGGGCGATGGTGTAAGATGCCATTTGCCTACCGCAAACGTGTTGTATCCGTTCTCAAGCGCTATTTCGGCAATGGTAGCTTTTTCAAACGGCATATACCCGTTGTGCCCCGGATAATCTACCGCAGCGTCTATTACCGTTGATATATTAACCGAATGATGATTGCGCCCGGTGAGCAATGCCGCACGCGAAGGAGAGCAAATGGCAGTGGTATGAAAATTCGTGTATCGTATACCGTTATTTGCAAGGCTGTCGAAAACGGGCGTTTCAATCAACCCGCCAAAAGTGCTGCTGGCGCCAAACCCAACATCATCCAGCAGAACGTATACAATATTGGGAGCCGCTTTTGCCGCAACCGGGTTAAACACTGTGTTTCCCGGCACGGCTCCGGCAAGCGTTGTGTCAACCCTGCCGTTAAAGGGTTGCCGGGGACTGTGCTGTGCAGCGAGGTAACCGGCAGGCACAAGCGCCAACAGCAACCCTCCTGCCATTTGGAGTGCGTTTTTTTTATTAAAAATTGATTTCATTTTTTTTGAATAATGAATGATTGTTAAAAGAAACAGCGGGGCATTACTCCTGCTTTAGTTTGTTTTGTGCCGCTCTTTGTTTTATCAGTTGCTGAAAGGCGTCGTTCACGGGGCCTTCCTGAAATTTGGACAGTTCCGAAGGCGCAGGCTTTACACTGGTTACCTGTTTTGTATACAGTTCTTTAAAAGCTGCTACCAGTTCAGGATGCGCTGTGCCCTGGTCATACTTTTCGGACGGGTCCACTTCAAGATTGTACAATAAAGGTGGATCGTGCGGCTCGGGCGCTTTGGGCGAATAACCGGAATGTGTAGTAAAATGCGCCTTCCACGCACCTTTGCGGATGGCATATAACCTGTCCGCATCGTAATAATATATGATGTCTCGTATTGCCTCTTTTTTACCGGTAAACAAGTCGGCTATATTTAACCCATCCAGCTCCGGCTGCTCTTTGAGCGATACGCCGGCCCAGTGCAGGAGCGTTGGATAAAGATCGAGACTGCTGGCGATGGAGGTATTAACAGAGCCGGCTTTAATAGTGCCCGGCCACCAGGCTATAGCAGGCACCCGCATGCCGCCTTCGTAAGCAGAAGCCTTCCCATCTGTAAGCAACCCGGCGGAACCACCTTCTTCTTTTTCTGTTAACCATGGGCCATTATCACTCAAAAAGATCACAAAAGTGTTGTCGTCAATTTTGAGTTCTTTTAGTGTTCTGATGATTTCGCCTACACTCCAATCCAATTCCGTTACCACATCGCCATATATGCCGCGTTTGCTTTTACCCCTGAAGGCTGCAGAAGCATACAAAGGCACATGCGGCGCATGATTGGGATAGTATAAAAAGAACGGCTTGTCTTTGTTTTTCCTGATGAACGCCGTGGACGCTTCTGCATACCGTTTTGTAAGCAGGACCTGATCCGGATTCTGCTCTATCACTTTACCATCTTTGAACAATGGCAGGGGCGGATAAGGAATGTGATATTTATTATCCGGTATCATATCGTTTGAATATGGAATGCCGAAATAATAATCAAAGCCGCGACTGGTGGGGAGAAAGGATGGCAGATGCCCCAAATGCCATTTGCCTACAATGCCGGTCTGGTATCCCTTTGTTTTAAGCGCCGCAGCAATGGTAACCTCAGCGGCAGGCAGCCCACTGGCCGAATGCGGGAAAAAAACACCCAGTCCTCCTGTGATACCACTGCGCACGGGGAGCCTGCCCGTTATCAATGCTGCCCTGCTGGGTGAACAAACATTGGCTGATACATAAAACTGTGTAAACCGCATACCTTCCTGCGCCAGCGCATCAAGATGAGGCGTACGGATAGTGGGATGTCCGTAACTTCCAAGATCGCCATAACCAAGATCGTCTGCCAGTATTATGATGAAATTAGGCGGGCGTTTGCCCGGTTGAGCCGTAGCATATGCTGTTGTTGTTGCCAATAGCAGCATTAAAGCCAAACGTGTGAACATACACTGATGCATGTGTTTGAAAATTATGAAATGGTTGATGTGCTATTCGTCCCACCACAATTTGGGAGACTGGTAGGTTGATCCTTTCGGTGTGTTCACGTTGAGCGATGCTTCGTTTTGCGGGTAGGGTATCCGGCGGGGTATCAACCCATCTGGGTTGGCGCTGCTGGTTGCATTCTGCGCCAATGGAATGCCAGGATAACCGGTACGCCTGTAATCGGACCAAACCTCTGGCTGCAGGAACAAGGCAATGTATTTTTGCGTGATGATCGTTTCAATGTCTTTAGCCGCGTCGCCGGTTAGCGTAGCTTTTGCATTGATATAATCAGCCTGCTTCTGGAGAGTAGCGTAGGGGTCGGCAGGATTACTGATCACTTTTGCAAAGGAGGCTTTCACCGCTGCCTGTAAGGCCGTTTGAGCCAGGGGATCGGCAGGATTAAGGAGCACCCGCGCTTCGGCCTCAATGAATTTCGCTTCGGAAAAGCTCAATAACACCACCGGAGACGTGGCGGTGCCATAGTAGCTGCCAATGAGTGAAAAGGCGCCCGACACACCCGGTGCGCTGCCCTTATAGGTTGTGCTGCCGGTTGGGTAAGGCGTTGCAAAATAAGCTCTCCTGGGATCTACATAAACGCCCTCGGGTTGGGTATTGGGATCGGTAACCTTATTACCGTTCAGTAAATTCACAAAAGAGGCACCCAGCCCTATCCATCCGGGACGTGTAGTATTTTGCTGGTAAAATGGATTGGCGTTGGTTGCCGACGCGCCAAATACGATCTGCGCATCCTGCGCAGGGTCCTGTATGCCGCGGTATACTGACCCGTTGTACAAGTTTGCCAGCGCAGCCTGCGCAGCAGCCACCGGGTCTAGCTTGCTTAAATGCAAAGCCAGGCGTGCCTTTAAGGTATAAGCCGCAGCCAGCCATTTGCCGGTATTGCCGCCAAAAATCACATCATCGGCTGCGGGAGTAGCGCCCAGGTTATCTCCGGGCGACTTCGACAATTCAGTGATCGCCGCATCCAGTTGAAGCTGCAGGTCATTATAAATCGCCTCCTGCCGGTCGTAGGCCGGGTTTACAATTACGTTGCCCGACAGCGCCTCCGAGTAAGGGATGTCGCCAAAAATATCAGTCAATGTGCTGTATGTATAAGCCTTTAATATAAGTGCAATGCCGCTGTAGTAAGGCAGTTGCCGTTCGGCAGCCGTTTTTTGTATAATATTCAACTCATCCAGCACGCCTGTATAAAACCCTGCCCAGGTACTGTTGAAATAAGACGGGTTGGTAGAATAGTTATCGAAAGATGCTGCGTCGCCGTTGGCACCCGATATCTGTTGAATGTAAATATTGGTGATGAGCCCGCCGTTTACCCCGGCATTGAATCCTAACGATACTTCGGCACCGGTTAACACGGCGCTGAGCGAAGTTTCGGATGAGGCATTGGGATTGATGTTTTCTTTTTCGAGGTTGCATGAAAAAAGCATACTGGTTGTTAACGCAAAGCCAACCAGGAAATGAAGCCTGCGTTCCGGTTTTATATAAGTTTGCCTGAACCTGTATATAGTTGAAAATTTCATGATGAGGTAATTAAAAGATTAAAAGGTAACGTTCAATGCCACGCCGAAACTGTGCGTATTGGGCGTTGTCCAGAAATCGATGCCGGAATAATTGGTAAGACCATTGCGGGTGCCAAGGTCGGGGTCGCTTCCGGTATAATTGGTAGATAGCAAAAAGTTCCTTGCCGTGAGTGTAATGCTGGCAGCACTTATCCTGGCTGCGCTGAGCAATGTGCCTGGAAGATCATAGGTAAGATTCACATCTCGCAGCTTTATCCAATACAGGTCTTTTTCAATGTACAATCCCTGTATACTAAACGTTTTTCTATACCAGGCCTGGCTCAGTACGGCCTCTATGGTATTGGTCTCCCCTTTCGACTGTGTTACTCCTTCAAACACAGTGGTGGTACCTCTTTGCAGGGTTGATTCGTCTACACCGTTGTATACCATCTGCAAACGCGGGGCGTTGAAAATGTCGAACCCAAACCTTCCGTCCAGCAAGAAAGAAAAAGTAAAAGCACCCGATTTAAATTCATTTCTTAACCCGATATTGAATTTTGGATTAGGATCTCCGATCTTGGTAAATGCAGTGTTCACCACAGGATATCCATAGTTTGCGCTTCCCACATTATCGTCGATGATTACCTGGTTGTTTTCGTTCCTGGCTACATCAATTCCATAAAATACACCATAAGGCTCTCCTACCTGGCCGCGCGCTTCCATCCAAATTCCTCCGAGGCTCACGTTGCTAAGACCTGGCGCAATGGAGTTTACCTTGCTTACATTCCTGTTGAATATTGCGGTAGCATTCCACGAAATATTTTTATTGCGGATAATGGCTTGCTGCAACGTAGCTTCTATACCGCGGTTAACAATGTTGCCTGCATTAATAATGGAGCTGGTGGCTCCGGTGGAGTAAGGCAACGATACGGGAATGATCTGATCTTTACTGCTGTTGTTGTAGTAAACAACTTCCAGGTTGGTTTGATTGTTGAAGAAACGCAGTTCCGTACCCAACTCCCAGGTAGTTATTTTTTCGGGTTTAAGATCTGCATTGCCTATTGTAGAGCTGTAACTAAGCCCCTGCTGACCATTAAAGGGAAAGCTGATGCTGCTTTGTATCCAGCCACCGGCGTTGGTAGTATTATAATAAGTGAGTAATGAATAGGGGTCTGCATCATTGCCTACGCGGGCATAGGTAGCGCGTATCTTTCCAAAATCAAGTGGCCCCCAGTTGCCGTTGATTGCATCGGTAAAAATAAAGCTGGTAGACACAGAAGGATAAAAGAATGCATTTTTGCCTTTTGCCAGGGTGGAAGTCCATTCGTTTCTGCCTGTAAGTTCGAGGTAGAGCCATTTTTTATAGTCCAGCCGCACGTCTGCATATCCCGCTACAAGCTTACGCCTGATCGTTTGATTAACGGTTTGTGTGGCAGAAGCATTTGAAATATTGAAGTTGCCCGCAATGGTTAATCCATCGCCCCTTGTATTCACCTGGTTTTTATAAGATGCATAATAGTTGTAGCCCGTAATCACGCTCAATCCAATATCCGGTGTAATATTTTGCTGAGCTGTCAGCAATACATCCAGGTTATTATCTCTGCGGGAATAAATAACATCGTTAATGGTGCCTGTTGCCACACCAGAGGTACCGCGGCTGAACGCTCCCTTTCTTACATCGGTATAATTGTCGAGCCCATAACGTGCAGTTGCTTTCAGCCAGTCTGTTACTTCATAATTGGCTTCGGCAAAAGTTATAAACCTGTTCAGCTCGTCGGACTGTGGATTCATATTGAGCGACCAGTAGGGATTGTCCCACCCGATGCCACCTGCATAAGCACGCGATGCACCCCAGGGCTTGGCAGACGTGGCAGGAAGTTTATACGACTCAGGATGTTTCCAGGGATCGTCGTATCCGTTGGTAATATCAAAATTGGTAGCAGCATTTATAAGCGACCGGATAACATTGGTATTAAAGCCGCCCATTAAAGCACGGTTGTGCGCCCCGTCTCTTATATAATTTACGCCACCCGAAACCTTCAGCTTTTCGCTCACACTATAGTCGCCGTTAAAACGAAAAGTATGCCTGAAGAAATCTGTTGTAGGAATGATGCCCGTTTGTTTCAGATTTCCATAAGAAAAATAATATCCTGCATTGCCTGTATTTCCATACAGACTTATATTATGATCCTGCGTAAAACCGTTCACAAAAAAATTATCAATATTGTTGTAACGATTAACAGGTATGCCGTTAGACAGCGGATTGCTTTTTCCTACTATAACGCCGTTTTTGTCGAAAGCGCTTGCCTGGTCGCTATACGTCAATGTGTCAAGCAGGGCGCCCCAGTTTTCGTCGGAGCCTGTAACGCCGGGCAATACATAGGCACCGTTAATTCCATTAGAGAACTGGTTTTGCCTGGGCTGCAACCTCCGGTTAATTTTGTCTAC
This sequence comes from Agriterribacter sp., assembly GCA_051955255.1. Lineage (GTDB taxonomy): Bacteria > Bacteroidota > Bacteroidia > Chitinophagales > Chitinophagaceae > Agriterribacter. The sequence goes on along the minus strand of JBQCGX010000117.1, from coordinate 27,462 downwards.
CGTAAATGCGCCACTGTAGTTCACTACCAGTTTTTTGCTGGTGAGTGTATTGCCTCTTTTGGTGGTAATAACAACAGCTCCATTAGAAGCCCTGATGCCATACAATGCCGCAGCGGCCGGACCTTTTAAGATGGTTATGCTCGCAATGTCTGCCCCGTTAATATCGATGCCCCTGTTGGATGGTGTGGCAAGAGAATTGGCATTGGTAATGCTGGGCAATATATCCTGCACCGAATTATCAACCGGAATACCATCGAGAATGAATAAAGGAAAATTGTTACCCAGCAGCGAGCTGTTCCCCCTGATTTTTACCGTTGAAGATCCCCCGGGCGATCCCCCGCTGTTGTTGATCTGAACGCCGGCGACCTTACCGCTGAGCGCCGCTACAATATTGGGTTCCCGTGCTTTGGTCAGCGTTTCGCCCTTTACCTGCGAAACACTGTAACCAAGCGACCGCACCGAATTTTTAAGTCCCACAGCGGTAACTACTACTTCCGTAAGCTGGCTGGACGACTCCCTTAATTCTATTTCAACGGTGCTTTCATTAACAACAATCTCCTCTGTTTGATAGCTTACAAAACTCACAATGAGTATGTAGGGAAACTTTTGTCCTGTTACAAAGTGAAATTTCCCGTCGTTGTCGGCAATTACCTCGTGCGTGGTACCTTTAATGTGCACCACAGCGCCGCCTAACGGTGTCTTTGTTTTGTAATCAACAACCCTTCCCGAAAGGGTTGAATTAATGATCGGGTCTGAGGGAACTTGTGCAAGAATGAATAAGGGCAACATGAGGCCGCCCAACCACGTGAGTACGTGCTTTTTCATTATTTTTGTTTTGGATTATGAATAATAAGGTTGCTAGACCTTGTTGTTTTATCTGCCAGGGCTGCTCCAACAGTCCTGGCATTTTTATTTTAATAGTGAAATATTATACTTACCGTGCCTATGCTTCCCTGGCGAAACAAAAAAATATGCTGACCAGGGCATGGTCTTGCGAACAATAAAGAAACATAATAATAAAATTGATTGAAAAGTCTGCAATAATTCAGCTATACCGATCTCCAGGCGTTGGGGGAAATATTTAACAGCAACAACAACAGGAATGTACCAGCCCGATGGTAAGTAAACGCCTCACGGAAGCAGAACCTGAAATTAAAAACGTAGTACACATTGGTAGTTGCAATTAGATTTGATGCAAAACATCCGTAGGGCAGACAGCAGTAGCGATGTTGGCAAACATTGAACAGCGACTGCATAACAAAAATAGGCATTATTATTAGTCTACCAAATTTATAGACAATAAATTTTTATTTCGCCCCCCACAATAAAGTAATCGTTTCAGTCATCATGGAAATAATTAAAATAAATATCACTATCTGTTTGGAAATGTCATAGCCATTTTTTTAAATTTACATTAAGAATTGTTACTACCATCTTATGTCATGTAGCTACCTGATTTTATTTTAAGCATTGAACACTGTCCTGACTACTACCAAACCCCCAAGAGCTTTTTTTGCGCAACGACAGGCTTTACTATTGTTAGGCTATTACCTATTTGGAAATGGTGTTCTTATTTTCTTACTTCATTCTTTAATGTAATATCCTGCATGCTGTTTATACCAATCAGTATAAATATATGCGTGTGAAAAAGGAAAATTAAAATTCCATTTGGTCAATTTATGAACTACCCGGCACAACGGGTAGTTTTCTTTTGAAATATTTACTTATGAGAGCTTACCTATTCATCCTAATAAGTTTACTAACCTATATTCATTCAACGGCACAGAATAAGGAGTTTAGCAAGCTTCGATCTTTTCAGATAGGCATTGGTGCAAGTAAGCATGGAACTGGTGATATGAATGGATTCTTACTAAACACCGAATACCGAACATTTTTTCGAAAGAAACTTTTTCATTCTCATGGCATTTCTGCAACTATTCACGACGGTTCATTGCCAATTTTTTATACAAATGCCAATGGATCTTTGGTAGATGGTTCTTACAGGTATACTACTGCGGGTATACAATTGACCAGCAAACTGGGTATAGCTTTTTACCGGTACAACCGGAATGAATTTGGTGGGCAAGCAGGTGTGTTGTTGCGTTATCAAACCAGTTCTTATTTTGATGAAATTAATATTCTGTACCCAGCAGCCACGGGTCTTCCAACTCCTGTTGTTACAATAGCAAATAAATCGAAACAAAGAACTGTTGCAGTTGGCGGTATCGGGCAGATCTTTTACCATTATTCGTTTACAAAAAAAATATTTGCAGGCATAGTAGCCGGTTTACAAACTGACACAAATGGTGACACATTAACTCAACTCGCAATTTCCTGCGGATTCCAATTTTGAAATGCGTCATTTTTTGTAGACATATTAATTAATCATAATACAAAACAAAATTGGTATTTGAAGTGATTCCATTAAACCATAATGTCCCTGATATCTCAAAATATTGATCGATAGCAAAACTCTTCCAACTTCCACTAATGACGTTTTGAGGAGGCAAAATTTCATTGCCACCATTACTAGTGCCAATTGAAAATCCTGTTAAATTTGACACCGGCTTTATAACGATTCTCTTTACAAATATGCTTTTTGGAATCGAGACGGCTGTAGTTCCTGTAAATATTCCTTCTTTTTTTGTAGAGCCCACTTGTAAGAATTCTCCACCTAAATAGTATTCTTGGAACCCAGATATAATGTTGTATCGAACTTTGTCAGTAACAGAGATGGACGCAGCTGGAGTGGCTGAAGGCAATCCAACACATTGTTTAGCATATGCAATTATTTCATCTACTACAACGTTTTCGCTGGCTGGTATACGAACGATAAAGGGGTTAAAAAGAAAAAGAGGGGAATCAACTCTAATGGGAGTGCCAAAGGTAATATTTCCGCTGCCTGGAGAATCTATTTGCACCACAGATGAATAGAACTGCCAACCCCTTGTGTCAATGTCTTTATAGTTACTGCATGTTGTGATGGATCCTCCATCAGCAAATGAACCACCGGACGGCAACGCAATATTAACAAGAGTTCCGAAGGCAGATCCATTTACTCCATAATCACCTGCCGATTTTGCCCACAATCCAAATAATAGCCAATCGCCAGTTGTGAAGTTATTAGCGTTATAATATCCCCATGCCACGGTCCCGATACCGCTCGCAGGATTTATGACAGAAACGAGGTAAGCGGAACTTCCCCCTTGAGGATCTGGCTGATTTATGTTTATTGTAGTGTTAAAGTGGTTGGACGCTGAGATTGGCAATGAACCCCATCTTGCCAGCTTAATTGGCTTATTGAAAGCGTTATTCCAATCAATTTCATCATTGTATACTCCCACTTTCTTCGATTGAAAGAGGGTCGGGTTTTCATATACTCTTCGCGGCAAATTTAAGCCTGGAAATCCGACATAACTGGGTCTGATTATTGGATCTCCCTTAATTGGCTCAATGTTTCTTGTGTCATCGCCAATGATGGTAATATTTGACGTCTGATAGCCAGTGTTTTGTAGAAACGGGGTTGTCGTGACCTCATCCGCTTTGAAACAATTTTCAAATGTAATTTTGTCAACCTTATTATAAGTGCTATTAATTTCAAACATTGGTGCAACCCCGTTTTCTTGCACAACATTTCGGAATCTAACATTGTATAAGCCAGGACCACCAGATATATTACTACCCAGAAAGATACTTTTTCCTGCGGTTATGCAGTTGTCAAAGTCTATGATTACAGGATTTGGTCCGGCAAGTGTAGGGTCAACGTCACTTATCGTCGAACAATAAGGTGATGGAGGATAAGCTAACATTACTATTGAATTGAATCGCAACCAAAATGCGTCCTTTATAACCAATGGAATACCTCCATAAACTTGGTTGCCAACCAGTGTACATCTTTCACATATGTGATTGGCTACAGGGGTATTAGTGTATGTCGTACCATCGTATACTAGCACATCTCCATTGTTTCCTGCAGAGATTTGTAAATCAGAAATATAGGTTGAAGATGTTCTAATTACTAATGCACTTCCATTAGGAGGCCCCCATATTGTAGATAATTTGCCCACGCCAAACTGAGACAGAGCACCATATCCACCAGAATTGCCAATTATACTAATTGATGAAAAATCTATATACCAAGTGTTTATTAAATAAACAAGGCCACTTAATCTAAATTGGGTTTTGCCGGCCCAATTATAGGTTGGGTTATAAGGGTATGTGAAGTGTGTGGGATCAAATCTGTAAATACCATTTAACAATATCGATCCGCCGGATTCAGGCAAAGCTGCAAGTGCCCGTTTTACAGCTAAAGTGTCGTCACCACCGGAACTACTTGCAATCGCTCCCCATTGGTGCGGGTCCAATTCTGCTCCGGCAAAGGCGCATTTTATTGTTATGTTATCATCAAAGCATCTTGTAGCGCCAGCTTTCCATATTGTATTAAAAGTTATACTACCCCCCCCCCGCCTAATATACAACCGGCGTAAAACGTGAATACTACTCCAATTGGAATAATCAATGCGCCTTCAATAAAATAGGTTCCACCGGTAGGAGAATCAAAAACTATTTCCTTCAGCCCTGCTGATACTGCAGCAAGTATATTGGCTGTTTGATCCCCGGAATTTGGATATATTTTACAATGAGACGCTCTTAAGGGACCATCAATTACTCTTCTGAAGTATTCTCCATTAATACTGAAGAAAAATATATTATCTACGCTCTTGCCCGGAGGCAGGCTATCAATTCTTGCTAACGTCCCCTGCCGATCATTCGGATAAAGGGTGTCAGAAGCAGTTAACACAATAGGGGTGACATCTATATCACCAGTGTTTATGGGATTGGCTGGCATAAAAAGGTTTAATGATTAATAATAGCCCTAATGTATATCGAGCTTTTGAATATTAAAAGGCAATTAAGAAGAACTTCACTGACGGCGATAAAAAAAGGGGTATACGTTGATTTGTTTGTAGGAGGTTACCATTAACTTCAGGCCAGCAGACTTTCATCAGCAAGGCAACGGTAAATCCAGGTGAAACTGTAACAGCGTATATCAAAATCGTTGCAATTGAAGTTTTCAAAGGTACATTGCTGGAAGGGATGGAATTTGAATTCAGCGAGGGACCAAGAGTAACAGGAAAGGGAAGAATTATTGAGATAGTAAATCCTGTATTAAAGAAAGTTTCGAACTGAGATTTTTTCCTGCTTACGGCGCTTACGACAGTCCATAAAATTTGATCCATCGTAATGAGCGACAAAACACTAAACGCATGAGCACTAACTTAGCAAGTGATATTAAACGGTCTAATAGGCAGAACATCTTCGAAATGTATATTGAAAACGGCTGCAGGTTTAACCAAAAGATTTATGAGCGTAGAAGATAACTGTAGACTTAGTATTCGCTTTCATTCAGGTGGGAACCTACACTCTGTTGAACTATTTTCAATTTTATTTTCCCAATACCTAATTTCAAGCTCAGACACTACAGCAATCTGAAGTTGCTTTTGCACAGATATTTGGCGACCAGGGTCGGATTTGGAATCGCAAGCTTTGTGGGAAGTTGGCGGGATGATTGGAGTTCTAAAAATTAGGCGAACCTAACAAGACAAGGGGCACTTCTTTGCTTTTTGTATATTAGAAGGCCAATCCCTTAAAATGGAAAAATTATCAAACAGCCTCATCGGCATTGCCGGAGAATACTATGTCGCCGCTGAGTTATCCCGGCGGGGATTTATGGCGTCAATAACGCTGCGTAATAATGATAGTATTGATATTCACGCGTCCCGACAATCGGATAATAGCTTAATTGCAATTCAAGTAAAAACGCAGCAACGCGCAGGAGCTTCATGGTTGCTAAATCAAAAATCAGAACAACTAGTGGGTGATAATGTATATTACATTTTCGTTACCTTAAAAGGTGAACAAGAAAGACCTGATTTTTACATCGTACCAAGCAAGATTGTGTCTCAAAGAGCTATCGACGCTCATCAGGAATGGTTAAGCAAGCCTGGCAGAAATGGGCAGCCGCACAACGACTCCACAATGCGGAAATTCGAGGATAAGAAAGGTGAATTCCTTGAGAAGTGGCCGCTCCTTAACGGTTCTAACAATCAGACGAACTAAGGAAATCTAACACACCAGCATATACACGATTCATTCTCCCTGTTAACAATTTTTCTCCTTGTTAGTCTCACGAATGACAAAATGCTTTTGCGCTATGGAATCGATTTAATTAACAAGAACGACCAGATTTGTACAAATTGGCTTTTAACAGTAAAACAGTTGAAACAAATAAATCCAATATCATTTTTTGCAACATGCCATAACGTTGCGACAGCTCTTGGGTATATACCTTATTCATGATCTAAGATTATTTATTTAACGGCGGCAGCTCTCCAAACTTAGACGCATACTCATTTAGCAATTCCCTCTCTTTGCCAGCTGGATGAGCACATACCTCATAATCAAAATACAATTTATGATCGTTGAGAAATTCGGCAATTATCTTATTCATCTTATACTTTAATGCGCCGCTATGTCCAGTGCTTTTGCCAAGGGGATTAATTACGGCCAATGCCTGATATATGCGTTTCTTAAGACCTTGAGCCGTAGTCCGCCCGATGTATAAAGTACCAGTAGTGTCAATCCCACAAAACCTATTTATGTGCTTTGGCGTGAGATCTTCATTTAAAGCAAATACACGATAGATACCTATGCCGTCCGGAATAAGCATTATGTTATCGCGAATCAATTGAAGCATACACTGTTAGTTTTATATAGTTAATTAACTTCATCCACCCATTTCACGAGGTGCTCATATTCATTTCTATTCTACGCCCTGCTTCTCGGTGATCTTCGCAAGATCTTTACCATAACCGTAGTACTGCGGGAAATCATTTGTACCGGGTAGCAGATGCAAGGAACCACCAGGTACCGACTGCAGCGGTGATTGAAACACCGTATGCGAAGATGTTAGGAAAGTCCATGTTATGAGGGTTTAACTATAACATTCACATCACTGAAGGTAATTCCATAATAATGATTTAGTTTATTCCAAATATGAGCAGTAATTTCTGCAACTTCAGACATGGCAGGAACTGGATCAGGAAGATTTGGAACGTCAATAATATTAATATGCATGAGATCGCGAGAAAAACCAGCGTCGGTATACCGCATCCCCCTTCTATTCTTACTTGCGCTCGGAAATTCGCTAGGTTTAGTAATTATGCATCCAAAGGCGGTCGGGATTTCACTAGGTATCTCGAAGCCATTTCTTGAGGAAATTTCTATCTGATAAAGTGTGACGCTCATTGCATGGTATTTTGAGAGGAAACGGAGATTTATAAATCTTGCAACTAAATTCTCTTTGGAAGTTGAAATGTAACAAACCTTGAAATGATAAACAGGGTTGTAGAAGTGAAGGTAAGATATTTCAATTTCACTAAATCAAAAATCATGATTTTTTCCCATCCTCCAATTTGCCCGAAGGTAAGATCCTGCAGCAAAAAAAGTATCCCGAAAACGGTCATGAATGAGCCAATAATTGATAATATATCCAATGTTTTTTTCAAAATACAAAAGTACTACTCTTCAAGCGCCTTGTCAATAATTTTGTTCAGATCTTCGGGAGGTTTAATTTCCATTTGTTCCAGGGCTTTCTGAATTACATCTGCCTTCATTTTATCTGTGCGTTTAGTTAATCACCACCATCTGTTCTGACAAACCAATAGTTGCGATCTTCTTTGATTGTAGGGATTCGTTTCACAAGACTCGAAAGCTCAGGGTTAAACTTCATGATATAGTCTATTAAAAACTAAGAACTGTAAAAGTCAATCGCACGAATCAGGTGATCAAAATAATAACCACGACAGATTTATTACTTTAACTTGAAAATTCAGTACATAGCAATGTGCTAAAAACGACAGGGTATGACTATAATTAGCAGAATTCTTAAGGGTAGTGAGGTTTTATGAATTTAAAAACAATCCGTGGAAGTTGCAAATTAAAAAGAAATAAAATCCAAATAAATGCAACAAAAACTGCTACATAATCAAAATAAAAAACCGCAAACCCAATAGGAATGCGGATTACAGCGTTTGGTAAGTCGGGATGACTGGATTCGAACCAGCGGCCTCTTCGTCCCGAACGAAGCGCGCTACCGGGCTGCGCTACATCCCGAAAAACTTTTGGGCACTAAATGTATTGGTTAAATCAAAAACGAACAAATTTTTGCGCAACCGCCTGAAGCGTAAATATTTTTTTACTGCTGCAACGGTACGCTTCAACCCTTTGTCAGCAAAATGTTGTTCAGGCACTCAGCCAGTCTTGAACCATTATCATTAAGCCCTATCACGGAGCATGCAAACCGATAACATGCACGAAGTGTTGTGTAAACCTGCCAGGGGCATTCGGCAATAGTGAACAAACCCGCTTCGCCGATCAACCAGGCAGGTTTTTATTCCATGTAAGCCTTTTGCTATCTCAGGATAGCAGGAGGCTTTTTTATTTATGAGATTCAGCGGTCTGCTGTCTCTGTAGCGGTATATGCCGTATACAAATTCACACAATCGTTTGCAGCCAGCCGGGCACATTCTTTTCCCTACTTTTATTACTTGCCTTGCCAGCAGCAGCGTTATTAAACGCTGCTTGCAGGCATCAAACCATGAAGTAGCTAACCCTTCCCTAAACCGATAAATGATTATTTACGCTATTTGTCCGGACAGACGGACTGACCAGAATTAATATAAAACGCATGAAACGATTTATTTCCATTGCTTATTTGCTGGTAACTACAGGGCTGGCCTTCGCACAACAACCTGCTTCGGTAAAAGAATATCAACAGGAGTTTCCTACCTATCCTTTTTCCGATCCTAATCCCGTTGCGCTACTCTCTCCGGTATATCCTTATTTCAGGTACGATGGCTTTGCCAACAAGTCTGTAAGCAAACAATGGAAAGTAGTTGAACTGCAGAACGATTATATAAAAGTGATGATACTGCCAGAGATAGGCGGAAAAATATGGGCTGCCATCGAAAAGAAAAACGATAAACCTTTTATTTATTACAACCACACCGTAAAGTTTCGCGATGTTGCCATGCGTGGTCCGTGGACGAGCGGCGGACTGGAGGCGAACTACGGTATTATTGGTCATACACCTAACTGCGCAACGCCAGTGGATTATACAACACAACAAAACCCCGATGGCAGTGTGAGTTGTTTTATAGGCGTACTGGACCTGCTAACGCGTAGCAACTGGCGGGTAGAGATCAATCTGCCTAAAGACAAAGCTTATTTCACCACCCGTTCTTTCTGGTACAACAGCACGCCTACCGCGCAGCCTTATTATCATTGGATGAACCTGGGAGTAAAAGCAAAAGGCAACCTGGAGTTCGTTTTTCCGGGCACACAGTATATTGGACATGACGGAGAGCACCACGAATGGCCGGTGAACAAAGACAATGGCAAAAAGATCAATTTTTACGAAGAGAATAATTTTGGCGGCTATAAATCATACCACGTATTTGGCAAGCTCGCCCATTTTTTCGGCGCCTATTATCACAACGATGATGATGGAATGGTACGGTATGGCACATACGACGATAAGGCAGGCAGAAAAGTATGGATATGGGGTCTGTCGCGCCAGGGCATGATATGGGAAAAAATACTCACCGATACGGATGGGCAGTATGTAGAAATTCAATCGGGCAGATTGTTTAACCAGAATGCAGTTAAAAGCACCTTCACTCCCTTTAAACACATCAGCTTCGCACCCTATGCTACCGATAGCTGGACAGAATACTGGTATCCGGTTTCGCACATTAAAGGCATGGTAGAGGCCAATGCCACCGGGGCGCTGAATGTGAAATACGAAAACGGTTGGCTGAAGATTTATTTTTCAGCGGCCCAGTCCATCAACGACACCTTGCAGGTTCGTTCGCAAGGCAAAACCGTTTACAACAAAGAACTGCAACTTGCCCCTTTGCAGGTATTCAGCGATTCCTTACAGGTAAGCATAAACGAAAAAGACTTGCAGGCCACCCTGGGCACCGATAAACTGGTATACAGCTCCGCTCCCGACGCTAACGTGCTGAATCGCCCGGCGGCCACACCAGCAGATTTTGACTGGAATACCGCCTATGGCTTATACCTGCAGGGCGAAGAATTGATGGATCAGAAAATGTATCCCGCAGCCGAAAAGAAACTGCAGGCTTCGCTTGAAAAAGATGCTAACTTTTTGCCCGCGCTGGTAAAAATGGCTGCGCTGCAATACCGCAATCTGCTGTATAAGCAAGCCTTGGAAACCGTAATGCGCGCTCTGCAGATAGACACACATGAAGGAGAAGCCAATTATTATTACGGATTGATCAACGCTCAGTTGGGTAATGTTGCCGATGCCAAAGATGGCTTTAGCCTGGCTGCGCTTACGCAGGAATACAGGAGCGCCGCATATACAGGGCTTGCCAGGTTATACCTCAAAGAAAAAAATTACGCTGCTGCTATACCATACGCACAAAAAGCGCTTGACTATAACCGTTACAATATGGATGCACTGATGCTGCAGGCGGTGGTCTTCCGGTTTTCAAACAATTCCGCTGCACACAGGCAAACACTCGACACCATACTTTCCTACGATCCATTGAACCATTTTGCCCGCTTCGAAAAATATGTTTCGCAGCCAGGCGAAGCTTCCAAATCAGCCTTTACTTCGTTGATCAGGAATGAGCTGCCGCACGAAACCTATGCAGAACTGGCAACCTGGTATTACAATGCAGGCTGCACCAGCGAAGCTGCGGCGGTTTTTAAACTAAGCCCGCCCTCAGCCGAAGCCAGTTACTGGCTTGCTTTTTTAAGCAACACCGAAGTGGATTGCGCAAAGATCAACCCCGAACTGGCTTTTCCGTTTCGTGCAGAAACAGCGGCAGTGCTGGAGCACTTACTAACGCAACAAAACGACTGGCTGCTAAAATACCAGTTGGCTTTGATTTATAAAGACAAGAACCGTTTGCAGGAAAGCAAACAGTTATTGAAAGCCTGTAGCAACGAACCCACCTTCCCACCGTTTTACGTAGTGCGCGCCGAGATTTGCAAGGACGAAACACCAGAACTGGCCGATCTGCAAAAAGCGTTTGAACTGGATAAAACACAATGGCGTTATCACAAGTTGTTAGCCGAATATTATATCCGCAGCAAACAACCGGCACAAGCACTGGCAATAGCAGAGCCCTTTTACAAAACACATCCCGATCATTACATCATGGGTATGCTGTATGCAAAGAGCTTGCTGCTGAATAAAAAGTATGAACAGGCAGACAAGATATTATCTGCACTCGACATTATTCCATTTGAAGGTGCAACCGAAGGAAGGGCGTTGTACCGTGAAGCCAAGCTGATGCAGGCGGTGGCTGCATTGAACAATAAAAAAACAGCACAGGCAAAAAAACTGATAGCGCAGGCACGGCTGTGGCCGGAAACGTTGGGTGTAGGCAAGCCTTACGACGAAGACATAGATGCGCGGCTGGAAGACTGGATGGAATACCTGGCAGGAAATCAAAAACAAAAACAGTTGCTGGAACGCATTCAAAAATTCACTCCAAGGGTAGACAATACCGTTAGAAATTTTATTCCTTCCAATGCACTGATCAGCGCCTGGGCCATCGAAAAAACAGAAGGAAAGGAAAAAGCAATCGAATGGCTTAACTCGCAGATTAGCGAGCATGCCGACCAGCAAAAAATACTGGAATGGAGCAAAGCTGTTTTTGAAGGAAGCATACCCCAAAGCATACCCGAAGATGAAAAGGACGCCAGTATGCGGATTGTGGAGGCGTTGATGGCGAAAGGTCAGAAGTGAAAAGTGAAAGAAAGCTTATCAGTTAGCAAGCAGCGTTTAGCAATCAGCCTTCAGCTTTCAGCTATACGTTTCTTGTGAGTTTTAATGTAGGTGCAAGGCATGCCTTGCACCTACATTAAAACTCAAATCACATGTGCACGCTACATCTTTTACTTTTCCTCTTTCACTTTTCCCCTTTTAACCACGTTTGCGTATATTGCTCCATTCTCTCAACAATCTGGTTAAATATCAATTATGTTACTACGTTGGTTCATCCCTTGCCTTGCGATTGCGTTATTCTCCTGCAAAGAACAACTGCCACTGGTGGTTACACAACAAAAAATGCAGGAAGTGTATGAAGAAGTACAAACCCCTTTTAAATACGGCGTTGTACTTACTGCTCCCGACTCCACTAAAATGGCAGACAGTCCTACCATTTTTCGCCTCAACGGCAAATGGTATATGAGCTATATTATTTTCGACGGAAAAGGTTATGAAACCTGGCTGGCCGAAAGCGACGATCTTCTGCATTGGGATACAACCGGCAGGCTTATGTCGTTTACCGAAAATACCTGGGATGCAAGCCAGAAAGCTGGCTACCTTTCTTTGGTAGACATTAAATGGGGCGGCAGCTACGAACCTGCTAAATATGATGGGCGCTATTGGATGTCGTATCTTGGCGGAGCCGACAAAGGCTACGAAGCCGGAAGATTGGGAATAGGTATGTCCCACACCAGCGACATATCCAAGCCGTTGGAAGTAGAACGTTTGAAAGAGCCGGTTTTATCTGCTATCGATAGTTCGGCAACCTGGTACGACGACAAAACCATTTACAAAAGCTCTGTCATTGCCGATCCTGAAAAGCACACCGGTCATCCCTTCGTGATGTTTTACAACGCCGCGGGAAAGAAAACAGATGCAAAGGGGCACCAGTTTGAAAGCATTGCCATGGCAGTGTCTGACGACATGAAGCAATGGAAACGTTTTGGCGATAGCCCCGTTCTTACCAGGGGAAGAGGCATTTGCGGCGACGCACAGATCGTAAAAATGGATGACCTGTATGTCATGTTTTATTTTGGCTATAACTGGAAGGATGGCGAAACGGGTGCATTCGACCGGTTTGCCTGTTCCTACGATCTTAAAAACTGGACAGATTGGGATGGACCTAACCTGGTAGAACCTACCGAACCTTACGATCAGCAGTATGCGCACAAACCCTGGATGATAAAATGGAATGGCGTAGTATATCATTTTTATAATGCCGTGGGCAGCCAGGGAAGAGTGATTGCGCTGGCAACTTCCAAAGACCTCAAAAATCCGTAATGCAAGTTGAAATTTGAGATTTGAAATTTGTGAGGCAAGGCACAAATCTCAAATCTCAAATCAGAAATCTCAAATTACGGCACCGTTACCGTAAACACTTCGCTGTAATTGTATTTATTAAGCGTGTTGCGGGTACGTGCTGCAATTCTCACATAATAAGTTTGTCCCGAAGTCAATCCTCCAACCTCGTCTGTATAACTATCAGCCAGCACATCTTCATCAGCTATACCGGAGAGGTCAGTCAGTTTTTGAAAATCGAATACCACACTGTTCACCGTGGGTATTTTCGACACCAGCAATCTTTTTTCCAGTATTTTACCATCGGCCTGCTCACGTGCTATTTTGTATGTAGCAGTTACTTTACCGGCTGAGGGCGTAACGGTCGCATCGGTAATCGCTAAAAAAGGCATCACTTCAAAGTTCACTTCTGTGCGGCTCCCTATTGCAACCGTTTGCGGTTCTACCGGAAAGAAAGCGCCTTCTGTAGCTACAACCCTGTAGCTGCTTTGAAAGATGAACGCGTTTTCAAACGTGCCATCCGGTTTCCCGGGCACCAGCACGGGCACGTTGCCAGCCTTGCCTTCTTCAAAAAGCTGGATGGTAAAGCCATTGGGCTGCTGCGCCTGCAAAGGCTTTTGCGTAATGCGATCGGTTAATACACCGTAGATATTACCATTGGGTGCATCGTAGTTGTCAACCTTCGAACACGAAACAGCCAGCAAAGCTATCAGCACCCAGTTAAGAAATGATTTTTGCATATTTCAATTCGTTTATTGTTAATAGTTAGGGTTTTGTACCAGCAGCGGATTCTTTACAAGCTCTTCTCCTGGTATGGCAACATTGTATGCTCGTACATTAAAAGTTTTAAAACTCTGCGGCACATTGGTTATTTCAAAGCGGTAAGCATCTTGTTGTATATCGTAATAGGGGCGAAGCTGCTGCACCGAGCGGTTATTGAATAGCTGGTCGGCTACGCGCCAGCGTATGTAATCCCACCACCTATGTCCTTCAAACGTAAGTTCTATCATGCGCTCATGCCTTATCCTGTCTAATGTTACCTCTGCATCTTCCAGCTCCGCAATGCCCGCTCTTTCTCTTATCATATTTACTTTTTCTTTTGCTTCGGCAACTTCACCCAGTTCCATTGCAGCTTCTGCATAGTTCAACAATATTTCTGCATAGCGGATGGCTATAAAGTGCTGATCAGATCCATTGGTACGTATCTGCGAGCGTTCCAGTGCGGGATTGAGGTATTTGCGCATATAGAAGCCCGTGTTAGTTTTTTCCGAGCCGCCAAAACCACTTTTGCCTACCACATGAATGGTTCCGTTTTCGTCAATCTTGTGTGTGTCGGGATTGTACAAAGCGCTGTAATCGCCCGCTTCTACTTTGTTGCCCTGGTCGTAAATACCTGCCTGCACATCAATTTCTTCTCCTCTCCACAAATCAAACGGAACAATAACGCTGGCGCGCAACCGCGGATCGTGATCAGCAAAAAGATCAACGGGGTGATCGTAAAAAACAGGATTGGATACAGTACCTACATTCAACGTTCCGGGCGAACCATCCAGCCGCTCAAACTGCTCTACTAACTGCACTGTAGGCGAACTGCCGGAGCTGTATCCGTCAGGCCCACGGACACCGTAAGGAATGAAATCGCGGTCGAAATTGTGCGTCTTTCTCGGGTACAGAAAATCTTTGATCAGGATATTCTCTCCGTTCTCATTCGCCAGGAACAGTTCCTGGAAGTTTGCCTGCTTGTCGGGATTGGAGCGATAGAGCGAATACTTTCCCGATTCAATAACAGCCTGGGCAGCATCCATTGCTGCCTGCCAGTAACTATCGGCAAACTCCGCGGGTACTCCCACAATTCCATCCAGTTGCACCGGTGCATATTTTGCCGAAGATGCCGCATATAACATGGCTCTCGATTTCAATGCAAGGGCAGCATACCGGGTAGCACGACCGCTTACGGCGGTTTCGGGCAACGCAGCCGCAGCCTCATCAAGGTCGGTGGCAATAAAATCGTACACTTCCTTTTCTTTATTGCGCGGCGCCTGCAAGGCGGTTACATCTCCCCCGGGAACATACTCCTGCACTACTTTAATAATGGGTACACCGCCGTAGCGTTTCACCATAGAAAAATAATAATACGCGCGGATAAACTTTGCTTCTCCCAACACAGCATTTTTGGTTGCTTCGTCAAAGGAGGATGTTGGCAATTTTTCGATCAAATTGTTCACACGCCGCACATGGTCATAGCCCCACCACTGTGTGCCTTCGCCTATGCCCCCGTTCGATTCCTCTGTCCATCCGTAGCTGATGCCTGCAAATTCGTTGAACGGTATGGCATCGTACAAGGTAGCCAGGTAAGAATTTAAAAGGGTTTTATCCTGGAAGATCCGGTCTTCAGGAAGAATATCTACAGGCTGCACATCCAGGTTTTTTGAGCAGGAATGCAACAGGACAACTAAGAATATTCCTGATAATATGGTTACTATCTTATTCATAAAATCATAGCGTTTGAAATACATCAATACAAAACGGGTTTACTTTAAAACTGCAGGTTCAATCCAAAGTTGTACATCCTCACAATAGGATATGTGAGCTGATCGCCTCTTTCCGGATCTACATCCTTGAGCCCCGTCAATGTCAACAGGTTGGTTCCGCTTACGCTTACGCGTATGCTTTTAATGCCTGCCCTGGACAGTCCAACAGAATTTATGGTATACCCCAATTCAATGTTTTTAAGCCGGAGGTATTTGGCATCTCTCACCCAGAAATCTGAATCGTCGCGATTGCCCCTGCTCGAAGCATCGTATGCCGAAGGAAACCTGCCGGGGATCCACTCACTATTGGGGTCAAAAAGATCGGCACGGTGCCAGCGGTCGTAAAACTTATTCAACCCATTTCTGCCAAGCCACAGCAATCCGCGATCAAACCAAAAGTCATCTATATAATTAAACCCGGCAGCGCCTTGCAGTAAAAAAGTAAGATCAAACGATTTGTAAGAAGCACCACCACTTAATGCAAACGAAGTTTCCGGTATTCTGCCCTTACCTATAGGCACTACGTCGAGGTTATTGATGATGCCATCCTTGTTGATGTCCTCATATTTTAAATCGCCCGGAAACAAATACCTGTTGCCTTGTGAGGGATCGCCCTGCAAGGGCGAGCTAAGGATCTCTTCGTAGCTCTGGAACTGTCCCGCAACCCTGTATCCCCAGGCAATATTGTTGTTCCGGTCCGTAGTATTATTTCTCCAGCTCAGGTATTTATTAGCATCGTCTGCTCTTTCAATATGCGTTGCACGCGTGTTGGTATAGGATACGTTTGCTGAAACGAAGTAATCGAACCTGCCAATTTTCTTCGCATGCCTCAGCACAATTTCAAAACCGCGGCTCCGGTCGCTGTTCAGGTTTTCCTGTGGCAGATTCACTCCTACCGTACCCGGCAACGTTAGTGCCCGTGTTGCCAGCAGCCCGTTTCGGTCGCGCTGAAAGAAATCTACTTCCAACCCCAGTAACCCGTTTTTGTAGTCGGCTTCAAAACCTATGTTGGTAGACGTTGCAGTGATCCAGGTAATGTTTGGATTGGATAGCCCTCTGAAACCAAGCCCTGGCGTAAGCCTCCCGTCAAATACATAGCTTCCGCTTGGATAGGTGTAGCCTTGCAGGAACTGGAACGCAGCAGTTCCATCGTCGCCCATTTGTCCCCACGAGCCTCTTAACTTCAAAGCAGTAATGTCGGGGGCTGCATTTCTGAAGAAAGATTCTTCAGCAATATTCCATCCGGCAGATACGTAGGGAAAGAAGCCCCACCTGGTTGCCTTGGGGAAGAACGAAGATCCGCCATAGTTAAAACCAGCTTCCAACAAATAACGTTTGTCGTAATCGTAATTCACTCTGCCAATTACATTCTTGCTGCGGTTTTCGTATATATTAGTAGCGTTCACCTGCGGATTTCTTGTGCCGGCAAAAAACTGGTCTACGTTCGAATCAAATTCACTCGTACCCCAGAAGTTATCATTCTTTTCCCTTCTTTCTTCGTAAATGATGGTAGCGTTGATGCTGTTCAGTCCAAGAAACGAAGTTTTGTAGCTCAATTGCGCATTCAGGTTCAAACGTTGCAGCGTTACATAGTCGCCCGTAAGATTTGCAGGATCGTTTTTGGTAGCTGAATTTACATATTCACCTGCCAGCGGTTCGTACCTGTACATTAAATAAGTAGGCTTCCAGGTTTTCTGAAATCCTTCGAGATTATAAAAACCTACCCTGCCGGTTGCCGTTAGTCCCTTTACAAAGGGCAACTTGTAATCGAGGCTGTAAGTGCCCTGGAAAGAGCGTGTTTTTGTTTTACGATAACCCCCAATATCTGCCGTTGTAATAGCGATGGGGTGCTGCCCGTCGTAGGTATCGCTGTAGTAAGGCGGCGTGTTGTTGGCATATACAGGCACCGTTGGGTTTTGCATGAACAGCGAAAAATAAATACCTCCAATGCCACCGGGTATAAAGGCAGGTGCGCCTGGTTCATTCTTATCGTCCAGCACACCGTTGATGTTCAACTGCATTTCCAGGTTATCGGAAATATGACTGGTGATATTTGAATTGATGTTGAACTTTTTGTAATTAAGGTCGCCACTCTTCCACATGCCATTCTCACCCATATACCCAAACGAAGTAAAGTATTGGATCTTATTGGTGCCGCCAGACACGCTTACGTTGTGAATTTGTTGCGTAGAGAATTTACGCGTAACCAGATCATACCAGTTGGTTCCCTTTTCTTCTCCTGTTCTGAGCTTCTCAATGTCTTCAGGGCGAAAGGTGGTTTCGGTGGGGCTTTTTCCCTGGTTCAATTCTATTTCGGTTGAGTACACAGCAAATTCATAGGGACTGAGTGGCTCCGGTGTGCGCGTAAAACCCAGCAGTCCGTAGTTACCGGTATACGAAACAGTAGGCTTGCCCGATGCCCCTTTTTTTGTTTTAACCAACACTACCCCATTGGCAGCTTTTACACCATACACCGCAGCAGATGCATCCTTTACTACGCTTATACTGGCAATACTGGCAGGATTTAAACGGGCAAAATCCCTGTTCTCCATTACCATTCCGTCCACAACAATTAATGGATCGCCCAAACCGCGTATATCAAAAGAGGAACTGTACGAGCCTGGTTCGTTGGAGTTTTGCTTGATGCGTACACCAGGCAATCGTCCCGCCAAACCACTCACAAGGTCTACCTGCTGAACCGCTCTCAGGTCTTTGCTCTGCACGGTAGATACGGCGCCTGTCAACTTAGTTTTAGATTGTTCGCCAAATGCTACTACTACTACTTTATCCAATTCAGCCGATTCGGTTTCCAATACAATGCTGATAGCGGCAGTACTGGTTACTCTTATTTCCTGCGTTTTGAAACCGATGCCTGAAACAACCAACGTGTCTCCCACTGCTGCCTCTACCGAAAAGTTACCGCTGGCGTTGGTTGTTGTGCCACGTTTGGTACTCTTCACCACGATATTAATATCTGCCACCGGAAGTCCGTCTGAGCCACGCACTACCCCGGTAACCGGCGGCAATTCCACGGGCGCAGGTGCTGCCTCAACAACTGGTTTTACGGGTGCAGCAGGGGGAACCGCCACTATTGTCTTTTTCTTTACTGCTATTGTTTTGCCTTCAATTGAAAATTCGAAAGGAGCATTTTTAAAAACGTCATCCAGGAACTCTGTCAACGGCATATTATTGGCGTTAACAGTTATATTTTTAGCCTTAGACAACTGTGCTTCGTTGTATACAACAAAATAACCGGTTTGCTGTTTGATGTGGCTGAATACTTTTACCAGCGATACATTCTTACCCGAAAAGGTAATGGTTTGAGAATGTGATTTAGCATGCAGCGCCATGCTAAAGAGGAATAAGAAAATAGCAGTTAGTTGCATAATATGCAATGTTTGATGAAGCCAGCGGCACCGCCTTGTTCCTTTTGGAAAATTAGGGCTCGCCTGAAGGCAATACGCATTCGTTAACATACTTTTGTAGTTGTTTTGGGTTACTGAATAAACTTTCCTAGCCAAAAGATGGTTTGTTCACAATTGTCCCAAAACTTTTGCCGGGGGGTGTTGGTAGCACTTCCCGGTTTTGTTCTGGAAACAATAATATTGGTTGGTGCCGTTAGCCGCTTACGAGGGTCGGATTATATATCTAATGATTGTCAGGGCGTTGGTAAAACATGCAGCACTTTGCCGTCGAGCTTAAAATTGGCTACAATGCCGTTCAATACTTTGAGTGCCTGGTTCAGTGTCATACTACGATCAATTTCACCGCCCAGTTTTTCGGTAGGCACTCTCCCATCGTACACCACTTTAATTTCATACCATCTTTCCAGTTGGCGCATACTCTCGGCAAAATCCTGCCCATTGAAATTGAATGTGCCATTTTTCCAGGCAAGCACCTGCAAAATATCGGGAGACTTGTTAACGACTAATTGCTTATGTGCAATAGCCTGCTCATTGGGGCGAAGCACCAGTTGCTGGTCTTTATGGCTGATGCGAATCAATCCTTCCACCAAAGTTGTTTTGGTAGAAACTTCTTCGGGATAGGAATTGATATTAAAGGTGGTACCGAGCACTTCAACCTGCTGATTATTGAAAGAAACCTTGAAGGGTTGTTTGGGATTTTTAGCTACTTCAAAATATACTTCCCCGGTTACGGAAACCTCGCGCGTTTTATTGGGAAAAGCAGTAGGAAAAGTGATGGACGAAGCTGCATTCAGCCATACTTTCGTACCATCTGCCAGGGTTAACCGATATTGCCCGCCTACAGGCGTCGTCATGGTATTGATCGTAAACACCTTTGTGTTCTTATACGATAAACGCCCGTTTTGGTGGTCAATCGATAACCCGTCGTCGGTAATGGTTCCGGTTGAATCGTCCAGCTCTATTTTTTTGCCGCTTGCCAAGGTCAATACTGCCTTATCGCTGCCCGGCATTATCTCATTATTTTCTACAACTTTTACTTCGGCTATGCCATCCCGTTTCTCTCTTGCTGTTTGTGTAAAATAATACCATGCAGCACCGGCGCACAAAATGAAAACAGCCGCCCACCGGAAAAAGGTTTTATAAAAACTCCGGGAAGATCTGATGACGGGTACATCATTTTCTATTATGGATTCGTGCAATGACTGTGGCTGTATTCCCGCTTTTTGAATGATTTGTTCATATACGCGGTTGGCTTGCTGACTATCGGACCAGGCGGCAAATTCCTGCTCAAGCAATTCCATTTCAATTCTTTCGCCGTATCGCTCCCTAAAATGCGATTGCTCCAGAAACAAAAAGAATTTATCCAGTTCGTCTGGCTGCAAGCGGTTGGCAATAAACCGCTCTATCAGGGCATCGTACGATGAAAATGATTCTGGCATACAGCCATATGTCGCATGGCCTGTTGAAAAGTATTAGTGCGTTTTAATTTTTTTTGGCGGAGAGATCGGTGGCTATGCTTAAGATGTGCTCGATTTAATAACACTCCAATAGTGTAAGAGCTACAGACGCCTCGTGCCTCGGCGTGACAAACCGCAGAATAAATGTTGAACAGTTGTACCACAGTTCAACATAGTACCACCGCCTGTCATGCCGAGTAAACAATTAGCACAATAAAGCTCTTTGAAAATGACAAGCTGTATATATTACCCTAACCTTCGCGTGGATACCCATTAAGTCGGTAACGATTTAGCAGGAACTTTTCAAGATTCTGTTGCTGAGTTCACAGTAGCACAAAAGCTACATCAAGCCGCCCGAAATCGGCCGTAATCGATTTCGGGCGGCTTTTTGCGTTACTTTTTTCCGCAAAAAAGTAACAAAAAAGCAGCAGCGGGTCTGTAATTAAAAGTAAAACTGCGGGTGAAGTAAAGAAATGAGATTCGTAATAGCCTGATAAATATAAGGTTGAATAATATGTCATTTCGAACAAAATAAACGAGGGGGCACGACGAAGTTTATGGAGTGAGAAATCCCCAGAAAAAGAACAATACGCTTTCTTTTACAACCTCACTAAAGGCTGGAGATGCTTCACTCGCTGCGCTGCGTTCAGCAGGACGCGAAGGAGAGGCACGAGGCATCCATCTCCGCTACGATCATTAATAAGGATATTAATCAACAGAAGAAGATCACTGCAAGCATTACGGCAACACTGTCTACTCCATGAGTTTGAAGATAAGAACGGATAAACTGGTTTGCCCTGTACAAATGTGCTCTTACGGTATTGGTGGCTATGCCCATGCGTTCGCCAATGGCATCGTAGCTCAGTCCTTCATCGCGCTGAAGCTGGAACGCAAGGCGTTGCTGGGGGCTCAGCTCGGTTACCGCCTGCTCTATGAGGCAGCGGATATCGCGCTTTATGCACACCGCTTCAGGGCTTTCTGCATATACTTCGCTGCGCGTTTTTAAATAGTTCCTGTAAGTTTCGTGAGAGCCTTGCTTGCGCAAAGTGCTTATAATGGTATTACGGCTGATAGTAAAAAGCCAGGAAGAAAAATGGCGGATATCTTTCAGGGTTGCGCGGCTTTCCCACACTTTTAAAAAAACAGTTTGCACAATGTCTTCTGCAAGATGTGCCTCCTTTAAATGGCGCATGGCTACTGCATAAATAGCTCCCGAATAAGCATCATACACTCCACGGAAGGCCTGCTCGCTGCTATTGGAAAGTTGATCAAGCAGTATGGGTTCGTTATGGAGGGGCTCCAGATGCAATCGCGCAAAATTTGTTGTCAAAGATAAGATTTACCTGCAACGGATGCATGCATAGCACTGTTGCGACAGGCTTTCTTTTTTGCAAAGGTTAAAAGTAACCGCTATAAACCATCCCGTAGTGTACTGGTTAACGTAATATTATATTCGCAATAAAATAAATATTACGCTATTGCTTTGAAAGCCTTGTCAATTGCACATTACAGCTTATATGAATAACTTAAATTGTCAAAAAATATAACTGGATTAACCATTTGTGTTTTTATTTTTTTTATTGATTGTATACACAATTACTTTGCTGTTGCCGTTTTTCAATATAAATTCAGCGCTTATTCACTAATGATTGCTAAAAAGCAGGGATTTTATTTACCATGAATATGAAACGAATCATTGCAGCATCTGCCGTATCGTGCATGCTGCTGGGTGTAGCTTGTAATAACAGCGGAAAAGAAAATGAAACCGCTGACGGCAAGTCTGACACACTGTATAGCGGGACAAAATTCAACGAACACATTCGTTCTACCGTTGCCCGTACCCCCGAAGAAGAAAGAAAAGGTTTTAAACTTCCCGAAGGATTTGAAATCCAGTTATACGCTTCTGAGCCAGACATTGGCAAGCCTATCAATTTTGCTTTCGATGCAAAAGGCCGTATGTGGGTTACACAATCTTTTGAATATCCTTTTGCGGCTACTCCCGGTAAAGGCAAAGACAGGCTAAGTGTATTGGAAGATACGGACAACGATGGCAAAGCGGATAAGTTCACTCATTTCGACGACACACTCAACATTCCTATTGGTATTATGCCGGTTAAAGACGGCGCTGTTGCATTTTCTATTCCCAACATCATGCATTTTACCGATGCTGACGGCGATGGTAAACCAGAAAGCCAGCAGCGGTTGTATGGCCCATTTGAATACAGGGACACGCATGGCATGGTAAACAATTTTACAGATGGATATGATGGATGGATATATGGCTGCCACGGCTTTACCAACCGGTCTAATGTTGCAGGAGCAGACGGAGACAGCATTCACCTGATTTCTGGCAACACCATCCGGTTCAGGCAGGATGGAAGTCGCATTGAACATCACACCGCCGGAAGGATCAACCCCTTTGGATTGGCGTTTGACGAGCTTGGATATTTGTATTCTACAGATTGTCACACCTCTCCCTTGTATCAATTAATTAAGGGTGGCGATTACTCGCAATGGGGCAAGGAAGAGGGAATGGGATTTGCGCCTGATATGAAACCGTTTGAAAACGAAGCGACGGCGCTGGCGGGACTGGCTTATTATGCGGATGTAAAATTCCCTGAGGAATATCAAAAGAATTTATTTATAGGCGATGTAGTTGCATCGAGAGTATACAGAAACTCTTTTTCGTTTAAAGGCTCTACGCCTATTGGCAAACGAGAAGCAGACTTTGTATTGAGCGAGGACCCGTGGTTCAGACCGGTTGACGTAAAGCTTGGACCTGACGGTGCTATTTATATTGCAGATTTTTACAACAGCATTATCGGTCACTATGAAGTTCCGTTGGATCACCCTAAGCGCGACAGGATCAGCGGAAGGATCTGGCGTATTACTTACAAGGGTGCCTCCAACACAAAGCAAGACCTGATGGCTGCAACTGCACAGGATTTGATTGCTGCACTGAACGCCGATAATATCAAGATCAGAATAGAGGCTGCCAACCAGCTCGTTAACAGAATAGGAAATGCAGCCGTTGAACCGGCAAAGGCAGTACTGGCAAAAAAGGATGCTACTTCGCGCGAATATGTTCATAGCCTGTGGGTATTGCAAAGGCTGAATGCATTAACAGACGACATTGTGAAAACTGCGGCTACTCATACTGATCCTGTAATACGGGTGCATACCATGCGTGCCCTGGGCGAACAAAAAGACACTTCGGCAACACTGTATCCTTTAATTACAGCAGCGTTGGACGACAAGGATGTGCATGTAAGAAGGGCCGCCGTAGAGTTGATGGGCAGATATGTAAATGCTGATGCGGTAGATAAGCTGATTGCGTTTCGCAAGAAGGTGGAAGACTTTGACACGCATATGATATATACCATCCGGCTTACATTGCGCAACCTGTTGCGTCATGGATTTTTGATGAATGAAGTAGCGGGTAAACAATGGAAAAACGAAGATGCTGCGGTATTGGCAACTGTGCTGGTAGGTGTTCAAACGCCTGCTTCGGCAACTTTCCTGTACAACTATCTTAAAACAAACGATGTTTCGAAAGAGGAATTCCCGAAAGCGTTTATGCACATCGCGAGGTTTATTCCCAATGCGCAGTTGAACGAGGTGATTGCTACAGGAATGCAAAAAGGCAGCAAAGATGCAGACCTGGACTATACTATTTTTAAAAGCATACAGGATGGTATTGTAAGAAGGGGTGGTAAGGAAACCAGCCAGTTCCAGGACTGGGGTAAAAAGCTGGCAGTGAGCGTAATTGACAATAATAAGAACAGCAAAATAGAAGGAGACCAGCGGAACATCGACAAACAAAAGTATGCAATGGAGATTGCGGGAAATTACAAGGTGACTTCGGTTGCTCCTAAAGTGCTGGAAATTGCAAGAGACACGAGCAACAAGCGGGATGTAAGAACGGCGGCACTGAGAACTTTGCTGAAGCTGGATGTTGGCAAGAACGCTGCGTTGGCCGGCGAACTGTTGCAGGATGCAAAAGCGGCAGGTGATTTTAAAAGAGATATTGCTACCGCATTGGGCGAGTTTCCGGGTGCTGCAACTACCAAAGTACTGGCTGGTATAAAAAATGCGGAACCTGAGCTACAGCAAACCATCGCTATTGCATTGGCGAGCACGGGTGCAGGAAAAGACATCATATTTGATAAGGTGAGAAAGGGAGAAATGTTTGCCAGGGTTTTGATTCAACCTAAAGTGGAAGAAAGATTGTCGCTCAATATTTCTCCCAAACAGCAGGCTGTATTAAAAGAACTCACCGCCAACCTGGAAGATGTAAGCAAGGAAAGACAGGCACTTATCAATGAACGGATAGCTGCATTCAATGCTGCAAAGCCTGCTCCTTCGCCATCAGCAGGGCGTGCAGTATTTACGCGCAACTGCTCTCCCTGCCATAGCATTGGCGACGATGGTGGCGGCATGATCGGACCGCAACTGAACAGCGTGGGCAAGTGGGGCGTTCAATCTTTATCGGAAAAGATATTAGATCCTAACAGAAATATCTCTGAATCGTTCCGCAGCTACACTATTAAGCTGAAAGACGGAAAGGTGATGACTGGCTTGTTCAGAAGAGAGGAGGGAGCAGCAACAGTATATGCTGATGCATCGGGCAAAGAATTTTCTGTAGCTAAAAACGATGTGGCAGAACGTAAAGCATCTAAATACACTTTGATGCCCGACCAGTTTGGCACCATCCTTTCGCAGGAAGATTACAATGCATTGCTTGCATATTTGCTTACCGTGCAGAATTAGGAGAGGGAATTTGAGATTTGTGATTTGAGATTTATAGTTGCGAAATAAAAAAGACTTTCATGATGAAACATGAAAGTCTTTTTTTTAAGGTAGAGGGCATAAGGTGCAGGTAAAAGTTGAACAATATTCTGAACGCAGGAAACAAAAGAAAAGCAATGCATTGGCTTGCGGTTTAGAGTTTGAGTACTATTAACTAAAAACGTCAAACAATAAACCTCAAACCCGTTCACTTATTCCGCTGCTCTTCCTGCTGCATTTGTTCGGCCACGGCGGGCGTAATATATTTTTCTCCTGATAAAACAATCTTTACCGCAGTCACCAGGTCTTCGGGTGCAGCATCTTTATTCAGGTAGCCTGCGGCGCCGGCCACCATTACCCTAAGCGCATATTGATCTTCGGGGTATATGCTTAAAATGAGTACCAACTGTTTGGGAAGTTTTGCCCTGATGATTCCGAGGGCTTCTAAACCGCCACCGCCGGGCATTGAGATATCGGAAATAATAAGATCCCAGGGCTTTTCAAATGCCAGTTTTACCAACGAGGGGGTGTCTTCGGCTTCTTCAATATATATAGACGCAAATTCATCCGTAAGAATTTGTGTTAATCCTTTACGTATAAACGCATGATCATCTGCAATTAATATCCGTAACATACCGTATAACAATACAAAAACAGAAAATTATACAACAATCATTGGTTGGTTTGTAGGATGAAAAGCAGAAAATTTGTAGACAATATACTACAAAACGCTTCGCTTACCTTAAATGAGGTTATTGTTCAATGCATAGCGGGTAAGATCGGCATTCGATTTCATGTGCATTTTTTCCAGTATCCGCGCGCGGTAAGTGCTTACAGTAGTTACGCTGAGCGATAGCTGTTCGGCAATATCGCTTACAGCTTTGCCGGCGGCCAGCAGCTTAAATACGTCGAACTCCCTGTCGGAAAGTTTTTCATGCGAAAATTCTTCCTGGTCTTCTTCAAATGCCTGCGCCAGCTTTTCGGCAACGGAAGCAGTAATGAATTTTTTACCCAGCATCACTGTGCGTATCGACTTTATAATGTCCTCATGAATGTTCTCCTTACTCAAATAGCCCGAAGCACCAGCCTTTAACACCCTCAGTGCATATTGGTCTTCGGGGTGCATGCTCATAATAAGCACCGGCAGGGATGGATATGCCTGTTTGATCTGCCTCAGCGCGTCTAAGCCGCTTCTGCCCGGCATACTAAGGTCGCATATTACAATATCCCAGTTGTCTTCTGTAATTTTAGACATAAGGCTTTCAGCATCGCTTACTTCTGCAAGGTTTGCAGAAGGATACTCTTCAAGGATCAATTGTTTTAGTCCTTTTCTAACGATCGCATGGTCATCGGCAATAAGAATCCTTATCATATAAAATGTTTCTTCAGATTAATCAAAGATAATTAACGTTGTTTTATTTATTTGTTTGTTTGTAACGAAACAGACGTCATAACTCTTCTATAGAGCCGGTGTGTTTTTCGATAATATTCTGCTCCAGGGGAATGATTACGGTAGTGGAAGTACCGCTTCCGGGGCTGCTTTCAACCACATACCGCCCTCCCATCATCAGGCTGCGTTCCTTCATGCCCAGTATACCCAGTGTTTTTCGCTGGCTGGCGGCGTCAATGTCAAAACCTTTTCCATCGTCTTTTATATGCAACACTATACAGCCATCTTCTATCCGCAAATTTACTTCGGTCGCAGTAGCTTCTGCGTGCCGGGCAATATTGGTGAGCGACTCCTGGTAAATGCGGAATAGCCCGGTTTTAATTTCCGGCGAACAGTTCAGTCCGCTTGCGGGCAGGTTTAATTTTACCTGTATGCCGGTGCTGTTTTCAAATGTTCGTGCATGCCATTCCATAGCCGCTGTTAGTCCAAGATCGTCGAGCACAGTGGGTCGTAGTTCGGAACATATCCGGCGTACTGTTTTAATAGTGGTATCAATCATTTCCATCAGTTCCTTCAAACGCTTTGTTACCTCCGAGGCGGGGTCTTTGAGCTTGCGCACCGACCATGCCACATCCATTTTCAGTACCGTTAATTGCTGCCCCAGCTCATCGTGAATTTCACGGGCAATGTTTTTTCTTTCTTCTTC
>JBQCGX010000116.1:0-25033 GCA_051955255.1 Agriterribacter sp. | reverse complement strand
AAAGAAGAAGAAGATTCTTTGTACCAGGACAGGTACCTGCCCCGTAAATTCAAAATCGCAATTGCCATTCCCCCAAACAACGATGTGGATGTATTTGCCAACGACCTTGGCCTGATAGCCATCGTAGAAAATAACAAGCTGAAAGGCTTTAACCTGGCAGTAGGTGGCGGCTTAGGCGCTACGCACGGTAACCCTAACACCTACCCGCGGTTGGCAAGTATGCTCGGCTTTTTAGACAGCGAAGAAAAGGTTTTGAAAGCTGTTTATGAAGTCATAACCATACAACGTGATTATGGTAACCGTAGCGACAGGAAATTATCGCGCATAAAATATACCATCGACCGGATGGGCGTAGATGCCTTTAAGGAAGAGCTTGAAAAGCGTTGTGGTTTTAAACTGGAGCCCGAAAGACCTTATACATTTGAAACGCGTTCGGATTTATTTGGCTGGCACAAAAATCACGAAGGAAAATGGTTTTATACGGTATTTGTGGAAGCCGGAAGAGTATTGGATGATGAACAGTATTCTTTTAAAACAGCTTTTCTTGAAATTGCTCAAACACGCAAAGCTAATTTCAGGTTTACCTGCAACCAGAATGTGATAGTGGCTGACGTAAGCGAGGCGGATAAAAAAGAAGTTGATGCCATCCTGAAAAAATATGGCATTACCGAACACACCGAAAAAGCGAGTGTAGTAAGAAAAGATGCCATTGCATGTGTTGCCTTTAACACCTGCCCCCTGGCGCTGGCAGAAGCACAACGCTATCTTCCATCGCTCATCACCAAAATAGAACCATTGCTGGACAAGTACGGTCTTGCAGATGATAATATTAGTGTACGCATGACCGGTTGCCCTAATGGCTGTGGAAGACCGTACGTAGCAGAAATTGGTTTTGTGGGAACAAGTTACGGACATTACAACCTGCACCTTGGCGGCGACCGCCTCGGTACGCGCCTCAATAAAGTGTATAAGGAAGGTGCAAATGAAGAAGCCATTCTAACGGAACTGGACACACTGTTTAATCAATACAGCAAGGAGAGAAAGAAAAAAGAAACCTTTGGCGATTTTGCAAAAAGAGTAGGGTTAATTTGAAAATTGGTCAATTTGAAAATATGAAAAATGCGATGAATGTGGAAATACGGAAGCCATAAATTTCAAATTTCAAATTTCAAATCTCAAATTCAAATCTCTGATCGCTGAAAGCTCATAGCTTAACATGAAAGAAACAACAACCATACAAGAAACGAACCAGTTGTTCCCGGTTTTTTTAAAACTGGAGCAGTTGAGGCTGCTCATTATCGGAGCGGGTAATGTAGGGTTGGAAAAGCTGAATGCGGTTTTACACAATTCGCCGGCAACCAGCATTACAATTGTTGCAGGCGAAATAAAGGAAGGCGTTAGAGCACTATCGGACAGGCACGACAACATTATCCTTATTGAAGACAACTACCGCGACTCATATCTCGACGAAGCAGACCTGGTAATTGTAGCGGTAGACAATAAATCGTTAGGCGCACAGATTCGGGAAGATGCGCACAAGCGCGGCTTGCTGGTAAACGTGGCCGACACGCCTGAGCTCTGCGACTTTTACCTCGGCTCCATTGTAAAAAAAGGTAACCTGAAAGTGGCTATTTCAACCAATGGCAAATCGCCCACCGTTGCCAAAAGATTGAAAGAGGCCTTTAATGAAGTTTTACCGGATGAACTGGATGACGTGCTGCTGAACATGGAAAAGATCCGTACAAAAATGAATGGGAACTTTGCCCAAAAAGTTCAGGAACTCAATCATATCACCAAAGTACTTTCGCTCAAAGAAACAACCGAAACCAAAAATGCCGGCGAAAAAAGGTGGAGGCGGATTGCCACCTGGTGCCTGTTCGCTTTCTTTTTTATGTTTACAGGTTACCTGTTGCTTTCTTATGCATCGTTCGGAGATGTGCTGACAGCGATTGGTGAAGGAGCAAAGGGCATCGACAGCAGGTTCTACTGGATGATTGCCGCTGGCTTTTTAGCCCAGTTGGTAGATGGTGCATTGGGGATGGGATATGGTGTGGTGTCAACTACGGTACTCATGTCGCTGGGCGTAAACTTGTCCGCCATCAGCGGCAGCATACATACAGCCGAAATGTTTTCAAGCGGTGTTTCCGGCTATAGCCACTACAAATTCGGAAACGTAAATAAAAAGCTGTTCAAGGCTTTGTTGATACCCGGTATTTTAGGCGCCATACTAGGCGCTTATTTATTGTCAAGGTTTGGCGAACAATACTCCGACTATGTGCGCCCGTTGATCGCTTCTTATACCATGCTGCTGGGCATTCGTATTTTAATCATCGCCTTTCGTAAAATGCAGCGTAAGCCGCAAAAGGTGAAACGTGTAGGTTGGCTGGCAGGTGCAGGCGGCTTTCTCGATTCATTTGGCGGCGGTGGCTGGGGACCGTTAGTAACCAGCACACTCATATCCAAAGGGCGCAGTCCTCGGTTTGTGATCGGCTCCGTAAGTATTACAGAATTTTTTGTAACCCTCGCAAGCGCGCTTACCTTTTTTGCCATGATTGGTGTAAGCCACTGGCAGGTAATACTGGGGTTGATTGTTGGTGGATTGATCGCCGCTCCCGTTGCGGCACGGCTGGTGGGTAAGCTGCCCATGAAAACGATGCTGGTGGCGGTAGGAATAATGGTAGTAATCTGGAGCTTGCGCATATTGCTGAAGTCTGCCGGAGTGTTTTGATCAGTGGCTGTCAGCGATTAGCTTTCAGTCATCAGCAATTAGTTGTAGCGTTTGTGTTACGCAGCTTTCAAATCTCAAATAACTGATTTATCGTATTCGCCTGCTGGAAGACTCCCGCACCACCACTTTGCTTTCAATTACCTTACGTATTAAACCAACAGGTTTGTTGGCAGCGCGCGCTTTAATGATATGATTGAAGTAGATATTGCTCGCTTCCCTGCCTATTTGTTTACTCTGTTGATCAACAGAAGAGAGCCGGGGAGAAGTGACGTCGGTAAACATTTCATTCGCAAACCCCATAATACCCATATCCTCCGGAATGTTGATGCCCATCGTCGCGGCTACTTTTAAAACGCCCAGCGCGGCGTGATCGCTTACGGCAAAAAAAGCATCGGGCCGGTCTTTCCGCTGCAATAGCTTTTCCGCGGCTGCCATCGCTTTAGGCATGTTGCCCACATCGGGCACTACATAATGGTACGGAATGGTGAGATCGGCATCTTCCATCGCCTGCATGTATCCTTCCCTTCTTTCGCGATAGGCAGATAAATGGTCCGGACCTCCCAGGAATGCAATTTTCTTATATCCCTGCGCCGTCAAATGTTTTACTGCCTTATACGATACCGCTTTATTATCGTTTACAATGATGTGGCTTTTAAACTGATCATTCACCCTGTCAAATTGAATCAGGTTGATATGGTGTTCGGCAATTTCTTTCAAATGATTGATAGCCACCGTTTCGTGCGACAACGAAATAATAATGCAATCAACATTTTGGCGGATGAGCGTTTCCACTGCCTGCACTTCTTTTTCATAGCTTTCATCTGACTGGCATATAATTAGACGGTGATTGTTTTCAAAGCAATTCTCTTCCATGCCACCTATTGCATCCGAAAAGAAAGCAACATTAATTTTAGGTACAACTACGCCAATGGTGCGCGACGATCCGCGCCGGAGATTGGCAGCGCTTAAGTTGTGTTTATAATTTAATTCGGTTGCCTTGGCCTTTACCAGGGTTTTTATTTTACTGCTGATCGACGGCAGATCGTTTAAAGCCTTCGATACTGAAGAAGGAGCTATGCCAATTTCCCTGGCAATATCGTGTATGGTTACCCGCTTGCTCCTGGTTGTTTTATCGCCCATAAAAGTATCGTTGATTTTTCTGCATATGCCACGCCGATCATTGCAAAAGTAAAAATAAAATCGATTTCTTAAATAGAATCACCGAATAGTATGACGAGGCATTGGACAGAAATATCTTGTTGTTTCCTTTTCCTTTTTGAGAATAAATTTTGCTCTCAAGCCCGCAATGATAGTGTTGTGTCCCAAAAAAGCTGTAATTTGGAAATCGATTTCCATTTAAGGCAATTAACTCTAATTTCATGTTAGCAGCATCCTCATCCAGAAGCGCTGGTAGTATATCCATAACCGGAATGGATAAGATTGAGAACTTCTCCCGGGACTTCCTGCAAAGTGATGCTTCCCCTCAAAAGGAATTGAATATTCAGTCGCTTATCTTTTCTCACGGGCGGGACAAACGATGGGGTGAAATTTTAGCGTATACTTATTCCAATTACGACGACCATATCACCATAGAGCGGGTGGCTAAAATTGCCAACCTCACAAAAGAATCGTTCTGCAGGTATTTCAAGTCGCGTGCCCGCAAAACCTACATGGAATTTTTAACCGAGTTGAGGATCAAAAAAGCATGCTATATGATCAGATACGAAGACGTGCCGGTGAAAGAAATAGGGTATTCCTGTGGATTCGACAGCCTGTCAAACTTTTACGACCGGTTTAAAAAAATTATGAAGCTGAGCCCGCTTGAATTTAGATATTTGTATGATGGTGAATGATAGAGCCGGAATGGGGATGGATTTTAATCCAATGTCATCTCGCAGTTCCAATTTCAAAAGTTAAGAATTGTCGCACCCTGCCTGATAAATAAAAACGTTCACATTTCGTCGGTCACACCGCCAGCCGCGCCCAATACCTGTTCAGGCGGGCCGACCGGTTTTCCCATCGGCCCGCCCAAAGGACGGTCTGATGGATGGCGTTGGTCTTAAACAAGTATAAGTAGATGACATAAGATTTCAATCAATATCATCTAGTTAGTGAAAACTCATTTTGCCGCAGATCCGCAGATGATCTTCATCTGTGAATCTGCGGCTCAGTAACATAATTTTTAAAGTTTCAGAACCTGATCAGCTTAACTAAACACCATTGAATTTTAATACATGTCATTTAGTAGCGATTCCATTTCATTTATAATGATCCGGGTAAGGCAACCCCTTCCCTGTTTCGCACAGGAACTTCATACTCCTGAGAAAAATTGCCCAATCGTAGCTACAGGAGGCAAAACCCGGCGTATATGCTTTCCATCCATCGTGGTGAAAAAACAACACAGTTCCTTTATCGTGTGGTTCCAGTTCAAATGTAATGGTAGTGCCAATCCAATCTTCAAAACCTTTCAGGCAAACCCATTTTACTTTACCAGTTGGTTCAAGTTCTTCGATCTGCATTTCTTTAAAGTAATCGTCAAAGGCAAATCTTGAAATGCTGCCCACTTCAGGCTTTGCTTTTGTGTCGGGCGTCCACCAGCCCGACAGTCCCTCTTGCGTTGTTAATGCTTCATATACTTTTTTCAATGGTGCTTTGATCAGCAACCTGTGATAGATACTTTTCATAATCATTTTGTTTTTGCTGTATAAAATTATTGACTGAAATTGGATGCTGCCGGGTGCAGATAGGACTTTAGCGCGGGCTGATTCAGACATTCTTAAATGAACACGAACTTCGTGGTACGGGCGCTGCTAACTCGCCCTGATGATTAACCGATGTCAAATACTATTACCTGCAGAGGTATATTTGTTGCGCGCAATCAGTGCAAAATGCAACAGCATTGAAATTTTTCTTCATCCCGTTATCAGTAAATCGGTTTAATTTTGCGCCCATGCGATTATTAGCACATATCATAGCCTTTGTAGTATTGGCGTTGAGCTGCTTTCCCTGTGCAGATGATGCGCGTTTAGCAGAAGGAAAAGTGCAATCGGAACTGGCTGAGGCTCACAATGATGCCGGCGATCAGGATCACAATGATATCTGCCCTCCATTCTGCCATTGTTCCTGCTGCCCCGGTTTTTCAATCGTTCATATCCCCGCCACGCTTAATCATATTAATTTTGAGCTGAACAAAACATTTACAGCTTACCTTCCCCATAATTTGCAACAGGTTTCTTTGCCCATCTGGCAACCTCCCCAATTGGTATAATCGCTTACATCTTCACAAGCTGAACAAGGCTTACAGCCTTCGTGATTTTTTCCTTCTATTGCGGACGATGACCCAACCTGGTCAGCAACCGGCAAGCGTTGTGTTATGGTTACACCCATGCGCAGGAAACGTTCACTTTGGATGTTAGTGTTAAGCATTCTCTTATTGCACTTGTGTTTTCATTAGGCCGATGGCACCGTGAACACAAATGCGCCAACCGTATTATGCTATTAATAATTACAAACAGCTCATGCTTAATAAACTCATTTATTTCTCCATAAAAAACAAAATCATTATTGGCTTTCTCACTGTTGCGTTGATAGTATGGGGTATATGGAGCGCTGGAAAATTACCGGTAGATGCAGTGCCCGATATTACCAACAACCAGGTGCAGGTTATTACATGGACGCCTACCCTGGCAGCACAGGAAACAGAACAATTTGTAACCTACCCCATTGAACAGAGCCTGGCCAACCTCCCCGACCTGGTGGAGATGCGCTCTATTTCCCGCTTTGGACTATCGGTTATTACAGTAGTGTTTAGTGAAGGCGTAGATATATATTTCGCGCGGCAGTTGATAACCGAAAAGCTGAAAGAAACCGAAGAGAAAATACCCAAAGGAATAGGAACTCCTGAACTGGCGCCCGTAAGTACGGGGCTTGGCGAAATATACCAATACGTGCTGCACCCTAAAAAGGGAGCTGAAGATAAATATACGGCAATGGATCTCCGTACGATGCAGGACTGGATTGTAGCCCGGCAGTTATATGGCACAAAAGGCGTTGCCGAAGTAAACAGCTTTGGCGGGCTGCTGAAACAATATGAAGTAGCAGTAAATCCAAACAGGCTGAAAGGATCAAATGTTACCATGCCTGAAATATTTACTGCGTTAGCAAAGAACAATCAAAATACAGGAGGCGCTTACATTGATAAAAAGCCAAATGCTTATTTCATCAGGGGTATAGGCCTGGTATCGTCAATAGAAGATATTGGGAGCATTGTTATTAAAACCGTGAGTGGCATTCCCGTATTGATCAGGGATGTGGCAGAAGTTCGGTTAGGCAATGCTGTAAGATATGGTTCGGTTACTTATAACGGTGAGAAAGAAGTAGTAGGTGGCATAGTAATGATGCTGAAAGGTGCCAACAGTGCAGAAGTGGTGAACAGGGTGAAGACTAAAATGGAAACCATCAAAAAGTCGCTTCCCGAAGATGTGGAAATAGAAGCGTATATAGACAGAACGAGCCTGGTGGAACGGGCCGTTAATACGGTAAAAACAAACCTGGTAGAGGGCGCGTTGATTGTAATTTTTGTGCTGGTATTATTCCTGGGCAATTTCCGTGCGGGGTTGATTGTTGCCTCTGCCATCCCCCTGTCTATGCTGTTTGCATTTGGTATGATGAATACCTTTGGAGTGAGCGCCAATTTAATGAGTTTGGGGGCCATTGATTTTGGACTGATAGTAGACGGCGCTGTTATTATAGTAGAAGCTACTTTGCATCATCTTGGTCTCAGGAAATCTACGCAAAAACTTACGCAGGCAGAAATGGACCAGGAAGTGTTTGTATCTGCCTCCAAAATACGCAGCAGCGCAGCATTTGGAGAGATCATCATTCTTATCGTATACATTCCTGTTTTATCGTTGATAGGCATAGAAGGAAAAATGTTCCGCCCCATGGCGCAGACCGTTTCTTTTGCCATTCTGGGTGCACTCATTTTGTCGCTTACCTATATTCCCATGATGTCTGCCCTTGTATTGCCCAAAACTGTTTCGCACAAGAAAACATTTTCAGACAGAATGATGGATTTTTTTCATCGTTTATACGAGCCCGTTTTAAAATGGGCTATACAATTCAGAACCTGGATAGTATCGGCAACCGTAGTGGTATTTGCTATTGCAGTATTTCTTTTCATGCGCATGGGAGGCGAATTTATTCCGCAGTTGCAGGAGGGCGATTATGCATTTCACTGTATTCTTCCACCGGGCTCCTCTTTATCGCAAAGCATAGAAACCTCCATGCAGGCAAGTCGCATTTTGAAATCATTTCCCGAAACAAAGATGGTGGTAGGCAAAACGGGAAGTGCTGAAGTGCCAACCGATCCAATGCCACCCGAAGCCAGTGATTTGATTGTGGTGCTTAAACCTAAAAAGGAATGGAAGACTACGAAAGATTATAATGAACTGGCTGCGGTGATGATGGAAAAACTGGAAGTGATACCAGGCGTTTTTTTTGAAGCCAATCAACCCATACAGATGCGTTTTAACGAATTGATGACAGGCGTGCGGCAGGATGTGGCAATTAAGATTTTTGGAGAGAATATTGATACCTTGGCCGCTCTTGCTCCCAAAGTTGCCCAGGTTATTCAATCCGTTAAAGGAAGCACAATGCCACAAATTGAACAAACCTCGGGATTGCCGCAAATTACCATTGAATACGACCGCGCGAAAATTGCGCGATACGGTTTGAATATTGAAGACCTGAACCGAACGATCAGCACAGCATTTGCCGGTGAAGCTGCCGGTGTGGTTTTTGAAAACGAAAGAAGATTTGACCTGGTGGTGCGTTTAGACAGCGCCAGCCGTTCGTCTATCGATGATGTAAACAATCTTTTTGTGGCATTGCCCAACAGTGTGCAGATACCATTATCACAAGTGGCAACTATATCTTTTAAAGAAGGACCTGCGCAGATCAGTCGTGAAGAAGGAAAACGCCGCATAGTAATAGGCTTTAATGTAAAAGACCGGGACGTTGCAAGCGTGGTAAAAGACATACAGGAAAAACTTGCAAATGCCGGTTTATTGCCCACGGGTTATTATTATACCTATGGCGGAACTTTCGAAAACCTGCAGCAGGCATCGGCGCGTTTGCAGATAGCTGTGCCCGTTGCGCTGGCGCTTATCTTCCTGTTGCTCTACTTCACCTTTAATTCGTTTAAAGAATCATTGCTGATCTACACGGCTATTCCTATGAGTGCTATTGGTGGCGTATTCGCCTTATTGCTGCGAGGCATGCCATTCAGTATATCCGCCGGCGTTGGCTTCATTGCATTGTTTGGCGTTGCCGTATTAAACGGGATTGTGCTCATTAGCACTTTTAACAATCTTGAGAAAGAGGGTGTGGCAGATATTTTTCAACGTGTAAAACAAGGCACCTACATGCGCTTGAGACCTGTACTAATGACTGCTACAGTGGCATCGCTTGGATTTATTCCTATGGCGCTGTCAACAGGCGCAGGAGCCGAGGTACAAAAACCTTTGGCTACGGTGGTTATTGGCGGTTTGGTTACAGCCACCTTCCTGACACTGGTGGTGTTACCGTTATTATACATCATGTTTTCGGGCAAAAAGAAAATGGCTGTTAAGCCCGCTCCGGTGATCTTAACGGCTTTGCTTCTCTCCATCACTTTCTTCTCGCAGGCGCAGCAACGGGGAGATAAACGGATTAGCATAAACGAAGCACTTTCTGCTGCGGGCAAAAATTTGCAATACAGTATTAACCGGCAGCAGATCATAAAAAGTGAACGACAGGTTAAGACGGCCGGTAACATTGCCAAAACAGGTGTGTTTGTCGAAAACGAAGATCTTCGTCCCAGCGACCAGAAAGGGATTCTGAAAATCGGCGTTTCGCAGGCGATAGCTTGGCCGGGATTATACGGCGCTCAAAAAAAATTGTACGGCGAGCAACTGAGATATTACCAGTTGAATGGCTCCGCAATTGACATTGCGCTGAAAAAGAATGTGCGCACCGTTTATTACCAGTTGTGGTATTTGCAGGATAAAAAGAAACTATACCAACGCCTGGACAGTATATACCGGTCTCTTAATGATGCTGCGAAGCTAAAAGTAAAAACCGGCGACAGCCCGGGTTTAGACAGCATTGCCGCCAATGTGCGGATGCGGGAAATACAGGCCACCATTGCGCAGGTAAGCAGCGAAATAGAAGTGCAGCAACGTGGTTTGATGCAGTTGTTGAATACCGACACAGCATTTTTATCTGTAGATGAGCCACTCGAAAAGCTATCGCTGTCGCTGCAACAAACAGATTCGCTGCACCCTGAGCTGGCATTGCAGCGTCAGAACGTAAACATCGCAAATGCTGGTATTGGTGTGGTTAAGAATGAGAACCTGCCCGAATTTTCGGGGAGATTTTTTAGCCAGCGTTTATACGGACTGAGCAATCCGTTCTCCGGTTTTTCAGTTTCTGTAGCTGTTCCCATTTTTGGAGCAGGTGCCAACAGGAACAAAGTAAAAGTGGCGCAGGCCGAAGCCACCCTGCAAAAACAGCAAAGTGAATATGTTCAGCAAATTTTTGAAACCGATCGTATGCAGGCGCAAAAGGAAGTTCAAAAAAGCAGCACCATGTTAGCCTTTTACGAACAAACAGGGATTAAACAATCGGACGCAATCATCAAAGCTGCTTCGCTGGCTTACCGCGCAGGAGAAATCAGTTTTGCAGAACTGTCGCAGTTCCTCACACAAGCCATAGACATTCAGCGGAACTACCTCGAAAATCTCAATGCGTTTAACCAATCGGTTATCCAATATTATTATTACATCAATCAATAAGCTATAAACAATCCAGGATGAAAAAAATATCAGGCTTTATATTGTGCTTCGTCATTACCGTTATTAATTTTTCGTGCGGAGAAGCGGCAGACAGAACGGGTGCTGGTGCTGCGCATAATGACAATAAAGTCCCCGCTGAAAAGCATGACAACGAAAACACAACCAGCTTAACGGCTGAGCAAATCAAAAGTATTGGCATTGAAATAGGGCGTATTGAACAAAAGCAGCTAACGGCGTCGCTTACGGCCAATGGTACTTTACGTGTGCCCAATCAAAACAAAGCATCGATCAGTTCTGTATACAATGGCATTATAAAATCGCTGTTGGTGCAGCCAGGCGACCCTGTTAAAAAAGGAGAGGTAATTGCAACCATTGCCAATCCCGATTTTATTGTGGCGCAGGAAGAATACCTGAGCATTGGATCGAAAATTACGTTGGCCGAGCAGGAGCACAATCGGCAGAAAGAGCTGAACGAGGGCAATGCTGGTGCACTTAAAAACCTGCAGGCGGCGGCAGCCAACCTACATACGCTCACCACCAGGAAGGCAGCTTTAGAGCAGCAGATCCAGCTAATGGGTATTAGTCCTTCATCACTTTCCAACAACAAACTGGTATCCGTTCTGTCGCTTCGTTCACCCATTAACGGTATCGTGAGCAAGGTGGATGTTAAAATGGGAACGTATGTTGATTTGAATACTGCAGTGGCTGAAGTTGTTGACAACAGCCAGCTACACCTTGATCTGTTCATATATGAAAAAGACCTGCCGAAGCTGAAGAACAACCAAAGCATTCATTTTACCGTAACCAATAATCCCGGCAAGGAATACGATGCGGAAATTTATTCTTTAGGTTCCACTTTCGAAGATGAAAGCAAGGCAGTAAGCGTGCATGCCCGTGTTAAAGGAGATAAAGCCGGTTTGATTGATGGCATGAGCATTACCGCGCTCATCAGCCTTAGCCAGATCACTACCCCGGCGGTTCCTAACGATGCCATTGTAACCAGCCAGGGACAGGATTATATTTTTGTAGTTACGGACGCGCACAATGAAGCAGAACATTACAGCAACGATAAAGGCGCGCACGGTCACAACACAGCATCATACGATCATAATGAAGCAGCAATGACTGACAACAAAGAAACTATTTTTGAAAAAGTGCCCATTGTAAAGGGTGTTTCCGATGTGGGCTATACGCAAATCACACTTTTAAAGCAGGTACCTGCCGGTGCAACCATCATAACAAAAGGTGCTTTTTTTGTGATGGCAAGACTAACCAGCGGCGGTGAGGGAGAGCATGCGCATTAGAATCGTTGGAAACTGTTGTATTCATCCGTTTTAAACGGTTATTCCCTTCGGAGTGCGGTACATTAATTTTCCGTTTGGTGAGACACGATAGCTTTCAACGTTGGAATTAGATCAAGGCAGGTTTTTCCAGAAAGGCAGACTCCACCCCCGTCCGAGCGGCTTCAGCCCGCCTGAACGAATCATTTGGGCAGGAATTTATTCGGGCAGGCCGGGCGGGCTTTAGTCGGGGTGACAGACCGGTTCGATGAATAATTTTTACCTGAACGTACTAATTGACAACACAGTGTGGGGAGGAGTACATTCATTGAGCATGCACTTATTTTCTACGGACTTCCATACTTATTTAGGTGGATTAGGTAATCCTTTGCAAACAATCGGCAACTGTTTATGGCATGGGCAATTAAAAATTCCAACCTTACGAAGCGATACTTCGTATCATTTTTAAACGCCAATATGAAACCGCTAACGCTTATTCTTTTTGCTCTGGCAACATACTCATTCCTTGCCTCCAGCCAATGCCGGAAAAACAAAACCGATCCAAACACTCCCAATGGCTTGCCGCCTGCCACGCAGGAGGGTAAAAACACGTTAGGCTTTTTATTGAATGGACAACCGTGGACTCCAAAGGGGTTTAATGGTACAGCGAATTTGAGTATTGACTTTGATGAGGGATTTAATAATGGTATTGTGGGTGTTGCAGCGTATAGGATTTTATCAGACTTTGATAGGACATATTTTATTTTAGGAGTTCACGGTAGCCTGAAATTTAAAACAGCTCCTTTTGTCTTGCCTATCTAGAAAAAGTTTATTGGCGCTTTAAATTATTCAATAAAAAAACGGATGCTCCCTAAACCATTATGATACTACTATTTATGAAACGGGTGTCGTAAAAGTTACGAAGCTTGATAGAATCAATCATTTTTCTACGTTTTCCAAATGTGTTTGGTCATAGCGCTCTTTGATCATTTGTACGGATGGATGATAGCTGAAACAAAAAGATGGAATATAAATATAAAGAAAAAGGACCAGGGTAGTAAAGCAAATTATACCAACCACCAGCACACTCAATAATCGGTTGGCCTGAAAACTCCTCCAGTAAAAAAGATAGTAAGCAAAAAGGAAAAAACGAATAAAATACAATAATGCGTCGTGACATAATTAAGCCAATAGGATACCACAAGTTTTTGCTTAATTATTGCCGTACTTGTAGTATATCGCTCATCCGGTATAGTTAGAAGGGTAGTATCAAACTGCGTAACAATACCTGCTTTCTTAAGGGCGTTTCAAAAGTTATGGAATCCAGTACTTTCCTAATTGTAGTTTGCATAAATTATTTCGTTTTAGAAATTCCCGGTCGGGAATGAAAAGAGAAGGAAAGTTAATATTAAATAAGGTTTTCCACCTGTAGAGAATACTGTCAGGATGATTTCGGTTCTGGGAAGAATGCTACGGGCATTTTAAAAGTGAGTATGTCTTTTATCTCTTTGTATGGCAGCTTTTCAACGAAAAAGAAAGCGGTCAACCTAGGGCAAAATAGATGCAACTTTATAAGAATATGTTGCTCTTTGTAAAGTTATGTAAGCATGAAATGGTGCGAAACAGATTTACTTCGACTAAATTCCTTAAAAAATAAAACCCGCTACCAGAGCGGGTTTTAGCGAGATACATTCTCGAATAAGCGGACCGGACGGGACTCGAACCCGCGACCTCCGCCGTGACAGGGCGGCATTCTAACCAACTGAACTACCGATCCGTCAAACAAAACCATTACTGGTTCGTTTTTGGGAGGGCAAAGATAGGGATTTTGCTTTCTTTTCAAAAAGTTTTTTAAACTTCCTGCTAACAATCTTTTTACCCTGGCAATAAACGGGTTAGCCATATAAACCCTGTCCGCCTTCAACTGTGCAAACCTTATCTTTGACCATTAAATAAACTGATATCCATGCTAAAAGTCGGCATTTTCGGGGTGGGGCATCTTGGCAAATTCCATATTGAGAACTGGTTAAAGGTAAAAGACGCAATACTGGTTGGGTTTTACGATCCTGACGATACCAACGCCAATGCAGTGGCTGAAAAATATAAGCTGCAGCGGTTTGCAGAAATTGAACAACTGCTGGATGCCTGCGATGCAGTGGATATTGTAGCGCCTACCACATTGCATTACGACCTCTGCGAAAAAGCCATCCGCAAAAGCAAACATGTATTTGTGGAAAAACCTTTGGCAGATACCATGGAGCAGGCCCGCAAAATAGTGAAGCTGGCAAAGGAGGCAAACGTAAAAGTGCAGGTGGGCCATGTAGAAAGGTTTAATCCCGCGTACCTTGCTTTAAAGGAGTATACGCTGAACCCCATGTTCATCGAAGTGCATCGGCTGGCTCAATTCAACCCGCGCGGCACCGAGGTGAGCGTCATCCTCGACCTGATGATCCACGACATCGACATTATATTGAGCATCGTAAAAAGCGATGTGCGCAATATTTCTGCCAGCGGCGTAGCGGTAATGACAGATACACCGGACATTGCCAATGTGCGCATCGAATTCAACAACGGCTGTGTAGCCAACCTTACCTCCTCACGCATTTCTATGAAAAAAATGCGCAAGATGCGGTTGTTCCAGAAAGATGCATATATAGGCATTGACTTTTTGGAAAAGAAAACGGAAATCATCAAGCTGAAAGACGACAGCGATAAAGATGCTTTCACGTTTGATATTGAAACCCCTTCCGGTACAAGAACCATTGCCATTGCCAATCCGCAGGTGCCGGAGGCGAATGCCATTTTGCTGGAATTGCAGGCGTTTACCCACGCCGTGGTGAACCAGGCACCTACGGCCGTTTCCGAAGTAGACGGCTTGATTGCGATGGATGTAGCACATAATATATTACAGAAAATTCAGGCGGCTAACTATCTTACCAAATAAAACACCTTTTTGCCAGGCCAATGAAAGAGCAGCATAAAATACCTGTGGTGTGGTATGCCATTAGCGACTATACAATGGCTGCACTGGCCTGGGTTATAGCGTTCTTTATACGAAAGACACTGGGCGGCTTCAGCATGAACATCAGCGGCGAACTAACGCAGAACAGGTTGCTGCTTGCCAGCATTTTTCTGATTCCTGCGGGATGGTTGATGCTTTTTTTGCTGGTAGGCTGTTATCATCGTTCGCTGTATGTAAAATCGCGGCTTAAAGAATTTACCACCACTTTTATTTATACACTGCTGGGCTGCCTGGTATTGTTTTTTATATTGGTGCTCGACGATTCTTCGGTGGACTATCCTTATTATTATAAAGCGTTTGTTACGCTTTTTCTTTGTCACCTGTTGCTGATATGGTTTGGCAGATCAATACTATTGCGCATTGTACGCCACCAACTGTTGAACAGGAAAGTATGGTTCAATACCATTATCATTGGCAACAATGCTGTATCAGTACAAATTTTTAAGGACATCAGGCGCAACGAGCACATCCTGGGCTACCGGTTTACGGGTTTTGTAGATACCGGTTATACGCAAAACGGACTAAAAGAATACCTGGACAATCTTGGCTCTGTAGATCAGCTTGAAACCATTCTCGAAACAAGCGAAGCAGAGCAGGTGATCATTGCACTCGACGGGTCTTCTTCTCAGCAAATAACAGACCTTGTTAACCGCATCAGCGAAAAAGACGTTGAAATAAAACTGGCGCCCAGCCACCTGGATATTCTTTCCGGGTCTGTGCGTACCAACAACGTGCTCGATGCACCGCTGGTCGACATCAGGAAAGGGTTAATACCAGAGTGGCAGCAGCACCTCAAGCGTTTAGCCGACATCGTGATCTCTGTTTTCGGACTCATTTTTCTTTCGCCTTTGCTTATTTATACAGCCATTCGGGTAAGGCTCTCTTCACCCGGGCCCATATTATACATACAGGAGCGCATTGGTTATAAAGGCAGACCCTTTAAAATGTATAAGTTCAGGAGTATGGTGAACGATGCCGAAAAGGATGGCCCGGCTTTATCGTCGCATACCGATCCACGCATTACCCCCTGGGGCAAAACGATGCGAAAATGGCGCATAGATGAATTGCCACAATTCTGGAATGTTATTAAAGACGAGATGAGCCTGGTAGGTCCACGCCCCGAACGCAGGTTTTATATTGATAAGATCAATGCCCGGTCGCCTTATTTTAAATACCTGCTTAAAGTGAAACCCGGCATCACCAGCATGGGGATGGTAAAATTCGGATATGCAGAAAACGTGGAGCAAATGATCGAACGCATGCAGTACGACCTGGTGTATATTGAGAATATTTCGCTTTTGCTCGATTTCAATATCATGCTACATACTTTGCAGATCATTTTAAAAGGAAAAGGGAAGTAAAAGCTCTTTGTATGTGACTGCGTACTTGTTATAAGTAGTGCGTTGATATCATAACCGTTCCTGTTTTTCGTTTACTTTTGAAAACAACTGCATTTATATTTTGAAACTTTTTTGTTGCATACTGTTCATTTTTTTAGCTACTGTAAACGCGATGGCACAACAAAGCTACTGGCAGCAGCGGGTAGACAATGTTATTACTGCAACACTAAACGATAAAGATCATACGCTGGATGGCTTCATTAAAATCAGTTACACCAACAATTCGCCCGATACTTTAACCTATATCTGGTTTCACCTGTGGCCCAATGCCTATAAAAACGACCGCACCGCATTCAGCGAGCAAATGCTGGAGATGGGGAATACAAAATTTTATTTTTCCGCTGCTTCACAAAAAGGATATATCAATCAGCTTGAT
Source organism: Agriterribacter sp. (assembly GCA_051955255.1). Lineage (GTDB taxonomy): Bacteria > Bacteroidota > Bacteroidia > Chitinophagales > Chitinophagaceae > Agriterribacter. The sequence goes on along the minus strand of JBQCGX010000116.1, from coordinate 8,392 downwards.
TTTCGTGTAAACGATACAAGGGCTGTGGTGCAGGATCACCCGGTGCACCAGGACATTGTGCAGGTGATACTACCTGCCGCGTTGACGCCGCAACAAACCGTCCTCATTACTACGCCCTTTCATGTAAAATTGCCTGATCGTTTTTCTCGTTTGGGGCATGATGGGCAATCGTATGCAATAACGCAATGGTATCCTAAACCAGCAGTATACGACAGGCGCGGATGGCATCCCATGCCATATTTGGCACAGGGTGAATTTTACAGTGAATTCGGGAATTTTAATGTCAGCATTACGTTGCCAGAAAATTATGTGGTGGCTGCTACCGGGCAATTACAGAATACGGAAGAGCTTAACTGGCTGAAAACGCGCGCCGGTTTTACCTGGCAACCTGTACGCGAAAGAAAAAAAGTAAAAGGTGGCATGTATAAAACGGTGCAGCATAACTTCCCCGCCTCTTCCTCCAATGTAAAAACGTTGCAATACACTGCTGAAAATGTACATGATTTTGCCTGGTTTGCCGACAAACGGTTTGCGGTAACAATGGATACCTGTCTGCTCGCCTCAGGAGAAATAATCAATACGTATGCGTACTGTCTTCCTGCACAAAAACAAAGTTTTGCTAACGTGCAGGGATATCTTAAAAAAGCATTGCGGTTTTACTCAGATGCGTTAGGGCAATATCCTTACCCGGCGGCAAGTGTGGTGCAGGGTTTTGAAGGAATGAATGGTGGTATGGAATATCCCATGTTGGGCGTTGTGCAGTCCTCCAATAACCAGGTATTGTTCGAAAAAATAGTAGCACACGAAACGGGGCATAACTGGTTGTATGGAGTGCTGGCGAGCAACGAAAGAGAACATGCCTGGATGGATGAAGGGATGACCACATTTTATGACAGGCGGTACAGCGATGCTCATAACAGCAACTTAGCTTTCTGGCGGGGAATGACGCCCGAAAAGATCAATCGCATTTTGCTGGAGTCGGCAATCTCAGTAAAAACCGATCAGCCCGTTGATCTGTCTGCACAGGAGTATTCGGCATTCAATTATGGCCTCAGCGTGTACACCAAGGCTTCGTTGTGGATGAAATTGCTGGAAGAAAGACTTGGACAAGTGCGCTTCGATTCCGCCATGCAGCGGTATTACAGCAACTGGCAGTTCAAACATCCTTATCCTGAAGATTTTAAAAGCATTGTTGACAAAGCCGGTGATCAAAATAATGACAGCCTCTTTGCATCGCTTTCCGCCACCGGACGTTTAACGCCACCGGCTAAAAAGCAAATACGCCTAACCCTGATCGGCAAGCCCGATGAAACCGGCAAATATCACTATATAGGCATTGCACCTGCACTGGGATATAACTATTACGATCAATTGATGGTAGGCGGCATTGTGCACAATTATTCATTGCCGCTTCAGCCATTCAAATTTGTTGTATTGCCCCTGTATGCAACGGGCAGCAAACAATTGAATGGCATTGCCAGGGTTTCGTATACCTGGTATCCACAAAATGTTTTTTACAGCGTGGAAGCAGGAGCGAGCGGCGCCTTGTTCACCAGGAATACCTACACAGATTCTGCAGGGCATACCAATTATCTTCGCTTCAATAAAGTTGCACCTTACCTGCGGTTCACTTTTCGCAACCGCGATGTACACAGCCAGCTCAGGCGATACATACAATTGAAATACTACCTGATAGGCGAGGACAACCTTTCTTTCGGCTGGGATTCTGTTGAAATGAAATCCACCTATTCTGTGCAAAAGAAAAGAAGGTCGCTGGGGCAAATACGCCTGGTGACCGAAAATTACCGGGCGTTGTATCCTTACAAATGGGAACTGCAACTGGAGGCAGGCAAGAGCTTTGGCAGGATTGCATATACCGGCAATTATTTCTTTAATTATCCCAAAGGGGGCGGCATGAATGTGCGCGGATTTGCAGGTAAGTTTTTTTATTTAGGCAACAAAAGCAGTTTGTCATATTCCGATACCTATCCTTATTACCTGAATATGACGGCTCCCAAAGGAGAAGAAGATTATACCTACAGCAACTATTTTGTCGGGAGAAATGAGTTTGATGGATTCCTGTCGCAGCAGGTAATGATGCGTGACGGAGGATTTAAAGTGAGGACAGATTTTTTAAGCAACAAAGTGGGAAAGACGGATAACTGGCTGCTGGCTGCTAATTTTACTTCTACCATACATCCCAAATTGCCGGTGAAATTGTTTTTTGATGCAGGCACATCCAGCAATGCCTGGGAGAGCGAATCGGATGAGCCCCGGTTATTGTTTGATGCAGGCGTTCAGCTTTCGTTGTTCAAGGACATACTGAACATTTATGTTCCTGTTATCTATAGCAAAGTATACCGCGATTATTTTCGTTCTACCCCCGGAAATAATTTCTGGCAACGCATTTCTTTCAGCATCGACATTCAGCATATCAACTTTAAAAAATTTCACCCGCTATTGCCTTTTTAACATCCGTATATGAGTAACGGCATCAGATACCTTGAACGCGCAGCAGTGGATGTTGAAAAATGGAACCGGTGTATAGATGAATCTGCTAACGGGCTGATATATGCGCATTCGTGGTGGCTCGATCACATGGCAGATAACTGGAGCGCTTTGGTGCTGAATGATTATGATGCTGTAATGCCGCTTACCTGGAAGCATAAATACGGATTTCATTATTTGTATCAACCCTGGTTTACCCTATGTTTAGGGGTATTCAAAAAACCGGGAATACCTATTGCGCTTGTTGATTTTTTTAAAAGCATTCCTGGAAAATACAGGCTCTGGGATTTCCAGGTAAATGAATATACGATGCCGGATGAACAAAATAGTTTTCGCATCCAGGTGGTGGAACGTACAAATCATTTTGTGCGGGGCGATGTTAACGACTATGCAGCTATTGCAGGTTCATACAGCAGGCTTTGCCGGCGTAAACTTGCCAAAGCTTCGGAAGAAGGCCTTCGGGTTGCAATAAATGAGGAAAAGCCCGGCACGATCATAACAATGTATCAGCAGGAATATGCAAAGGAGCATCCAGATATTGAGAAGAAAGTGTACGATCAACTTGCCGCCTGTTGCACTATAGCATTTGATAAAGGTCTGGCAACGATCTATACTGCCATTTCACCAGCCGGGGAAACGCAGGCGTTTTACCTGGTGTTGCACGACAAGCAATATGCGTATTCCCTTATTGGCGGCAGTACAGCGAACGGAAAAGAAACGGGAGCTTTTTACCTGCTTACCGATGCAGCTATTAAACAGGCTGCACAGCACAACCACATTTTTCGTTTTGAAGGGTCAGACATACCGGGCATTGCTTTTTTTAACCGGCAATTTGCGTCGGTGGTAACTCATTACAGTCACATAAAGCGCAATGCGCTTCCGTTTTGGGCAAAATGGTTGAAAAGATTGTAGAATCTACGGATTTACTTTTGTTGCCCAGAGTAAACTCGCGTAAGTATCATCAGTGGTTAAGCGAAAGTCATGTTGCAAGAGCACGGTTTTACAACGTTCGGCAGCCATAGGAGAGTGACACTCAATCACAATGTTGTTTACAAGTTGAAGGAAGGGCGTGTTTCCGAAAAAAATTTCCATCTCCATACCTTCAATATCAACTTTTAGCAAATCGACAGTACTTACTTTCAGTTCGGAAAAAAGACTGTTCAAATCAATCATTCTTACTGTTAATTCCGAAACCTCGTTGATTGAAATTGTTGTATTGTATGCTTTTTCAGATTTGTGAATGTATGCAAGCCCGTCACGGGCTGCAATTGCTGCGTGTATTGGAAAAAACCTTTTTTCAGAAATTTCAACTTTCATATTGTTCAGCAACAACTCAAAATTATCAGGATCTGGCTCAATTCCGTATACCCTGGCGTTAGAATATTTTGTGCTGAAGAATAAGGAAGTGATGCCGATGTTAGCACCCAGGTCAATAATCGTATATTTTTTTTCAGTGTCTTTAGGAACCCGGTCGTATATTTTTTTCCAGAGCACTTCATAAAATATATCGATGTCTCCCGTAAAAGTTCTCATGCTGAGTAACCGCGGAACCGAACCGAAAGATAGTTTGTAAGCCGTGGCAACATTATTGTTAAGGTTGCCACGGCCGTTGCCAAATGAATTTCTCTTGGTATTTACAACAAGCCTCACAAAGCTGCTGAAGTTGCCTGCAATTTTGAAGCAAAAAAATAACTTTGAAAATGCAGACAATATTCTGGACATCGGTGTTGAATTGTTGTTCTGATTTAAAGTACAATTTATAATTCAATTATTGAACTGTCCTGTTTTTCAACACCTGCTCCGCCACCGGTATATCTGCAGGCAACGTGATCTTCATGTTCTCTTTCTCTCCGTCAATCAAAAATACATTGTACCCTGCTGCCTCCGCCACCGTGGCTTCGTCGGTAAAATGATCACTGTAAGGTTGTTCAAATGCCTTCAGTAATATTTCGCTGTTAAAAGTTTGTGGCGTTTGAATGGCTCTGAGCGCATTCCTGTCTATTGGTACATGTGTTGCTCCCTGTATCATCCTGATGCTGTCGGAAACAGCTACGCAAGGTATAGCACTGCCTTTTTCTACGGACTGGGCATAGCAGGCATGAATTAGTTTTTGAGTAACAAGGCATCGTACCCCATCGTGTACAAAAATGATAGAAGGATGAGTTGCAACGGCAAGTCCATTTTTTACAGAATGAAAGCGTGTTTCGCCGCCTGTAACAATCACCACTCTGCCGGCATCGCTGCTTTGGCTCACAATGTCGAGGCCTTCTGTAATGAAGTCAGCGGGCAATACCAGTATCAATTTTATATCATCATATGCAGCCAGAAAACTGTTGATCGTATACAGCAACACCGGTTTGCCATTCAATAAAAGAAATTGTTTGGGCACTTTGCCTCCCATCCGCGTGCCGCTACCCCCCGCAACAATTACTGCGTATTTTTCCATGCGTCAATTTGCGGCAAATTACCAATTGAAGCGCAATGTTGTGCGACTTGTTTAACGGAATAATTTCTTATTGCTTGATATTGGAAGCAAACAAATGTGCATCATCTGTCCGTGAAATGCTGCCTGACCTTGATCAGTTACTCCGCGGCAAATATCATCGTTTTATGATAGACGTTAGTAATAAAACTAATGCGATGATGTTGCACACGGTGCGTATGCGGTGAAACCTGTTCCACGGAATTTCAAAAGCAACTCTGGTTTGCCTCATTTCATTCATTGAACCAGTTTGCAGGTTGGTTTTATCCAGCATGTTATTCAATGGTACGTTTCCAGCAATCGTCACTCCAAATACGCCTGCTGCATAAACAATGGTTGCGGCAAGCACCAGATAGAACGGAAGGTCAGCTCCTGCTGTTTGATAGTGCAGCAAAGTGCATACAGGCATCAATATAAGCGTGCCCATAAAGCTTATAAAAAACCAGGGGTTTAAAATAGCCCTGTTAATGGATTGCATAGCCAACAGGTATTCCTTATCGGGTAACTGCCCCAGCCCGGGATTTACCGAACAGGAGTAGGCGTAAAAAAGTCCTGCAATCAGTGCCATGCACCCTGTTGTTACCACTTGTACTATTTGAAATAAAACTTCCATTGATATCTTTTTTGCGTGAATGGAGCGGGTGAGACTTCGGTTATCCGGTATGGTTACTTTCGGGCATAAATTTGCAAAGGCCACGAAATACTTTTATTTTTATAACAGTACAAATCCAATCCTTTGATCATCCTCCTGCTAAGCGTATTAAGTCATTTCTTTTTGACATCAGTATTTTTTGTGTTTTTTAAGGAAAATGGTGCAACCGGTTAGAGGGGTTGCATTTTTAAATCATATCTGTTCCTTTCGTAAAGAAACGATTATAATGAATAACCGATAAAATTTTTATATGGCCGGCAAGACGTTAAAGCGCGCTGCAAAAAAAACAGTTTCTCAAAAAAAAGCGCCGCAAAAAAAATCAGCAAAAGCAAAACTAAAACCCGTGCTCAAAGCTGCCATTAAAAAGGCACAGCATTTTTCGGAAGGAGTTTTCAGGGTAGAGCAAAAGGATCGCTTTAGATGGTGCTGCATGGAGATACTCGCAGACGGCACGCGGATAGAGCATGTTTGTTTCGACTCTGAAAGTGCCGCAGAATTTCATCTCAACAATTTTCACGCTGCGCGTGCCGGAGCTTCCGGTAAAAAAGCAAAGCCAGCAACGGCAAAGCCTAAACGCACGCTGGATGTTCGCCCCGATACGCTTGATTTTCGCGATAAGATGTATCAGTCTACCTTGCTGGAAGTACCTGTTGCATTAGACCTGGAAGAATACAGGAAACTGAAAGTGCCCATTCTCGACCAGGGTACCGAAGGCGCCTGTACGGGTTACGGATTGGCAACGGTGGCCAATTACCTTCTGCGTTGTCGCAAACGTTTCCCGGACGAGAAGGCTGTAAGTCCAAAAATGTTATATCAACTGGCAAAGAGATACGACGAATGGCGGGGCGAAAACTATAGCGGCTCCAGCGCCAGGGGCGCTATGAAGGGCTGGCATAAACATGGCGTATGCGCAGAAGAAACCTGGCCAGCCGCCACACGCAGTAACGGACTTACTGATATGCGCATAAAAGATGCGGTGCTTCGCCCTTTAGGTGCGTATTACCGGGTGAACCATAAAGATCTTGTTGCCATGCACAGCGCCATGGCAGAAGTTGGAATTTTATACGCAACGGCTACTACCCACGCAGGATGGGACGAGGTAGGAGCAGATGGCATTATCCCTTTTAAAGAAGAAGTAAGCGGCGGACATGCGTTTGCGGTAGTTGCCTACAATAACAAGGGCTTCTGGATACAAAACTCATGGGGAGATGCCTGGGGCAAAAATGGATTTGGGTTGATTTCGTACGACGACTGGCTGAAAAATGCTACGGATGTGTGGGTAGCGCGGTTAGGCGCACCCATCAGTTTGCTGAGCGATGAATCTATTGCTATTACACATTCGGCGGCCGCTAAAAAATCAAATGCGTATTCATTCTCTCAATTGCGTCCTCATATTATCAGCATTGGCAACAATGGCGTACTAAACGAAGGCGGTGAATACGGCACTTCGGCAGATGAAGTACGTTCTATTTTTGAGGACGATTTCCCTGCTATTACAAAAAACTGGAAGAAAAAAAGATTGTTGTTATACGCGCATGGTGGACTTGTATCGGAAAGCAATGCGGTGCAAAGACTGGCTGATTATCGCGCAAACCTGCTGGAAGCGGAAGTGTATCCCGTATCGTTTATATGGCATACCGATGCATGGACTACCATCACCAACATTTTGAAAGATGCAGTGCAACGACGAAAGCCGGAAGGGTTTCTTGACTCTGCCAAAGATTTTATGCTCGACCGGCTCGACGATGCGCTGGAACCGCTGGCGCGGGTTCTTACAGGCAAGCTGCAATGGGATGAGATGAAAGAAAATGCAAGACTTGCAACTGATGCTACTAACGGCGGTGTGCGTCTGACGTTGGAGTATGCTGTAAAGCTTGCAAAGCAATATAAAAACGATTTTGAAATTCATTTGATAGGTCATAGTACCGGCAGCATATTGCTGGCTCATCTTATTAAATATTTAACCGGTTCCAAAACCACTCAAGGGCTGGGTGCATCAATAACTTCGTGTACGCTATGGGCGCCGGCATGTACCGTGGAGTTATTCAACGATACATATCTTTCTTGCATCAACAATAAAAAAATAGCAAGGTTTGCGGTGTTTAATTTAACAGATGAGGCCGAACAGGACGATCACTGTGCACATATCTATAACAAATCGCTGCTATACCTGGTATCAAATGCGTTTGAAAAGAAAGAACGGATCCCTGTTTTCCGAAACGATGGTATACCGTTGTTGGGCATGGATAAATGCATCAGGAAGGATAAGAACCTGTCGGCGCTTTTTAAATCTGGTAAGGCAGATCTTGTACTTGCTCCTAATTCTGAAAAAGAAGGTTCACCCAGTCATTCCACCTGCACAACGCATGGCGGCTTCGACGATGACAAGGCCACGGTGAATGCTACACTCAGCAGGATATTGAACGCCAGTTCCCTTCGTGCTGATTTCGATTTCAATCGTTCCGCTTCATCCTTAAAAGACCGGAGGGATATGCTGAATGCGGCAGCGGAGTGAGCGGTCGGCTATGGGCTATCAGCAACCAGGTGCTGAGGTTTTTTTGTTTGTTGTTTGACGTTTATTGTTTGACGTTTCAATGGTAAACGACAAGCTATCTTTTCGTACTATGTCATGTCCTGAAAAAAGTAGACACTATTATTACTATTACCTTTTTCTTTTTTTGTTACTTTTTTTCTTTTTAAAATCCACATTTCAATTGTGGATATCCTTCAAATTCCTTGGTTTTACAGCC
>JBQCGX010000115.1:0-151820 GCA_051955255.1 Agriterribacter sp. | reverse complement strand
GGGTGTCCCAATTGGTTTGTGCGGAGAGATAAGGAGAAGTAGCAAGCATGACAAGCACAGCAAGACAGTACCTGCATAGGTTGGGTGATCTCATAGCAATGTTTTTAAAGGTTAAAAATTAATAGTCAGTATATGGAAGACGGAATTTACCTTCCGTAATATTTACAACTTTATCCTGAACGGGATTATAAGCCTTGAAATAAAAAGTACCGGAAACAATTCTGTCGAGTTTATCAAGACTGGTAATGATTAACTGACCTGTTCTCATCGGTTCTAAAAATATCATCCACTGTTGTGGAGAAATTATAACTTCCTCCACTTCCAATGCGATTTAATGTATAAGTTTTTTTTCCGACGGTCCTTCCATCATAAATCCCTATACCAACAGATTCGAAACCAGCATTACCATTTAAAATAAAAACGGTGTCTCGCAGAATTTGCGCTCTCATACAGTTAGCGCAACTGTTAGGTCGGTAGCTTTCGCCATCTATTTTGCAGCGGAAATAGAATTCGCCCAGCGCTTCTTCTTTGTTGCATTTGGAGAAAATAAAGCAGGAGCTGAGTAAAAAGATTGCAAGGCATTTTGCTACGGTGGTGAGTGAATACTTCATAAGCAGCAATTTTGTTTCTTAATAATCGGTGTATTGGAGACGGAATTTGCCTTCCGTAATGCTTACTGTTTTATCCTGAACAGGGTTATAGGCTTTAAACTGAAAAGTGCCTGAAATGGTTTTACTTAATTTGTCCAATGATGTTATTTAAAGTTTACCAGTGTGTAAACTGTCTGTGTCAAATCGATCATCCGTGGTAGTGGAGAATTTATATACGCCACCATTTGATGGTGAATTAAGGATATAATCATCTAACAGAAAGGAGGGTTTTTTCGTAACACCTACACCAACAGATTGAAAGTCGGCATTTCCATTAAGTAAAAATACTGTATCCCCTAAAAGCTGCGCTCTCATGCAGTTAGCGCAACTGTTAGGTCGGTAACTTTCCCCATCTATTTTGCACCGGAAATAGTATTCACCCAGCGCTTCTTCTTTGTTGCATTTGGAGGAAATAAAGCAGGATGCCAGTAAAAGGATGGTAATACATTTAGCTGTATGAGCACGTGAGGATTTCATAAGCAGCAATTTTGTTTCTTAAATTTAAAATCAATAAATGGTATATGCAAGCGGAAGTTTGCTGTAGGTAAGGCTTTTCAGCTTTCAATCGGTAGATTGCTTCATTGGTTTGAGCAAGAGAAAAGTTCAAAACAAAAGCTTCGGGAAATGATAAAGGTTCGCAGCTTTACAGCATACTTATGTGCTTTTATTCCCGGTATAAGCCCCCGGCCCTCGCTCATCTTTAACTAAACAGTGTTTAAAAATTATCTGCCACCGCCGGCTTGTCATCACACAGCCATCGCTTCCTTATTGTATTTGTTCCTGTATTCAATAGGCGATAATCCTGTAATTTTTTTGAAGATGGTTCTGAATGCCTTGGTATCTGCATAACCCACTTCGTACATTACTTCGTTGATGTTTTTACGGGTGGTTTCAAAATTGCGTTTCGCTGCCTCAATTTTTACACGTTGCATGTATTCAACCACCGTATTGTTGGTAGCCTTTTTAAATCTTCTTTCCAGGTTGCGCCTGCCAATGGCAAGACTGTAGGCCAACTGCTCAATGGTGATTTTTTCGTGGAAGTTCTTTTCAATGTATTCCTGCGCTTTTTTAATTGGTTCATCCGCATGGTCCTTCTGTCCCTGGAATATTATGAACGACGATTGGTTTTCGCGCTCAATCTGTATGGCAAATACTTTGGCGCATAAAATAGCCATCTCTCTGCCCGCAAATTTTTCAATAAGATGGAGGATAAGATTTGTGTAGGAAAAAGCGCCCCCGCTTGAATACAAACCCTGGTCGTCGGTAACAATTTTTTCGGGAACCAGCACTACATCGGGAAACATCTTTGCAAACTCATTAGCCGCAAGCCAGTGTGTAGCACATTGCTTACCCGTAAGCAAGCCGGTAGAAGCCAGTATAAAAGCGCCCATGCAAAGACTGGCAACTTCGGCTCCGTTTTTATATTGCTGTGTTATCCATGGAATAAAATCTTTGTTGATCTCAATGGCGTTGCGAATGTCTCCGTCAACAGCAGGTATAATAATTAAATCTGTTTTAGTAACGTCTTCCAGTAAACGATCTGCGTGAACGGTGAACAATCCGCCGCTAACAGGCGTTTCCCGTGTTAATCCCACCAGTTGTACTTTAAAAATAGGGTCTTCGCCTCTCGACCTGAACAATTGGTTTACCTGCGTAAGCAGTTGACGAGATCCTTCAAGACTTCCCAATATGGCTAATTTGGGTACGAGTATGGATATATGTTTCATCTGTTCCTTTATTTATAACGTCAAAAGTAAATCAATTCTCCGTCGGGATCAACCCCTCAGATTGCCGTATTCACCCCCTCAAAATACAACATTCTGCCTGTAGGTTTGTTGCAGGTAAATGATCCGCGCTGTTGCCGGCACAGATTGCTGCCGGTGCAATCGCAGATGTTTGCAGAAAGTATCAATAACGTTAACGGCTAAATGCAAAAGTTATGAAAGCAGATATAACGCACGAAATAGATACGGTCATCTCCGATCTTACAAAGGCCATTTATTCATTCAACGCCAACGAATTTAATACAATTCCTTTTCAGGGTAGCTGGACTCCCGCACAGGTAACCGAACACCTGACCCTCGGGGTTGATCCTGCCATTTTGCATGGCAACGTCAAACAGGTGTCGAGAGATCCTGGCGAAAAAATAGAAAGTGTAAAGGCTGTATTTCTCGATTTTAGTATCCGGATGCAGTCGCCGGATTTCGTACTGCCGTCATACAATCCGCATACCAGGGAGGAAATGGCAGCTAAACTTACGCAAATATGGGAAAGGATGAAAGAAGCAACGCACGAGTTGGATCTTACGCTTACCTGTACAGATTTTGAAATACCAGGCTTTGGAGAATTTACCCGGCTGGAGTGGATATGGTTTTATATTTTCCACACAAAACGGCACATTCACCAGCTACATAAAATTGCCCGTCGCCTGCATGGTAAAGAAGTTGTGTAGCTTTCGATGAAGAGCTGGGGCGCTTTTTAAAATTACTGTTGTTTAAACACCGACCGTAAAGTTACGAACCCATTCCCGGCAGATTGTCGCAATTCACTCCTTTTATTGTCGTATTTGCAGCCTATGTAACCAAAACGTTTCATATAATTTTGCTATAAACCGGTAATATTTCTAAGTTTGATAAGGGGCTGATTGAAATAGATAAATGTTTGCAACAGCTCCTTTTTTTAATAAAAACAAAGCCTCCGTTATGAAATGAGCCATAAGCATTCTGTATACCCGAATGTCTGTTTTGGCGAATCATATGTGGCTAAAACCAAATAAAACTAAACACATGAAATAGCCATAAAAACGACTTCATACCCAAAAGAATGATTATTTAAGGCTATTCCATGTGACAAAAAAGTAAAATAAAAAATAAACACATGAAAAAAGTATTAAAAATTATTGGTCTGCTGGTATTGGCAGTAATTGCATTTATATTAATTGCGGGTTTGTTTGTAAAAAAAGATTACCATCTTGAAAAAAGCATAACCATCAATGCGCCGCAGGAAAAGGTATGGAACCATGTAAGCACACTGGGTGCCATGCAAAAGTGGAGCCCCTGGCTGGAAGCCGATCCTTCTGCACAAACCTCGATAGAAGGGCAGGATGGTAGTGTAAGCGCTGTTTATAAATGGAAGGGCAATAAAGATGTGGGCGCCGGAACACAAACCATTACCAGTGTTGAAAAGCCAAACAGGATCAATACTCATCTTCATTTTATTGAACCAATGGAAGGAAAGGCAGACGCATTTGTTACACTTGCCAGCGAAGGCAATGCTACCAAAGCCACCTGGGGATTTGACAGCAGGTATAATTACCCGATGAACTGCATATTGCTGTTTGTAGATATGGATGAGATGATGGGTGAACAGTTCAACAAGGGGCTTACCAAACTGAAAGCGCTTTGTGAAGCGCCATAGCAGGATGATCTGAAACGTCATTACAGGCAGCAATGAATGCCCGGTTTCGTAACCAGGTAAAGGACCTTGTTTGTTTTTCGGTAACGGTTATGTCTAAACGCGCGTCGTCTTGCAACTTCGCATGATTGAAAAATAATTTTCAGACCTCATAACACGGGTAGTGCAAATATATTGTCTTTACTTTTTTGGATAACCAAAACAAGTTGTAAAGCATGGTGGAAGTATTTAAAACCAATGTGCAGGAAAAAGCAGCAGCAAATGAAATTGTAGAGCTGTTAAGGCTTCATTTTCCGGGAAGCAGGATTAATTTTGACCTGCACGATTGCGACAAAATTCTGCGCATTGAAGGCGGAAACATACCTGCCCGCACCGTAATAGACCTGGTTCATAAAAATGGTTTTTTCTGCGACGTGCTGGATTAAGATCTGCTGACCCACAATTTTTTTTACGAAATGAATGGCAGTACTATATGCCCAGGATATTCTACTCTGTACTAATCAATTCACTTACGGCAGCACTTACCAACAATTTTGTGTGGTTTGCCGTTACCTTTTGGGCCTATCTTAAAACCCAGTCGGTAGTGGTTACTTCGGTTATGGCTGGTATTTACCTCGCAACCATCGCAGTGTCTGGTTTTTTTCTTGGGTCTGTGGTAGACCGTTACCGCAAGAAAAAAGCAATGATGATCTCGAGTATTGTTTCCCTGGTGTTGTATGCAATTGCGGCAGGGTTGTATATGTCAGTTCCCGATACGGCTTTTTCCAACCCCGCAAGCCCCTTATTGTGGGCTTTTATACTGCTGGCATTGCTGGGGGCTATAGCCGGTAATATGCGCAGCATAGCGTTGTCTACAATAGTAACCTTTATTATTCCCGAAGCACTGCGCGACAAAGCCAATGGCATGGTAGGCACCGCCAACGGGGTATCGTTCCTGGTGGCATCTATATTCAGTGGCTTGGGAATAGGATTTTTGGGCATGTGGTGGACAATCATCCTGGCAATTGTACTAACGGCAGTGGTACTGCTCCACCTGTGGAGCGTGCAGGTGAAGGAAACGGAAATTGTACATACCGGTGAAGAACACACGAAGGTCGATATACGCGGAACCATCAAAGCTGTAGGGGCTATTTCAGGGTTGTTTGCGTTGATCTTTTTCAACACGTTCAATAATTTCCTCGGAGGTGTTTTTATGTCGCTGATGGATGCCTATGGATTGTCGCTCGTTTCGGTGCAGGTATGGGGTGTTTTGTGGGGATTTCTCAGCCTGGGTTTTATTATTGGCGGGGTGATCGTTGCCAGGAAAGGATTGGGCAGGCAACCTTTGCGTACCCTGTTTATCTGCAACCTGGTGATGTGGACGGTCTGCATATTCTTCACCATCCAGCCTTCCATCATACTGCTTACCACCGGCTTGTTCGTGTACCTGTGCCTGATACCCGTGGTAGAAGCTGCCGAACAAACCATTATTCAAAAGTTGATACCACCCGAAAGACAAGGCAGAGTATTTGGATTTGCCCAGAGCATTGAGCAGGCGGCCTCGCCCGTTACCGCATTTGTAATAGGACCGGTTGCGCAATTCATCTTCATTCCTTTTATGACTACCGGTGCGGGGGTAGAGCTGCTGGGCGACTGGTTTGGCACAGGCAAAGACAGGGGGCTGGCATTGCTTTTTACAGTTACCGGCATACTGGGGCTGATTGTAACGGTTATATCCATGCGCTCTGTTTACTACCGGAGGTTGTTGAGGAGCTACCAGGGGTGAGGGGGAAGGTGGAGGGTGAAGGGCAAAGGTGTGAGGTGTAGGGTGTAAGGAAAAAGCAAAACACAAGAACCTGGAACAAAAACCCAAAAAACAAGATTCAAAACCCAAAAAGCAAGAACCAAATAACAAGATCCAAAAACAAAAAGGCGAACCCTATGCCTTATACCCTATACCTTACCCCTTACCACATACCACTAATTTACCAGGCCCAATAATTGCGTTTGTGCAGGTGCAGCTTGATAAAATACTGCAGTTGAATGATGGCATATACTAAAATCACCAACGAAAACATAGGCACCATTAAACAAGGTGATAGTATTGTTCGGTCTGATGTAGACCTGAGCAAAGAGTATTTCGACGAAAGCAGTTTGCTAAGTGAAATTTTCAGGGTTGAAAAAATTCAACAGGGGTCGATAGCAGAGGGCGTTGCATTGCCGGGCCTAATTGACCAGGAATACCAGGTTTCAAACAACGATGGTATTGAAGAAAAAGCGCTGAGCAGGAAGGATTTGCTCGACAACTGGTGGATAAAGGAGTAGCTGGTCTGCGTTTTTATGAGATTACGTGGGGTGACTTTTGCTCGTTTATTTCGGGTGCCTTATACTGATGATTTAATTCTGCCGGAATTTGTCAATCGTTTTTTTCTCGTTGTTTTTTTGGGGAGCATTTTTTTCCCGGTTGCTTTGTAATAGGCAATTATTTCGCTAATTCTTTTTCTGTCTTCTGCTGTCAGCGGCGTTGATTCAACTACGAAATCAATTCCTGCAGGTTCTTTTATATATCCCATGACTTTAATAATTTATGTTGGAAAATATTTCTTGATCAATTTAAGTGCTTCCTGGGGGAAAATTACCATTTTATGTCCACCGATATGCGTAGCACCCAAATATTTCTCATAATGCTCAATGAGCCTGGTTTTTGAAGTAAATGAAACAAAACCCTGATATCCTTTATCCCATGATGCCTTACAAGTAAAAGCAAATAAATTACCAGGCACACCCTCATATAGCTTGTTCTTACCCAAGTTGAAAGAAGCGCTTTCAATAAGATGTAAGTAAAAATGATCTTTGTAATCACTGATACTAGCAAGACCTTGTATGATTTCAGGGTTGTTTCTAATGGTCAGTTTATAGACTTGCCTATCGGTTAATTTGAATTCAACAGTCCAGTTAAACTGCCAGCCATTTTTCTTACTTACATTTTTTAAGTCTGCTTTGGCAACCGGATGGATATCAGTTGGAAAACTGTCACCAGAAATAGTATTAATAATGCTGTTTGTTAGTTTGTCAATCTCAATCCCAAGATGATATTTTCTTTGTTTGCTCACTTTCCCAAAGGTAAAAAATCCACAGGAAACCTGAATTATTAAAAGGGTTGCTAGGCGTTAACCTTTTTCTTAAGGTTCATATAGTTTAAGTATCATTATATATTTATTTGGCGTGTTAATTGAATAAAAGGTTGACATAACATTTTCTAATGACGACAGCTTTTAAAGTAGACCTCACTAATTGCGATAAAGAGCCCATTCATATTCCCGGTTTTGTACAGTCGCATGGTTTCCTGGTTGCCATCAATCCCTCCACACATATTATTGAAAAGGTAAGCGAAAACGTTAGCAATTATCTTGGCGTAAGCGCGTCGCAGCTCTTGGGCAAACCTGCTTCCATGCTCGATGCACTGGTAAATGCGCCCGATAAAGGCTTGCTCATCTCCGATTTGATTGACATCGGGACAAAGGGCAAAAATTATGAAACCAATAACCCCTCAAAGCTTATCATCAATAACAAAAGCTTCGACGTTGTATTGCATGCACACAACAATTACATTATTGTAGAAGCCGAAGAGCAAACGGGGCATACAGACAGCATTACCCTTCAAAAAATAATGACCAATGCGCTGGGCAAAATACAGGCTGCCGCATCGTTACAGCAATTGCTGGATAATGTGGCCAGCCTGGTAAAAGACATTACGGGTTACGACAGGGTAATGGTATACAAGTTTCACGAAGACCAGCACGGTGAGGTAATTGCAGAGGCCAGGAACGAAGCGGTAGAGCCATTTTTACATTTGCATTATCCCGCCAGCGATATTCCGGTGCAGGCAAGAGCGCTTTACAAATTGAACCTGGTTCGCCTCATTGCCGATGTAAACAGTGAACCATCGCCATTGCTGGGCTTGAACGACGAGACATTGCAGCCGCTCGATCTTACCCATAGCGGATTACGCGCTGTGTCGCCCATTCATATTGAATACCTGCGTAATATGGGCGTGGCCGCCAGCTTCAGCATTTCGCTTATTCATAAAGGTGAGTTATGGGGATTGATTGCCTGTCACCATTACAGCGCACGCTTTGTTGATTATAACTCGCGGATGGCTGCAAAATTTGTAGGACAGTTGTTTTCCGCCGCCCTGGAGTTTCGTACAGAAGAAGATAATAAAGAGCAGACCGCGCGTTACAGGGCAAATGAACAGTTGCTGCAGGAACAGATGTCGCTCGATCTCAACGTTGTGGAAGGATTGGTGAGAAGAAAAACCACCATGCTCGATATTAACGGCGCTACCGGCGCTGTGCTTTTTTTTGAAGGGAAGTGGTACCAGCTAGGCGAAGTGCCTCCCCAAAAAAACATTCAGCACATCATCCATTACCTCAGGGAGCATTTTATTTCCGGATTTTTCCAGGCAACCGATATTCCGCTGCATGTTAAAAGCCTGGAGGAGTTTTCGGCAGTAGCCAGCGGGGTTATGGTTGTGGAAATATCTCCCCAGTTTGAAGAGTTTATCATGTGGTGCAAGCCCGAAATCATACAAAATGTTAATTGGGCCGGCAATCCCGCTAAGTCGGTAGTACCAACGCAAGACGGCTCTCCGCGATTAAGCCCCCGAAAAAGTTTTGAAAAGTGGACGCAACAGGTACGGTATACCTCCGAAAGCTGGAGCAATGGAGAAATTGGCGTTGCCATGAAGCTGAAGGAAGATATCCTGCACATTATCAATCGCAAATCGTCGGAGATCAGGAAACTGAACGACCTGCTTCGCAAGGCATATGAAGAGCTGGATACTTTTACTTACACCATTTCTCACGACCTGAAAACACCGCTGTCCTCTATCAAGAATTATTCGGAGATCATTGTGGAAGATTATGGTGAAAGCTTTCCCGAAGAGGCGAGACAATTGTTGCAAAAGGTAATAAAGGGCACCGATAAAATGAACCAGCTGATACGTGATGTGCTGCACTACACAAAAGTGGGGAGAACCGGTATTAAGTTTGCTAAGGTAGATATGAGCCGCCTGCTGAACGATATAAAAGAAGAAGTGCTGATAGCAGAAAAAGGCAAAAACATCAGCATCCATATCGTTGATCCGGTAGATGTAATGGGCGATGCCACAATGGTGATGCAGCTTTTTAACAACCTAATAGGGAATGCTGCAAAATACTCGGGCAACAGCAAAGCAGCTATCGTGAAAATAAGAGCAGAGCTGGTGGCGGATGGATTTGTTCAGTATATGGTATCGGACAACGGTATTGGGCTGGATATGAAATATGCTCCGCGGATTTTTGAGTTGTTTCAAAGGCTCGACAATGCAAAGGGGATTAGTGGAACCGGCGTAGGACTTGCCATTGTTAAACGCATAGTAGAAAAACATGGTGGAAAAATATGGGTTGAAAGTGTACTGGATAATGGAACAAAATTTTTTGTAACCTTACCTAAAGCCTGATAAAAATGTTAAGGAAAGTATTATACGTGGAAGACAACACCGACGCAATTGTGTTCTTTAAGCGTGTTGTAAGTAAAATGGGCAACTACTCGCTCCATACAGTTGAGAATGGTGATTCGCTCGTTAAAATAGTGAACGACGCTGTGCAAAGCAAAGAACTGCAGCCCGAGATCATTTTACTTGATATCAACCTGCCGGGAATGAGCGGGTTTGAAATATTAAAATTCATCCGCACCCAAACAGGGTTTAAGCATACACCCGTTATTATGTTTACTTCGTCAGAAGATGAAAATGATGTGAAAAGATCATACGAGTATGGCGCGAATGCTTACCTGGTTAAGCCCGATAATCTTCAGTCGTTACATTTAGTATTGCAGGATACTTTTAACTTCTGGCTAAAACACAATGTAGCGTAAAAAAATATGGAGAAACGAATATTAATTTTAGACGACGATGAAGAAACACTGGATCTTTTAGCGAGAATGCTGCATAAAAAATACCAGGTGGTTGCCGAACGGAATCCTTCGAAGCTAATGGTCAGCCTGGAAAATTTTCAACCTGATCTTATCATCATTGATCATTTTATAGGCGACGAAAACAGCAGGGATGTGATCACTGAATTTCGCAAGAATACGGCGTTCAGAAACATACCCATTATTATTCATTCAGCGCACGAACAAATAGAGCAGCTTGCCCAATCGGTAAACGCAGCCGGTTATATCAGGAAACCTTCAGGCATAGCCGAAATCCGATCATATATAAAGGAGAAAATAGGGGAATGAGGGAGGTGGGAGGTGAAAGGTGAGAGGTGAAAGGTGAGAGGTGAAGGGTGAAAGGTAAAAGGTGAGAGGTGAAACCAGGAGGAAAATTTCAAATCTCAAATTTCAAATCAGAAATCTCAAATGTTTTCGCCCAAATTTTAAATTGCTCAAATGTTTGTACCGCTCCCTCTATAATAGCTGCATCATCGTTTGTTTCGCCGTATGAGTTCAGCCTTTCCACAAATTTCAGCCACATGGTTTGGTTTTCGGCTCCATAAGCCTTAAAAAAGCTGAGCGAAGCAGTCGGTACATTTGCATAACGGGTAAGCATATCTGCTATAATAGTGCCGCCGAGTGTAGATCCTTCCAGAACATACATAGCACCCAGTGCAGCAGGTGCACTTTTAATAAATGATATTTCAGCGGTTGCCAAATCCACTCCCTCAACCGGTTGACCGCGTAATGCCGAAAGGTCTTTTAATATATGCTCACTTTTGCGGCGCAAACCGTAATCCGGAATAACAGACGGATTTATGTAAGCATCTGTTTTGCTTTCAACCGGTTGATAAAAGCCATAAAACATTTTCAGCAGTTGTTCATAGTCTTTCAAAGAGCGGATTGATTTTATCTTTCCCACAATTAATTTTTCCAGCGCCTGGTGAGCTGCCCTGGTTTGAATTTTTATTTTCTCAGCTAAATACATCGGTGTATAATGAATTGAAATGTTAATTCGGGTGAACTTCCTGCCCGGGCAATGCTACAGGCAATAATTGTTCCTTTATTTCGTAAATTTAAGGGAAACCCTGTTTGCGTTAAATGCAACCGGTTAAAACAATTAAAGCTTGCGTATGAAATGGTTTGCAGTATTTGGAGAGAAAAGAAAAATTATTGCATTTATCCTGGTTGTACTGTTACTCGGGCTGATCAATAATTATTTCAGCCGCCGTTATTACAACAGCCTGGATAAGAATATGTCGTCTATCTATAACGACAGGCTGATGCCCGCCAGTTATCTTTTTAAAATAAGCGATCACCTTTACCAGAAAAAGATGCTGCTTGAACAGGATGAACTGACAAAAGCTTCGCTTGAGAGCGAAGTGCTGCACCACAATGCAGCGATAGACGATCTTACCGAAGCTTATCATAAAACCTATCTTACCAATGTTGAAAGAAAGCAGTGGACGAGCTTCCTGCTTCATCTCAGCAATTATAACAAAGCAGAGGCTGCGTTTATATCTGGCGACAACAGCGATCCACAAAAAGAAAAGGCGATCCAGTTCAATTTTCAAAGTGCGTTGCGTTCGCTCAACGAGCTGAATGATATACAAACCAGCGAAGGAGCACGGTTGCAGATAGATTCTCACCAGCTTATCAGCAGTACGCTGCTGCAGGCCTACCTTGAAGTGTCTCTCCTGTTTATTATAGGGGTAGCCATTTTAATGTTGCTTACGCTTCCCGAAAAAGCAGCTTACCCCGTGTCGCACAAATACCTGTTTAATTAATATCGTGGTGGCATAGTTTTTACAACCGGTATAGTTGTAAAATCAATATAATGCGAACGATCCGCTTTTTTTCAGTGCTCAATCTTGTAGCACTGGTAGTGCATATTTTCTTTTCGTATGGAACACAGTTAAAGTTGTTCAATGCGAAAGATGTAGGTGAAATATCCGATCAGTACAATTCGCTCTTTACGCCGGCAGGCGTAACTTTTGCCATTTGGGGTCTTATTTATTTTATGTTGCTGCTCTTTTGCATCTATCGTATTGCAAGTGCCTGGAAGAAGGATATTACGCATATTGCTAACCGTGATACGTTGGGAACGGGCGCATGGTTTACTGCCAACAACCTTGCTGCTGCGGCATGGCTTATAGCCTGGACAAATGACAAGACAGGCTTATCGGTATACCTGATATTTTTTCAATTGATCTGCCTTGTTGTAATTCATGTACGTTTGGGTTTATACAATCCCTCGCGCAGTGCTGTCAGCAGTATATTTACCCAGATTCCATTGAGCATTTACTTTGGATGGATCACCATTGCCTGTATTGCCAACACAGCCGTGTACCTGAAAAGCATTGGTTGGGATGGCTGGGGCTACCCCGATAGTGTATGGACGGTGGTTATGATTGGACTGGCGGTATTGTTAACCGTTATAATAGTGCTTTCGAGGAGGAATGTGTCTTTTGGACTGGTGGTGATATGGGCACTATATGGCATTATAAGCAAACGCCAGGCGATAGATGCTGCTATATATGAAGAAATCATAAAAGCCGCCTGGATTGGTATTGCCTTGGTGGGAGCTGTTTGCATTGTAAGGCTGGCTATGAATTTTGGAAGACACGAAGCGCCTAAAACGTTTCCATTGGCGCCGCATTCGTTAAAGTAGTTTTCTTGCAGCAGTTGAGATGGTTCGTTGTTCGTTGCGTTCTTCGCTCCTTTGCCCGCTTCGCGTGAAATATCAGTTGGGAGTGGGTTTGTGAAAGATCTTTTCCAACATTTCGTATAGCTCCGGATGTTTGTTTTTTAATAAGTCCGGCCTTTCAAAAAAGTATTCCGAAACCACTGCAAAAAATTCTGCCTGGTTGGTAGCGCCATACACGTTAATATCCGATTCATGGTTTTTAATTGCCTTGATATTTTTATGGATCATATCCAGCCAGGGCAATGTATATTGATGCTGCATCAGCAACTCCGGAATGCCGTCTACCGCTCCATCCGTTTTATCTATCAGGTGCACAAACTCATGAATGGCTGTGTTGTTTTTATCTGTTTTGTTGCTGAAGCCTTCTCGCAAGGCATGTCGCGAAAGGATCATCATTCGCTGCAGTACTCCTGTGCCCACCATTCCCAATACAGAACGGTTGTTGCCACTTGTTTCAAACTCTTCGTTAAAGGTTTCAGGATATAAAAGAATTTCGTCAATATTTACATATTCCCATCGCGGAAATGAAAAGATAGGAATGACTGCGCTGGCGCCAATCAACACCCTGTCTAAATCTTCCACTTCCGTTCCTACGCCCGTAATGCGTACTTCGGAAAGAAAATGCTGTACGCTTTTTTCAAAATCTGTTTTTTTATCGGGCGATAATTTTTTGTAAAAGGCTACATTATCTTCCAGCAGTTGCCTGTAAGTTGCCGGCAGTTCTGCATTAGTCGCTTTTGCTTTTCTTTTTTTACGCAACAAAACTGCAACAATAAAAATAAAAGCCAGCAAAGAAAGTATGAGTAAAATAATGAGCGATGCGTCCAGCAACATGAAGCTTCTTTTTAAAATTAATGAGCTGCGCGATAGTGTTGCAGCAGCAGGTCTCCGCCAAAGTCATTGTTCAGGTCGCGCACCACAGTATGAATATGGTTGGCGTTGTTTTGTGAATTGTCGTATTCAATAATAAGAGTTGGTCCCTGAATGCGATAGTAATAAGCCTTGCCCTGTTGCGGTTGCGTATTACCTGCCCATGCAAACCGTAGCTTATCAAGTCCTGCTTTTTTTATATCGTTCAGCATTTCATCTGCAAACAACTTTGTGTACCGGCGTACGTAAAGCTCTAACAATTGCAGCATGCGCTGCTGATTGCCAGGCGACAACTCACTGTAAAGAATACCCGCGGGCTCGTCAATCATTGCTTTGCGGCTGGCAGCGGTAATAATTTCACCCGGAGCTGTCTCATCTATTATTGCTTTTTCGAGTTCCTGTTTCGATAGCGCATGCAGCAATGCAAATCCTTTATCCGTTTCTTCCTTCAATACCTGTTTACCCTTTTGAGGTCCGTCGCGTACAATGGCGGGGTTGGAACCCAGGAAGGAAGGCGTTCCCGCAACGAGCTTTTTGTCCGATGCAGAAAAGTTAAAAGAAATGTGATGCCCCTCAAATCGCCATCCCCATATAGCACCGGCTTCAGGTGTTCCAAAAATGCTCAGGTAATATTTACCCGGGTCGCGATAATCGCTGGTGGCAGACTGATTTTCCAGCACCTTCAGTACATTTTCCAATGCAATGATCTCACTCACTTTTTGGGCTGTTTTTTCCGACAGGCAGGTTTTCAGCATGTCAAAAGCTGCCAGCCGTTGCTTTTCGTTCAGCTCTTTTAAAGCAATGCCTTTGCGATTGTCTTTAGGTATGTAATGAAAGTTATAACGCTCATCGCTGTCAAACTCAAGCATGGTTTTGCTGCGCTGACTTTCAGTAAGCTGGGCAATAAAAGACTGAGCTTTTGTAACAATGTCCTGTGCATTGGCAAACACAGGAAATAATGCAAACAAGAATATGGTAAGGCGGCGCATTGTAAATGATTGTAGTGGTAAAGTTATTGCATGAAAGATGAAAGGACAAGCAAAGATGAAAGGTGAAAAGTGAAAGATTTTTGGACTTTACCTAATTTTGCCGTTATGAATTGGAAAATACTTACCTCTGAAGAAGAATGGAATGCATTGCTGGAAGCATCGCATACAAGGCCGCAGCTTGTGTATAAGCATTCTACTCGTTGCTCTATCAGCTCTGTTGTAAAAAGCAGGCTTGAGCGGGCAGGTGCACCTGCCGATATCGATTTTCATTATTTTGACCTGCTCGCCAACCGTTGGTTATCCAACAAAATCACCGAAGACACAGGCGTTGTGCACGAATCGCCCCAGGTGATACTGATACGCAATGGCAAAAGCATTTACAATGAAAGCCATAGCGCCATTATGATGGACGATATTGTGGACGAAAGCAGGAGAGCGTAATAGGTTTGTTGTTTGGGGTTTGGGGTTTATTGTTTTCCTTAACCTCCGTGCATCTTTGTGCCTCTGTGTCTTCGTGGTTTTCTTTAAAATGCAAGCACCTGTACTTTGCCGTTATTTTTAGCGGCAATCAACAATCTTCCTTTTTTAGTTTTTAGCGTTATCATATTTCTTACATCTCCGGTCAGCATCAAACCCGTTTGGGCATAAGGCAGCGGTGTCATGTTCCCTTTTTCATCCCGCTTCAGTACCAGCCCAATGGATGCATCCAGTGGACCAAGCTGTACCCGTAAAGGATAAAAATTTCCACCTGTTATAATGTCTTTAATACCATCGGCATCAATATCTTCAACCAATATGCCATTCAGTGCGCTCATTTGTGCGTAATCGGGTAATGGTTGTATCGAAAAATTTTTATTGCCGTTGTTTTGCAGGTAAACCGAAGCAAGCATTGCTACCTTTATAGTAGATGCATTTTGCAGTTGGGCAGGTGTTAGTATATCGGTGAGCGTTGCGTTTGCATAATTTTTATACAGTTGAAATTTCCCTTGTATAAAAGGCATTTGCTCTGCCATCTCATCTTTGGTATACCAGGGATAGTTCTTGCCCCCGTTGTAATAAGTAAGTACGGGAGTGATAGCACCTTTGCTGTAAAACTCGCCATAAGTTATGCTTAAAGGTTCCTGTTGGCTGGGTTTAAAAGGTAAGTTCAGCCCAATGTTTCCAACAATAAGATCGGTATCACCATCCTTATCCACATCGTTCGCAATAATTCGCCTCCACCAGCCATTGGTTTCATCCAGTCCGAATTTTTTTGTTTCGTTCTGCAACGAGCCGTTGCGATTTTCGAAAACAATGATGGGCATGAACTGACCAACCACTACCAAGTCGGCCCAGCCATCATTGTTAATATCGGTCCAGGCTGCATCCGTAACCAGTCCCGTATTCTGCAGTCCAGTCTTTGATGGAAGCGCTTCTTTTTGAAAACTTAATTTTCCTTTTGTGCTCTTGTTTTTTAGAATAAAGCTTTCAGGTGGTGAAGGAAAGGCACCAGGAACCACCATCCCGCCCACAAAAAGATCGGGCAAACCATCTTTATCAATATCTGCCATTCGCACACAAGAACTGCTGATGGTTTCATCCGGAAGCGCATCTTTCAATAATGTAAAATTTCCCTTGCCATTATTACGGTATAGTCTGTCCAGGTATTTTTTACTTACAGGTTCATATTCTGCACCTCCGCTTACAAGGTATAAATCGATCGTTCCATCTGCATCTGCGTCAAAAAAAAGTGCGTCGGTAATGTTTATTCCTTTTTCTTCATTCCATGGTTGATTGTTTGAAGGAGTAAACCTGCCGTCGCTGGTTTGCAGGTAAAGAAAGCTTTGGCTCACAGACGATCCCCCGATAAAAACATCTTCCATCCCGTCGCCGTTTACATCTGCCTTTCCTATGCAGGCTCCCGTTTGCGATACCTGGAACGGAAGCAGCGGAAATACTTTAAAATCGGCAAAGGAAGATGACTGATGGTTGAAGTTTATACCCGAGACTGCTGTAATATCTTTAAATAATGGCGTGGTAGCGGTGGCTGCGGTTGTCTGCACTGTATCGCTTTGTTTTTGTGAAATGGTAAGCGTAGTGTCTGCTGCAAAATTTTCTAACGTAGTGGCAGCTCCGTTAGTCCAATAAACTGTGAGCTGTTGTACAATACTATCTTTGCCTGTGCCAAAATGCAAACCGGGAGCTACGGTTGATTGAAAGCCACGGTGTATATAGTGTTCCTGCACTTGTTCGGTTGATGCGGTTTTTATCTTTACTTTAGCTCCGATGGCTTGTGTGTTCTGATGCTGCCCAACCAGTTTGATATTTAAAAAATGTGCCTGACTCTTTTCCGAAGCATTGTTTCGGTAAATGGTAGCTTCGTCGTTAAGATTGCTGATAACAAGATCAAGGTCTCCGTCATTGTCAAGATCCGCATAGGCAGCACCGTTATTTACAGCGCTTTTTGTAAAACCCCAATCGCTTGTTACATTTTTAAACCCTAACCGGGCATTGTTCTGAAACACATAGTTGTTCATTTTTTGAGTGGGTAGTTCTTTTATAAGCTCCCACATTTTCGATTTATCCTGCGTAGCCCTTTTTGATTTTGACGAATAGGTAATGGAATATTTTACAAAATCCAGGTTGGTCATATCTCTTAATATTCCGTTCGATACAAACAGGTCTTTCCATCCATCATTATCAAAATCGGCAAAAAGCGGCGCCCAACTCCAGTCTGTATTTGAAATGCCCGCCATTTGCCCTACCTCGCTAAAAACCGGTATGCCCGCTGTATCGTTGCCATTGTTCATTTGCAATACATTACGCATTTGCTGGCGATGGAAGCCGAGCTTTAGCCGCAGCATGTACTTATCATAACCATCAGGTCCTTTCAATATTTTTTGCCGGAAATTGTCTTCCGGCAACATATCCAACACAACAAGGTCCTGTGTACCATCATTGTTAAAATCAGCAATATCCGATCCCATAGAAAATTCAGAAATATGCTTTGCCGCTGTGTTAAGCGTTTCTGCAAACGTGCCATCGTGCTGGTTGATGTACAAAAAATCTCGTTCGTCGTAGTCGTTGGTTACGTATAAATCAGGCCAGCCATCATTATTAATATCGCTTACGGCAACGCTCAACCCAAAATTGAGACCACTGCCATCAATATGCGCCTGCTCACTAATGTCAGTAAAATGCCCGCTTTCGTTTTTGTATAAACGATTTCCAAATTTCGGATGTCTCGTCTTCCGCAGTTTTTCCGAATTAAAAAAAGGGTTGTAAAACATGTCGGCATGGTTCACCATAAACAGGTCCAGGTCTCCGTCTCTGTCCATATCAAAAAAAGCAACCATGGTTGTAAAAGTACCCGGCGCGTCCAATCCGTATGCTGCAGCCGATTCTTTAAAGTGCGGTATGCCATCCTGTATGCCTGTATTGATATAAAGCTCGTTGGCTCTGTCTGCATCACTGCCGGGTCCCGAATAACAGAGGTAGATGTCAGGAAGCTGGTCGCCGTTCACATCCGCTACAGCTATACCGGTTTTCCATTTGGCACGTCCCGCAAAGCCGGTTCTCTCCGTTATATCCTCAAACTGTAAATTCCCTTTGTTGAGGTATATTTTATCAGGCGTCATGTTTCCTGCAAAAATGAGATCGCACAAACCATCGTTATTGAGGTCTGCTGTTGCTACGCCGCCACCATTGTAGAGGTATTCATAAGTGTCGATATTATAATTTTCATCTTCCTGTATGTCATTCCTGAAAGACACGTTGCTTTGCGACGATGGTATTTCAGTAAAAAGTGTGTCAGGCTGTTGCGAGTTTTTGCAAGATGAAAAAAAAAGTTGCACCAGGCAGAACATCCACATTAAACCTAGAGAGGTTAACAATGAACCCGCCGGTTGTTTGTTAATGGTTGCTTGAACGTTAGATGAGAAAAAAATCATTGGTCGGAAATTAAGGGGATGATGTAAAGTACAAAACCTTTGCAAAACCAGTGGAATAACATTAGGGTAACCTTTTGCTATCGGTGTATTTGCCCCCGGCTGTAACCTGGTGCTGGTGGAGGCTCCGACCAGTAGAGAAAAAAGTAAAAGTTCCGACAGGAATTCATAACATCAAGGTAACACACGATGAATAATTTTATGCACCAGGACAAGAAAGAATGAATCTAAATTTACGAATCGATGATTTTTTTTTATTTTGCCGTTCAAATGGAATAACCCCTGCAGCCCGGATAAAGAACAAACACTGCCTTACCTATTTAGCCTGAACTTTTCCCTAACTCAATTGCTTTTCTTGAACAAGTACGAGAAATACGACGATAACGAACTGCTGCGCTTTATGTCCGAAAGTGACGACCAGGCTTTTTCAGAAATCTATCGCAGGTATTGGAAAGTGTTGTTTTCCATTGCGTTCAACAGGCTTAAAATTACCCAGTTGGCAGAAGATGTAGTGCATGATGTGTTTGCCAGCTTGTGGAAGAACAGGCAGGATGGGCAGATAGCCTCACTAAGCAGCTACCTCGCGTCGGCTACCAGGTATCTTGTTTTTGCCACCATACGCAAGAATGCCCGTGCCCGTGATTATGCGGAAACGGAAGCACATATTACTATAGCTACCGATGTGCAGGATGCATTGCATAATAAACTATTGCTTGAGTTTGTACACCGGGAGGTTGAATGTTTGCCTCCCAAATGCAGGCTGATTTTTAAGCAGAGCAGGGATAAGGGCATGACTACCAGAGAAATTGCCACAGAATTACAAGTTGCGACCAAAACGGTTGAAAATCAAATTAATAAAGCGCTGCACCATCTCCGGTTTTCAATGCGCAAGATGCTCCAGGTCTTTTTCTGATTTTTTTTCGATGTCGCGTGGGTGCTGAACGTGAGAAAACGCACTAACATAACGGTGAAGCACATCCCGGATCATATTCAGGTACTGGTTCAAAAATATTTGGACAAAACTGCTACTGCTGAAGAGGTAGAAATGTTGAACGATTGGTACCAATCGTTCGATGACGAAGAGGTGGTGGTGTACACAAAAGACGCCGAACACACTGTTTTTGTACGTCTTAAAAACAGGCTGCGGAAGCTGTTTCAAAAAAGCCCTCGAGTCTTCACTTTAACCAGGCATTCGTTTGTGCGGATGGCGGCCATTTTTTTAGGGCTGGTTTTTATAGGCTCCTTATTCTATTTCCTTTTTCAAAGCCGAAGCACTGCTTTGCCACAGCAAAATGCAGTTACCGTTACTTCTGTAGACGAAATTAAGCCAGGTGGCAACAAGGCCATCCTTACATTGGCTGATGGTACTACGGTTGTGTTAGACAGCAGCGCTAACGGTACACTGGGAACGCAGGGAAATACGAACATCATAAAGCTGGGTAATGGCGAACTGCGTTACAAAAATGGAAGTGCCTTGCCCCGAGCATCGGCAACGCTTTACAATACCATTGCCACACCCAGGGGCGGGCAGTATGCCATTGAGTTGGCCGACCAGACAAAAGTGTGGCTGAATTCATCTTCGTCTATCCGCTTTCCTACCGATTTCAGAGACAGCGTTAGAGAAGTAGAAATTACAGGAGAGGCTTATTTTGAAGTAGCTCACCATCCTGCAAAGCCATTTAAGGTTAAAGTAAACGATGCTTATATCAGGGTGCTTGGTACTCACTTTAATGTAATGGCTTACAGCAATGAAGCCACTATTAATACCACCCTGCTGCAAGGATCGCTGATAGCAGGGAACAACAAAACTTCCCGTCTGATCGCTCGCGGAAACCAGGCCAGGATAAGCAAAGATGGCGCTATTGAATTTGTGAAAGATGCCGATACGGAGGAAGCGGTGGCATGGCGAAGCGGCAGGTTTTTATTTAATAGTTCAGATATGTACAATATGATGCGGCAGGTGGAAAGGTGGTATAATGTAGATGTGGTTTTTAAAGGAAATATAGGGCTGCATTTTTCAGGTCAGCTAAACAGGTATGCTAATGTATCGGAATTATTGAGGAAGCTGGAACTGACCAATGAAGTGCATTTCGAAATTGAAAACGGGAAAATAACGGTAATACCCGGACCTCGCGAACGGGAATAAGTATTCGTCTCAATCAGTAATACATATAAACTAAACTAACAATTATGAAACTGAGTGCATCGCGTACACGCGCGCGCGCAAAAAGGGATAAACTGTCCCGGACAATCAGGGTGATGAAGTTTACTGCGTTTTTGATCGTTTCGGTTTGCCTGAAGGTAAACGGTGAAGTTCAGGCGCAGGAAGTAACGCTCTCCCTCAAAAACGCATCTCTCGTAAAAATGTTCAAAGAAATACAGAAACAAACTACTTACCAGTTTCTGTACCCGGACGAATTACTCGAATCAAAAAAACAGGTATCGGTGAACCTTAAACGAACTACGGTTAAGGAAGTTTTGGACACTTACCTGGACCCCGAAATGCTGGAGTATGTGATCGACGACAAAACTATTATTATCAGGAGAAAGCAATTGCCTAAATCAAAAGCGGCACCAACTGCTTTGATAGACATTACAGGAAAAGTAACCGACGAAAAAGGGGAACCTGTTTCCGGAGCGTCTATCGTTATAAAAGGCAAGGGCACCGGCACCAGCACCGATGCCAGCGGTAATTTTAAACTGAGCATTGCGGGGGGAACAGTCGTATTGGTTGTTTCGTCGGTAGGTTTTGAAACCAAAGAAGTGACGGTTTCACAATCGGGTCCGGTAAACATCAGCCTCGCAAGAAAAGCAGATACGATAGAAGACATTGTGGTGATTGGATTTGGTACGCAGAAAAAAGTAGACGTAACGGGCTCCATCTCTACCATTTCTGCCGACAAAGTGAACCAGGGTATCAATCAGTCCGTATCGCATGCCTTGCAGGGACGCGCTCCGGGTGTAACAGTTATTCAAAACTCCGGCGAACCAGGTGCAGGTGTTGAAATCAGGATCAGGGGCGCAGGTTCCATCAATGATAACAGTCCGCTGTACGTGGTAGACGGTATTATTTCCGGTGGCATTTCGGGGCTTAACCCCGCCGATATCGAAAGTATTTCTGTACTGAAAGATGCGGCTTCGGCTTCTATTTATGGTTCCCGCGGCGCCAACGGTGTAATCATTGTTACCACCAAAAAAGGAAGAAGAGATCAGAAGACTTCTGTATCGTTCAACACCAGCCAGGGTGTGCAGCAGGCATGGAGAATGCCAAAATCGCTTACTGCTGAAGAAAGGAATATCATTCATAAAGAAGCGTTGACTAACGACAATACACCAACGACAGACCCCATTTGGGATTATTACAATAATCCCGACAATGCTGTTACAAGAACCGATTGGTTTAAAGAAGTGCTGAAGCCGGCTTACATTTCAAATTACGATCTTGCCATTCGTGGTGGTTCCAGCCGCTCCAACTATTCTTTCAGCTTAGGGTACCTCAATAACGATGGCATTGTGATGAACAGCAATTTTAAGCGGTACAATGTTCGTTTTAACAGCCAGCATGAAATTGCAAAAAATCTTACACTGGGAGAAAACATCTCGGTGGTAATGACCAAACAAAAAGCTGCCGATATCCGCAGCTCTTATACCGGTGTATTGAGCTCTGCATTGTTCAATATGCGCAATATTCCTGTGTGGGCAGACGAAGCAAATGGTATTTATGGAGCGCCCTCGGGTGATTTTCCTAACCCTGTTGCTTCACTCAATGCAAGAGATAATGTAAATACTGGTGCCAATATTGGCGGTAACATATACCTGGAATATAAATTCCTGGGCATGTTTACTGCTAAAACAGATTTTGCCTATAACTGGGGTTTCTCTAAAAGTAAAAGTTTCACTGCGCTGGCACCAGGAGGTGGACGCGGGCTTACAGAGAACAGTTTAGGCGAATCGTATAGTACCGGCAGCACCTGGATATGGAACAACACTTTAACTTTCGACAAAACCTTCGGGCAGCACCATGTGGTAGCGCTGGTAGGGATGTCGGCAGAAGAAGGCATAAACGAATGGTTCAATTCCGGAACTGCTAAAAACTTCAGTAACCAGGAAGCAGCGTTGCGTTATTTCAGCAATGCCGGCACCTTCCCCGATCATCCCAACGGCAGTGCCGACGACTACGCTTTGCAGGCATATTTCGGAAGGATAAGTTATGATTATGAAGGAAAATATTTGTTGGCAGCAAATATCCGTCGCGATGGTTCTTCGCGGTTTGCTCCCGCTACCCGTTGGGGTACCTTCCCTTCTGTATCTGCAGGCTGGAGAGTTTCTAAAGAGAAGTTCTTTGACGGCGTGGCTGATGTGATTTCTGATTTGAAAATACGCGGAAGCTGGGGGCAATTAGGAAATGATAAGATCAACAATTACCAGTTCTTCAGTACCATCAGCAGTGTAGGTTCTCCCACGTTGGATGGAGACCAGTTTACGGCAGTTGCCCAAAACCGCCTGGCGAACAATACCATTAAATGGGAGTTTACCACACAAACAGATTTAGGAATTGACATCAACTTCCTTAACAATAGGTTGCTGTTTACTGCCGATTATTTCAACAAGGAAACCAGCGACATTTTGGTGCAAGTACCCTTATTATCTTCTTATGGTGTGGGCGTAGCTCCTTATCGTAATGCAGGTACTGTGTCGAACACAGGTTACGAGTTCAGTGCCACTTACAGGAGTGCCGGTACTGGCAAGTTTAATTACGAAGTAACAGCCAATGTAGCTACCGTAAAAAACAAATTGAAGTCGTTGGGCGTAGCAGGTGCAAAAGAAATATTTGTATCTGATTACAAGAACACCTTTGTAGGAAGAACAGCAGAGGGCGAAGCGATAGGACATTTTTATGTGCTGGAAGCATTGGGGCTTTTTCAGTCGCAGAGCGAAATTGACAACTATAAAAATAAAGACGGCATCATAGTTCAACCGAATGCAGCACCGGGCGATGTGAAATTTGCCGACCGTGATGGCGACGGTTCTATCAGTGCCAAAGACCGCTTTAATGCCGGCAACAGCTTTCCGCAATTTACTTATTCGCTCAATTTTGCTGCCGATTACGAAGGCTTCGATTTTAATATGCTGTGGTCAGGCAGCCAAGGCAATAAAATATTCAATGGCTTAAAACTGGGTGGTATTATTATGCAGGGTACCAGCTACAACAACAGTGTTGATATAATGGACCGCTGGACGCCTGAAAATACCAATACAGATGTGCCCCGCGTAAC
Source organism: Agriterribacter sp. (assembly GCA_051955255.1). Taxonomy (GTDB): domain Bacteria; phylum Bacteroidota; class Bacteroidia; order Chitinophagales; family Chitinophagaceae; genus Agriterribacter. Next base: position 128,030 of record JBQCGX010000115.1, on the reverse strand, counting down.
GGTAAAAGACCTTAACAGTAACAGAACCTACAGCACATTGTTCATTGAAGACGGAAGCTTTTTGCGCATGAAATATCTTACAGTTGGATATACTTTTAGCAACAAGCTCGTAGGCAAAGGAATATCAAAACTTCGTGCATTTGTTACGTTCCAGAATCTTATCACCATTACCAAGTATACAGGGTTCGATCCTGAAGTGGGAGCTGACCTCGGCTCGAGCAGTAATATGTATGGTGTAGATCGCGGCGCTTATCCCCAGGCAAAAGCCTATATCATTGGCTTAAACTTTAATTTTTAATTTCTTTGCGATGAAAAAATATTTGATCGTCATACTAACATTAGGGCTGCTGAACGGATGTTCAAAAAGCTTTCTTGATAAGGAGCCGCACGAATTAACCGATGCGGTATTCTGGACAACAGCAGAGCAGGCTGAATCTGCGCTTGCCGGTGCATATACTCCTTTATCGGACGAAGAGGCGTTGGGCGGTGAAGAATGGTGCGGCATGGAAACATTTAGCGATATCGGGTATATGAATGATAACTATCCTGATTTTATTGCCATGAGCGAATTCAGGGCCAATCAGAATACAGAAAATGATCTTAGCCTGAACAGTTACAGATCCTATTTCCAGGTAATAAAAAGAGCGAGCGATGTATTGGCAAACGTGCCAGACATTGATATGGATGAGAACCAGAAAAAGAGGATTTTGGGAGAAGCAAATTTTCTGCGTGCCTACGGCTACTTTACAGAGGTGATCCGTTATGGTGGCGTTCCCTTATACGATCCTGCCAACCAGGACGCCTCGGCATCGGTTCGTGCATCGGAGGCAGAAATATGGGCAACCATTGAAACCAGTCTGACAGAGGCTACCACACAACTTTCTTTTGAACATGGAGAAGGACGACCTGGAGCTGGCGCAGCATGGGGCTTACTTGCGAAAGTATATGCTTATCAAAAGAAATGGCCCGAGGCGAAAAGCGCTGCTGAAATGGTGATCAATTCGGGCAAGCATAGCCTTTTAACAAAATATGCCGATCTGTTCACATTAGAGCATGAAGTAAATGATGAAACTTTATGGGCAGTAGGCGCCAGGCTGGGCTCAAATCCCATTACCGGTATGATCCTGCTTCCTAACGATGTATGGGGTGGTACGCACGACGAGCAGTTGGGTGCAGGCTGGAGGCTGGTGAGCGCAACCGAAAATTTCTACGATTCTTATGAGGACGACGATGTGAGAAAAAAAGCAACAGTAGCCAAACGCAACGTAGATGTAATTACGTACGACGGTGTTACCGATGTATTAAAAGCACCCAATAACCAGTCGCCTGTTGTTTGTACCAAATTCCAGCAGCCGTTCGAGGCGCCTGTAAGCAATTTCAGCCCGGGACTGGATATTCCTGCCATTCGCTATGCAGATGTGTTATTGCTGCATACCGAGGCGATTATGAACCTTAATGGCGGCGGACCCGAAAACAGAACCGTGGGTGTTGCGGCTGCAGCATCATCGTTTAACCTTGTTCGTGAGAGGGCAGGGCTTGATCCCATTGCTGCTCCAACATTCAACGACCTGATGTATGAGCGCAAAGCAGAGCTTGCTTTTGAAGGCGGCGACCGTCACTTCGATTTGGTAAGATGGGGACTGGCAGAAGAGGTATACAATGCCTTGCCCGCCGAGGGAACCTACAAACCAAAGCGCATTTTTGTACCTTCCAAACACCGGCTGCTGCCTTATCCGCAAAGGGAAATAGACAATAGCAGTGGTACCATAACGCAAAACCCGGGATACAATTAGTAGAAACTCCCAATCGAATAATAAACAAAAGCCGGCAGTATTTTCTGCCGGCTTTTTTATGCCCTGTGCGAAGCAAGCTTTGCGGCAATAACTTTTCACGAGTGATAAGACGGTACTGAGTGGTGGAGAATTGACCGGTATATTTAATGTTGCAAAGGCATCAATCTTTTACCGTTATGGCGAGCCTGCGGCGAAGCCATCCGTCGCACTAAGTAACGGTTTGCGGTAAACGAAGTTTACTGTTTTTTGGCAGATATTGTAGCAATGCCTTATGAACAGGCAGACTGTGGCTAATGATTACTATGTTTTAAATAGCTACAGCTAAATATCAAAAGTATTTGACCGAGCCTACGGCTCTGGCTGTTGCATTATTGCATGGGATGCTTATTTGCGCGGCTTGTATACTACCGTGTTACTCAACGTTCCAATGTTTTCAATGCTGATGTTTACCACATCGTTTTCCTGCAATGTAAAATCATTATCCGGTACCAGGCAGGTGCCCGTCATTAAAAAAGCGCCAACGGGAAAATCCATTTCCCTGAAAAGAAAACCAGCCAGTTCGGGCAGTGTTCTTTTCATCATACCGATGTTAATGTTGCCTTCAAATACGCTTTTTCCCGAGCGCACGATGTTCATGCTTATTACGGTGCCGGGTGAGATGGGGTTTTCGGGAATATACAGGCAAGGACCTAATGCCGCGCTTCTTTCGTATGATTTTGCCTGGGGCAGGTACAACGGGTTTTCTCCTTCAATGCTGCGCGAACTCATATCGTTGCCAATGGTATAAGCCTGGATATCGCCCTTACTGTTCATGAACAATGTAAGCTCGGGTTCAGGCACATTCCAGGTAGAGTCTCTGCGGATGTAAACCTCCTGCCCTGTGCCGGCTACCCGATGCGGCAATGATTTAAAGAACAACTCTGGCCGCTCTGCTTCATATACTTTATCGTAAAAGGTGGCTCCGCCAGATTCTTTTGATTCTTCCATACGTGCATCCCTGCTGCGCAGATAGGTTACACCTGCCGCCCACACTTCCTGGCTTTGAATAGGAGGGAGGATACGGTCTTTCAAAACAGCCTCTGCTTCCTGTGTTGCCAGGGGAGTAAATCCCTGCAAAGACGACAGGTAGCCATAGAGGTGTTCCCGGTTGATCAGCTCATCAAAGTTTGCGTTGCTGCTGTAATATGTATTGTTAAGCTCAAGTATATTTCCTTTCGATGTTTTGAAAAGTTTCATGTGTTATTTATTAAATGGTCACAGGCTGGTGTATGTTGGCACAGAGCGTTTTTATAGAGAAACATACTCTTATCCACTCCGTTATTTGCGTAATGCCTTAATTTTTTGGTCATCCAGGTTCGTGAGACACGAACCCGGGCGTGACACCTTCGCGAACTATCCCCTCGTCATCCTAGCGTCGGTCTGGAGCCTCGCGACGAGCGCAGGCCGACAGGTGCTTTCGTATTACTTGTTTTATAAATTAATCGCTTTGAAGCTGTATATACAAATGTATGTCTGATCTGATTTTAGCCACCATGTAGCTTTACTTTCAAACAGTAATATTTTTCAAGACAAGTAAGGTTTTGTCTCCGGTCGGCCAGCGCCCATTTGCCCGAGCCACAGACCGGCGCCAGATGATGAGTCATTCAGGTTCGTGAGACACGAACCAGGGAGGGAAACCTTCGTGAACGATCCCCTTCGCCGTGAATTTTGTCTCACGGTTCACTCAAGGTTATTTATTTCAACCCTTGCATCTGGTGCTATCTGTTTGTAACATCTTCAACATCTTTTTACTGCACCGTAGGCAGCCTTTGCATAAGGGTAGCACCTACGGTGCAAAAACGTTAAAGGGGCTGGCTTTTTACAAACGGGTTGCCTCTCTGAGGCAGCGTGGCCCATGTGTCTCTAACCCCTACGCCGTGGATCGTGTCTCACGATCCACCATCAGCTTATTTCATCCTTGCCTCTTCCAGGCCAATGCCCAGTAAATCTTCCGCCAGTTTGTTCAACGAAGTGAAGTCTCCTTCAAAATGGCAGGTAACCTGCTTATAGGTAAGCGACTCACCGGGGTTCAGTGGTTTGGCAGCAGAGGATGATTCAAGTTCGTAGAAGGGACCCAGTTGTCCGCCATCCTGCAATGGGCCATCGTTATAAGCATTCACTGCATCGCCCTTATACGGTTCTTTTTGTATCTCCCATTTTGAGTTTACATAAGCACCGGCGGTATCTACATCAAACAAAATAAAAGTGAGTACATTTCTTTTATAGTCAAAGCTCGCAGCCAGCGGCTTGGCAATAGCAGGAGAGAGCCCCAGTTTGCTGCGATGTTTTCCATCGCATTTCAGCAGCAACACACTATCCTTCATCACCAGCCTGCCTGCTGGTATTTTACCAAAATAATTGTCGGTAATATATTTCCCTGCATCCGGCCTGTTTTTAAACGGAACAATGGCAACGGTTTCTTCCGACGGGGTGAACATGCCCAGTAGCCATATAGACAATAAACCTGTTTCTTTATTCCATGCCGCAGCTCCTTCATTTTTCACCTCGTTTTTTGTTTCGTAGGCAACCCATTGCACATTTTCGGGTATGCTTCCCTGTAAGCGGGCAGCCAGCGCCGGCTGGTCGAGCAAACTGATGGTTCTGTTTATGGCAACTTTAAAGGCCGTACCACTATAGTTGTTGAAGGCTGCCTTATGCGTAAACAATACGCTGGTGCTGTCTGACTGAGCTACCTGGTAGGCAACCGTATCTATAAAGGGGGGAACCTGCCAGTTTTTAATATTAAAAGAATCGCCTTTTTTAAAGTAGAAAGAGAATTGCCCTCCCTCCGGTCCAATCCAAAAACGCTCTTCGCCACCCACGGGGTTAAACTGCGGTTTTACTTCGCCGGAGGCAATAAGATCATAATTGATCCAGCCGAAACTGTTGCCAGAGTCTTTGTTAGCGGAGCTTGTCATTACCCTTCCCTGGTAGTCGGCAGTAAGCAATACCCTCGAGCCATTGTCGTTGCTCAGCTCAATGGTATTTTGCAAATGCTTTTTCAGGAAGGCGGCATCATATCCATAGCTACCTTTTGCATATTCCGTTGTTGTTGCGGGTGGAGTTTCGTTACAAGCCATTAAAAAAATTGTTATAGAAAAAAGGAATAGATAGAAAGCAGGTCTTTTCGGCATAAATGTTCAGGATTAAAAAAATGCGGCGTTAAGATAAATAAAAACCGCGAAGAGATGAAAAGAAGAAAAGGGAGGATAGTGCGGTTTTCGGCTACACACGCATCCTGCGGCACGAAAAGCAACGACAGGAAAAACGCAGTTATGCTGTGTGGCATAAGTTTCATCCAACTTTTTGTTCATCTTTTATTATACCCGGGGGAATGTTTATTGGCTCTCATTCCGTTTCAGCACCGTTAATGGTCCGCTGTTCCTTACAGCAACAAACAGCGGGGTGGTGGCTTCGTTCACCAGTAAAAGATCGCGTACATCGCCCGTTACAACAAACCCGCTTTTGGCTGGCGGAATGGCGTTAAAGTTGCCGGCGCCATCTCCATACAACAAACAGCCGGCGCTTGCATCCATCTGTCCAAGCTGTACGCGCCAGAAATAAAAGTTGCCTGCCAATGCTATATCCTGTTTTCCATCCTTGTTCCAGTCGCCCGTTACTATTCCTTTGGCTGCGGAGAACTGTGCGACCATTGGCAGCTTGCGGGGAACGAATTTTCCGTTATTGTTTTCAAAATACAGCGATGCCAGTTCAAACGCGTTGATGGTTTTGGCCGCCGCCAGTTGCTCCTGCGAAAATACCTGGTTGAAAGTGGCATTGGAATAGCTTTCGTAGCTCAGGAATTTGTTCCTGATGGAAGGCAACTGTTCAGCCAGTTCATCCAGCGAATTATAAGGGTAGGCTTTGCCGTTATTGTAATGGCAAAGCACAGGATCGATGGTGCCGTTTTTGTCGAAATCGCTGTAGCAAATGCTGAACGGCTCCTGTACGCTTGCATGAAACTGCGTGTTCAGTCCCACATTCCCCGCTATCATGTCAAGGTCATTGTCGTTGTCCATATCTGCCAGCACTATCTTGCTCCACAATCCGTTTGTTTGCTGCAATCCGTATTGGGTAGTTTTGTCGACCAGTTTTCCTTTGTTGTTCTCATACACTGTTATGGGCGTAAACTCGCCGGCCAACACCAGGTCGGGCCAGGTGTCGCTGTTAATGTCGGCCCAGGCAGCGGTAGTAACCATGCCGGGGTTGCTTAAACTTTCGGGTTGGTTGGATGCATATGCGAAGCGGATGGATTGACGCGTACTCTCGTTGCGTAACAGGTAGCTGGCAGCGGCAACCGGAAATTTGCCCGGCACTGAACGTCCGCCAATAAACAGGTCCACATCGCCATCTTTGTCGTAGTCTGCGGCTGCTACGCAACTGCTGCTGCTGGCAAGCGCTGGTAAACCCGAAGCCAGCTTTTGAAAAGCGCCCTTGCCATTATTGATGTACAGCTCACATTGATAGAGCGGGCTGTTGGCAGGAAATTGCGTTCCGCCTTTGCTGATGAAAAGATCCAGGTCGCCATCTCCTTCCGCATCAAAAAATAAAGCGGCTGCATCAGTAGCAGTTTTTTCCTGCGTCCAGGGCTGCAAAGTGGCGATTGTAAATTTTCCGCCAGGTCTTTGCAAATAGAGCTGTGCATTGCTGGTTACCGTACCGCCAATAAAAATGTCTTCCAATCCATCGCCGTTAGAGTCACCCTTAGTAATGCAAGGACCGAGTTTGGAAAGCTGGTAGGGGATAAGGTATTGTACCTTAAAGTCAACAAAGTTATCATTGCGCCTATGCGTGTAGGTGAGTCCCGATGCCGTTGTTACATCTGTCAACAGTGGTGCATAGTGAGCAGCCGTATCGGTTACATAGCCTGCGTATTTGTATGAAAGCAGCAGCAAGGTATCAGCCTTTCCGTTTTTTACTATATTTTTTTTCCCGTCGGGCCATACCACTTCAATTTGTTGGTAGATAGCCGCCTTACCTAGTCCAAAATGCAAACCTGCGGTAACAGCAGACTGAAAACCTTTGGTAGTATAAGATTCTCTTATTTGCCGGGTGCTGTCGGTGGTAACAATCACTTTGGCACCAATGCCTGCTGTGTTACCGGCGGGTCCCTCCAGCTTTACCTGCACAAAATGATTGCCGTTGAGTTGCGTAGCCCTGTTTTCATACACCTCTACCGGCTGGTTGGTGTTGCAAACAATCAGTTCAAGGTCGCCATCATTGTCGAGATCGGCATAACTGGCACCGGTTGAAATAGCAGGATCGCCAATGCCCCATTCATTCACTTTATTACTAAAACTGAGGTCCCCGTTATTAGAAAAAATGTAGTTGCTGATTTTGGTAGAAGGCAGGTTTTTTACCAGTTCCCAGGTGTTTGCCGGTTTGCCTTCCTGCTGCGCTTTTTGTTGTGCTTCCACAAAAGTAAATTTCAAAAAGTCCATGTTCGTGTAATCGCGCAGGTAACCGTTGGTGATAAAAATATCTTTCCATCCGTCGTTGTCAAAATCTGCCAGTAATGGTGCCCAACTCCAGTCTGTTCCGTAAATGCCTGCCAGTTGTCCAATTTCGCTGAACAGTGGCGCACTGTCGCTAAAGGTTCCTGTGTTTAACTGCAACATATTGCGCATGTTTTGTTGGTGAAAGCCGCTGTCCACCAGCAGCGTATGATGATCGTACGTATCGGGACCTTTCAGCAGCTTTTGCCGCTTGTTGTCACCCGGCAGCATATCCAGCGTAAATATGTCGGGCAGCAAATCGTTGTTATAATCTGCTATCTCGCTTCCCATCGAGAATTCAGAAATATGCGCCATACTTTTGGTCAATACTTCTCTGAATGTGCCATTGCGATTGTTGAGGTAAAGAAAATCGCGTTCATTGTAATCGTTCGATGTATACAGGTCGGGCCATCCGTCGTTGTTCAGATCACCCACAGATATGCTCAATCCAAAATTCAGTCCGCCGCCGTAAATACCCGCCGCTTCGCTGATGTCGGTAAACCTGCCATTGTCGTTCCTGTAAAGACGGTTGCCGAATTTCGGGTGCCGTTTGGTGCGCACTTTGGTTGTGTTGTAAAACGCATTGTAAAACATGTCGGCATGGTTCACCAAAAACGCATCGAGGTCGCCATCCAGGTCCATATCAAAAAAAGCGCATTGGGTCGAAAAAGTGCCCGCAGCATCTAAGCCCAACTCCACAGCCTTTTCGGTAAAGGTGGGTATGCCGTCTTTTATACCGTTGTTAATGTACAGCTCGTTTTTTCTTGCATCGTCTGTGCCCGGTCCGGAATAACACACGTATATATCCAGCAGGTTGTCTCCGTTTACATCGGCCATCGTTACGCCAGTTTTCCATCTTTCCCTGCCGGCCACACCCGCAGCAACTGTAATGTCTTCGAACCGAAGATTGCCTTTGTTGAGATAGAGTTTATTGGGAACCATGTTGCCGGTAAAGTACAGGTCTGCAAGTCCGTCGTTGTTTACATCGCCTGCGGCTACACCTGTACCGTTATACAGGTATTCGTAAGTCATTACATTGAAGCTTTCATTTTCTTCTACCTGGTTTACAAAGTCGATGCCGGTCTGGCTGGCAGGCAGTTTTGAAAAAAGAGTATTGTGGCTGGATGAATCAGGTGCGTTTTTACATGCCGTTGCAATTATCAGTAAGGCAGCTATAGCAATAGTGCTGTTTTTCATGCTGGTTGTTTTTCAGTAGTTGCGTTTTGGTTATTCCGGCATGCATTATAAGCAATTTATCAGAAACAGGGGCGCAATTATTTGTCGGACATATTTATCCTGGTAAGGTTGGCAACATTACATCTTATCTCATTCTGTTCACAATACTTTGGCCTCATCGGTCAGACCGCTCCGGTATTCTGCCCACATGGCCAACCGGAGCGTGCCGACCGTGAACCGCTCTGACCAATTTATCTGCTGGTATAACTCACTCGGTTCGTAAAGCGCTGACCGGGTTGGCCAACGCTGCTTTTATGGTATGAAACATAACGGTAAGCATGGTGATGAACAATACCGATACTGCCGATAAAAGAAATGGTGCAATGGTAATGCCTGTGTTGTACGGAAATATTTTCAGCCACTTATCCATAAAAAGATAGGCTACGGGAAATGCAATAAGACAGGATATGCCTACCAATGCTACAAAGTTCCGGGTAATTAAAGGAACGATCTGTTGCACACCGGCGCCCATGATCTTACGAATGCTGATCTCCTTTTGCCGTTGCTGGGTAGTAAATGCTATTAAACCCAGTAAACCTAAGCAGGTAATGATGATCGTTAGTATGGAAAATGCGGTAAAGATCTTTCCTCTTTTCTGATCGGCAGCGTATTGCGAATCGAAGTCCTGGTCAAGAAACGTGTATTGAAATGGCATGTCGGGGAAGTTTTTCTTCCAGGCTGTTTCTATGCCGGCAAGCGTAGCCGGTATGTTGGCAGCGCTGAGCTTTAGCTGAATGAGATTGTTGTTGGGCGTATAAAATAAAATCAATGGGGCAATGGGATTGTATAAAGATTTTTGGTTGAAGTCTTTTACTACGCCCACCACTTCAAAATAATTGCCCGATGTATCTCCGGGATACTTTATTCTCTTGCCGATGGGATTGTCTCCCCATCCAAAGGCTTTGGCCATGTTCTCATTTACGAGGATGCTGTGCACGGTGTCTGCCAGTCCCGAAAAATTTCTTCCCTTCACCACTTTTATATTCAGGGTATTCAGGTAATCTTCATCAATGCTATAACAATCCACTCCTTTATCAACAAAACCGTCTTTAGACTGAATGGAGAACAGGTTGAAACTGATGCCTTGCCCCGGCACTGCGCGCGATGTGCTCACGGCAAGCACCTGCGGGTTATTGTGCATTTCGTTTTTAAACGACACTACCGAACTTCGTATGTCCCTGTCAGTAACTGCCAAAGCGGTAAGCACCTGGTCTTTGTTGAAACCGAGGTCTTTGCTTCGCAGGTATTGCAACTGCCCGTATACCACCCATGTGCAAATGAGCATGATCATTGAAATGGAAAATTGGGTTACCACCAGTACCCTGCGCAGGGTTACATTGCTCGAACCTTTTGACAGGCTTCCTTTTAAAACATTTACAGGGTTAAATTTAGACAGGTAAAAAGCAGGATAACTGCCACCTACTATGCCAACAAAAATAACCACAGCCAGCAGTATCAGCATCGTATCGGGCCGGAACAGTATGCTGAACGAAATAAATTTCCCTGCCAGTGTATTGAACATGGGCAATAACAACGCAATTAATCCTATACTTAATAGTAAAGCAATAAAAGAGGTGAGGGTAGATTCAACAAGAAACTGCAATACCAGTTGCAATTTGTTGGAGCCGGTTACTTTTCTTATTCCTATTTCCTTTGCTCTTCTTGCCGATCGTGCGGTAGTTAAGTTCATGTAATTGATGCAGGCGATCAGCAGCAGGAAAAAGGCGACGGCCGCAAAAATATAAATGTAAGACATGCTTCCAACTTCTTCAGGCTCATTGGGTGTTTCTGAATGAAGATGGATACTGGTAATAGGTTGTGCCTCAAATCTTATTTTAATATTGTACTGTGCAAAAATGGAAGCCAGGTATTTATCATACATCGGCTTCATTTTATTGCTGAAAGCTGCTGCGGTTGTTCCAGGTTTAAGCAATACATAGGTGTAAAAATCAAAGCTTCCCCAGCTATCGGAAAAATTAGCGGGTAATGTGCTCCTGGAAGCCAGTATGTTGAAAAGAAGATGAGAGTTTTTAGGAACGTCTTTTATAACGCCTGTTACCTTGTATACGGTTCCGTTCACATTTTCGAGGCTTTTGCCTTCGTATTTTGTATGTGCCCCAAAAAATTTGATAGCCGATGATTCTGAAAGAACGACGGAGTTGGGCGCTTTTAAAGCCGTTTGAGGGTTGCCTTCAATAAACTGGCAGGTAAATATGCGGAATACATTGCTGTCTGCAAAAAACACCTTGTCTTCATACAAGCGTAAAGCACTATTTTTGAACATGGTCCTGCCGCTGCCCACAAACCTTACGGCTTCTTCCACTTCAGGATAATCTTTTGACAATGCTGGTCCTAACGGAAACGGTGCTATTGCCCAGCGCATGGTATCCCTGTCGGCTTCTTTTATGATGGAATTGATGCGGAATATCCGGTCTGCCTTTTCATGATACCGGTCGTAGCTCAACTCATCTTTAATATAAAAAATAAGAAAGAGACTGAATGTAATGCCAATCATCAACCCGAGTATATTCAACAGGCTGTACCATTTGTCTCTCTTAAAATTCCTGATGGCTACCAGTAAAAGATTTTTGAGCATAAAAGAATTTGAGATTGAACCACAAAGTCACAGGATCACAAAGGTGCACGAAGTGGTTTTGTTTGTTTGAGTATTCACATTTTTCATTGTTCAGCATTCTTCACATTCTATATCGCTTTCATTTTCAAATTGCCAACCTTTCAAATTACTCTGTTCGGAGCGACTTCACCGGGTTGGCTGTCCCTGCTTTTATTGCCTGGTAACTTACCGTTAATATAGCAATCAACAGGGATGCGCCGCAGGCAAATCCAAATATCCACCACGATAAGTTGGTTCTGTAACTGAAGTTTTGCAGCCACATATACATACAATAGTAAGCCAGCGGAACGGCTACTAAAAAGGAAACTATTACAACGGTTAAAAACTCCTTTGAAAGGAGATGCCACACGTTTAGTATAGAGGCTCCCAGCACTTTGCGGACACCAATTTCTTTTTTGCGCTGTTCTGCTATAAAAGAAGTTAAGCCAAATAAGCCCAGGCATGAAATAACAATGGCAAGTATAGCAAATACACTCACGAGCTGGCCTACGCGCTTTTCGTTGCTGAACTTGTTTTCATATTCCTCCATTACAAACTGGTATTCAAAAGGCTGCTCGGTATTGTATTTTTTAAAGATGGGTTCTATTTTAGCCAGCGCCTGCTGCATATTTGCGGCGGGGTTTAGTCGTAGCAGCACTACTCCTCCCGCTTCGTTCAGTAAGGTGTACACCGTTGGTTTAATCTGGTCGTAAGGATTGGTGATGACCATGTTTTTAACAACGCCTATCACCGTCAATGGCTTGCCCCACCAGGTTATGGTTTCATTCACGGGGTCTTTCAATCCCATGAAATGAACGGCTGCTTCATTCAGCAGCACTGCTGTGGTATCTGTAGAAAATTGCCTTGAAAAACTCCGTCCGGCTTTTATTTCCCATTCAGTGGCTTCTCCGTAATCGTGCGAAGCGCTTACTACGTCAATGTCTGTTGACAGGTTGGGGTCTTTTCCCTTCCAGCTAAAGCCACTGCTTGAGTTCCAGATGCCGGTGGTGGGCGAGCCGGCTTCGGCAACGGATGTTACTGCTCCCGTTGCAATCAATTCATTCTTTACGGCATCGAAATGATCGTGAATAGATGCATTCATAACGTAGCTTGCAATGAGATGATCGCGTGAGTAGCCGATGGGCCTGTTTTTGGCAAATTGAATTTGCATGTATACCACCAATGTGCCTATAATAAGTATTACAGAAACACCAAACTGCAGGGCTACCAGTATTTTTCGGGGTATTGCCGCCTGCCTGCCGGCTTTGAAAGTGCCTTTTAAAACTTTAATAGGATGAAAGGAAGATAAGTAAAGGGCGGGATAACTGCCGGCAATAACCGCTGTTACAAAAATAAATACCAGGCATAAGGCCCAGAATTCAACCTGTTGCCAGGGAATGCCTACCTGCTTGCCTGAAACTGAATTAAACCAGGGCAACGCAAGCTGCACAAATAAAATGGAAAGCGCGAATGCCAGTAATACGGTGGCAATGGATTCGCTGAAAAACTGGGCGACCAGTTGTTTGCGCATGGAACCGAGCGTTTTGCGTATGCCTACTTCTTTGGCGCGTTTTTCGCTGCGGGCTGTAGCCAGGTTCATGAAGTTGATGCAGGCAAGCAGGAGCACAAACACGCCTACAATGCCAAACATCCAGACATATTGAATGGCGCCGCCAACATTTTTACCATCTTTAAACTCTGAATATAAATGCCACTCACTCATGGGATGTAAAAAAAGTTCGGGCTTCTTTTTGGCAAGCTGTGCGTTTACTTTTTTCAGCTTGGCGTCTTTTATTCTTGCCGAAGCAGTTTTGAAGTCGGCATTTTCGTGCAACTGCACATACAGCGAAACAAAATTGGGTCGCCAGGGATCTTCCATTGTTTTGAAACCTGGATCAACGGTATACAGAATGTCGAGGTTTGAAATAAAATGCAGACTGTAAAAAGATGAATTCCGGGGAAAATCTTCATACACTCCTGCTACTTTTAAAGCAACCTTTCCATCCAGATTTACCATTTCGCCCATAGGATTTTTATTTCCAAAGCAGGCCCTGGCTGCAGAGGCAGATAGAAAGATGGAGGATGGGTCGTAAAAATTTTTCAGAGCGCCTTCCCTCATTTGCATGGACAACATTTCGGGGGCTTCTTTTTCGAAGAAGCCACCGCTTTGCTTTATTTTTTGTTTATCGATGCCTAACAGGTGATTGTTCCAGTTAACAGCCATTACAATGTGTTTGAAATCGCTGTTGTAATTGGTGCGTAGTTCATCAGCCAGCGGAAGCGGAACATTGCGCCACGTTTGTACTTCTCCGTTATTGGTAACATTTTGAATAACCTGAGCAATGCGGTCGTAGTTTTTAAAATTCCTGTCAAAACTTATTTCATCGGTCAGCCACAAGGCAATCAACATGGCAACAGACATTCCCAGTGCCAGTCCTGTTACATTAATAATGGAATATCCTTTGCTTGCAGCAATATTCCTGAATGCCATGGTGAAATAGTTCTTTATCATCAGATCTGAATTTTATGATTCAAAAATTGATTGTAGGTGGTGTTTTGAAGCCTCACCCTCTTCCTTCTCCGTGTCCCGCCGTAGCGGGAGAGAGGGACGGCGCTTTCGAATAACTCCGGGCATAGTGTCTACCACATCAGCCTTGAATATATCCAGGCATGGTGCGAATTGACTCAAATCTTTTCCCCTTTTTATTTCAATATGCCTCTGCTCTGTTGCACTCCATACATAAGCGCCAATAATGAACGTAAAGGCAATTCATCAACCGGTTATTTGTTTCGCTAAATCTGCCGCCAGGTCGTCGAGGCTCACTGTGCCTGTGTTGCTTAAAATAATAATTGTGTCTCCGCTTTCGAGTATGTGAAACAACATGGCTTGTGCGCCCATTATAGAGCCGGGGCGTTTTACAATAGTGAATTTTTTACCGTTGATGTCGTAATCCTTATATACCCACACGCCATACCCGTATTCGCCTAACCCGGATGCGAACATCAGTTTTAAGGTTTCCTGTTTCAACAGCTTTCCCGTAAACAGGGCTTTCGAAAATTGAAGTATGTCATCTGCGGTAGCATACATGGCGCCGGCAGCATACCAGTTTTCTATATACACGGGTAAATCGTTGACGAGGGTTTTTAAATCGTCGCGATAGAAATAAGTGTCGGCCAGTTTTTCAACAATGGTCTGCTGTTGCAGCATTCCCGAATGCTGCAGTTGTAATGGATTCAGAATGGTTTCTGTTAACTGATCTTCAAAAGTTTTACCCGTAACGGCTTCAATTATTTTTCCCAGTATAATGAAGTCGGCATTGTTATAATCAAAAACTTTACCCGGTTCATTCACCAACGAATCGCTGCAAAAATTTTTCAGCATTGCATCGCTTGTATATGGCTTCTGGTAATGGGCGATGCCGTTCTTGAGTGCAGATTCAAGCGTAAGTCCGTCGTCCATATTGTGCATGCCCGCCGTCATGGTGAGCAGGTGTTTAACGGTGACCTTATTTCCACCTGCACCCGTATATTTTGGTAAATAATGATTGATGGTTTTATCCAGGTTTATTTTTCCAGCCTCGTATAGTTGCAAAACAAGCACAGCCGTAAATGCTTTGGTGATCGATGCTACTTTATACCTGGTATCGACAGTGTTCGGTATTTTAAACGCCTTGTTTGCAAAGCCATAACTTTTTCTGAAAATAACTTTTGCATTTTGCTGGATGAGAACCGTTCCGTTAAAGTCATTCTTTTTTATGAAGTCATCCATAAATTTTTCAACCTTCGACTGTGCGAAACAGCTCAGGGTTGCTGAAGCCAGTAACAAAATAAATCCTATCTTTTTCATGTATAACGATATTGTTAAATCACAAAAACAAAAAGCAGTACGAGCAATTGCATGGAGATTTCTCCTGCGTCGAAATGACGAAAAACAAAAGACAAATCCCAAACTCAAAACCACAAACGACAAACCACCAATCAAAAATCAACAAATCAGAAATCAGAAATTGCTTACTCCGTTCGGAGTGACTTTACCGGGTTGGTTCTTGCTGCTTTGATTGCCTGAAAACTTACCGTGATAAGCGTAATGGCAATAGCCCCTAATGCCGACAATGCAAATACCCACCAATGGATAGGCGTTTTGTATTCGTAGCTTTGCAACCAGTTGCTGAGATAATAGTACGCAACGGGCACAGCTACCAGGCATGAAATGCTTACGAGTATCACAAAATCGCCCGACAATAATTTCCACAGGCTGAATACAGAGGCGCCTACAATTTTCCGGATGCCTACTTCTTTGGTGCGTTGTTCTGCAACAAACGAGGCGAGACCAAACAAGCCCAGGCAACTGATGAAGATGGCGAGTATGGTAAAAAAAGCAGCCAGCTTGCCTACGCGTTCTTCGGCAGCAAACTTTGCAGCATATTGCAAATCGGCAAATTTGTATTCGAACGGTGCATTGGGTATGGTGCGTTTAAAAACTTTTTCAATGGTTGCCAGCGATTCAGAGGCGCTTTTGTTGGGATTGAGTTTTAAGAATATCCAGTTTACATTGCCGTAATTCAATAAATATACTGCCTGCTTAACCGGCGAATAGGGAGAGCTCATGACCATATCTTTTACTACGCCAATAATGGTGAGCTTGCGGGGTGTTCCGTTTTCCCACTGGATGGTTTTTCCTACGGGATCTTTAATGTTCATGAATTTTACAGCAGCCTCGTTCACCAAAATAGATGCGGTATCGGTGCTGAACTGTCTCGAAAAGTCGCGCCCTTTTATCACGTCAAAGCCTACTGTTTTTCCAAACTCATGCGTTACCCAAAGCGTTGCAAAGTCGGTATCAAGTCCCGGGTCTTTTCCTTCCCAGTAAAATCCGCCGCTATTCGACCATACTGCATTGAGTGGGCTCGACGATTCTGCCATTTCAAGAATGGCATTTTCTTTTTTCAGCTCTGAGCGAAGCACATCGTATTTACCATAAAAGTCAGGTATCGTCATGTTGATCATTACTATGCCATTCCTGTCGTAACCTACGGGCCTGTTTTTGGTATGTTGTATTTGCTGGTATACGATGATGGTTCCAATGATCAATGCAACGGACACGGAGAACTGTACTACCACCAAGATCTTCCGGGGCAGAGATGCCAGCCTGCCGGCTTTGAAAGTGCCTTTCAAAACCTTTACAGGCTTAAACGACGAAAGGAAGAGGGCTGGGTAGCTGCCTGCAACAACGCCGGTTACTATTGTAAAACCGCATCCTGCCAGCCAGAACAATGGCTGGTTCCATAGCATTTGCATTTTTTTGCCAGCTACATCGTTGAACCACGGTAGCAGCAGCGAACTGGATAATAAGGCTAAAACAAATGCCACAAAAGCCACGAGCACAGACTCCATAAAAAACTGCATGATCAGTTGTGTGCGTAATGATCCTACTGTTTTCCGAATGCCTACTTCGCGTGCTCTTTTTTCGCTGCGCGCTGTACTTAAGTTCATGAAATTGATGCAGGCGAGCAGTAAGACGAACATGCCAATAATAGCGAACAGCCATACGTATTTGATTTGTCCACCTGTTTGCTTTCCTTCTTCCCAGGAGCTATAGAGGTGCCACTGCGGCATAGGGTGCAGGAATATCTGCGCTTTAAATTTTTTATCTTCTTCGCTAACCTTATTGTATTTGGTGTTGATGATCTTTTCGTTTACGGAAGCAAAGCTGGTGTTGTCGGCTATTTGCACAAAAGCCTGGAAAGAATTGTTTCCCCATTGTGTTGCGGCAAATTTCAGCCAGCCTTCTGAATCTTTGTATAAATCCCACGGAGCAATAAACTGCAGATCTTTGAAACGCGTATTGAAGGGAAGATCTTTGTATACACCTGTCACTTTTACGTCGAGCTTGTTATCGATGCGCATCATCTGGTTAACAGGATCAGCTTCTCCAAAAAATGCTTTGGCAGCAGATGCAGATAATAAAATAGTGTTGGGTGATGAAAGACCTTGTCTTGAACCCTTTACCATTTCCAACGAAAGCATTTCCGGAAAATCCTTCTCCGCGTAGATGCCTCCCTGGGAAAGATTTTTATTATTATAGGTAAGAATATGCGGGTCTTCCCACGATGCCATACTCACATATTTGAAATTGCTTCCGTAGCTCTTCCTTAATTCTTCTCCTAACGGAAAGGGGACAGCTTCGCCCGTTGCCACTTTTCCATTCCATGTTTGGTGCTGGTATACCTGGGCAATGCGATCGTAGTTGTGGTGATATTGATTGAAGGATGATTCATCCCATATCCACAAGCCGATAAGTATAGCAACGCACATGCCCACCGCCAGTCCACCAATGTTAATGGCGGCAGATTTTTTGTTTTTTCCGAGGTTTCGCCACGCGATTTTTAAATAGTTCTTAATCATTTGAGATTTGAGATTTATGGTTTAGCCTCACCCTCATTCCCTCTCCTACAGAGAGGGACGGTACTGTAGAATAAGGTCGGGCGATATCTGCCACATAGTCTTTAGCCTCACCCTCTTATCCCTCTCCTTGCAAAGGAGAGGGACGGTGCTGCAGAATAATGCCATGCTACATATCTACCACTTCAACTATAGCTTCACCCTCACTCCCTCTCCTATAGAGAGGGACGGTGCTGTAGGATAAGGTCAGGCGATATATCGGCCACATAGTCTTTAGCCTCACCCTCTTATCCCTCTCCTATAGAGAGGGACGGTGCTGTAGAATAAGACCAAGCGATATATCTGCCACATCATCTTTATCTACATCCAAATAGTTTGCATCGGCTTAGTACAATCAGTTTCCCCTTATTACGTTTCATAAACACTAATTGACCTTGGGCACCCCTCTCCCCAGCGGGGAGAGGGGTCGGGGGTGAGGGGTTTTACTCCGTTCTCAATGCCTTCACCGGGTTCGACGTAGCTGCTTTCAATGTATGAAGGCTTACTACAACCAATGCCAATAATAATATCAGTACCCCTACACTTATGAATATCCAGTAGCTGATGCCAATGCGGAATGTATATTGTTCCAGCCAGTTGTACATCATCCACCAGGCTAATGGAACAGCAATAACAAAAGCAATGAATACCAGTTTTAAAAATTCTTTTGATATGAGCAACAGTATTTTTGAAACAGACGCGCCTAAAATTTTTCGGATGCCAATTTCCCTGAATCTTTTTTCGATGGTGAAAGATGCCAGTCCCGCCAAACCAATGCAGCAGATGAAGACAGCGAGTGCTGCAAAAATGTTGGTTATTTTTCCAATTAAATCTTCTGTAATAAATTTCCTGCTGAACTCTGCGTCTGCAAAACTGTAGTCAAACGGAAAGTCTGTATTGTGTTTCTTAAAAACAGATTCGAATTTTTGAATGGCCTTAGGCATAGCGACTTCTTTTTTTACGCGAACGCTTACAAAGCCCGTTGCTGTTGGATTGTAAAATACCAGCATAGGGTCAACGGGATGAAAGGGCGATTCCATCACTACATTGTCTGTTATGCCAATTACGTTGTATTTGTCATCGCCAAAGCGCATTTCCATGCCGATGGGTTGTGTAAGATTCATTGCTTCTACAGCAGCCTGGTTCAGTAGAACCGACGAAGTGTCGGAAGGCATGCTGGAGAAGTCCTTTCCCTGCAACATTTTAATTCCCATGGTGTTGCTAAAATCAACGTCTGTGCGCAAACCGGAAATAATTAATGTCATATCTGCCGGTTTGCCGTTCCAGTCGGGAGCGTTCGATTTCCACCATACCTCGGTAATGGGCGAACTGGTACGGGTAACCGAAGCAACCATGCCGCTTGAAAGCAGCTCCTGTTTTATGGCAGTGTAGTTTTTTCCAATGTCGCCTGTAGCCGGTACCATAACCAGGTTGTCTGATTCGTAGCCCATATGCCGGTTTTTGATGTGCTGAATTTGCAGGTATACAATAATGGTGGCAGTGATCAGCACTATTGAAATAGTAAACTGTGCAACTACCAGCACATGTCGCGGAAGCACCACTTTTTTGCCGGCCTGGAAGGCGCCTTTTAACACTTTGGCAGGATTGAAAGAAGAAAGGTAGAGTGCAGGATAACTGCCGGCCGTAATGCCGGTAAAAAGTATGATTGCCAAAGCGCCGAGCCAAAGCAAGGGATCGGCAAAGTTTAAGACGATTGTTTTGCTCACCATTTTATTAAAGGCTGGCAGCAGCAACAATACCGTAATGAGTGAAATGATAAATGACAGGCATACAAGGAGAATGGATTCGGTAAAGAACTGGCTAACCAGTTGCAGCCTGAGTGAGCCAAGTGTTTTGCGGATACCTACTTCTTTAGAGCGTTTCTCGGACCGGGCTGTTGAAAGGTTCATGAAATTGACACAGGCAATGAGCAATATTACAATGGCTATGATGGTGAAAAGTCGTACATACTCTATCATGCCACCTATGTTTTTACCATCTTTAAACTCACTTTGCAACCGCCATTTGCTCATGGGAAAGGTAAAATAAGTGCTTACAAGATCATCGGGGCTGTTCTGTCGTTTAAGGTCGTGAATAAACTTGTCTACTACCTGTGCGTTGGCTCCGGGAATGGTTTGTACATATACCCGCCACGATGAGCCATCCCAGTTCTGCATCATGCGTGTGGTACGTGCCTCGGAATAATTGAAGGGTTGCAGGAAGTCGAACTCCAGGCTTGAGTTGCCCGGTAAATCGTCGATGATGGCGCTCACCGTGGCATTTTGTTCATTATTGAGCTTTATTACTTTGTTGATCGGATCGGTATTTCCAAAAACCGCTTTGGCAGTACTTTTTGTAAGTATAACCGAAGATGGGTCTTTAAGTGCAGCAGCGGCATTGCCTTGTAATACTTTCCACGAAAACACATCGAAAAAATGATCGCTTACTGTAATGCCTGTTTTTTTGATCCTGGTATCGCCTGATGATAATATCTGTTCGCCGGGTTGAGTGGTTACTACTGCATGTACGATTTGCGGATGTTTGCCTTCGATAGCCTGCGCAAGCGGCAGCACCATATTATAATCGGTAAACACCCGGTTCTTGAAATCCCGGTTTGCAATCACCACGCGGATGTTGTCATAATTTTTATGAAACTTATCGTAACCCAATTCGTCCTTTACCCACAAAAAGATAAAGATGGCGCAGGTAATGCCCAGCGATAATCCTACCAGATTGGTGATTGAAAACCCCTTATTTCGTGTAAGGTTCCGTACCGCGATTTTCAGATAGTTTTTTATCATTTGAAATTTGATATTTAAGATTTAGCCTCACCCTCTTATCCCTCTCCTATAGAGAGGGACGGTACTGTGGAATAAGTTCAGGCAATATATCTACCACATCATCTTTATAATACATCCCAACAGCTCGTATCATCTCAACACAATTCGTTTCCCCTTCTTATATTTTGTCAACAAGGTTGACCTTGGGCAGAATAAATTCAAACTATATATCTACCACACGGTCTTTAGCCTCACCCTCATTTCCCTCTCCTATAGAGAGGGACGGTACTGTGTAATAAGTCCAGCCAATATATCTACCACATCATCTTTATAATACATCCCAACAGCTCGTATCATCCCAACACAATTCGTTTCCCCTTCTTATATTTTGCCAACAAGGTTGACCTTGGGCAGAATAAATTCAAACTATATATCTACCACACGGTCTTTAGCCTCACCCTCATTTCCCTCTCCTATAGAGAGGGACGGTACTGTGGAATAAGTCCAGGCAATATATCTACCACATCATCTTTATAATGCATCCCAACAGCTCGTATCATCTCAGAACAATTCGCTTCCCCCCTTCTTACATTTTGTCAACACGGTTGACCTTGGGCAGAATAAATTCAAACTGCAGACCTTCCACATCAGCTTTGAACAAATCCTGGCAAGCAGCTATTCAAACATTTATCAACCACAATAGAGTTCAAGATGCCACTGTTGTGCTTTCTTCAACCTCTGCGACCTTGGGCACCCCTCTCCCCAGCGGGAAGAGGGGCGGGGGTGAGGGGGCTTACTCCGTTCTCAGCGATTTCACCGGATTAGCCAGCGCTGCTTTTATTGCCTGCGAGGCTACTGTTATAAGTGCAATCAGCAAAGCAATAATGCCGGCTGCTATAAAAATCCACCAGTTCATATGAATGCGATAGGCGAAATTCTGCAACCACGAATGCATGCACCACCAGGCTAACGGAAGTGCAATAAGCGCAGCAATGGTTACGAGCTTTAATAATCCTTTAGTGAGCATCAGTACTACATCGCGAACGCCGGCGCCGAGTACTTTCCTGATGCCTATTTCTTTGGTTCGTTGCTCAGCCATAAAAGCTATTAAACCAAACAAGCCAAGACTGGCGATGGTAATAGCCAATACCGAAAAGATAAGCGCTACAGAACCGGCGCGTTGTTCAGCCTTGTACATTTCGTTGAAGGAGTCGTCGAGAAAGCGATAGCTGAATGGAATGCCGGGCGCCATGCTGCTCCATTTATTTTTTATGGCAGCAACTGCATTTTCCGTAGTAGCAGCATTCAGCTTAAAAAGGGCGGTGCCGGTTCTCCTTCCGTATAAAAAACACAGCGGCTCAATTTTATTTCGCAGCGACTGGTAATTGAAATTTTTTATTACACCAACAATCTGGTAACGGGCAATGTTGTTTGGATCGCTGCCGGGGCTGTAGATGTATTTTCCGAGCGGATCGCTATGTCCAAGAATCCTGGCGGCTGTTTCGTTGATGATGACCGAAGCGGAGTCTTTATTTTGTTCGTCGGTAAAATTTCGTCCGGCAATGATTTGCATGCCCATCGTTGAAATGTAGCTGCCATCAATGATCCAGTTCTCCATTTTAAATCCTTCAGTGGCAGAAAGAGAGGCGTTCTTAAAATATACATTGTCGCTGTGGTCAGCATCGGTAACGGGGAAAAAAGAACTAAATGAACCGTGAGTAACGCCCGGTAACTGCAGCACTTCGTTTTTAAATGCGCCGGCCTGATTGTTTAAAGCACCTGTATTGTTTATGATAAGCACTTGTTCTTTACTATAGCCGAGATTTTTGGTTTGAATGTACTGTAGCTGCTGATACATTATCACGGTGCTGATGATGAGTACAATTGAAGTAACGAACTGGAAAACCACCAGCCCGCTTCTTAAGCTTACGGTTTTACCCTGGCTGTTTAATTTTCCTTTTAAAGCCTGCACCGGTTTGAAGGATGATAAGAAAAATGCGGGGTATCCTCCAGCCATTAACGCTGCCAACAGTAGAACGGCGATCAATACTGGTAAAAAGTAGGAGGAGAACAGGTTTTGCCATTGAATGTTTTTGCCGGTAATATTGTTGAACAGGTCTATTACAAAATAATTAATTAAAAGGGCCAGCAGCAATGCGGCTGTTACCATTACCGTTGATTCTACCAAAAACTGCCATGCGAGTTCTCTTTTTTGAGAGCCGAGTACCTTCCTGATGCCCACTTCTTTTGCGCGGTTGGCAGACCTGGCGGTAGTGAGGTTGATGAAATTGATGGAGGCGATTACAAGAATAAAAATGGCAACGGCAGCAAAAATGTACAGGTATTGTATATTTCCTCCCGCGCTTAGCTCAAAAGCCCGGTCGCTGTATAAATGAATGTCGGTAAGGGGCATTAATGAATAAACGATCTGGTTGCCGCTCTTTTTAAATTCTTCAAAGTCTTTCATGGGCATGAACTGCGCCAGGAAGGGAACTACATATTTGTTAATATAGTCGGGAAAATGTTTTTCGAACGCTTTGAAATCTGTTCCTTCTTTAAACAGTACATACGTGTAAAAATTGGTTGCTACGACACCTCCCCATTTGTAGTTAACGTTCTTCATGGAATACAAAACATCGAACCGGAAATGACTGTTGGCAGGCATGTCTTTTATTACCGAAATAATTTTGTAGGGAACGGTTGTTTCACCGTCTTTTATTTCCAGGTGTTTTCCTACTACATCTGTACTGCCAAAATATTTTTGGGCGGTAGATTGGGTAACCACTACGGTATTGGGTTCGCTGAGTATATTGTTTGTTTGCCCCTCGAGCACCGGCATGGTGAATACCTCAAAAAAGGAAGGATCTACATAGGCTGCTTTTGTTTCATTAATGAATGCTGCATCTTTTCTTACCAGGTGAGCCGCTCCAAAAGTGTATACGCGCGTGTATTGCTCCACTTCGGGGTAATCTTTTTTCAGCAGTTCGCCCATTACATCTGAGCTTAACGCTATATGGAGATTGCCACCACCAAAATTGATATCTGTGTTTACCCGTGCAATGCGATTGGCTTTGGCATGCTGCCTGTCGTAGCTGATTTCATCAACAACATACAGGCATATCAGCAGGAAGCAGGCCAACCCCACCGCCAATCCGGCTATATTGATGAAAGAATACGGCCTGTTATTGACCATATTCCGCCAGCTAAGTTTTAAAAAGTTGCCAAACATGCAATACCAGGTTTGAGGTTTGTGAGAGATCAATCCTGGTGCCACAGTATCAGGCTCCTGATAATCAATAAATTATTGTTTGAAGTGGAGTGTGGGCGTACGAAATCGGACACATGTCGTGCAGAAGCGGACAGGGGAACGGTGAGTGGTAAGCGGTAGGTAGTAAGTGGTATGTAAAGCAATAAGCAGTAAAGCTACGGTGGGGTTATTGTTTAGGGTTTATCGTTTAGGTCCCCCAAACTATAAACCCTAAACCCCAAACTTATATCAGCTTCCATTTTTCTCTCGGCTCTCTGTGCAGCAGAGCGTTTGCTTCTGCATCGTTTACAAATTGTTCGGCAGTGGCATCCCACTGCAATGGTTTTTGCAACCGGTATGAAATCAGTCCGAGGTGCATGGGCAGCGTCATTTCGCGTGCATAGGCGAGATTGGATTCGGGTTGTGTTCTGGTTTTTACTGCGTCTACAAAATTTTGCTGGTGACCGGGGGAGCGTTTTACAGACCTGGGCACATAGGCAATGTCTTCCATAACTTCTCCGTCAATCGTTATCGACCGGCTGCCGTAGTCGCAGGTAAGCGTTCCTTTATCGCCTTCAAAGTGAGCACCTATGCCCATTTCATCCGCGCCAGGCACGTTTGGTGCCTTGCTCGTCCACAATATCTTCAGGTTGTCAAATTCATAATCAATGTCCATCCATTTGGGAACGTCGGCAATGCCGTCGGCTTTTTCGCCTCTTGCATGAATCGTTTTTAATCCTTTGGGCTGCAGGCTCCAGAATACAATGTCTGCAATGTGGCACCAGAAATCGGCAAACACACCTCCGGAGTAATCAAGAAAATAACGATAGGTGAAATGGCATTTCGCCGGGATGTATTCCGTATAAGGCGCCGGCCCCAGCCACATATCCCAATTGAGCGTTGAAGGAACAGCGGTTACCGAGGTTTCTTTCAATTCGGGCGGCGCACCGGTTTTCCATAAGCGAACGGTATGAATTTTTCCCAGTTGCCCCGACTTCACAATTTCAACAACGCGGTGATAGTTGTCGCTCGCATGTATCTGGTTACCCATCTGGAAAATGCGGTTGTGCCGGTTCATATTCTCCAGCATAATCTTTCCTTCGCCCACATCATACGAAAGCGGCTTTTCGCCATATACATCTTTGCCTGCCTGGAATGCCAGCGTGGCAATGGTTGCATGCCAATGGTCGGGCGTGGCGCAGGTAATGGCATCAATATCTTTTCTATCCAGTATGCGCCTGAAATCGTCGTAAGTTTTTATCCTCGGTCCGTTAGGGCGCAGTTCCTTCAGTTTGTTTTTTGTTTCATTCAAATGAATTTCATCAACATCACACAGCGCCACTATGTCAACCTCGGGTATGCCGGCAAACCATTTCATGTGCTGGTTTCCCATTCCGCCCAATCCAATATGGGCAATTCTTAACTTGTCGCTCGGAGCAATATTTTTTAAAGAAGGGGCAAAAGCAAAACCCAGGCTGGCTAAGCTGCTGTTTTTTATGAACTGTCTGCGGCTGTTTGAATTCATCGGATCTTCGGTTGATGGTGATAGATAGCTTTGAAGATAGGGAAAGTATTTGAAAGACAAGCCTCACCCTCTTATCCCTCTCCTTGTCCCGCCTTAGCGGGAGAGAGGGACGGTACTGCAGAATAAATCCAAGCACTATACCTACCACATCAGCTTTGAATAACGCTAAGCAAGCTTCAGGTGATGTTGCCCCAGTTTCATTTTATAAAGATTGCTTGACCTTGGGCACCCCTCTCCTGGAAAGGAGAGGGGCCTGGGGGTGAGGCTCCACCCCAAAAGAGAGGAAGCGGTGCTGCAGAGTAAATCCAAACACTATATCTGCCACACCGGCTATGAATAACGCTAAGCAAGCTTCAAGTGATGTTGCCCCAGTTTCATTTTATAAAGATTGCTTGACCTTGGGCACCCCTCTCCCTTGCAGGGAGAGGGGCGGGGGCGAGGCTCACAATCGTTGATGCAGAACGCTGATTGCTCATAGCTGACAGCTTCTTTGCTTCTTGAAATTTCCTATATGTTTCCTTTCTTCAATTCACTCACTGCATAATCTGCTGCGCGGGCAGAGAAAGCCATGTAGGTTAACGACGGGTTTTGCGTGGAAGTAGAAGTCATGCACGCACCGTCTGTTACAAAAACATTGTTGCAGCTATGCAATTGATTCCATTTATTGAGTAACGAAGTCTTAGGATCGCGCCCCATGCGCACACCGCCCATTTCATGAATGTCAAGTCCGGGAACATTATTGGTACGGCTCGTTTTTATATCTTTAAAGCCCGCTTCAGCAAACATTTCCGAAAACTGGTCGAAATAGTCGTTCAACATTTTTTCGTCGTTGCTGTCAAAATCAACGTTGGTGCGCAGCAAGGGCACACCCCATTGATCCTTCCTGTCTGTATCGAGCTTTACATAATTGGTTTCTTTGGGAATGGTTTCGCCCATCATGTGCGAGCCGATATTCCAGTTGCCTAGCTTGCGATGAACAAGACTTTCTTTCAGCTCTTCTCCCAAACCAGAAGTATCGCTGAAAAATCCGCGGTTGGCGCTAAAGCCTGCAGCGTAGCCGCGTAAAAAATCTGTTTCCTGCTTGTACATATTCCGGAAGCGGGGCATATAGCAACCCACGGGATTGCGCCCGTCGGTTCTGAATTTATCAAGCGTTCCTTCGTACCTGGCTGTCACTCTTCCACCATAATGATGGAAGGCAACGTATTTTCCCAACAGTCCGCTATCGTTGCCCAGCCCATTGGGAAAACGCCTTGAAGTGGAGTTGAGGAGAATAAGATTGCTGTTCAACGCCGAGGCGTTTACAAAAATCACTTTGGCAAAATATTCTATTTCTTCTTTGGTGTTGGTATCTATTACACGCACGCCGGTTGCTTTTCCTTTTTGTTCGTCGTAAATAATAGAATGTACAACCGAGAATGGACGAAGCGTGAGATTGCCCGTTTTCATAGCCCACGGAAGGGTAGAGGAGTTACTGCTGAAATAGCCACCAAACGGGCAGCCGCGCTGGCACAGCGCTCTGTTTTGACATTGTCCCCTGCCTTGCTCCAGGTGAATGGGTTGTGGTTGAGACAAATGCGCTGCCCTCGACCGGATGAGGTAACGTCCTTTATATTTTTTTGCCAGTTGCTCCCTGAAATGATCTTCCACTGCATTCAAAGGAAAGCCAGGCAAAAATTCTCCGTCCGGCAGTTCCTTCAGTCCGTCCTTGTTTCCACAAATGCCAGCAAACTTTTCTACATAACTATACCAGGGCGCTATATCGTCATAGCGAATGGGCCAGTCTACAGCAAATCCATCGCGTTGCGGACCTTCAAAATCCATCTTGCTCCAGCGTTGTGTTTGCCGCGCCCATATCAGCGATTTTCCACCCACCTGGTATCCCCTTATCCAGTCAAAAGGTTTTTCCTGTATGTATTCGTGCTCGTGATCTTTTACAAAGAAATGCATCGTGTCTTCGCGAAAAGCATAACAACGACTTACCACCGGCGCTTTGTCCTTTATTTCGCGCGGCACTTCACCCCTGTGCTCAAATTCATACGGCATCATGTTGGTGGTAGGGTAGTCTTTAATATGCTTCACATCCCTTCCTCTTTCCAGCATCAATGTTTTCAAACCTTTTTCTGTCAGCTCTTTTGCCGACCATCCGCCACTGATCCCCGATCCAATTACAATGGCATCGAAGGTCCTTTCTTTAATACTATCTGTATTTAACTGGGGCATAGCTTAATTTTAAACAGGCTCTCAAATTTTTTCAACAGGAAAATATCCGTTATATCTTCCCGGCACCATTTCGTATTGCTTCAAATCAGTCATCGCATATTTCGAATGGGTGAATCCTTGTATTACGCGCTGTTTGGTGATCTTTAAAAATGCAACTGCTTCTTTGGGAACATTCTTTTCTTCGGCTATCCGTGTAAGCAATTCTTTTCTTTGTTCGGGACTACATTCTGTAAACGACAGCTTGTACTTATCCTCCGCCATTTGATCTACTTTGTTCAATCCGCTGGTAAAT
This sequence comes from Agriterribacter sp., assembly GCA_051955255.1. Lineage (GTDB taxonomy): Bacteria > Bacteroidota > Bacteroidia > Chitinophagales > Chitinophagaceae > Agriterribacter. Next base: position 100,345 of record JBQCGX010000115.1, on the reverse strand, counting down.
TGCTTTTGCTCTTCTGCGGTATGACAATCGTCTACCATCTTCATGGTAAACAGATGCAGGTTCAGGTCTTTTGCACCCGGAGCATCTGTTTTAGGCAGAATGGTTTCGGCAATCTCCGCCAGCAACGCTTCCTGGGCTGCACTGGTATTGAGATTTTTTAAAAGGATGGAAGCCTTTTTACCATCGCCCGAACAAGAAGGCAGCAGGGCTATGCCGCCCGCCATGATCACAAAGTTTTTGATTACCTCTCTGCGCCTCATACTTTCTATTTTAAAAAAGAGTGGATATGCAATTTATTAAATTGTTCACTATTAGCCGTCATGGCATGGTGCATGTCAGTTTTAGCCTCTGGATGATTTTTAGGGTTGGTGATACTGCTCCAGGTAACGGATGCCGTTATCATGTTTTGCGAAAAAGCTGCTACTGCTTTTTGGGGAGCTGCACAATTTCGCCAGGCATTATCAGCGATTCAAAGCCCGCCAGGTCCGAAGGTTTTACGTTGGCCTTGTATCCGTCAAAATTAAAAGTGGTGGGTTTATAAGGTCCCACAAAAGCAATATTGTTATCGGGTTTGATCTGATCTTCCAATCCAACCGCCCACAGGCTTGCGTTTATCAGCATCCTCCTGAATCCTTCATTCAAAAGATCTTCCGATGCGCCATGCACCGTGGCAAAGGCTTTGCCTGTTTTACCGCCGGGTAATGTATAATCGCGTACCCACGCTACCGGCAATTTTGGCTTGCTTGTGTCGGCGGGAGAATCGCCCGTCATGCCGTTCAGCACCTGCCCTGTAGCAAGCACAACAGCGCCTCTTTGTTCAGGATGCACCAGGTAAGCACCGCTCTGCATCCATGCGTTGGTTACTCCCCTCATAATCGGATGGTCTTTTTGTGCCTCTTCCACATCCAGGCGGGTGGCCTGTTTATGATTGGTGCCATAATGGTCTACCCAGGTTTCGCCCAGCACCAGTTGCCCAAAACCGTTTTTCCATTCTGTTTTTGGACCATCGTAGCGGAAGTCGTAATGATTCCATTTTGGATTGTCTTTGTTATGAAAAGCGTGAGTAGCCGTACGCAATCCTATTACCGGTTTTCCGCTTTCAAGATAGGCGTTGAAGTGTTGCATGTCCTCATCGGCAAGATCAGAGAAGCGTGTAAAGATCACCATCAGGTCTGCATTGTCCAGCACTTCCAAACCCTTCAGGTTTGAGCTGCCCGGTAAAATATTTCCCTTGTCGTCCAAACCCCATAATACAGTACAGTCAAACCCATAATTTTTTGCCAGTATGCGCGCCAGTGCCGGCAGGCTTTCTTCCGAACGGTATTCGTGATCAGAGGCAATGAATACAATATTTTTTCCTTTGCCCGGTCCCTGGTCTCCCTTATATACAACTTTGTATTTGTCTTTATCGGTTGTAGCTTCTTGCTTATCGGGAGCTTTTTGCTCGCCGCACTGAATAAAAAGAAGGATCGTTAAAAGAAAGGCAAACGTTGATTTCATGAATTTTATCATATTGGTTGAGTTGAATACAAGCAATGCGATAAAGATAGGACATGGAGCCCATAAAAATGCCTGCAAATTTGCAGGCCGGTCTTTCAACAGAAATAATGATATAAACAGGATATACGCTTTACACAAATGCTGTGGCGCGAAAGAAAAAATATTCGTTGCACTCCATTTGTTTACGGCTGTTTTCGGCGGGCAGTTTTTCTCCGCACGTACTCATTCGCCTGCAGGCAAATAAAATCACTCCCAGCGTTACCGCTAGTAGCAGGCATTGGCGGAATGATATTGTTTTCATATACGTATATGCGTTTACTCGTTTGCGTTATATAACAGGCACCGGTTTTTCGCTACGGCTGCAATTGCGTATAATCGCTCCCAGCACAGCCTGCGCATCGCTGATCGATTTTTTTGAAAGCCCCTTCAATGCCACCGACCTGTTGCTTTCTATAACCGGCTGCATCCGTTTAAGTACCTGGTGCGCATAAGGCGTAAGCGTAAGCCTGAACCGCCGCCGGTCTTCCTTGTGCATTGCCCTTTCCAGGTATTTTTTTTGCACCAGCAATTCAATAATTCTTGTCAGCGAAGCATAGTCCTTAAATGTTATCTCCGCAATTTCCTGCTGGCTGCTGTTGGGGTTTTGATCCAACGCTTTTAATACAAGCCATTGATCCACCGTAAGGTCAAAATTATTGGCAGCCAACTGCTGGTGCGCGTATTGTTTATACAAGCGGATCGCCTTGTCCAGATGGTAAAAAATAATATCGTTTAATGTTTCCAAAATATAATAGTTGATACAAATATAATTGATATATCAATAAAATGAAAGAATTGTTTATAAGGCTACCGTCATTTCGACCGGAACGCAGTGGAGGGAGACTTCTTGCTGCGCTGCCAATGGCATGTTTTTCAGTATGATGTTTATCAGTTGGTTATAAACTTAATTTTTGTTTGTACAAACGCGGTTTTACTTTCAGCTATAAATCCTCTGCTTTTTGTTACTTTTTTGCGGAAAAAAGTAACGCAAAAAGCCGCCCGAAATCGACTACGGCCGATTTCGGGAACGCCCTGATTAAGCTTTAGTACTACTGTGAACTCAACAACAGAATCTTGAAATGCTCCTGCCAAATCGTTACCGACTTGGAGCGTACCAATTCGAAGGCGAGGGTAGTATATACCGTTTGTCATTTTCAAAGAGCTTTAGTTCCATTAATTGTTTACTCGAAATGACGGTTGGTGTGCAGGGAGATTTCTCGCTGCGCTCGAAATGATGTTGCAACCTTGTCCCAAACTTTAAAAAATACTACAGCATTTTTGCTTGACACACTACATAAAAGTATAGGCATACCTGTTAGCTTAGTAGAAATATTGTTTCCCTATGTTACGCATACTTATTTCAGACAATTATAAAATAGTCCGCAAAGGCATTATAGAAGTCATAAAAGAAACATTCCGTACAGCGCATATAGCCGAAGTGGCCGATACCGAAGCGCTCACTCAACGTGCTATCACCGAACCGTGGGATGTTATCATAGCCGATATTGGCCTGTCGAACTCAGATATAGATGCTTTGAAAACCATAAAAAGATGGCGCCCCTATTTGCCGGTTGTTATTTACAGCGAACAGTCGGGCGATCATTTTACCATTCCTGTACTGTCTGCCGGCGCTACCGCCTGCCTGCATAAAGGATCGAGTGTTGAAAATTTAAGCAATGCCATTAAGGATGCTACTTCGTGGCTGAATTAGTGGAGTGGGTACATAAGTTAAGTAGTTGAGTAGGTTAAATGGTTAAATAAGTTGAGCAGGGTGGCTTAATCAACCACTTAACCTAATCAACCCAATCAACTCACTCAACCCAATTACCTCATGCCCCCAGTATCTTCATCACTATTTTTTCTTCTGCCGTAAGATCGGCTTTGTTATCGTTTACTGCAATTTTATCGAGCTGTTTAATATAAGTATCCAGGCTCTTGCTTTCGTACAGCGATATAATGACAGGATGCACATAATACTTTTTACACACTGCCCGCGTATTGCCCAATTGTTTTGACACGATGTCCAGCGCTTCCACAATTTTCTTTTTAATGTCTGTTTGCGTTTCCGCATTTCCCAACTCTTTAAATGCAAGAAAAGCCTGAACCGTTCCCGACCATGTGCGAAAATCCTTGGCTGTAAAATCCGCCTCGCTGATCTTGCGGATATAATCATTCACCATGCCGGAATCGATGGACTTTCGTTCTCCGCCTTCGTAATACTGAAACAATTCCTTGCCCGGTATATCCCTGCATTTTTTTACAATGCCAGCCAGCTTTTTATTTTTCAGCGTGATCTTATGCTCTATTCCCTTCTTTCCCTTAAAATGAAAAACAAGCTGCGGTTCGTTTACTACTACATGCTTGTCTTTTAAAGTAGTGAGCCCAAACGATCCGTACAATTTTTCGTATGCGCCACTGCCAATGCGGATATTGGTTCGTTCCATCAGGCTTACCACGGCCGCCAGTACTTTTTCCGGTGGCAGCCCCGGTAGTGCCAGGTCTTTCTCCAATTGCAGGCGAATGGTGGGAAGCACTTTGCCGAAATCCTGCAAACGATAGAATTTGGTATGATTGCGGAGTGTATTCCATAAAGGATGATACTTGTATTGCTTACGCTTCATTGCGTCTATGCCCGTGGCCTGCAGGTGACCGTTTTCCAATGTGCATATCCAAACATTTTCCCATGCAGGCGGTATTACCAGGCTTTTAATGCGCTGCATCGACTTTTCATCCTTCACTCTTTTTTTCCCTTTTACATAATAAAAGTTTTTGCCACTGCGTACGCGAAGGATGCCCGGCTCTGTGTCGGTTACATACACCAGGTTAACAGCTTCGGCGGTTTTAACAGGGTCGTTGGTAATTACTTTCAGTTTTTTCAGGGAGATTTTCTCCAGCTCTTCCATAACAACAGGCATAGCGTATGTTTATCGAAATTGTATTAATCAAAAACTCCGCCACAGAAAAGCCTGTTTTTAATGATGAGATTTGCTTTGCAAATGCCTCTACCCATTAAGGATGCCGGAACGATGGTGTAGAAAATTTTCCCTTATGGATAAAATAGTTATCTTAACAAACCGGCTTAATGCGCATCCCTAACCAAAATGGCTCAACGAAAATATGATCCGGCAAAAAAGGCTTTTATCGATTGATGCCCTGCGGGGATTTGACATGTTGCTTATTTCGGGTGGCGGTGCTTTTATTGTATACATGAAGGGCATTACCGGACAGCCATGGATAGACGCCGCTGCCGATCAACTGGAGCATCCGGCGTGGAACGGTTTTACCTTTTATGATTTTATATTCCCGCTTTTTCTTTTCACCGCCGGTATTTCGCTGGCATATTCGGTGCAGGCTGGATTAAGAAAAGGCGTGTCGAAAAAAGAACTCTATAAAAAAGCCTTCAAGCGTTTTCTTATTCTTTTTTTGCTGGGCATTCTCGACAAGAACATACCCTTAAACATTTTCGATCCAGGCAACATACGATACGGCACCGTATTGAGCCGCATCGGCTTTGCCACGCTGGTTACCACTTTCCTGTACGTCAATCTTTCTGCCACCAAACGACTGTTATGGGTAGCCGCAGCGCTGATTGTTTACTGCGCGCTGCTATACCTGGTGCCCGTGCCCGGTTATGGCGCCGGCGATCTTTCGTTTGAAGGGAACCTGGTGGGATGGATTGACAGGAATTTTATGCCCGGGCGGTTGTTGCAGAAAACATACGATGAAAATGCGCTGCTCACCCAATTGCCAGCACATTGCCTTACCGTGCTGGGCGCAGCAGCGGGCGACGTGTTGCAGAAGCAATGGAGCGAAAGCAAAAAAATGCTTTGGCTGATAATAGCCGGCATAACCGGCATTGTTGCAGGGGTGGTATGGGGACAGTTTTTTCCGATCAACAAGCATTTGTGGACCAGCTCTTTTATTTTGCTTACGGCGGGTATGGCATTTTTATTCCTGGCCCTGTTTTACTGGCTGATCGATATTCGCGGCTGGCGGCGCTGGGCGTTTTTCTTTAAAGTGATTGGTGTAAACTCACTTGTTATTTACCTGGCTTACCGGTTCATCGATTTCGGTTATACTTCTAAGTTATTGTTTGAAGGATTTTACAGGCATGCGCCTGAACAATGGCATCCTGCGCTCAATGCACTGGGCGGGCTGGCTATTGCCTGGGTATTTTTGTACATCCTGTACAGGAATAAACTCTTTGTAAAAATATAACAACACGATAGTTGCTTTTTTTCTATTACTGGCCGGTGTCTTCACCCACCAGCCGGCGGTTGGCTGCAATTTCGGTGGATGAAGACACCCCCCGATAGGGGTGAAACGACAAGAGCCATCGGCTCGGTCGCATCTTGTAAGGACGGATTTCAATCCGTCCGAAAAAATATAACAACCGCGGCTAGTTGCTTTTTTTATTGCGCGGATATGTTTACATTCAGCGTCAAATCTTCAGCATATGAAAAGACGGGACTTTATGCGTGCCTCGGGCATGTTGCCTTTTATGGGGCATTCTCTACTGCAAGCTGCATCGCAACCCCAGCCGTTCGTACCCGGTAATATGGCAGGCGAAACAGGACCGCGCGATTTTTTTTATAAGCCTGAAAATGCAGTAGCCGCAGATTTTATTCCACTTTATGCTGAAGGTAAATACCAATTGTTTTACCTGCTCGATTGGCGCAATGCTGAAAAACATGGAGAAGGCACACCGTGGTACCGGTTATCTACAACCGATTTTGTTCATTTTGAAGAGCACGGTGAAGTGATTCCGCGCGGCACCAGGGAACAGCAGGACCTCTTTATTTTTACAGGCTCCGCCATACAGGCCCAGGGCAAATACCATATTTTTTATACAGGACACAATCATCATCTGGCAGCGCAGGACAAACCGATGCAGGCGGTAATGCATGCCACCAGCAACGATTTGCAGCACTGGACCAAAATTCCGGCCGATACATTTTTTGCGCCTGCTGACCGGTATGAAAAAAACGACTGGCGCGATCCTTTTGTTTTTTACAATGAGGAAACCAAAATGTATAACATGTTGCTTGCCGCGCGTTTTCGTAAAGGCATTCCGCGCAGGAGAGGGCTAACGGCATTGTGCTCTTCGAAAGACCTGGTAAGCTGGAAAGTGGAAGAGCCTTTTTATGCGCCCAACGAATTTTTTACGCACGAGTGTCCCGACCTGTTTAAAATGGGTGACTGGTGGTACCTGGTTTTTTCTGAATTTACCGACAAGGTAGCTACAAGGTATCGCATGAGCCGTTCTCTGAAAGGTCCCTGGATAGTGCCGGCGCAGGATACATTTGACGGGCACGCTTTTTATGCAGCCAAAACGGCATCGGACGGAAAGCAAAGATTTATTTTCGGGTGGAATCCTACCCGAAGCGATGAAAAAGACAACGGAGGATGGAACTGGGGCGGAAACCTGGTGGTGCATGAAGTAATACAACAACCCAATGGTGAACTGACGGTGCGGGTACCCGCTACCGTTGCTGCTGCTTTTAATAAACCAGCAACACAGGAAATGTTTACGGCGGCTGGCGAAAGCCTAGGCACGAAGAACAAAATAGAAATCAATGCCAATGGCAGGTTCGATGCTGTAAAAGGAGGAATGCTGCCTGCTGTTTGCAAACTCAGTGCAACGGTTTCTTTCACGGCGGGCACACAGGATTTTGGCTGCATGCTTCGTTGCAGCGACGATCTTGAATCTGCCTATTACATACGGCTTGAGCCTGCGAGGAATCGTGTGGTGTTTGATATGTGGCCGCGAAGCGTTAATGAAGTAACACAAATGGTGGAGCTGGAAAGACAGGTAATGCTTTCTCCCGGAAAACCTGTTACCCTGCAAATATTCCTTGATGGCAACAAAGGCGTAGTGTATGTAAACAATATGGTTGCCATGAACTTCAGAGCATACAATTTGGCCAGTGGCAGTTGGGCATTGTTTGCAAGCCAGGGACGTGCGGTGTTCAGTGATGTTGGGTTGAGCACGTTGTAAGAGGTGTTTATTGTTTATCGTTTGGAGTTTATTGTTTGAATAACGTCAAACAATAAACCCCAAACCTCAAACCCCATAACGAGTATAACGCGGCAATAAATTGCTCTTACCATATTATATCCGTTTATTGTATGGTACGTTCCAGATTCAATTTTCATTTTACCTTCGTTTGCGTGTTGTTTTTTTTGTGCATCGTTGTTAACAGTTCTGCACAAACCGTGCAGCTGAACAACGCGGTGGTAATGGTATCGCCTACGGTTCCCGCATCTATGCATGCCACGGTAACAAAAGTATTGCAGGAAGAAATTGGCAAGAGAACGGCTATCCGGCTTAACAGCGCCGCATCGTGGCCTAAAAAAACAATCCCGGTCATTGCCATTGTGTTATCGGCCGACAAAGAATATATGGGAAGAAAAGTGCCCGTGTCGTCCAACAGCAACAGCCCTGAATATAAAAAAGAAGGTTATAGGGTAACCGTTGAAAATACGGAAGGACAACAGGTGGTTTGGATTATTGGCGCCGATGCAAGAGGCGTGCTGTTTGGTACCGGCTGGTTGTTGCGCCACCTGGAAATGAAAAATAAAACGGCGAAGCTTGCCGGCGATATCAACATCGCTTCTTCGCCTATGTACCCCATCCGCGGGCATCAACTGGGGTACAGGAATACGGCCAACTCATACGATGCATGGACGGTGCAGCAGTTTGAGGAATACATACGGGAACTGGCCATCTTTGGCTCCAATGCAGTGGAAGGCATTCCTTTTCACGAAGACGATAAGGGAAGTCCTCATTTTAAAATACCCGCCGCAGAAATGCGCATACGCATCAGCGAAATATGCCAGGCTTACGATATGGATTACTGGGTTTGGACACCGGTGGAATTTGATTTAAAAGATAAGGAACGGAAGGAAGCCGAGTTGCGCACGCATGAAGCATTTTATAAAGCATGCCCGAGGCTTGATCATATTTTCTTTCCCGGCGGTGATCCTGGCGACAATCATCCTTCGGATGTATTGCCATTTTTAGAAGAGCTGCACAAACGGCTCACCCAATATCACCCCAATGCAAAAATGTGGATATCGTTGCAGGGCTTTAATACAGAGCAGATCGATTATTTTTATCAATATCTTAAAAACAACAATCCTGCCTGGCTCGAAGGAGTAGTATCTGGTCCCAGCAGTCCGCCCATTGCCGAAACACGTTACCGGTTGCCGGCAAAATACAAGCATCGGCAATATCCAGATATAACACATTCCATCCGCTGCGAATTTCCTGTTGAACGGTGGGATCAGGCATATGCATTGACGTTAGGACGTGAATCGGTGAACCCGCGACCTTATGCATTTGCTAAGATCCACGAAACATATGCACCTTTTACAGATGGTTTTGTATCGTACTCCGATGGCAACCACGACGATGTGAATAAAGTAATATGGAGCATGCGCGCCTGGAACATTCATAAAGATGTAAATGAAATACTGGATGAATACTGCCGGTTCTTTTTTAACAGCGATGTAGAACATACGGCGGCTGCAGGCATAACCGGGCTGGAGCAGAACTGGAACGGATCGCTGGCTGCCAACGGTGGTGTGGAAGCATTGCTTAGCTACTGGCAAAAGCTTGAAAAAGAAAACCCTGGTTTAAAACACAACTGGAGGTGGCAGATGTTGCTGCTGCGTGCTTACTACGATGCATACACGAGAAGAAGATTGTTGTATGAGCAGCAACTGGAAGAAAAGGCAAATGCCATTCTTTTGGAAGCTACCGAAGAAAATACAGACAAAACCATGGATGCTGCATTGGCTATGGTTAACACCGCAGATAAAATAAATATTGCACCCGATTTACGCAAACGAATAGAAGACCTTTGTGCAGACCTCTATGCTTCTACGGGTTTGCAAACAAGCGTTCCCAAATACAAGGCAAAGGGTTATGAAAGAGGTGCGGTGCTGGATTTTGCAGACTACCCACTGAACAACCGGTGGTGGCTGGCCGATGAGTTTGCACAGATCAAAACGCTGAACAGTGCGGCCGAAAAGCTGAAACGCATTCAAACCATTTACAGGTGGGAGCATCCGGGCAATGGCAGCTACTACGATGATGTTTCGAGCGTGAGCAAGGGCACAAGGGTAAAAACCATTTCCGACGATGCAACGGATATTGCCTGGTGGGACAATGGCAAGAGCAGGAAAAGACTTTCGGCACAAACTTTTCAACGGGCGCCGGCACTGGAATACAAAAACCTGGACCCCGGAGCCAGGTACAGCATTCGTGTGTGTGGCTTTGGCGATGCATTGCTGCGGGTTGACGGAGTACGTCTTTCACCACTGGTATATAATAAAGAAGCCGATACCTTCAAAGAATGGATCATTCCACTTTCGCTTACGCAGGATGGTTATATCAACGTGAGCTTCGATATACCTGAAGAATCGCACCTCAACTGGCGCCAGAATTCGCGGATTTCGGATATATGGTTGTTGAAAATTTCTGATTTCTGATTTTGGGATTTTTGATTTGAAAGCTCAAGATTTCGGTGCGCAACCAAATAAATTAATGGTTTTAAATCAGAAATCAGAAATTCCCCAATCAGCAATCACTTCATTGGTTCATTCAACGCCGGATAATAATGCACATCCCACAACTCATAGCGTTTAAACTGAGTTTGAAGGCGTGTTTTAAATTGCTCCCAGTTCTTATTCTTCAGCGGGCTCCACGAAACTTCGCTTAATGCAGTAAGCCTCGGGAAAATCATGTATTCTACTTTTGAGGGATAGTGAATATATTCCGACCACAGGTTAGCTTGTGCTCCGAGTATATAACGCGCTTCATCTGCCGACAATTCTTTAGGCACGGGATTAAAGCTGTATACCTTTTGCAGCGGAAGATAACCACCAATGGTAACCGAATCTTCTTTTTTGCGTTGCGAATAATCGAGATACACATAAGAGTTGGGTGTCATGATCACATCGTGTTTTTGTTTGGCTGCTTCAATGCCACCCTTTTCGCCCCGCCAGCTCATTACCGTTGCATTCGGTGCCAGCCCGCCTTCCAGTATTTCATCCCAGCCTATTATTGCTTTTCCTTTACTGTTGAGGTATTTTTCAATGCGCTGCACAAAATAGCTTTGCAGCCCATGTTCATCTTTCAGATTGTTTTCTTTAATGAGCTTCTGGCAAAATGCCGATCTTTTCCAGGCCTCTTTCGGGCATTCATCGCCACCAATATGCACATATTTAGAAGGAAATAAATTGATCACTTCGTCCAGCACATCCTGCAAAAAGTTAAAGGTATATTCACCTGGGCAGTATACATCTTCAAAAACACCCCAGGCCTGCTGCACATTTTTATTGGTAGAGTCTCCATGCCATGCTGTATTTTTTGCAGCATGTGTGGGTTCATCGGGAAAGCAGCTCAGTTGCGGATAAGCTGCAATGGCTGCAGAAGCATGTCCCGGCAATTCAATTTCAGGTATCACGGTAATAAAACGGTCATGCGCGTATTGCACAATTTCTTTCACCTGCTCCTGTGTGTAATAGCCGCAATATTTTTCACCATCATTGCCTGTGCCCGGATATCGCCCTGTGATGGTGCCGTTCCTGCAACCACCCACTTCGGTAAGCTTTGGATATTTCTTTATTTCTATACGCCATCCCTGGTCGTCGGTTAAATGCCAGTGAAACGTATTGATCTTGTGAAGCGCCAGCAGGTCAATGAATTTTTTTACATAGTCAACATCAAAAAAATGACGAGCAACGTCCAGCATCGCACCACGATATTTAAACCTCGGGTAGTCTTCGATAGCCACCGCGGGAATTGTAAGAGAGGCTGATTTTTCAACAGGCAATAATTGTATCAATGTTTGCAGTCCGTAAAACGTACCCGCATTGCCATCGCCCGCAATGTTTATAAAAGCAGGAGTAACTGTAAGCGTATAACGTTCGGGATTATCGGGAGCTTTAATAAACGTCCTGGTAGAAAGAACGATGGAATTTTTGCCAGGCTTTTTTGCTGTGTGCAGTTTAAAGCCATAATATTTTTCGAGATAATGATTAAAGAAATCAATGGCGGCCTGCTCACGGCCGTTGCGATCTACTATTACTGTTTGTTCATTAATGATAAACTGCCCCGTTCTTACCTGTGCTTTTACAGGAACAGGTATAACAGGCAAGGTGTTTTGAGCATGCGCCTGCACAGCGATAATCACACACAGGAAGGCAATACATATTTTGTACATAGCTTATTTTTATAAGCGGAAATATAACATTACGTGTGGACGAATGCAAAACTATTCGCCTATTAATAATTCATTAACAAAAAAAATTAAACAAACGTTTGATTTATTGTAGGCAGAATCTATACCTTTGCGTCCCCAACTCCAAGATTGTTCAACGAAAAGGTTGCTGTATCAATAGCATATAACAGGTCGTAATTGTTATATAGACAGGCAGCAATACATATATATACTTTATGGAAAAACAATTATTGTTTTTTTCGGTTGTACTCATTTTAGGTACTTCCCGTGTGTCGGCACAACAAGTCAATGATTCTATTTTGCAATCTGCCACGCTGCAAAACTGCATACAATACGCCATCAACAGGCAGCCACTTGTACAACAGGCGCAGATAGACGAAGAAATTGCAGAAACGACTATTAAGAGTAAACTCTCAGAATGGTTTCCGCAAATCAATTTCAATTATACCTTTCAGCATAATTTCCAGGTGCAAACCAATATCATTGGTGGCAATCCGGTGAAATTAGGGGTAGATAATACTTCCGGCATATTATTCTCCGGCACTCAAACTATTTTTAACCGCGATGTGCTGTTGGCCAGCCGCACCCGTACGGATATTCGCAAACAGGCCAAACAAAATACCGAAAGCAGCAAGATAGATGTGGCAGTAGATGTGTCGAAAGCATTTTACGATGTATTGGCAACCGAACAGCAGATCCGTGTATCGGAAGAAAATATCCAGCGGCTGGAACGGAGCTATAAAGATGCATACAATCAGTACCAGGCAGGCATAACCGACAAAACCGATTATAAAAGGGCTGCCATTGCTTTAAATAATACAAAAGCTTCTAAAAGAAGTTTCGAAGTTTTATTAAAAGCGAGAATTGAGAGCCTGAAAGCACGGATGAACTATCCCGTAAATGCCGATCTGGATATTGTATACGATACGGCAACCATGGAAAATGAAGTGGTGCTGGATACGGTGCAGGCCATCGACTATACGCGGAGGATAGAATACCAGTTGTTGCAAACGCAAATGCGGTTGCTTGAGGCCAATGTGAGTTATAATAAATGGAGCTTTTTGCCGTCGCTTTCTGCTAACGGCGCTTACAACCTCAATTACCTCAACAACGATTTCAGCAAATTATACAATCAATCGTATCCCGCATCTTATGCAGGCTTAACGCTGTCGCTGCCTATATTCCAGGGAGGTAAACGAAAATATCAGATTCAGCAGGCCAAATGGCAATTGCGCAGAACCAGTCTCGACATTACCTACCTGAAAAATGCAGTAAACGAAGAATACAACGGCGCGCTGGCAAATTATAAAAGCAGCCTGGCTAACTTTTTTGCATTGAAAGAAAACCTGGCATTGGCAAAAGAAGTATACGATGTAATACAGTTGCAATACAGATCGGGCGTAAAAACTTATCTTGAAGTCATCACTTCCGAAACAGATCTTCGTACCGCGCAGATCAATTATTACGATGCCCTGTATGCGCTGTTGTCGAGCAAGATAGATGTGCAGAGGGCGTTGGGGGAGATAAAGTGGTAAGGGATGAGGGGTAAGGTATAAGGAGTAGGGTGTAGGGTATAGGGTGTGTGGGGTAAGGTATTATAGTTTATTTACTGAAAGCTGAAAGCTCATAGCTGATCGCTGAAAGCTGATAGCTCAAACAAGCAATACATAAATATGTTACATAAAGCAATCAAAACAGTATCAATTTACGGATCAGTATTGATACTGGCGGCATGTGGTGCAAAGCAACAGCAACAACAACAAGGTCCGCCGCCTGCGGTGCCTGTAGCGGTGCAGGAAGTATCTGTATCGGAAACGGTGTATTACGATGAATATCCCGCAACCCTAACCGCATTGAACCAGGTTGAGCTCAGAGCCCAGGTTACCGGCTATGTTACCGGCATTTATTTTAAGGATGGCGATAAAGTGCGCAAGGGGCAACGCCTGTATTCGATAGACCAGCAGGTGTATAGCGCCAACGAGCAGCAGGCCATTGCTAACCTGCAGGTGCAGGAAACCAATTTGCTGAAGGCCCAGAAGGATGCCGACCGTTATCATGAACTTGATAAACAGGATGCCATTGCCAAGCAACAGGTTGATTATGCAGATGCCGCTTTGGAAGCAGCTAAAAAACAGGTGGCAGCGGCTAAAGCCAACGTAAATGCAGTGAGGTCAAATGTGAATTTTTCCTCCATTACAGCACCTTTCGACGGTACGATTGGTATTTCTCAGGTGAGAATGGGAACATCGGTTGTGGCAGGTCAAACCATATTGAATGTAGTATCTACCGACAATCCTATGGCGGTAGATTTTACGGTAGATCAAAAAGAGATATACAGGCTTAACCAATTGCAGCAGGCAAAAAAGAATCCTAAGGACTCGACATTTACCATTGCGTTTGGCAAAGATGTATATCCCTACCCCGGTAGTTTAAGCGTAATTGACCGTGCTGTCGATCCGCAAACAGGTACCATTAAAGTAAGACTAAGTTTTCCCAATGATAAAAAGCTGCTGAAAGCCGGCATGAGCACAACCCTGCGCGTGCTCAACGGCGATAAAGCCTCTGTGCTCGTTCCGTACAAAGCGGTTACCGAACAACTGGGAGAATTTTTTGTGTATGTTGTAACAGACAGCAGCAAGGTTACCCAAAGAAAAGTGCAACTGGCAAGGCAGGTAGGCCCGAATGTAATTGTAAAAGAAGGGTTGAAAGAAAAAGAAACAATAGTGGTAGAAGGCGTTCAGAACCTGAGAGAAGGATCTGTAATTACTACTGCGCAGCCTCAACCTCCTGCAGCAGGTGCACCAAAAAAATAATAACCATCCGCGTGTGATGATATGAGTGAATCGTATTCACCATTCACCACTCACTATTTCACACATTATGATAGCAGATATTTTTATAAAAAGACCGGTAACCGCAATTGTTGTATCAATTGTAATTGTATTGGTAGGTATTATTTCAATGATCACACTGCCGATAGCGCAGTATCCTGAAATTTCGCCCCCAACGGTTAATATATCAGGCAACTTTACGGGTGCCGATGCACAAACGGTGGAGCAAACTACCACCACTGCCATAGAAACACAGGTGAACGGTACGCCGGGCATGACCTACATGAGCAGCAACAGTGCCAGCAGCGGGCAGAGCAACATTACCGTAAACTTTGAAGTAGGAACCGACATTAATATTGCCACACTTGACGTGCAAAACCGTGTGAGCGTAGCCGAACCTACTTTACCCGACGCGGTAAAGCGTTTGGGCCTAACCGTTCGTAAGCGTAACCCCAGCGTAATGGCTGTGTTTGGTTTTTACTCACCCAATGGCACACACGATGCGTTGTTTATAGGCAACTATGTAAACATGTATGTGAAAGACGCCGTTCAGCGTGTAAAAGGGGTGGGTGATGTGTTGTCGCGTTCTGATGATTTCAGTATGCGCGTATGGCTGAACCCCGAAAAAATGGCGGCGTTGTCTATTACCCCCGCCGAAGTTAACGCGGCGTTGCAGGAGCAGAACCTGCAGGTGGCAGCCGGTACGGTGGGAGGAAATCCGCAGCCGGGTCAGCAGGTGTTTGAATACAGTGTTTTGACCAACAGCCGTATAAACCGGCAGGAAGATTTTGAAAACATAGTGGTACGTACCCGTCCTTCAGATGGAAATATTGTATACCTCAAAGATGTGGCCCGTATCGAACTGGGGAAATTCGATTATGGCATCAACGCTTTCGTAAATGGAGGCAAGCCCGCATCTTTCCTGCTCATCTATCAAACGCCCGGTGCCAATGCGCTTGAAACATATAAGGGGGTGATGAAGGCAATGGAAGAGCTGAGGAAAACTTTTCCTAAAGACATTGACTTTATGGTGCCACTTGAAACGGTATCGGTGGTAAATGCCTCTATCAGCGAAGTGGTACACACGTTGGTGGAAGCATTGATATTGGTGGTGCTGGTGGTGTTTTTATTTTTGCAGAACTGGAGAGCCACGCTTATTCCCGTGCTTGCCATCCCCGTTTCGCTGATCGGTACTTTCATTCTTTTTGGCCCGTTAGGTTTTACCATCAACACACTTACCTTGTTCGCGTTTGTGTTGGCCATTGGTATAGTGGTAGATGATGCCATTGTGGTGGTAGAAGCCGTGCAGCATAATATAGATCACGAAAAAATGTCGCCCAAAGAAGCTACACGAAAGGCGATGAAGGAAATATCCGGTCCTGTAATTGCCATCGCGCTCATATTGGCGGCGGTATTTGTGCCGGTTGGATTTATACCCGGTATCGTGGGCCGGTTGTACCAGCAGTTTGCCATTACCATTGCAGTATCGGTATTGATCTCTGCATTTGTGGCACTGTCGCTTACTCCCGCCTTGTGCACCATTATGCTGAAGCCATCGAAAGGTGAAAACGCAAAAAAGAACTGGCTCGAAAAATTCTTTGCCGGCTTTAATAACTGGTTCGGCAAAATAACACTCGGTTATACAAGAGGCGTAGCCAAATGGATAAGAGCCACGCCCTACGTGCTGGTAATGATGGTGGTATTGTTTGTAGGATTGTTTTTCCTTTTCAAAAACAAACCTTCGGGCTTTATACCTACCGAAGATGAAGGACGGGTGCTGGTAACGTACGAAATGCCCGAAGCTGCCTCTACATCGAGGAACATTGTATTGTTAAACGACCTGATTGACCGCATTGGTAAAATACCGGAAGTGAGAGTAGTAGGTGGTTTGTCTGGTTTGAACATCATCAGTGGATCTAACAGATCAAATGCAGGTACTGTGTTTGTAAACCTGAAGCCCTGGGAAGAAAGAGTAGGTGAAGGCCAACATGCGCAGGATATAATGAATAAGATCCGCCAGGCAGTAGGCGATATCAAAGAAGCAAGAATACTGGTAATTGCGCCGCCGGCCATTCCAGGGTTAGGTGCTACTGCCGGCTTTACGTTTGAACTGCAGCAAACCAGCAGCACCGACGACGTTAAGCAGTTTGAAAAGGTGGCACAGGCTTTCATTGCCAAAGTGAATCAACGCCCCGAGATTGGCGCCGCATATACCTTCTTTTCATCCAGGTCGCCCAGCTACCAGGTAGATGTAGACAAGGAACAGGCTAAAAAACTGGGCGTGTCTGTGTCGGAAGTATATACAACGCTCTCCACTTTCCTCGGCAGCAGTTATGTAAACGACTTTAACTTATACGGAAGAAACTTCCGCGTGATGTCGCAGGCCGATAGCAGTTACAGGAGTTCGTTAAACGGTATTGAAAAGTTTTATGTGCGCAACAGCCAGGGCAGCATGGTTCCGCTCGGTTCTCTTATCACCACCAAAGTAATAGAAGCACCGGCGGTTATATCGCACTATAACATTTATCGTTCGGTAGAAATCAACGGTTCGCCCAAGCCAGGTTTCAGTAGTGGTCAGGCAATTGATGCATTGCGGGAAGTAGCCAAAACACTTCCGGCGGGATACGGGTATGAGTTTTCCGGCATGAGCCGCGAGGAGATTGCAGCGGGAAGCCAGCAGTCCATCATATTTGCAATATCCATTGTGTTTGTGTTCCTGTTCCTGGCAGCATTGTACGAAAGCTGGTCTATACCATTCTCTGTATTGTTTGCAGTACCCATTGGTGCGTTCGGTTCTATCTTAACACTTACATTGCTGCCCGCATTGTCGAACAATATTTATGCGCAGATCGGTTTGATAACATTGATTGGGCTGGCAGCCAAAAACGCCATCCTTATTGTGGAGTTTGCCAAGGAGAGGGTAGACCTGGGCATAGACATTACACATGCAACGTTGCAGGCGGTTCGGTTGCGTTTACGCCCCATTGTTATGACATCGCTCGCCTTTATATTGGGCGTATTGCCACTGGCATTTGCCGAAGGCGCAGCAGCCGAAAGTCGCAAAACAATTGGCTGGACAGTGTTTGGAGGAATGGTTGCCGCTACTACGCTTGCGATATTTGTGGTGCCTGTATTGTTTGTGCTGATTACCCGCATAGCATATGGCAGGAAATTGAAACGCCTGCAGGAGCAATCGGCAATAGAAGCGAAGATTGACAAGAAGCTGACGGAGCATACTTAATAATCTTATAAAATATGGCAAGGGTCAGGCGTTGTGCCTGACCCTTTTTTTGTGAATGAGAAGCGCCAGAAATATTTTTTTAGTAGAATTTTACTTTTAATTTAGCTCCATTAATCCTTTTCCTGCTGATTACTCAAATCGCTTTGAATTTTAGTAGACATAAACGAGCGATGGTTGTTGTTGCTGATTGACTATTGTTAAACACTTATGTGACTGATGTGGCGAAGCTTTAGGCTATCGGTGGGTGTCTTCATCCACCGAAAATTGCAACCAATGCTAGCTGATGGGTGAAGGCTCCCATCAGTAGCGTAAAAAAATAATAGGCTTACCTGCGCACGGAGGCTGCTTCGCCGCCGTAAGTTTCACTTAGTAGTAAGCTACTGCGGGGTGTCTCGCAGAGACCCTGCAAGTGATTTATGTTTTGATTGCCTTATGTGAGGCAGGATTGATCTGGACCAGGTTGCAAAGACATCAGCCTCTTACACGTCCTGGCGAGCCACCGCCTAGCGGAGCAAAGCCATCTTCCGCACCAGGCAATGGCTAAGAACTGTATACATTGTTGGAGCAAGCAGATGGTTCAATGCCAACAATTTGAATAGTATTTCATGATGAAGACCTTCGGCAATCTTGTTTCATGATAGCTTAAGTTGACGGCTACGATGCCTTTATCCGCCAGGTATAAATATGCCCAAGGTGGCGGAGTCATCTTTAGGGCTAATAAAACTTAAACAAGTAAACAATCAATGGAAATACGACTTTTGGTTTTGAGAACATCCGACACAAAAAAGCTTGCAGACTTTTACAGTTTATTGGGGTTGACTTTTGAATATCATAAACACGGAAATTCGCCCTATCATTATTCGGCATTTGTTGGGAAAACTGTTTTGGAGATATACCCTTTAACTAAAAGTCAAACAGAAGCAGACAAGAACCTGCGTTTAGGTTTTGGCATTGACGATTTTGACCAAACGATTTCGAAATTAAAAGAATTACATGTTTCGTTTATAGTAGAACCAACACAAACAGACTTTGGCTTTATGGCTATTATTTCTGACCCGGATGAACGAAAAATAGAGGTGTACAAAAAATAATCTTAAATGCTGAACAACGATTTCTGTGAACGCCTTGAACGCAAAATATCTGAAGCATTTACCAATTCCGGCAATGAAAAAGCAAAACATTTTTGGTGTGACGGCGTTTTATTGCCCACTTTTGAAAATGAATATTCCAGGAAATTTGTAAATGATAACAGGCAAATAGTAATGGCAGCTTTTATTGGATTGTCAGGGCAAGACAAATATGAACTGGTTTTAAAATTTGGAGACAAGGCTTTGAGCAAATACGCGAGAGGTTTGGATATTTTTGAATGTATACCAAATTCTACGAACGAAACCTGGTTCGATATTGATGTAGCAAGAAGAAAAATTTTGATACAGCTTGATTAAGGCCTGGTGATCAATATAGATTTTTCGAAAGAAAAGCAGAACAAGCAAAAACATGTAATAATACAATGAACATTCGAACAATAGAACGATCAGACAACGAAGCCTTGGCCAAACTAATCCGGGCTGTTTTTGAGGAGCATCAGGCACCTCAAAAGGGTACAGTTTATTCAGATCCGACTACTGATCATCTTTTTGAACTTTTTGAAACACCAGAGTCTGTTTTCTGGGTTGCTGAAATGGAAAATGAAATTGTAGGTTGTTGCGGGATCTATCCCACAGAAGGACTTCCCCCAAATTGCGCAGAGCTGGTAAAGTTCTACCTGTCTCCCAAAGCCAGGGGAAAAGGCATCGGAAAAAAACTGATGGAAAAAAGCATTCGTTCAGCACAGGAGTTGGGGTATTCGGAAATATACCTCGAAAGCCTGTCTGAGTTTTCCAAAGCAGTGAGCATTTATGAAAAGCAGGGATTTGAAATGCTGTCCCACCCATTGGGTAACTCCGGTCATTCTACCTGCAATATCTGGATGATAAAGAAACTTAGATAGGTAAAGAAATAACGAGAATAGCCGAAGGAAGAGTTGTGAGCCTGGATTTAGAACAAAGAGCTATCTTAGCGGCACCCTAGACAATTGATATATGAAAGGCATTACTTTACTTATCCTCCTTTTACTTACATCTGTTACCTCATTTGGCCAAGTAAGAAAGAAAATTCAAAGGTCCTGGATCAAAGAAACCATGGAAGATTTATCCGGCCAAGGCAACGATGCTGACACGCTTTACTTGCGATACACATTTTCGAAATCGATTTTAAAAATGAGCTTCAGCCCGGGATGGGATACCTATCAGCAGCCATGGTCAGCGCAAGATGGTAAATTAACCATTGGATTTGACACATACAATATAGAAGAGCTGACTGATACGTCGCTTATAATATCATTGGCTGGCTTTAGAAGGATCCGATTTCTGGCGGAAGATTTTTTAAGCACACAAAGCAAATATTTAGACTCCATAGGAATGCACAACAACAAAGTGTTGTACAAAGCCAATCAGTTTATTACTCCGAGATATACCGGAAAAACGCAGTTTAGGGACTTTATTCAAAACGGAGGTGCAAAAAAGTATAACATTAAAAAAGCAAATTACTTTTTAGTAACGTTTATAATAACAGAAAGCGGGAAAATGGAGAATATAAAAGTAGTGAAAGGCATTTCAGAAGGATTTGATAAAGAGATTATTAAACAGCTTGCAAAAACTGAGAAGTTTTGGCAACCAGCTTTTTTTAATGGAATACCGATACAGACAGAGATGTTTTATGATATAAAATACTTAGACTCATTCCTGCCATATGAAACAGGAACTTTGCAATGATAATTTTTAAAGATTGGTTTTCATGTATCTCTTTGCCAGCTATGCAGCCTGAGCGTCAACTATGGTAAGTGCTGTTTTTGCGACATACGTACAACCTTTAAAGCAACCAGGATGATTTTTCCGAAGACAAAAAAAATAGCAAAAGAACTTAATTGGTATACTACAAGTAATGCTGCATTTGGGATGTATGAAGGCTACTTTTTTAATATAGGCGATGGCAGCTTATTAAGCAATCCTCAATACAAGTATGTTATCGCAACCACCGACAACTTAACAGAAGATCAGAAAGTACAAATTGAAACAGCATTAAAAGCCAATAAAAAAAGCCTGAGGTTTTCGAACTTTGAAATTAGCAGCAATAGTCTTTACTTTCAATTCCTGGAAAGCCTCACCTTCACCAAGGTTAAAACTATTTATGCCCTGTTCGACTTTTTGGTTGACCTGTTTATAAAGTTAAACATCCCCGGGCAAAATAAATGTCATAACTGTGGCGCGAAAGAGCGTATCGGGTATTATAACTTCGATAATAGAGGAACAATATTTTGTACTACCTGCTTTCGTGATATTGAAAATAGATTGTTTGAGGCTGAAAGAGAAAAATCCTCTGAAGAAAAAAATTATTTAACAGGCTTTCTCGGTTCCCTTTTTCTTTCAGTTCCCGGAGTCATTGCCTGGGCGTTAATAGCGGTATATTTAAACGTAATTGTATCCGCAATGTCTATAGCCATCGCTTTTCTTGGATTTAAAGGATATGTATATTTTAAAGGACGACAGGGAAAATGGACAAGGTATTTAATTATTATTTCCAATATTATCAGTATTGTAATTGCCAACGTAGCAACAATAATTATAATGCTTATCAATGAAGGGCTTACCCTCGGCCAGGCTCTTGTTCAACTTCAAACAAATGAAGTAGTGCAAAACATGCTTTTCAAAAACACCTTGATTTCTTTTGTATTAGCATTTTTTGTGTGGATCTGGCTTTTCTTTCTTTTGAAAGATCAAAAGCCGGTTATAAAACCGGCTGAAAAATTTGTTGGGCAAAGCCTTTCGGATCGTTAGGTGCAGAACGAATGTGAGAAGGCAGTTGTCTTCCCCCCGCATCTGCTAATTCAGGTTCAGCAACCTATCTTTGGGATGTTTAATACTATAGGTAAACCGAAGTTTCTTGCTTTCACCCGGAGGTAATTCTATGTTCCAGGAAAGGGTGCCGAGGTCTTTGTTTACGGTAGCATCGCCATCATCCAGCAGTTCAACTTCAATTTCTTTCAAAGATGGTATGGGATATTGGTCTTTCAGCAAAAGGCTGATCTTATCCTTTTTATTGTTTTTTACAGTAATCTCGTAAGTTATTTTCTGCAATGTATTGCTTCCGAAAAATTTAGTACTGCTATAATCAACCAGCTTTTCTTTTTTTACCACCACACGTTTATCGCGTCCCAAAGTCAGGTTGAGTGTATCCGATGTAGCGTTGGGGTCTATGAAAGACTTCCCCACGTAAGTACCTTCTAGGATGATGTTTGCATCACCCGGCAGCAGGTTCAGCTTTTCCCATCCCGTTACGTCTGCAAGCAGGTACGTGTCTTTATCCAGCCTGGGCGCAGCATAAAATTTATACAGGGCATTGGTGCTGTATTCTTTCAATATAGCCGTTTGTTCCTTTCCGTTAGTAGGAATATCGTAGGGCAGCTCTATATCAAACACAACATTCAGTTCGTTATCCGTTACGGTAACGTAATCATCCATTCCCTCTTTTAATGTTACCACAATGGCCCCACCTGATGCCCTGGCTCCATAAAGGGCTGTAGCAGTCGCTTCTTTCAGCACTTCCATTTTTTTTATGGAGATCTTGCTGATCTTTGAAAATTCGTTCCTGCTCATGATGGCCCCGTTCACGACATAGATAGGTTCCTGTGCAGGTTCGTTGTTGAGCGACGTCTCACCCCTGGTAGTTCCATACCCCACGACCACTACTTCATTGAGTTGGTTCATTTCTTTTTCACGAACATCTACACCCGATAATTTTCCCGCCAGTGCTTTTTCCATGGCATTTACAGGATTGATATAACTTAGAAACCACGGTTTCACCACAGGTGCACCGCCCCATTGACTGGGCATTGATGTAGAAAGCGACAGCTTTACTTTTTTCCAATCGATGCCCGTGGTTTGAATGATCTTTGATTTATAAATAACTTTTAGCGGACTTTTTATGTCGTCAACCCGTATATCATAATAAGGCGTCCAGTATGCATTGGGTGTGATGTATGAAATAGATAATTCGTATTTCCCGGGAGTAGCCGCATTTATTTGCACTTGTATCTGCCCGGCTTCCCGCGTATTTCTTTTTTCTTCTTCTTCTATTTGTTGTTTCAGCTTGTTTAGGGAACCCGTCCATTTCTTTTGTTTTTCCTGCTGCACAGCCAGGTCCTGTTGCAGTTCAAGTGATTTGTTTTTATAATAATCCATCAATTTTATTAATTCGGTAACACTCAGTCCTGTTTGAACACCCTTTATATCTTTATTGGTTTTAAGTACTGTGATTAGGTCGGTTAATGTGGTGATCTGGATATTGGTTTTTTCTATTTCTTTTTCAATTGCCACCAGTGAATCCTTTAGCAATTGCATTTTTTCGCCAGCAGCCGGCGTTATTAAAAAATTTTTTGAAAATTGAACGCCCATAATGGTAACGGTGGCAGGACAGCTTACCTGTATGCTGTTGAGATCGATATTATTGCTGATGTTTTCGATGATCAACTCATTGCTTCCCTGTGCAAGTTGTGCACTGGCATGATGTTGCAGTTCTGCACCACTACGGTAAACGGTAACTGTTTTAAGGCTGGAAGAGACTTTGAGTGGTTCGTTACCCGCTATTAAATAAGTTGAGATTAACAGCAATAGGGTAATCAGGGTGATTTGCTTAAACATACATATGGGCTTTGAAGGCATAGATGCAGCAAACAAAAGGATTGCATAAAGAAAAAAAAATTCTTTTGTCTACCGTATCAGCGTCACACTTCCCCTGAGCGTTATCGGTACTCCTTCGCTGCAAACAACTTCAGCTACGTATATATAAGTAGACGTTCCTGCCGGTTGATTGCCGCCGGGGAGGCTGCCATCCCAACCCATTTGCTCATCATTGGCATTGAAATTTTTCCTGTTGAAGATTTCCTTACCCCACCTGTCGAAAATGCGCAGGTAGTTCACTGTTTTTAAGCCAAAGCCTTTTACATAAAACCTGTCATTCAGCCTGTCGCCATTAGGCGTAAATGCATTGGGAATAAAAATAGCCTGTTTGTTACAGATCAGTGTTATGGCTATAGTATCGCTGGCTTTGCATCCTTCAGGTGTCGTTACTTCAACTATGTACTGCTGATCACTTTCGGGCAACGCCTCCGGTGTGGGGCAGGTGGTGCAGCTCAATCCATTCTGCGGTGTCCACTCATACGATTGAATATTGCCGGTTGCTACCGACTGCAATGTAAAAGGAACGCCTCCTAAAATAGTAGTATCGTTACCCAGGCGTACAGTGGGGTGGTCTAACACATTCACACGCACCGTTGCGCTGTCATCAGGACAAATGTTCTTACTCTGTCCTATTACAAGATAGGTAGTGCTGCTGTCGGGGAAGGCAATGGGAGAGGAACTGTTGTGTCCGCTCAGATCCGTGGATGGTTGCCAACTGAAACTGCTGGCATTGCCCGACGCGGTTAGCTGCACTTTATCGCCTCTGCATATATTGTATTCTGTAGTGGCAACCAGGTTCACTGGTTCCTCTGTTATAATAGCCACTGTATCTTTCTGCATACAACCAAAACTGTTGGTTACTGTTACAACGTATTCGCCACTGCGCGAAGGAGCAATAACCGGATGGGCTGTATTGGGATTTTCTATTTCGCCGGTCGATTGCCAGGAATAACCAGTACCGTCCGACGCATGCAGCAATATCCGCGAACCGGCGCATACCACTGTATCCGGGCCGGCATTCGGTACCGGCAAGGAATGAGTGGTAATGCTTTGCGTTGCGGTATCTGCGCATCCCTTTACAGTAGTGGCTGAAACCGAAATATGCTGAGTGCCTGCATTGCGTAGCGGTAATTGCAATACGCTTTCATCACCCATCACTTCGTTGCCCGATCTCCATGTAAGAGAAGTGATTTCATCCTCCGACTGAACAGTTGCTTCCAGGCGGATTGAATCGCCTTCGCAGGCTTTGTCGCCACCGCTTATCGTAATTTCCGGTTTATCGTTTACTGTTATGGGCAGGTCTGCAAATACTGTATCGCGGCAGCCGAAATCTGTTTCAACCGTTAGTGAAACTTCGTATACTCCCGCCTTGCTGTATTGTTTAGGCGGAGGCTGGGCTCCGGTAAACTTCGTTCCGTCACCAAAATCCCACACCTGTTCTGTAAAGTTGCTGCCTGCAGCCGAAGTGTTGGTGAAGGTAACAGCGCCTGTGCCGCATAGCTTGTTTTTGTCCATCGAAAAAGATGCTTCTGCCACTCCAACCCTGATCGGGTTTGCTATGGTTAAGTTGTTCGTACAGCCTTCTGTATTGGTTAATATAACCGAAGGTGTATAGTTGCCGGGCAACGTATAGGTGTGAGACACCACTGAATCAGACGGCGAAGGATTGATTGCTGTGCCGTCGCCAAAGTCCCAGCTATAGGTTTCAACATCATCTCCCGAAACTTTCGCTTCAAAACTGTAAGGCGTGCATCCGCCGTTGCCACTGAACAGCACCGTAGCAACAGGCCCTTTAATCCTGAAAGTTTTAGTAGCAGTGTCTGCGCAACCGTTAATTCCCTTTGCAACAACTGTTACGGTGTGCAGTCCCGGGGTTGTATAGGTTTGTGGCGGTGGATTCTTTTCCGTGTAGGTATTGCCGTTATCAAACTTCCAGGCATATTCCAGTGCATGTTGCGATGTATTTTTAAAAGCAATAGCAGCAGGAATGCATTGCAGCGTATCGCCTATGGTAAAATTTGCCCGGGGTTTTACAATCTTTATATAATCCTTCCTCACCAGGCTATCGCTGCAACCGCCATCGGTAGGGGTTACTACCAGTTTAACGGTGTAAATGCCTTCGCTGCTATAGGTGTGGTTGGTAGCGCCTCTGCTGCTTGTTTCGGTAGTAGTACCATCGCCCCAATGCCAGGTGTAGGTTGCTTTTTTGGCAAAGGAAGTATTATTGAACTCAATAGTACGTTTGCCGCATATTAAAGTGTCTGCGCCCGTAAACGATGCCTCAACGCCTGTAACCTGTATCAGGTTAGGCTTTGATAGTTCATTTACACAACCGTCTGCATCTGTTATTTTTAATTTTACCGAATATGCCTTGTAATCTTCATCGTGCGCATAAAGATGATGAACAGTACTGTCCTCCGTTGTGGTAAAAGGCTTGCCGTTATTTTCAAAAGTCCATTGCCACGAAACGATTGGTGCTCCGCCGTTGGGGGTGGAGGTGCTGGTAAAGCTCACATTTAAAGGCGTTGAGCAGGAGGTAGCAGGTGAGGCTGTAAAGTCAACGCTCGGTCCGCTGATCACAATCGGCTGGTCCAGCTCAACAGAGTCCTTGCATCCAAGCTTGTCTTCGATGATCAGTTTAGGATGGAATGTGCCGCTTTCCGAATACCGGTAAGCCGCGTTGCCACTATTGTATATCCCCGTTTGCAAATTGTTATTGATGATCTTCCGCGGCGATCCGTCGCCCCAATCCCATACATATCGTTTGATATTCGTCGGGTCAATGTCCTGCGTGGTAAACTGAATGTTTACATTGGTACAGGTGTTTCGGTTAGCCACGGTAAAGGCAGCTTTTTCATCAACGATCACAACCGTTTTTGAAACTGTTTCTAACTGGTTATTGGCTTTGTTGCGCCGGGTAAGTTTCACCAGCCATTCCTTTTGCGAATCGGGAAAAGTATGCGTGGCAGGATTATCGGTATTGTCGGACGAGCCATCGCCAAAATTCCAGCTTACAAAAGTGTGATCGGGAGAAGTGTCTTCGAATTCCACTTTGTATTTGTCGGTACAATTCCGGGTGGTAATAAAAGCACCTCCTTCCGATACTACACCATCATCGGTGCAGGTGGGAGTAACCGTTACCTTTTTTACGGTTGAAGTGCTGGTGCATCCGCTCCTGGTTTCTATGGTTAATGTAATGTTGTAAGTTCCGTTTGACGTGTAGGTATGCTTAATGCTTTTGTTGTTGGTGGTTTGAGTAGTGCTGCCATCGCCCCAGTTCCAGGTGTATTTTGTTACCGGGTTGGCCGCATTGGCATTGCCGATGTTAGGCGTGAACCTCACTTCCAGTGGCCCACATCCGCTGGAAGGAGCATAATAAAAATTGGCAGCAGGCCTTGCTATTTTTATGTATTGTGGTTTAACGACTGAGTCGCTGCAACCTTCGGCTCCGCTTGCATCCGTTACAACGAGTGTAATGTTTTTGTTGCCTGCCGTGGTAAAATTGTGCTGAGGATCTTTTTCGGAAGACGTTTCGTTGTTGCCAAACTTCCATTCGTACCGGAGGTTTGTCCCGCCGGTGCTTTGATTGACAAATTGCACATTTAATGGTGTGGTGCAACTAAAAAGCGGGTTGGCCTCAAAAGCCGCGGTGATCTTTGGCTGCACGGTCAGTTGCTGTATAGCAGTGTCGCTGCAAGTGCCATTGTTGCTGGTAGCTATCAGCTTTACAGCGTAGGTGCCTGCCTGCGTGTAGCGATGGGTGGTATATAATCCGGGAGCTGCACTGTTGTCTCCAAAATCCCAACGCACGCTGTACTCGTCCGGGTCGCGACCAGTTACAGATCCGGAAAAATTAAGCATCGTTTCCATGCAGGCGTTAGAAGGTGCCGAAACGATTTGCGCAGCCATCGGATTTTCAGATTTCGGTGCTGTTATTTGTGAACTGAAGCTGCTTTTGCAGGCCGAGCCATTGGATGCGGTAAGCTTTACGGTATATTCGCCAGCCTGGCTGTATTGATGGTGCGGATTGGCTTCGTTAGAAGACGAACCGTCGCCAAAATCCCATTGATAAGTGGTGGTGTTTTCGTTCAGGGTTGAGGCGGTAAAAGTTACACCGGAGGAACCGCAGCTTTCCTGCATCTCTGCTACAAAATCAGCAAAGGGCTTTTCGTATACACGTACCTGTTGTGTAAGCGATTCCTGCTGTCCGTTAGAAAAGGTTACGGTGAGCGTTATGTTGTATTCGCCAGCTTTTGTAAAATTGGTGCCTACGGCTGCATTGTGATTGGATATATTTCCGCTGCCGAGGTTCCACACGCGCGATGTAACAGTGCCGGCAGACTGATCGGAAAAGTTGACTGTTAGTGGTGCACAGCCTTCGCTTTTGCTCATGGTAAAAGCCACCTTGTTTTGGGCAACGGCACTCATTACAGAAAATGCCAGGAAAATTCCTGATATCGCTATGTTTTTTTTCCAGTGCAAGAGAAGCTGATATAGCAGTTCGAGTACGTTCAAAACAGGCAGATCAGATTAATGCTTTTAATTAAACAGCATGGTTTCGTGTAGTCAACACAGTTACCTGTAGCTGTTATGTGATACGCTTCTGTAACCGGTTCTTTGTTACAATTTTCATGCCTGTAAGGGCCGGCGCCGTTATTTATTAGCAGATTGGTTTTGTGCTGTGTTTTTATTACCTGCGCTTATTTTTCGACTGGGTAAAAAAATGCTCAGGAAGCAAGTGTTGTTTCAGTTTAAAAGGATTGTGTATTTTTAGTAAATAGAAAGATTAACCTGCATGTTATTGAACACCCAACTCTGGACCAGTATTCTGGCGTATGATTTCGATACTCCTCCAAGTGAGTACGGTTTTTCCACCCGGCTGGCCAATGAAAACTATTGGACCCAGGATTTCACCCAACAGGCGATACTGGAGTATAAAAAGTTTATGTACCTGGCTGCCGTTTCTGATATGATGGTTTCGCCCTCTGAAATCATTGATACGGTATGGCACCAGCATTTAATATTTACTCAGTCATACCAGGATTTTTGCAACCTCCTCGGTAAGCAGATACAACATGTACCTTCTACCCATAATAAGGAGGATGCTGAAAAATTTAAGCAGGCAAAAGAAAGAACGCTCCGCTTTTATCAGGAGATTTTTGAAGAAGAGCCAGGTCCGGTATGGTCGTATCGCAGCATGTACGATAGCCTGCATCTTGATAAAGCAAGATATAAGATCAGATCATTTCTGGTTGTTGGCCTTCTTGTTTTTGCAGTTGCTATTATTCCTTTTTATTTTTTGCTGAGGCCGGTTTATGTCAGCATTCCGAATCCATATTTTTTAATTGGATTTGTAACGGCAGTAGCCGCCACTTTTTTTACCATAGAATCATACAATCGCAAACAGCTTTCACAAATTGTGCAGCAATTTGATACTGCTTCCTTTATTCATTTTCTAACACCCTCCGAGCTGATTTACCTTGTTTGGAGAGAGCTTACCGGCTCTGTGAATTCAATTATAAACGACCTGGTTCGCAGGGAGGTGATCACCGTTAACTCCGATCATACAATGGAAATGTCGGGGAAAGGAACAACTCAATCCCTGGAAGAATTGCAAATTATGAACGTGC
Source organism: Agriterribacter sp. (assembly GCA_051955255.1). Classification (GTDB taxonomy): domain Bacteria; phylum Bacteroidota; class Bacteroidia; order Chitinophagales; family Chitinophagaceae; genus Agriterribacter. Next base: position 71,077 of record JBQCGX010000115.1, on the reverse strand, counting down.
TGTATGCCTATGGAAGACCGAAATATGCCGTGTTGCTTATGGCGGCGATGGTTAAGCCTGTAATAACCAATACTGCCAACTGTATGGATGCGCTTGAAAAATATTTTAACAAATCCAGGAAATTCGGAAGGCTATTTTATACAAATTTCATTGTGCTCTCCACATTATTGATGCTGGGTTTGATCAGAATATTAACCGGCTTGTTCAGGGACCGGCCCGTAGTATTAATTTCGATAGCCGTAATAGTTCTGGCTGTGGGAATAATATGGTATTTGAACCGTCTTACGGGATTGGTAAGTACGGTTACCATCCCCGCTTTGTATAAAAAACAAATTTTACCGGCGCGGCAGGCTGAAAGCAGTTGGCAATGGGACTATTTCCTGCTCGGTACTTTAGTTGCAGCCTTTGCACCGGAAGTACAGCGGCTTGAGCGAGGGACGGATTCGGGCTGGTCGTCGGGAGATTCATCCGGCAGTTCGGGTGATGCTTCCTCCTGCGGCTCTTCCTGCGGCAGTTGCGGGGGATGCGGTGGTGATTAAAAACACTGCAACAATAATACAACCAGTTGCAAATGACGATTAAGTAATAATGATTATGACAGAAATACATCACCTGAACTGTGTAAAAATTGTATCGCCGGTTAACGATAATGTTAGTGGTCACTGCCTGTTGATCAGGGAGCAGGAAAACATGGTTTTGATAGATACCGGCATTGGTCTCGTGGATACTCAAAATCCGACGGAAAGAATAGGGCAGCCGCTTATAGAGATGGTGGGCTACCGTTTTAATGAAGGCCAAACCGCGATAAAACAAATTGAACAACTGGGGTTCGATCCTGGCAAGGTCACCGATTGCGTAATTTCTTACCTGGATAATGATCATATTGGTGGGCTTGCCGATTTTCCTGCTGCTACTGTTCATGTTGCAGCAGAGGAATATGAAAATTATCTTTCAGGAAATCCGAGGTATTTGAAAACGCCCTTGTCTCACAAACCTGTTATCAAGACATATGGAAAAACGGATGTTGATTGGTTGGGAGTTTAGAATTGTTCAGATTGAAATCTGCAAAAAATACTCAACGATTTTTTTAACCTCTAAAAAAACACTCACAATGAAAACACTCGCAATGATGGCAATGCTCCTGTTCTTCGCCTGCAATTCTAACAAAACAACAGAAACTGCCGGACAGGACGCTGCAACCGGAACGGCTCCTGCACCTGAAGAGATCAATGTGCCTTTTACGGAAGCAAGAAATTATTTTGTAAAGAACACTTATGGCGATGATGCGCCTTCGACAGTAAAAATCACGTCGCAGGCAGATTTTGATACAATATTTGGAATGGCTGCCACCATGAGCGAAAGAAGTAAACCTACGCTGATGGATTTTTCCAAGCAGTATGTAATTGGCTATATTGGAAAAGCAACGGACAAACCCACCGAATTGACCGTAAGCAGCCTCGTCAAAAAAGGAAATGAAATGATACTGTTATATAACCAGTTGGAAGGCGATAAGCAATCGTATACCAGTCGTCCGTTTTTATTGCTCATTGTTGATAATGCGTATGAGGGTGAATTGAAAGTGGAAGCGATAGAAAGGAAGTAGCAGACGTCGGCTGCTGTTCCATAACTCTGTATCTTTTTTATGATCAACGCCTCGCGCATGAATGACGGTAATAATTAAGAGATAAGTAATACCAATCATCGGTTGACCAAGCTCAAGTAATCGTTACCGCCCGGCGCTAGAATGAGATAGACAAGAACTAATCCGGATGGCAGTTAAGATGTATTTGGAGTAATATATGGTTAATATATTTTGTAAGAAAAACACTTTATTGTGAAACCTTTTTTCCTTCTGCTGTTTTTTTTCTTTACGGCAACAGTCGGTTCAGCTAACACATTGGCATTTGCAAGATCTGATACAGGAGATATTCCTGAAAGTATAAAATCGACATTAAAAAAGTGGAATGGTTATAAATTGAGAACTGGGAAGTTAAATGAAATTAGCAAAGACTCAACCGAAGTATATGTGATTGACAAAACAAGTAGAGAGCTTGTCCTGGTTCATCTTGTAAGAAAAGTTGATAGGAAATATGCCGAAACCATTATGCATTTTTATGTGGATGGAAAGCTTTTGCGAGCAGACGTTTTTAGAAGGCGAAAGGGCAAGTTTGGTTGGAAAAATGCTGGAAAAGCTTTTTACGTTTTTGAAGACAATATTTTGTTGTACAAAAAGGAATTAAAGATGGAACAACCGGTTTTTCCTGAATGGTTGTTGGCGCATGCAAAACTTTATTACGAAAAGGGAATCGTGAGTTTGGCAAATTAGATATCGCTGTGCGAGGCGTCTTCGCCTCGCACGGTATTGTTGTCGCCTCCGGGCGACAAAAAGCTCCATTGGATTTTAATCCTCGTCGTTTAGTTAGTCCAATTAAGGTTTTGAAATTTTAAATAGGATATTAATAAGCTGCAGATCGCAGATGGTTCATCTGCGAATCTGCGGCAAAAAATGGCTTTCAATCCATTCGTATTTGAAATACTCTCCAAACTATAGGTAACTATTTTTTTTGTCCGGCAGCAGCATGGTCTTCCTGCATTTTTTTATGTTCGGCTTCCATTTGTGTATGCTCTGCCTTCATTTGTTCGTGCTCGGCTTTCATTTTATCGTGGTCGGCAACAAATTTTTTATGCTCTTCTTCCACCATTTCTTTATCACCGCCGTTTTTGTGAGCCTCCTCCAGTTGCGCGTGTTCTTCTATCAATAAACTGTGTTGCCTCTCCAACTCAGCATGTTCAGCCAGCATTTCACTATGTTTTTGTTCCAGTGTTACATGCGCAGTATCATCGGGAGAGGTTTGTGCCGCATGTACGTCAACCAGTTGTTGATGCAGTTCATCCATTTTCTGATGTTCGGCTTCCAGTTGCTGATGCGCTGCCTCAAGCGCGGCATGTTCCTCAGCTAATTTTTTTTCAAATCCCGAATCGTTACAAGCTGTTAAAGCAAACAGGAAAAGGAATGTAAGGATGAAAATGTTTTTCATGTGGCTGTATTTTAATGAACAGTTAATTACAGCATTAAATGTATTGCATCTGTTGCTATTTGCTGTTCGATAACAGGCTAGAAATTCTTTGAATAAAAGGGAATAAAATAACGATGCGTGCACATTACATTGTGTGGCGCTGTAAAAGCAAAACTGCTGGTCATCAAAGGTGTAACGTATAGTTTTGATTTATTTTTTACCTGATTCTGCAAGGTCTCCGCTTCCGCTGATCACTTGCAGTGAACCGGCTGTTTCAGCCTTTGCCGATGTGCCCCATATATATACTTTCTGGAGATTTTTCATTTTAGAGAGGTCAGACAAACAGGCATTGCTGATGTTGGTATAACAAAGGTTCAGGCTTTCAAGCGCATCGAGAGTGAGTAGTTGTTTTATACCATTGTCCGTTACCGGGTTCTTGTCGAGCCGCAACCGTTGCAGGTTAGAAAAATTTTTGATAACCGATAGCTGTTCATCCTTCACCTGGTTGCCGGCTATGTTCAGCCATAAAATATTGTCTTTTATTGGTTCGAGTGCGTTGATCCTGTCTGCCTTGGGATCGCTTTCTGAAGCAGGGAGCGTAACGTCCAGCAGGTCGGGTGCATAGCTGATCTGTTTGATAACGAATCCTTCCTTTTTTAATTGAGCCAAAGCTTCGTCCGCTAATGTGGGAGCGCTGATGGTTGTTGCTGCAATAGCAGCCGCACTGTCTGTTGCCGGCGAAGTGCCTAAATATTTAACGATGTATTGTTTAATCGTATCGGGCGGAGCAGCAGCGGCTAATTTTTTATCGGCACTCGTCATTTGTTTTGCTATCCACCATTGAACAATGGCTGTTTCTTCAGTAGTGAGCGGTGGTTTACCATCTGTAGGCATAAACTTTTCGTCCTTTGGATCGAGCAATACCCTTTTGATGAGTTCGCTTTCAAGCGGTTTGCCTTCTTTCAGCACAGCTCCATGTTTGCCCCCTTTTTGCAATTGCACAAGCGTTTCCATCGAAAGCTGTCCCTTCTTTTTGTCGTTGTTATGACAACTGCCGCATTTATTTTGCAGGATAGGCTCCACGATGTCTTCGTATACAAGCGCTTCTTCTGCATTGGTGATCTTCTTTTTTTCTTTCTTGTTTTTAAACAGCAGGTCGGCAGAAATATACCCGCTGCCGTGCGTTAAATTACCACCATAATGACCCGCAACCGAAACAAAAACAAAGATGGTTAAAACGGCGATGTTCAATCCCCTTGCGTTTTGCAATATCGTTAGAGGAATGACTTTAATGCTGATGAGCCATGCTATGAACGACAGCAGAGCGGCAATAATACCCAGCCACATGTGCCAGCTTAAAGTTTCAGCATTGTAATCACCGCTCAGTGATAAAAGATAACCTGTAATGCAGGCAAAAATGGCGCTGATGCACCCCACCAGCAGCGATATAGGTACGGCTGACCGGATGCTGCGATAGCGCTCAAAAGCTCCTGCCAACTGCAGCAAAGCCGCCAGCAATAAAAAACCAACGGGCAGGTGTACGAGCAAGGGGTGAAACCTGCCCAGGAATAGCTGAACATCCAGTAGTATCATCACTATATTCTTTCCAGTTTAACGGGGGCTGTTTGATTGGCATTCCATTGACATACGTATACATTTTTGTCATTGTCTATACATACATCGTGCCCGTGATTGAATATTTTGTCGGACGACTGGAATGTAGGTTGCAGCTTTCCGTTGGTATATTGAGGCTCGGTACCGCCGGGGTTGGAGATCACTTTATTCCCCGCATCTAAGATTGTTACAAAGCCTGTATCTTTTACATATTGTTTACCCTCTTTGGTGGTAGACCAGCAGACACCGGCGTATACATTCGTATCGTCTACCACTGCACGGCATACAAACATTCCCGGCATATCGATGGTTTTGATGTACTTGCCATCGAGCGTAAAAATTTTGAAACATTGTTCGGCCCTGGAAGTGCAGATCAGCACCGGATTGTTTTTGTCTCTTGTGTCTACTGTTACCCCATGGGCGTTTTTAAGGTTATGCGCCGGGTTGCTGTTGTTGTGTCCGCCAAAATGCCGGATGTATTTGCCCCGGTGGTCGTATTGAATAATATAGTCCGATCCGTATCCGTCTGCTACATAGATATCACCGTTAGGCGCAACCGCTGTTTCGGTGGGCATAAATTTTTCTTCTGCTTTGTAAATGCCGATGGCGTGCGGATGACCGAAGTTAAACACCAGCTTTCCGTCGATGGTTGTTTTAAATACCTGTCCAGCCTGCGCCTGCCAGGTACCGTTTTTGTCGAGGAAATAGCCGCAATCTGTAATAATCAAAAAGTCTTCGCCGCCTTCCTTGCTCAACGTAAGCCCATGTCCGCCCGGATATTGCGTTCCCCAGTAATCGAGCAGTTTGCCCGATTTGTCGAATACAAGGATGTTGTTGTTGGTATGATCGCCCAGCATGATCAGTCTGCCCTTGCTGTCCATCACCATTTCGTGGCAGTTAAGCAACGGTGTGTAAGTAGGACTGATCTTTGCCCAGTTCTTATTAACCTTATACCGGAAGCCGCCATGCCCGGTAATCGTATCTTCCTGTTTTGTATTGCTCATAATAGTAAATGCTGATGATGATTTGGCTACCAATCCTGCTGCGAGGATGGAAGTGGTTTTTAAAAAAGTTCTTTTTTTCATATTGGGAGGTGAAAGGTTAAGGAAACAAGATCCAAAAAATCAGATCCAAAATTTCAATTTTCAAATCAGAAATCACAAAATCAAAAATCAGAAATCACGTCAGTATGTCTTTCACCACATGCCCGCTCACGTCCGTTAAGCGGAATCTTCTTCCCTGGTATTTGTATACAAGTTTTTCGTGGTCAATGCCAAACAGGTGCAGCAAGGTAGCATGAAAATCGTGCACATGCACACCATCTCTTACAACGTTGTATCCAAAGTCGTCTGTTTCGCCAAAGGTAAAACCTGGTTTCACGCCTGCGCCCGCCATCCACATTGTAAAACAGCGGGGGTGGTGGTCGCGTCCGTAATTATCGGGCGATAACTTGCCTTGCGAATACACCGTTCTTCCAAATTCGCCTCCCCATATAACCAGCGTATCTTCCAGCAGGCCGCGTTGTTTCAGGTCTTTTACCAGTGCCGCGCTTGCCTGGTCTGTTTTCTGGCATTGCTCTTTGATGCCGCCCGGTAAGCTTCCGTGATGGTCCCAACCCTGGTGATACAACTGCACAAACTTCACGTCTTTTTCCAGCAGCCTGCGCGCCAGCAAACAATTGGCGGCATAGGTGCCCGGGTCGCGGCTGTCGGGACCATACATGTCATATACCCAGTCAGGCTCTTTGCTCATGTCGGTTACTTCAGGTACGGAGGTTTGCATGCGATAGGCCATTTCGTATTGCGATATTCGCGTGTTGATCTCCGGGTCGCCGTAGGTATCTGCCTGCAACTGGTTTAAATTTTTAAGATAGTCCAGCATCTGCCTCCTGTCTTTTCCATCATATCCTTCGGGATCGCCAAGGTACAATACAGGATCTTTTCCCGAGCGAAACTCCACGCCCTGGTGCCGCGAGGGCAGGAAGCCATTGCTCCACAACCGCGCCATCAACGGCTGACCGCTTCCGTTTTTGGATACCAATACAATAAAGGTGGGCAGGTTTTCATTGTCCGATCCCAGGCCATAACTTAACCATGCCCCGATAGAAGGACGCCCTGCTATCTGGTTGCCGCTCTGGAAAAAAGTAGTGGCGGGATCGTGGTTAATGGCATCGGTATTCATCGATTTTACAAAGCAAAGATCATCTACCACCTGCGCCGTATGTGGCATTAGTTCGCTTACCCACGCTTTACATTCGCCATGTTGCTGAAATTTAAAGATAGAGGATGCCACCGGGAAAATAGATTGTTCTGCGCTCATGCCGGTAAGCCGCTGGTTGCCACGTATAGAGGCCGGCAGATCCTGCGCCTGGTATTTTTCCAGTTGCGGTTTATAGTCGAACAGTTCCAGTTGAGAAGGACCGCCGCTTTGAAATAGGTAAACCACTCTTTTGGCCTTCGGCAAATAATTGGGAAATACAGTAGCTGTTACACCTTCTTCGAGTGGTGCGGCAACATTCGATTTTCCAAAAAGAGACGACCTGCCCAGCAAGCTGCCCAGCGCCACAGCACCCAGCCCCATGGAGGTTTTGGTGAGGAACGTTCTGCGGTCGAGTTGTTTTTTTACCTGCGCCAGATCCTTGTTCATCGGATCAAACGGCTGTTCGTGATGATGGTGCATAACACTTATCGTTTTGTGATGCTTGCATCGGTATTAATAATGGTGCTGGCCACTACGGCATTGGCCGCCACTTTATCTTTCGGCAAACTTTTATCTACGGTATACATGCCGGCCTGCAGCCAGCCTTTGGCTTTGGTGGCATCTGCTTTAAACTTCGTGTATTCCTTTTGCTGCAATTCTGTTAGCAGTTCCAGTTCTTTGCCGGTGGGTTTTCTTCCCGTTAGTTTTCTGAAGGCGTTTGTAATGGCCGTTTTGTTGTCAGCCTCACGCGTCATTTGTTCTCCAATTACTTTTGCTGCTTCTACAAACGTGGGGTCGTTGAGCGTAACAAGTGCCTGCAAGGGCGTGTTTGTTTTTTGTCGTCTAACAATACAGCTCGTTCTGATGCCTACATCAAAAGTAGATTGGGTGGGATTGGGCACCGATCTTCTCCATATAGTATACATGCCGCGCCGGTAAATAAGGTTGCCGGTATCCTGAACATAGCGCGACCCATTCATACGCCACAGGTCTTCGGGTTGGTAAGGATACACGCTTTTCCCTCCGATCGTGTCGTTCAGCAGCCCGCTTGCAAACAGGGCATTGTCGCGCAGCATTTCGGCGGTGAGGCGCGAGGGTGAAGCCCGTGCCAGTAAAATATTTTCAGGATCTTTTTCCATGAGTTCCTTCGATGCGGTTGACTGTTGCCGGTAGGTTGCAGACATTACCATCGTTTTGATCAGTGCTTTTACATTCCAGCCGCTTTCCCTGAACTGCACTGCCAGCCAGTCGAGCAATGCAGGGTGCGAAGGCATCTCACCCTGGTTGCCAAAATCTTCAGCAGTTTTAACCAGTCCCTTTCCAAAAAACAATTGCCAGTAGCGATTCACGGCTACCCTTGCTGTAAGCGGGTGATCGGCATGTGTGAGCCATTGCGCAAAACCCAACCGGTTGCGCGGCATACCGGCCGGCATTGGTAATATGCTTTTGGGAACATCTGCCTGCACTTCTTCTTTGTGAACATCGTACACGCCCCTGTCTAAAATATAAGCGGGTCTTTTTTTCGGCATTTCCCGCATAATCATTACCTCCTGTATTTTTTCTGTACTATCGTTGCCGGCTAACCGTATTTGTTGCAGCTCTTTGAGTTGCTTTTTTACAGGAGCAGAAATGTTGGAGATATAATAATCGCGCAACGCATTTTTTTCTTCAGCCGATAATTCGCCGGGCGCTTTGCCAAATACATTTTTAAATGTTTGTGGATTGTACAGTTGCTGTACTTCCAGCGGCGTAAGCGTTCTGCTGAACACCGTAACTTCGTTGGCTTTGCCGTTGGTTAAACCCTTGCCACGTTCCCAAGCACCCAGTTGCAGCGATTGCGGACTGCCTGTGAGAATAATATCTTTATACAGATTGTCCTGGTCTACGGTTGTTTCCAGCTCTTCGCCATTCATATATAATTTGTAGCCCGCAGCTTTCCCCGATCCGTCGTAAGTAGCAGTAAGTTGAATCCATTTGTTTTTGGGGACTTCTTTTTTAGAAAATTCAATGATGGCATTGTAAGGTGCGGTATGCGCCATCTTCAATTCAAAGTGGTTGTCGGTTACACTCAGGCTAAAGCCCCTGAAATCGTACAACTGTGTAGAAAAGCACCGATGGAAAATAACGCCGCTTGTCAGGTCGTCGGGTATATTTGCCCAAACGCCTACGGTAAAAGGTTCTGTTCGGTTATACATGGCTGTTTTATCAAGGTTCAGCCATATGTCGCCATCAAATAAAATAGATTTTCCCTTTTCAGTATCGGTAAATACTGCCTTTTCGGTAGTGCCACCTTCCCGCTTCATAATGCCGTCCTTTCCCTGTGGTACCATGTTCTTTAAATTGCCCTGCAACGGAAAATGCGCCACCAGTCCCGCCGGAAAGCGGTTGCCTGCAATGTTTCGGTAAGCGCCCGATTGGATCCATGCATCTGCGGCAGCCGTTTCCTGCTGCATGGTTGTTTGCAATTCCTTTTCTTTTTGTGTTGCCTGGTCTTTTAAGCTGTTGATTATTTTATCCTGCTCAGCGGTAGTAAGCAACATCGTAGGCACGGGCATGGCATTGTCCCACGAAATCTGTCCCGCTTCTTTTACATTGTTAAAAAAGCTGAACATCTGGAAATATTCTTTTTGCGAAACAGGATCAAATTTATGATCGTGGCATCGTGCACAGCCTGCGGTAATGGCCATAAAAGCTTCTGCCGTGGTGTTGGTTCTGTCTGCCACATATTCTACCCTGAATTCTTCTTCTACTATACCGCCTTCCATATTCTGCTGGTGGTTGCGGTTAAAGCCGGTTGCAATCAACTGGTCGCGTGTTGGATTGGGCAACAGGTCGCCCGCCAGTTGCCAGGTAATAAAATCGTTGTAAGGAAGATTCTGGTTGAATGCTTTGATCACCCAATCTCTCCAGGGCGACATGTCGCGTATCCTGTCTACTGTATAACCATGCGAGTCCGCAAAACGCGCTACATCCAGCCAGTCGGTAGCAATACGTTCCCCGTAGTGGGGCGAAGCAATCAGCCTGTCTACCTGCTTTTCATAGGCATTGGCAGACCGGTCGTTTAAAAAAGCATCTGTTTCTTCCAGGGTAGGGGGTAGGCCGGTAAGATCAAGGCTCACCCTGCGTAATAACAATTCTTTATCTGCTTCGGGCGACAGCGCAAGGTTTTCTTTTTCTAAGCGATGCAGTACAAAATTGTCGATAGCATTTACAACGGCTGCTTTATTTTTTACGGTGGGTACTTCTGGTTTTTCGGGTTTGATGAATGCCCAGTGAGGTTTATAAACCGCTCCATCTTTGATCCATTTTACCAGCATTGCTTTTTCATGAACGGTAAGACTGAGGTGGGAAGAAGGTTCGGGCATCACATATTCGGGATCGTCAGACATGATCCTTTTAAACACTTCGCTTTGCGCAAGATTTCCGGGAACGATTGCTTTTTTACCAGGGCTTTCGGGCAATTCTGCATAGGCTGCTTCCATCACGTCGAGCCGCAAGCCTGCTTTCTGACTGGCTTTGTCGGGCCCGTGGCACGAAAAACATTTGTCGGATAAAATGGGTTTTACATCCCGGTTAAAATCAATGGTAGCGGGCAGGGTATTGTATACAGCCTCCACCTCTTTAGGGAGGGGCGTAGAACAAGATGCAAAAATGAACGCTACAGCCAGCGTTGAAACGATCCAATACTTCATATCGCAGCAATATGCGGCAAGTTAAAAATATTCATTCAGGTTCCCTCGTATGAAGCAGACTAGTTTTTGTACATTTCCGACTATTTTTGGTGAGTGAAGCGTAAAGATGCCTCTTTTTATCACTTTTTACCGAATGTGAAATATGAACGAATCCCTACAATTGCTGAAAGTGAGTTTGCTGAATATAGGGTATGCTCGGCTAGATAAAAGCTGGGATTACCAGGATGTGATCAGCCCGTTTTCAAGGCTGTACCTCATTAAAAGCGGCACGGCAAAAGTGTATCATCACCAGCAGGTATTTACTTTAAAAAAGGATCATCTTTACCTGGTACCTTCTTATACCTATAGTCGCTACAAATGCGACAACCGGATGGAACAGTTCTATATTCACTTTCTCGAAGAAATAGGGGCGGGTATTTCATTGTATAACAAGTGTACATTTTTGTATGAGCGAAAAGCTGCTGCTGTTGATAAGCTGTTGTTTGAAAGATTGCTGGAAATTAACCCGCACCGTAGTCTTGGTAAAAGTGATCCTAAAGTGTATGACAATAAAACCATGCTGCAAAATTTCGCGGAACTGAACCATCGCTCTACTGCAAGGGATGTCATTGAAACGCAAGGGGTGCTGAAGATCCTTTTTTCCGGTTTTATTAAAAGCGACCAGGTGGACACTTCTTCTACAGCAGATATTTCCAAACGGGTAAGTGAAGTGATGCAGTATATAGGCGAGCATATATCAGAAGACATTACCGTGCAGCAACTCGCCTCGCATTGCCATCTTAATCCCGATTATTTTTCAAGGATTTTTAAGAAGCATACAGGCATGCGTCCCCTCGAATACCTGCATACCAAACGCGTTGAACGCGCCCAGTTGTTGCTGACCACCACTGCGCACTCTTTGCAGGAAATTGCAGATATGGTGGGGTTGAGCAATATTTCTTATTTCAATCGCATTTTTACCCGCCTCTCGCAACGCACACCCGCTGCCTACCGAAAGGCAAATTGGAACATCTGACGTCATGTCGACGTATTCCCGTCATGTCGACGAAGGAGACATCTCCTACCGCTGTTGAATAGACGCTTCGTACCTCAGCGTGACAAGCAGTGGTGCATGGTTGAGCATTTGTACTTATAGCCAATCGTTACTCCACTACCGTCATCCCGCCGCCTTCCCGTCATGTCGACGAAGGAGACATCCCCAACCGTTGTTGAACAGACGCTTCGTACCTCAGCGTGACAAGCAGTGGTGCATGGTTGAGCATTTGTACTTACAGCCAATCGTTACTCCGCTACCGTCATCCCGCCGCCTTCCCGTCATGTCGACGAAGGAGACATCTCCAACCATTGTTGAACAGACGCTTCGTACCTCAGCGTGACAAGCAGCAGGAAACTCAATTCACCAATGCTTCATCATCGCTGAACGAAAGCACCCGCTTGCGGTATTCTCTGGGTGTTTGATTCGTCATCTGCTTAAAAAAACTAAAGAAATTTACCGGGTTGTTATAGCCACACTCATAGCAGATGTCCTTAATGGTATAGTTTTTACTCTGCAACAATTTTTTAGCATGTCCTATGCGAATCTCGTTCAGGAAGTAGGTAAACGTTTTTTGTGTTTTTTGCTTAAAGAAGCGGCAAAAAGAGTTGGGCGTCATATTGCAAACGCGCGCCACTTCTTCCAGCATAATGTCTCGGTTAAAATTTTTCAGTAAAAACTGGTATACCTCGTTGAACCGCTCCATGTCATTATTATTAGATGACTTTTTATATCCAACACTCGCCAGGTATTCAAACTCGTTGGAATAAGAGAGTATATCAATCACCTGTAAAAATGTACCTAACTGCAGCAGCCCGTTGCTGTTTATCAGCTCCCTGAGTTTGCTGACCACTTTCATTTTTGTATCGCCGTAAAAGCGCATTCCCCTTTCGGCTTTGCACATCAGTTCCCTATATAGGTTTGTTGCAGTAGTGTCGTCAGATATACTGTGAATAAGCTCCTGCGGAAAATACAAGCCTATTGCTTTTGTATAAAGATTGCTGTTCTTTCTATAATATGCCGCATCGCATTTCCATAAATGCGGCAATTCGGGGCTGGCTAATATCAGTTCGTTTTCGGCAAAATTGCCAACATAGTCGCCAATGATCAGTTTGCCGTGGCTTTTTTCAACCCATGTCAACTCACACAGCTTGTGAAAGTGAAACGGATGATCGAAGTGGGGCTTATTGATTTTTTTTACCCATATTTTTTTCTCACCTAAAATCGGTGCATCAACAATTAGCTCAGGCTTCATAGCAATCAGTTAAAAGAATAATTTAAGAATAACATGTAATGCAAACCAGGTAAAGCTTTTCAATAGCAGTTGCAGTGAATTTTTTAGGTTAATTGTAAATAAGATATAATGAAGATAATAAAAAGGTAAAGGAAGGAGAAACTTAATTATGGTAAAAAACTTTATGCTTTTAATAAAATGCATAACACCGCTCGCTATCCACATTGTTATGTTTGCCGTGCTATTCCATATATCTCATCACTAAAACAATTGACGAATGCTTACAACCAAAACTGATGCTTTACGCACAGTGACCCGGCATGTGCGGCTGCACCATACTGTCAGGTATCTGCCCCTTCTGCCATTTTTTCTGCTACTGTTTGTGTTGATACCCGCAATGTCTGTAGCAGGTAATAACGAAACAACTATTCTCAAAAGCATTTCAGGTATTGTAAAAGATGCAAAGGGCGACCCTGTGCCCGGCGTTACTGTAAAAGTAAAAGGAAAACCCGGCGGTGTTCAAACAGATGCAGACGGGCGATTTACATTAGACGCACAGGAGAACGAGGTGCTGGAGATAACGGCTGTAGGATTTAAAACGGTAGAGATGACCGTACGCAACCAGTCCAGCTATAATATTACAATGGAGCAGGATGTTTCTGAACTGGAGCAGGTGGTGGTTGTTGGGTATGGCACGCAAAAGAAAATGAACCTTACCGGTGCTGTTTCTACCGTAAGTGCCGCGGAGCTGGTTAAAAGACCGGTTTCAAATGTGGCGAATCTTTTGCAGGGAAAAGTAAGTGGTTTGCAGGTATCGCAAACATTTGCAAAACCAGGAGACGAAAGAAATACGATACGTATCCGCGGGTTAGGCACATTCAGTAGTGCCGGATCTGATCCGCTGGTATTAATAGATGGAATTGCGGGCGATATGTCTAACCTTGATCCGAACGATGTAGCTTCTGTTTCTGTGCTGAAAGATGCTGCATCTGGTTCTATTTATGGTGCACGCGCTGCAAACGGTGTTATCATCATTACTACCAAGCGGGGAAAGTCGGGACGGGTTAACATCGACTATAGCGGAAACATACAGGCTCAGAAAGCAACGCGTTTGCCCGACCTGCTGTACAATTCTGCAGACTATATGCAATACTGGAATGAAGCGAGGATAAGGGCTGGCGGACAGCCTTATTTTCCGCAGGCAGACATTGATGCATTCAGGAACAATCCTAACGACCCGGTTAATTATCCCAACTTCAACTGGATGGATCATGCTTTCAGAACAGGCATTACCAACAACCATTACATTAATGTAAGCGGCGGTAGTGAAAAAACAACCTTTAACCTGTCGCTCGGATACTTAGATCAGGATGGTATTACCAGCACCTACGGTTATAAAAAATACAACCTGCTGGTTTCTGTAGACTCGCGGGTGGCGGACTGGATTACCATAGGTGGACAAATACGGTTTGTAAAAAAAGACATTCAGAAAAGCAACTGGGACAATGATGTGGATTACCAGATACTTGCTATTTACGGTGCTGCGCCGAATTACACACCTACTAAAGTATTGCCCGACGGAACAACGGGGTACATAGCCCGCTACAGTTCTGAAATTGGCGAATGGACGGTAAGAAATCCCGATGCGCAGGATGCAAGCGGCATCTACAATCAGAACTACTACAACATAATTCCACAAGTATATGCAGATATAAAGCTCACTAAAAACCTTTCGTGGTACACTAAAGTTTCTGCCAGTATCGACAATAGTTTCGGCAACCGTTTGGAACATGCCGTTAACAACTACTTTTTCAACGATGGCACTTTTGCTCACAATAATTCCACCTGGAGATTGGGGGTAGAAGAGGAAGCTTACCAAACCATGTACCTCAATTTATATTCAACCCTCAAATATCAGAAAACGTTCAAAGACGTACACAACTTTACGCTCCTGGGCGGGTACAACCTTGAGTACAATAAGTACCAGCAATTGTTCGGATCTAAAATCACATTTCCTTCTCCCGACCTCCGACAGTTGAATGCGGGCGCTTCTTTAGGACAAATTGCGCGTGGAACGGCCAATGAGTGGGGCATCGAATCTTATTTCGGTCGTCTTAATTACGATTACAAAGGCAGGTATTTGTTTGAAGCAAATGTTCGTTACGACGGAACATCCAGGATTGCGGAAGACAACCGCTGGGGCGTTTTCCCATCTGTGTCTGCCGGCTGGAGAATTTCAGAAGAATCCTTTTTGCAAGGCAGCAACTGGATTGATAACCTGAAGCTGAGAGCTTCGTGGGGAAAATTGGGTAACCAGAACGTGGGATTGTATCCTTACCAGGAAGTGTTATCCACTACTTCGTATCCTTTTTCAACTGCTTATCCCGGAGTGGTGAGCAACAGGATGGTAGATAAAAATCTGAAATGGGAAACGACGACCATAACAGATATTGGACTGGACCTGGGTGTTAAAAACGGTTTGTTCACCGCCACTGTAGACTGGTTTAATAAAGTGACCGACGATATTTTGTATACCATTCCCATTCCTGCCAGCATAGGATTAAGCTCTCCTACGGTTAACTATGGCAAGATGAAGAATACGGGTATAGAGATTGAAGTTGGACATGGCAAAGACATAGGAGATTTCAGGTACGATGTAAGTTTGAATTATACGCGGATCAGGAATGAAGTACTCAGGGTGCTGGCGCCTTCTTACGGCAACACTACCATACAGGAAGGATTGCCATACAACTCTTTTTACCTGGTTGAAATGGAAGGAATATTCCAGAACCAGCAGGAAATTGATAATTCACCCGTTCATCAATTCAATCCAAAACCTGGTGATCTGAAATTTAAAGACCAGAACAAGGATGGTGTAATCAATGCAGATGACCGTGTGGTTGTTCCCGGTGCAATGCCAAAATTCTACTATGGAGGCACTATCAATCTTAGATGGAAAAACTTCGACCTGAATGCGTTTTTCCAGGGCGTGGAAGGGCAGAAATCGTTTATGCAGGGCCTAGGATGGGGGCTGGTACCGTATATACAGGGTTCTCCTCCAACAAATGATTTTATCAAAAAAATGTGGACAGGAGAAGGCTCTACCAACAAAGATCCGGCAATGTATCTTTCGGGATATGCACCCGTAACCGGCACGCCTAATACTTATTTTTTGCTTGATGCATCTTATCTGCGGTTGAAAAACCTGTCGATTGGATATACTGTTCCAAAATCATTTACCCAAAGAATAGGATTGCAGAACCTGCGGATATATGCTTCCGGCGATAATCTCTTTACGAGCACCAACTATCCCGGTGCCGACCCGGAGAAAGCAAGTACCGGTTGGTTCACTGCCTATCCTCAGATAACGATTTACACGTTCGGTGTTAAAGCCACCCTTTAACCAATAAATAAGAAATCATGTATCATATAAAAAATATACTGCTAAAAATTTCCATTCCCGGCATGCTGCTATTCAGCTCTGTGGCTTGTAAAAAAGCGTTGGATAAAAATCCGCTTGACCAGATATCAAGTCCCACCTTCTGGAAAACCCAGAATGATGCAGACATGGCACTGGCCGGCTGTTATGCCAGGTTGAATACGCCTGCATATAAATTCAACCAGATTATGTGGTCGATACTGGCAGGCGATGCATCGGAAGCAAACCAGAGTTTGGGTGCTGCTTCTGTAGGTACGCTCGCCCAGGGAACGATCACTTCCACTTCGGGTGGACTTGTGTCCGATATTTATAATCAGTCTTACGTTGGCATTGCCTCCTGCAATTTTTTCCTGGAAAATATTGATAAAGTACCTATCAGCGAAGAGATCAAGAGCAGGTACAAAGGTGAAGTTCGTTTTTTGAGAGCGCTGTTTTACTTTACGCTTTCAGACTTTTACGGCGGTGTTCCCCTCATTACGAAATCGGTTACCATAGACGAAGCAAAAACAAAGCAGGCAACGAAGGAAGAAGTGATCAGCCAGGTGCTTGCTGACCTGGACGATGCCATTGCGAACCTGCCTAATACCGATTATAGCACTGCCGGACATGCAGTGAAAGGGTCGGCATTGGCGCTTAAATCAAGGGTGCTGCTGTATAAGGCCGATTGGCCGGGCGCTGCTGCTGCTGCCAAACAGGTAATTGACGACGGAAAATTCAGCCTGTACGACAATTTCAAAACGCTGTTTTTAGCAGCCGGGCAAAACAACAATCCCGAAGTTATTTTCTCAACCAGGTTTCTCAATCCTGATAATTTCTCTGATCAGGATATTCAGCTACAATGGTGGGGCGTTATAAATCCACGCCAGGAACTGGTAGATGCCTTTGAATGTAAAGATGGTTTGCCCATTACCAGTTCACCGTTATATAACCCCAGCAACTGGAAAGCCAACCGCGATCCGCGGTTATTGATGACTGTTAAAGCGTTTGAAGACCCGGCTGTAAAAGCTTCCGGCCAAGTAGTACCCTACTCCTACAATGCGCCATCGTCTACAGGTTATGAACCCAACAAGTTTATAGATGTGGAACATATGCCCATTGATTATGCTACCAAGAGCGAGCAGGATTGGATACTGATAAGATATGCAGAAGTTTTGCTGAACTATGCCGAAGCTCAGAACGAAGCGAGCGGCCCTGATCAATCTGTATACGATGCCATCAATGAAGTTCGGGCACGCCCCGGTGTTGATATGCCACCCATTCCCGGAGGGTTAACGAAAGAGCAGATGCGAGCCAGGATATGGCAGGAGCGGAGAGTGGAACTGGCGCTGGAAGGTCACAGGTACGGCGATATCAAACGTTGGAAGCTGGCTGAAACCTATATTCCAACGCTTGTAGATATGGGCGGCGTTCAGCGCAAGTTCGATCCATCCAAAAATTATGTATTCCCCTTCCCGCAATCGGAAATTGATGTAAATCCAAGTCTGGAACAAAACCCTAATTATTAGGGGTGAGCCGCAGAGTCGCAGATGGTGAGTAAGTTAATTGGTTAATGGTTGAATAGGTTAGTGGTTAAATAGATAAACAAATTTGCGAATCTGCGGCATTTCCTATCGGCAGATGGTGAGTAAATTAATTGGTTGAGTGGGCAGTAAGTTGAGTGAGTTGGTAAGTGAAAGCAAACCTGCAGCCCCTCAATTTCAAATCTCAAATCTCAAATTTTAAATTTTTCTACGAGGGAGTGGTTGGCAGTTGGTTATTAAAACCACTCTCCTCTCTTTTTGTCTACACTATTGGTAAACACATTATCATGAGTAAAACGATCCAGTTTGTTGCATGTGCCTTGGCGTTGTTCTGTTCGTGTAATAATAACCGTAAACCATTGCAACCCGTGCCCTCGGCTGAGTTAGCCAAAAAACATGCTATACACTATAACAAACCCGCTGTCGATTTTTTTGAAGGCGCCTTGCTGGGCAATGGCGGAATGGGCGTAGTGGTAACGACCCGCCCCGATGGAGTGATGCTTTACTTTGGACACAACAACGTATGGGACATCCGGATAGCAGAAAAACACAAAGACGAAATAGGCACTTTTAATTACGTATTCGACAAGGTGAGCAAAATACCCGACACCTTGAAATTGCTTACCGACGATGCCTGGTATAAAAAGTACAGCACGATGGCGCAGGAAAATTACCGGCAACCCTATCCCCGGCCATTTCCCTGCGGCAGTGTACTGCTTGGTTTTGATATAAGAGAAACAGAATTACTCGGGCACTCGCTCGACATTGCCAACGGTGTATGCGAAGTATACCTGCAGGACAAACAGAAAAACAAAAAAACATTGCAGTTGTTTACCGATATGAAAGAAGACAAGCTGTGGATGCAATTGCTGGACAGCGAGGGTAAACGCACTGCCAATGTTTTTAAACGGATGCGCATCATGCCCGATCCCTCCACGCCGGCCGAATTTCCGAAATACAGCAGCGATGAATTGTTGAAAGAGGGTACTTTATCCTTCAGGCAAACACTGCCTTACCAGGAGCCCGACGTGTATGATACTGCAAAGGGGCATCCTAAAGACAAAGCCTTTCGCCTAACCGCCAGCACCAATGGAACACTCACCAAAACAAGCCGCATTAACTGGGATGGCAATAACGAGGAAATGAAAACACTGGAAGCCGCCTTCGAAAGCAGCAATGAATTTATAGCCTGTATTTCTTTGCAGGAAGGAATAGACAGCACGGTTGCAAAAAACGCAGCAGTGCAAAAGCCCGATGCCGACGGGTGGCAACGGGCCAGGACTGCGGCAGACGGATCGTGGAAAGATTACTGGTCTAAATCAGGCATACAACTAAGTGATTCCGTACTGGAACAAATATGGTACAGAAACCTGTACTTTTTTAATTGTGCTGCTAAAGATGGAGCTACCACGCCGGGCTTATTTGCCAACTGGAGCTACAACAAGATCGGGACTGCCTGGCATGGCGATTACCACATGAACTACAACACGCAGCAACCTTTTTGGATGACTTTCTCCAGCAATCATCTCGAAAAAAATCTTCCTTATGTAAATCTTATAGAAAGGCTGATGGATGTAAGCAGGATATGGGCCAAAGAATATTACCAGTTGCCCGGAGCATATTTCCCTCATTCGGCTTACCCCGTAGATATGACGATGAACCCCTATCCCGTGCCGCACTGGGGCTGGGAAATTTGCGAAACACCGTGGTCGGTGCAAGGCTTATGGTGGCATTACCTGTATTCGGCCGACACGGCGTTTTTAAAGAACCGTGCCTACACGCCCATTAAAGAAGCGGTTGAATTTTTGGTGGCCTATATGAAGCGCCCCGAAGCAAGGGGCGGAGAAAGATGGAAAGACGACAAATACCACATCTTTCCAACCATACCACCCGAATTGTATGCTTTACGGCCAGGTTTTAAATACAATTACGATTGTAATGTAGATCTTACTTTAACGAAGTTTGTTTTTAAAGCCTTTGAAGAAATGGTGACCGTGTTAAACACAACCGCTACCGATCAACTATTGCTCAACGATGTAAAAGACATACTTGCTCATTTTCCCGACTACCCCAAGGCTGCTTCCCAAAAATTTGGAGAAGTGCTGGTGTCTGTTCCCGGCGAGCACGACCAGGTAGTATACAACGTACCTTCTCCTTTGATGTCTGTATTTCCCGGCGAAGATTATGGGCTGCATTCAGATTCAACTACGATGAAGCTGCTTGCCAACACCTATTACAACCAGCAGAATGAAGGTGGCAACGACCTGGTGTTCATCAACCTGCAGGCCGCGCGGCTGGGTTTGCTCGACATTGAAAAGTTTAAACGTCATGTGCAATATTCATTGTTGCCCAACGGAACAGCTACAGACAAAGTAATGCAGGTACATGGTCGCTACAGCGATCACACACCCTACAATTATATGGGCGCTATGGGAATCTGGTTCGAAAATTTTGCCCTGCCTGTTGTCATTAATGAATG
The DNA here is from genome assembly GCA_051955255.1 of Agriterribacter sp. Taxonomy (GTDB): domain Bacteria; phylum Bacteroidota; class Bacteroidia; order Chitinophagales; family Chitinophagaceae; genus Agriterribacter. Next base: position 50,850 of record JBQCGX010000115.1, on the reverse strand, counting down.
TTTGATGCAAGGCTACAACGGCACCATTCGTTTGTTTCCGAATTGGGATAAAACCAAAGATGCCAGGTTCAGCAACCTGCGGGCAGCGGGCGCTTTTTTAGTAAGCGCCGTTTTAAGCAATGGCACAATAAAAGAGGTGACCATATTTTGCGAAAAAGGCGGAACGCTGAAAATAGCATCTCCCTGGGGCAAAAAAGGAACGATACAGCGAACTTCGGGTAGTCGTAACATTGAGCAAGACCTTGTGCAGTTGGAAACAAAGCCCGGAGAAACGATTGTGCTGCTACCCTGATAAACACAGTTGCTTTCCATACTCCTGACCGAAAACATTTTTTATACGATGCAGTTACCATTGCAGGGAATAATTGTATTAGAGTTCAGCCAGTATTTATCCGGCCCCTGTGCGGGGTTAAGACTGGCGGATCTTGGAGCAAGGGTGATTAAAATTGAACATCCTGAAAAGGGTGAAGCCGGCAGGCGGCTGGCCATTAAAGACCTGTGGGCGGGCGATAGCTCCCTTTTGTTTCATACCATCAACCGCAACAAAGAAAGTTTTGCTGCCAATCTCGACAACGAAGAAGAACTGGAGTATGTAAAAAAACTGATAGCCAAAGCGCATGTGCTTACACATAACTTCCGGCCAGGTGTAATGCAAAGAAAAGGGCTCGATTATTCAACGGTAAAATCAATTAATCCGTCCATTGTTTACACACATATCACAGGGTATGGCAACCAGGGACCCTGGCAAAAAAAGCCAGGTCAGGATCTGCTGCTTCAGTCTCTTTCTGGCCTAACCTATACAACCGGCAGCAAGGCAGACGATCCCGTGCCGCTTGGACTGGGCATTGGCGATTATTTGTGTGGCAACCAGGCTGTGCAATTCATCATTGCCGCTTTGGTGCGTGCCAGGAAAACCGGGGAGGGCGCACTGATAGAGCTAAGCCTGCTGGAATCGTTGATCGATTTTCAGTTTGAGTTTTTCACCACTTATTTCAAAAGTGGAAAAATGCCACAGCGATCATCTGTAAACAACGCCCATGCATTGCTGAGTGCTCCCTACGGCATCTATAAAACAATGGATGGATATATTGCTGTGGCCATGATGCCGTTAAAAGAACTGAACCATGCTTTGCAGTGCAAACCCCTGGAGGTATTTAATGAAGAAGAAACTTTTTCAAAACGCGACGCTATAAAAGAGATCATTGCAGCGCACCTGCTCACCCAAAACACAAATTACTGGCTGCAAAAAGCAAAAGAGCTCGATTTATGGATAATGCCCGTGATGAGCTGGAAAGATATGAAACAGTCGGAAGGATATAAAGTATTGCAAATGGAACAGCAGGTAGACCTGGGAAGCGGTAAAAAGTTTATCACCACCCGGTGTCCTATCCGCATTAATAAACAATTGTTGTTAAGCAACCGGCGCGCGCCATTCATTGGTGAACACGTGGAGCGCATCAAAGCCACTTTGTTGTAATGCTTATGGATCATTTACTCAACGATATTTTGGTGCTCGATTTCAGCCAGTTCCTCTCCGGCCCCAGCGCCGGATTAAGGCTGGCAGACATGGGAGCGCGTGTTATTAAAATTGAACGGCCAGGCATAGGCGATATCTGCCGCATATTGTATGTGTCGGACGTGAAGCTGGAAGGCGGAGAATCCACCATCTTTCATGCCATTAACAGGAATAAAGAAAGTTATACCGCCGATATTAAGGAAGAACAATCCCTGCAAAAAATAAAAAAGCTGGTTGCAAAAGCCGATGTAATGATTCACAACTTTCGTCCCGGCGTAATGGAGCGCATTGGACTGGATTATGAAACCGTTGCGGGCATCAATCCCGCAATTGTATATGGAGAGATCAGTGGTTATGGCACCGACGGCGAATGGAAAGACCTGCCAGGCCAGGATCTCCTGCTGCAGGCTGTATCCGGCATTATGCATTTAAGCGGCAGCCGGCAGCAACCGCCCGTGCCAATGGGGGTAGCCGTTGCCGATATTATTGCCGGAACGCACTTAACCCAGGGCATACTCGCTGCCTTGTTCAGCAGGATGCAAACCAATAAAGGAGCGCATATACAGGTAAGCATGTTTGAAAGCCTGCTCGATTTCCAGTTTGAAGTGCTCACCTGTTTTTTTAACGATGGTATGGATATGCCTCAACGAAGTGCGGTGAATGGTGCGCATGCCTATATAGCTGCGCCCTATGGCATTTACAAAACAGCCGATGGCTTTATTGCCATTGCCATGGCGCCCGTAACAAAGCTGGCGCAACTGCTGCAATCTGATTTGCTGAAAAACTATACCCGTGCCGATGAATGGTTTAACAGGCGGGATGAGATAAAAGAAATACTGAAAAACATATTTGTTACCTGCAATACCAACGATTGGCTGCGGCTGCTGGAGCCGGCAGACATCTGGTGTGCCGATGTGTACGATTACGACGACCTGATTGCCAGCGAAGGATATAAACTATTGCAGATGGAACAGTATGTAGTATCCGGCGGAAAAAAAGTGAAAACCACCCGCTGCCCGGCGAGAGTAAACGAAAAGATCATTACATCATCCAAAGGCGCTCCACTGTTAGGAGAGCACAACGGGCTTATAGACCATGAGTTTGATCTGTAGCCTGACAAAGGTTTGGAATCCTTGTCTGATTAGAATTTTAAAATTGCTGAAGACAATAGTGTTTCCGAACCCTCATAACAAAATAAACAGTAATGCACTATGGCAACCAATCCCAACAACGATCCATCCAAACACAAAGACATCCCTATATGGAATGCGGAAAACTGGTTTTACGAAGACATTGAAATTGGCAAACGCATTCGCTCCATCCGCAGAACCATTACCGAAGGCGAAAGCATGCAGTTCAATGCATTGGTGCTGGACATGCACCCTTATGTAGCCGATGAAATATTTGCACGCGACGAAGGAATATTCGGCAAACGACTGGTGGCCGGCGCATTTGTGTTCAGCGCCGGGCTGGGGCTGGTAGCTACCAATTGCATAAATGCGTTTAGCTATGGATACGATAAGCTGCGCTTTATAAAACCGGTGTTTATCAACGATACCATTTATACGATCAAAACCGATTTGGATAAACAACCGAAATACAAAGACATGGGCTTGTACCGCGCCAGCTACGAGATATTCAAGAATGAAGGCGAACTCGTTTTGTATTGCGAACACCTGCAAACAGTAAAATACCGGAAGCCGGAGGATTTGAGATTTGAGATTTGAAATTTTAGATTCGATCGCTACTCATCAGTCGCTGCCCGAGCGGCAAGGTGGTAACGTCCGGTCAGCCCGCCAGAACGGGCGTTGTGGCAGGCCGGCGGTCTGACCGACTAAAAGTGAAGGCTGTAAAAACCAGGTAAGGCATGGCTTCTTCTACACAGAAGGCGTTTAAAATGTGATAAATGACTGCGCATTCCCAATCTCAAATTTCAAATTCCAAAATTGCCAATGTATTTTGAAGATTACATTGAAGGAAGCTGCCGCCATACCATTGGCCGTACTATTACCGAAACCGATATTGTACTGCATGCCGGGCAGACAGGTGATTTTTTCCCTCACCATATGGATGCAGAGTGGTGCAAAACGCAGCCATTTAGAGAACGCATTGCACATGGCACGCTTATCTTCAGCATAGCCATTGGCATGGCGGCATCGCTTGTGAATGAAATGGCATTTACATACGGATACGATCACCTGCGTTTTATCAGGCCGGTTTATATTGGCGATACCATCAACGTGAAAATTACCGTAAACAAAAAGAAGCCGCACAAAAAGCCCGGTATGGGACTGGTAAACGAATATGTTGAAGTGTTTAACCAGCACAAAGAATGCGTAATGGTTTGCGATCACTTATTGCTGACGCAGCTAAAAATAGAAGCATGCCAAAACAGATAACACTGAAAGGAATTACCTGGGCGCACAGCAGGGGCTATACACCCCTGGTAGCCTGCGCTCAAAGGTTTAATGAATTGTATGCGCACATCAGCATTACCTGGCACAAACGAACATTGCAGGAGTTTGCAGATTTTCCATTAGAAAAACTGGTGCATGAATACGACCTTCTGATCATTGATCATCCCTGGGTGGGTTGCGCAGCCGCCACTCAATGCGTTTTGCCTTTAGACGAATATTTGCCTGCTTATTATTTAAACGATCAGTTGCAGCATTCTGTAGGGGCATCGCATGTAAGCTATCACTACAACAATCACCAGTGGGCGCTTGCCATAGATGCTGCCACACCTGTTGCCAGTTATCGCAAGGATCTGATGGAGCGGCACAACGAAGCGCTGCCTGAAACATGGCAGCAGTTAATGGCGCTGGCGGCAAAAGGCAAGGTAGCCATTCCTGGTATTCCTATAGATTTGCTGATGAATTTTTATATGTTTTGCCTGGCACTGGGCAAACAACCCTTTGCAAATAAGGAAGAGGTGATTGATGCTGAAACAGGCAGGCAGGTGTTGGAAATGATGAAGGAGCTGTGGACGCTGACGGATAAAAAAATGTTCAACTGCAATCCCATAGCAGTGGCGGAGCTGATGAGCGGTACAAACGATTATTGGTATTGTCCCTTTGCCTATGGATATTCCAATTACGCAAAACGCGGGTATGCCAACCACCGCCTGCATTATACAGACCTGGTGCGTGTGCATGCCGGTGGAAGCAGGCTGCAGAGTACGCTAGGAGGAACGGGGTTAGCGGTATCGGCTTTTTGCAGTAATCAACAGGAAGCCCTGTTGTTTGCTGAATGGCTGGTATCGCCCCACATACAAACAGGTTTATATACCCAAACCGGCGGACAGCCCGGGCATCTGAAAGCATGGACAGACGCGGATAACAACAGCGATACCCTGAACTATTTTACAGCAACATTGCCCGCCTTGCAAAGAGCGTATGTGCGTCCCCGGTACAATGGTTACTTGTATTTCCAGGATCATGCCGGTTTGCCGGTACAACTGTATCTCATGGGTGAACAAAAGGCTCACATTGCATTGCAGGAAATCAATACACTGTACAGATCGTCTTTCAAAAATTATGGCAACCCTTAAACAAAAACACTATGCAGAAACAGTCGATTGCAGAAAAGATCATTGACACTCATATCCACATCTGGGATCTCGAAAAAGTTCGCTATTCATGGCTCGATGGCGATACCAGCATTTTAAACCGTACCTATTTGCTGGATGAATTGTTGCCTTCATTTCACCGTGCCGGCATCAGCGCAGGTATTTTGGTGCAGGCTGCCAACAACCTGGACGATACAGCACTGATGTTGCAAACAGCGGCGGCGCACCAGGAGATACAGGGCGTGGTAGGGTGGCTGCCGTTAACCAACCCCGAACAAACAGCCACACTGCTTGAAACCAGGTTTTTGAAAGAACCGTATTTTAAAGGTGTTCGTCATTTAATTCACAACGAACCCGATGCCCGGTGGTTGCTGCAACCCGCTGTGCTGGAGAGTTTGAATATACTGGCATCTTACAACATCCCTTATGATGTGGTGGGCATTAACAACGAGCATTTAAAAACCGCCATTAAAGTAACCGAAAAAGTTCCCTCGCTTGCAATGGTACTCGATCATCTCAATCAACCACCCATTGCCACGCGCCAGCAATTTGGAGACTGGGGGATACTGATGAAAGAGATAGCAGCTTCCCCCAATGTATATGCGAAGATTTCAGGGCAGGGTACTGCTTCTGGAAATTTTGCTAACTGGAGTGCCGCCGATATTGAGCCCTATATTGAATATGTGTTGAATGTTTTTGGAAGCAATCGTTGTTTTGGTGGCGGAGATTGGCCGGTTGCTACCTTAGCCGGATCGTATGAAAAGCTTTGGAATATTTACAGAAGCATATTGCAAAAGCTGTTGCCAGAAGATGGGGAGAGGGCAAGAGTATTGTATCACAATGCGAAAGCATTTTATGGTATAGCTGGATGAAAGTGACGGCGTACATCGATCATTTACTTTATCTACTGGTGAGGTTCATGCACCTGTATTGGTGGTTTGATTTTCGGTAGGTGAGCCACCCACCGATGGGAGTAATGGGTGGATCGTGAGACACGATCCACGGCAAAGAGAATCCTCTCGTTCGAATGGCTTCAGCCGGGCTGGCTTTGGTCGGAGTGAATACAGTAGAATAAAAGCTAGGCAATTGTGCTAATGCTCGGCTTTGTACTACTGCTTATCATGTCGAAGAATGAGACATCTGGTTTTGTCCTACCTGTGGCTTGATTTTCGGAGGGTGAGACACCTCCAATAAAAAAGAGGGGGTGAGAAACAACCGGACTTCCCGGTAAAACCCCGAACTTTCAACGTCCAGTTCTAAATCTCGTTATTAAACCATTTGCATGAATCGTTTGAACCATATACTTTATGAAGTTCCTGTTATACATAATAAATGTCCGGTAGTTATCATAGGCGCCGGTGGCATTGTAAAAAATGCGCACTTGCCTGCTTACCAGATTGCAGATATTCCCGTAGCCGGCATTTTCGATATTGATCATGAAAAAGCGCGTGAACTTGCCCGTGAGTTTAACTTACCGCTCGTTTACAATAACCTTGATCAGTTGGTTCAACAGCAGGCAAACAATTGCATATACGACATTGCGGTGCCAGGCACCCAGTTAGTGAATGTGCTTGGAAACTTGCCCGACAACAGTTTCGTCTTAATGCAAAAGCCAATGGGCGAAAACCTGCAACAGGCAGAACAGATACTGGAATTGTGCCGGAGGAAAAATATAACAGCAGCAGTAAACTTTCAACTGCGGTATGCGCCATATATTCAAATGGCCAGGCAAATAATGAAAGAAAAGCTCATTGGCGAAGTTTGCAACATTGAAGTTTACATAAATACATACACTCCGTGGCAGCAATGGCCTTTTTTAACCAAGGCCCCAAGGCTCGAAATACTATATCATAGCATTCACTATATCGACCTGGTAAGAAATCTTCTCGGTAATCCTGTTTCGGTTTTTGCGCACTCAACCAAACATCCTGCTGCGCCGGAATTGCAAGCCGTTCGGTCGGATATTATTATGAATTACGGTCCATACGTTCGTGTGGGAATTTTTACCAATCACATGCATAACTACGGTGCGCAAATGCAGGATGCCTATATTAAAATAGAAGGCACACAGGGCGCCGTCAAAATAAAGCTGGGGTTGCTGCTGGATTATCCTGCAGGCAAGCCCGATAAATTTGAATGCATACTGGCTCCGCTGCAACACTGGCACGAACTTCCCATTTACGGATCTTGGTTTCCTCATGCTTTTATAGGATCGATGCATGAAATGATCAAGGTAAAAAACGGTGAACAGTCGCTGCCAGACAATTCCGTTGAAGATTGCATTTATACCATGCGCCTGGTGGAGCAGGCATACAATAGCACGCTTTGATCAATTGCCGCCCTCCGGTCATATTGATCAAAATAATATTGTAACGACGAGTAAAGACATTCAATAACGATCATTATCAAATGTCAACACCTTGCATTTTCTTAAAAATATTTTAACAAGCTAGAAAATATTTTACCGCACCCCTCGTTGATATACGACAGTATAAACGTTTTTTTCCGTTTGCGTAGCAAAGCATGCAATACCAATACTGGCTTGATGAGCCAGGTTGAGTGCTGTACATAACCTTGTCAATACCATAACCCTTGAAACACAGAAAAGAGAAAACAGAGTTTTATACACCAGCTATCCCTGTTAAACACAGCAGGAATATCTTTTTTCTCTTGCTGCAAATAGCTGCTGTTACTGCTGCTGCTCAGGGTAACTTCTGCTTCTCCGGTCTCGAAACAGTTAATTTTGGTACAATCGATTTGTCGGTAGCCGCCAGTGCAGGCTGGGGTACAGACAGGTTAGCCATACCAGGCTATTTCAGCGCTGCCAATGGCGCTTTCTACTCCGGCAGTTCCGACAATGCTCATATTAATGGTTATGTAAAAAAATATGGCAACGAGCCATTCATTTTTCCCATTGGTTCGGGTAAAGACCTGAGAACGTTAAGCATTTCCAATCCTTCATTGTATACCGATGCCTATGCCACTGCGTGGATTCCCGGCGATCCGGGTACCGGTACCGATTTAACGCCACCTTATGCTGGCGTACATCCTGTTACTGCTATAAGTGCACCGCTCGTTGCCGTTAGTACTGTTGGTCAATGGGATTGGCAGGTAGGCGAGTATTCCAACCTGGGTGTGGGAACAACGGGTAATGGCCATGGGCTGAAGATAACCGTTAGCATACCCGACATGAGCACCTTTGCTGTTGCCAGAGATTTGCGCTTAGCCGGCTGGAATGGTTCGCACTGGATAGACCTGAGCGGTACTGCAACTGCCACCGGCAATACGGAAAACAGTTTACTCATGGGTACTATGGTGGCCGGTATTACAGCCATTGGTATTGCCAGCATCAGCATTCCGTTATCGTCTTCTTTCGATCTTACCGGTATGGTTTCCGGCGAATGCAGTGTGCAACTGCAATGGAAAGCACCCGGCAGTGCAGGCATTAACAGGTTTGTGGTAGAGCAAAGTGCAGACGGTGTTGAATATAAAGAAGTATCTGCACTGAACGCAGATCGTTTCCCCGACGAGAACAGTTATACCGTTATCATAGCACAAACCGAATTTGTAGCCTACTACCGGCTCAGGATCATTTACGATAATGGTACTACCCGGCATTCACGCATGGCAGCCTTCCAACTCAATTGCGGTCTCAACGAAAAAGTGATGGTCTATCCAAACCCCGTAACCCAACAGCAGCACGTTTACCTGCGCATAGCCACGGGCTACCGGGGTAATGTGCGAATACTGTTGATGAGTGATGTTGGTCAGCGGTTACTCGAACTTAAAAGCAATATTACTTCAGCCATTACCGTAGTACCCATCAATATATGGCCCTATGCAAACAGTACTTACATCATACAGGTGTTAAAACAGGATGGCTCGAGGTTAGGAGATGCACAAAAATTAATAAAGCAATAAGCAAACTTAGATCAGCCGGCAAGCCGCATGAAAACAACTATCCTTCATATTAAACACCTGGCACTGTTGCTGACAGCAATGTTAGGATATGCTGTTCATTCGCAGGCACAGTTAAAAGTAGGCAATAATCCTACTGTTATCAATCCAGATGCCATTCTTGAGCTGCAATCTTCCAACAAAGGGCTTCTTTTGCCAAGAGTAGCACTTTCCTCCACCACCAATCCATCGCCGTTAACCAGTTTTGTAAATGGTATGCTGGTATACGATACTGTAACCACCGGCGACGTAACGCCAGGCATGTACTATTGCGATGGGCAGAAATGGGTAAGATTGAGCGCCACTGCATCGTCTGGAAATGCCTGGAACCTGACCGGCAATAGTGCCACCGATCCTTCAATAAATTTTATTGGCACTACCGACGGCGCGCCTTTGCTGCTAAAAACAAACAATACGGAGCGTGTGCGCATTACCAAAAACGGGAAAGTGGGCATTGGTACCAGCAACCCCGGCGCTTCGCTGCATGTAAGGGGGGATATGATCATAGGAACGCTTGTAACCGGCAATGTGGAAACAGACAGCGTGCTGGTGGTCGATCAGCAAACAGGACTTATCAAAAAAGCTTCTCTTGCCAATGTAGGTGTAAAAGTATTGCGCAGTCTGGAAACAGTGGCATTTGGAGGACAGGCCATTTTTAATACACCTGCCAGCATTACCGATGTCAATAAAATATCGCTGTACAGGAACGGGGTGCAAATATCCTTTACACCCCGCAGCAGTAATTTGATAACAGCAGAAGTGCCCTGCGATGTTGGCGACGAAATCAGAATTGTTCAACTATTATAAAACACAAACAATCAACAAACAGACAGACAAACAAAAGCAACCGTTCATTCAAACAACTATTTAAAACACAAATCAAAAATCCGGAAAATGAAAAAAATCCTACTATTCCTATGCATTTCACTCGGCCTGGTCACGGCTGCAAATGCACAGAAGGTAACCACTAAAGTGATCGACAACAAGGGTACTATTAAATGGGTGCTCGATAGTACAACGGCTGTCATCACCAAGGCAGACAGTACAATATTGTACGTTACGCCCAAGCAAATGAAAGACAGCTTGTCAAATTTTGTTCGGTATGCCGATACCGCATCCATGCTGTCAAAGTATGTAAACAGTGCCGATAATGGCATTACCAAAACGGGTCAGCATCTGAAACTGGGCGGCGCGCTTACCGAAGCCACCACCATTACTACCACTGCCTCCAATTTCCTGGCCATAACGGGCTTGCAATCGGGCAGCAACACTACAGACAGTGTAATGGTGGTCAATCCCTCCACCGGGCAGGTAAAGTTTATTTCGTCGGCCAGTCTATTCAACGCCCTTACCTTTTCGAACGGCTTAACTAAAGCCGGTAATTCGGTCAAGCTGGGCGGCGCACTAACGGAATCTACCACCATTACTACCGATGCCAGCAACACGCTTAAAATTGCAGGGTTGCAAAGCGGCAACCTGTCAACCGATAGCCTGGTAGTGGTTGGGACCGATGGTACATTGAAGCGTGTGACCGGTGAATCGTTGCTGCAAAGCGGCGACCAGAATTTTACCGCCACTGCCAATCAAAATACTTACAACGTTACCGGTATGCCTGCTACTGCATCTAAAGTGTGGGTGTTCAGGAACGGTGCCAAGCTGCTGGCAACTACCGATTATACTACAGCTGCTGGCGTGCTTACTCTTACTTCACCTATGGCTACCCTGGTACAGGCAGGTGACGTAATAGAAGTGCAGTGGGTAAAATAATGACTCGTGCAGCATCCTTTAATGTAATAGTATACAATGAAAAGAAGAACAGCGATACTGTTTACAGCCCTGTTGATTACAGTTTGTGGTAAAGCACAAACTGTAATCAACCCCAAGGGATCGAAGGTGTCCCTTGATACCAGTAAATGGACCTTATCGGGGAATAATATTTATAACAAGAACAGCGGGAATGTAGGTATTGGCACTGCTGCTCCCGTGGCCGCGTTGCATGTTTACAACGGCGATTTCAGGTTAGAAAATGAAAACAACTGGAACGGCTACAAGGGTGTTACTTACTCAAACACACAGTATCCGCAATTGTTTTTGTTCAAGGCACGTGGCACCAAAGCATCTCCGTTGTATCCTCAGTCGGGCAATACTATGGGCGTATTCAAGGTTGCCAATGCTGTCGATTCTACCGGTGGGGCCGGATTCAGGGTAAATGCCACAGAAACGCAAACCTCCTCGGCGCACGGCTCATCTATTACCGTGTTTACAACGGCAAACGGAACCAATAGCAACAAGGATGTTTTTTTAATTGATCACGATGGGGAAGTGGGCATTGGCACTGCATCGCCCACGGCGCCCTTACATGTAAATACAGATGCTGCTGCAACCTATCTGAGGGTTGCCAATTTCCTGGCCCCGGGTAATACTACAGCGGGTAACAGCAGTGTAATTAGCCTGGGGGTGGAGAGCACCAGCAAGAACGAGGCCCAGCTAAGATATGTGCACCAGGCAAGCGGAAGCGACAACAACCGTCTTGACTTTGGCTGGAATGGAATTTCTGCTCCTTCCATGAGCCTGCTGGCCGGAGGAAACGTAGGCATAGGTACTGCTGCGCCGGCGTGGCTGCTGGATGTGCAGGGCTCAAATGCTATAGGACAGTTTAAACGTATTAACGGGGACTTCGCTTCACTTGCTCCCGGCGTTTTATTTGCCCGGTCGCGTGGATCGGTGGGTGCCGAAGCCAATATCGCAGCAGGCGATGTACTGGGGAAAATCCAGTTCAGGGGGCGGCTGGGTGGTAGCGACACCGATTATGGGGCACTCATTTATAAAGCAGATGGCACCGTTGCAGGTAACGGGCATTACGCGTTTACAGGGTCAGACCTGGCTACAGAAGTTATGACTATACGAAGTAATGATGGCAGGGTGGGTATAGGAACCACCTCGCCCAACTCAACGCTTCATGTAGCAGGATCGATGGCTGCTAATATAACGACCGTATCAGGCAACATAACGCTCGATGAAACACATAGCTATGTTGTATTAAGTTCAGCAAATGTTACCATTGCTATTACTTTGCCGGCAGCCAGTTCTTGTCCTGGCAGGGAATACCATATTAAAAGACCAGGCACCACGGGCACCAAAACGATCAGCGCTTATCTTAACACTTCGGGCACCTCTACCACCTCGCTGCCGAACAATTCGGCAGTTCATTTGGTAAGCGACGGAACAAACTGGCAGCAATTTTAAATAGCAGCATAGTTGTTAAATAAAATTTTCCAACCCCTGATGGTTTCGGACTGATTACTCGCGGTAAAACATTTTACCTAACTAAAATTGATAATTGCAGCAGGGCAATAGCAATGCTGCATACCAAGCTCATTCAATTCATATCCATCAGGATCAGCAACTACAAAACCACAATATCACGTGATACGCTTCAGACCTTTACCCCCTACGCCCTACACCTTCCCCCTTATTTCCGCTTAAACCTCAGTTCAACACGCCTGTTCAGCGCCTGCCCGGTACTGGTGGTATTGTCGGCTATAGGTTCGTCCGCACCATGTTGTTGTACCCGAAGCTGGTCTGGTTGCACATGCCGGTTAAGCAAATATCTTCTTACCGCGTTTGCTCTTTGCAGTGAGAGGCGCTCATTAATAGCCGGCGTGCCTGTTTTATCGGTATAGCCATCTATCTGCAATGCCAGTTCAGGATATGTGTTCAGGTTGTCGGCAACAAAATTCAGGGTCTTTCTGTACAGCGGCTGTATGGTTACCTGGTTTACTTTAAACAATATTTTTTCAAGCTGCATTGTCAATAAATGGTCCCTTGTATTATCAATCGTTTTTGTTTTGGCTATTTCTTTTTGTACCACTACGGTATCTCTTACCACCACTGTATCTGCCATTGCCGTTGGGCGCACGTTAGCCGGCGTTTCTTTAATGTACACAGTATCGCGTATAACGATCGGTTGTTGTTGCTGCGCACTGCTTGCCACAATGGCGGCCGGTGTTAGCAGTTGCGCCGGGTTAAAAGAAGTTTGTGGTGCAGGCTGAATAACAATGGGAGCAGGGGGCTGGTTGTTTGAGATGCGCAACTCGCTGCGCAGGCGCGCTATCTCATCTTCTAATTTTTGAGCATCGCTGTAGCCGTCGGATAATTGCCGGTTTGATGAGCGCAGCTCGTCACGCAATCGTTCCAGTTCTTCTTCCACATCCTTGTTGTTTGCGTTGCTGCGCATGGCATTATCCGACCGATAGCTGTTAATATTATTCCGCAGGCCTGCCAGTTCGTCTTCCAGTTTTTTTACATCGTTGGGTGTGTTGTCTGGCTGTGCTGTTGCAGACCGGAGCATTTCTTTTAACGCTGCTATTTCTTTTTGCAAGGCAGTGTAACTGCTGTCGGTAGCTGAATATGCGAGAGGCTGCACCCGTGCAGCCTCTTTTAATAGTAAAGTATCACTTAGCTTTTTTTGAACTGCGCTGCTGTCGCTTACCGGCTTCTCCTTCTTTCTCCTTCTTTCTTTTTTCTCTTTTACCGGTGCAGCTTTTATTGACAGCGTGTCTTGTTGCACATGGCTGCTGTCTTTCAGCATTGCTTTTTTCTTTTCCATATCGCGCAACCGGATTTCTCTTTCGGCTAGTATACGCAGCAAGGTATCTACCTGTGCATTTTTTTGCCGGTTCAGCGTATCAACATATTGTTGATAAGCCGCCAGTTGTTTTGCAAGCGCTGTGTCTTGCTTATAAGTAACAACCGTATCGCGGGCAATTTTTACCTGGCGGGTATTGGTTTTTACCACGGTGTCTATTTTTACCGATGAGGTTCCGGCACCCGCAAAGTTGTTAATGGTAATTGTTACCGGTGTTTCCCGCTCTGCCGGTTGATTCTGGTACACATGTCTTACAGAATCAATCAGTCGCTGCTTTTCCAATTCATGCAGCCTTGCCTTCAAGGCCTGCAACTCAGCGTCCATCTTCGCCAATACGGTGTCTTTTTCTTTTGTTATAGGTTGGCTTGTAGCAACAACCGGTGCTGCAGTCGCTTTGGCAGCAAGCACAGTTGTATCCTTCTTTGTTGTGATCTTGTCAAACAGTTTGGCTACACGGGAAGGACTGCCGTAAGTAATCGGGATGCGCAGCCCGGCATGTATGTCTGCCGTTTTGGTTTTATTGTTAAACAACAACGAGCCCAGATTAGCCGAGCCAAAATAAATTGGTCCCAGGCGAATGGTTGCGCCAACATTCCATTCATCAAACTTGTTGTAGGTAACAGGCAGATACATGCCGAATATGCGCGATTCAAACCTTGGCGTCAGTGCATAGGCGCCTTCTACTCGCATCCTTCTGTCCGCTTTCATCAGGTTGAATGGCTGATAAGTCATCGCATTCAGGTAAAATCCTTTTGCAAGGTGCAGGTCAATTTGCGCGCTGTACGCCGTTGGCAATGCTACAGAATAGTTTTCTTTACCGGGAACAATATAATTAACCCTGTCAGACAGCATGCTGTCTACACTGTTAATGCTTCTTATTTTATAATCTTTCAGATACCAGTCGTTGATGGCGGCCGAAAAATCGTTGTTCAGATTGCTTTTATTAAAAGTGAGTCTGCCTGCATCCATAATGGCAAATCCAATTCTGAATGCATACTTGTTTACATCTCTCCGAACTTTTTCTTCCGACTCAGGTGTGAGGTATTTGAACTTGTCGATCTTTCCCCTGTATTCATACACAATGCCCGCATTCCATCCAAACCCTTCCGCTTCGGGGCGTAGCGATCGCAGCGAAGCCGATTTGAACATGTCAAGACTTAATTTTTCTCCATGTCCATATTGTGCATACGGCGTGTTGGCATTTATGGTATTCTTGTCGGAAAAGCTTAACGATAGCTGGTCTGCCTGGAAGTAGCCCGACGCAGTTCCTCCTATATACTTGGCAGTAAATGCTGCTTTTAAAAAGTGTTTGTCCCTGTCTAGCAATACCCGCCCATAGGTAAAGCCAATATCAATCCAGTTCAGCACATTCATGTTAATCCCGCTCAGGTCTATATTGCGGTTGTACATGCTGGCATCGTTAAACGAATTGTAAGCCAGCCTGGCAAAGTCCTGGTTTAAATTTTCTACGGTTACACCTGTCCTGTTAGTAATGCTTAATGCAATTGCCGATTTTTTTCCTGTAGTAAGCATGAAAGAAACCGGTGCTATAACGCGGTTGTTTAAACGAAAGTTCACCTTTTCATTAGCGCCCAACCTGTTTTCTTCCAGCAGGTCGCGCTGCACCAATGACCAGTCTTTATACTTGTCTTTAAAAAAGGAGCCTCTTACCAAAGCATCTCTTTTTACAGACAAATAATTATTGGAGTAGTAGTTGCTGATGCCGATAAGGTTAATGTCGAATTTAAGACGGCTGTCGACAATACTTGCAGGGTTCAGCGTCATGCCTGTTATCCCGGCGTAGTTGCCGGTGCCTAAACCTAGTAAATCCTGGGAGTAACCAATGGTTGTAGTTAATACACAACCCGTTAAGAGAAGGAGGTATTTTTTCATCTGTTAGCTGTCTGTTTCTTAATAGAGTAATTCTGCGGGCAAATTTAAGGCTTATTTTTCATAGAAAAAATTGCGCATCAACTTGCATTGCAATTACCGTGTTTGTTCTACAGTTTACCAGACAATGCAATGACGTTTTTTGCTGCATGTCTTTTTTAAGAAAAACTCTTTTTGCCAAGCCTTGCAAAATCAAAAAAATATTCGTTTATGCATGGAGGGTAGCTGCATCAGCAGCCTGCGGTTGACTTTGTAAAGCGAATGTGCCCGGCAGGTGCAGTCATAACATTGATTTTTGAAGTTGATTTTTTTTTCGATATTTGATGTCACTATTGATCCAAATAGTCAAACCAAACTATGCCGATTGCCAGCAAATATGATGAACAGGAGTTGCTATGCCTGCTTAGAACCGGCGACAAAACTGCATTTACACAGCTATACCATCTCTATAGTAAGAAACTATTTCTCAATATATACCGGCTGGTTAAAATACAGGAAGTAGCAGAAGAAATTTTGCAGGAGATTTTTGTACTGATATGGGAGAAGAGAGAAACCATTGTTGTTCACCAGAGCTTTAAAGGCTACCTGTTTCGGATAGCCGAAAATAAAGTGACGGATTTTTTCAGGAAGCTGCACCGCGACAGGGTGCTTTTTGAACGGGTGAAAGAAGTTTCCTCCTCTGTCTATACACACATCGAAGAAAAGCTATTCAGCAATGAATCTGCCTCTGTTTTTCGCAAAGCAATAGATGCATTGCCGCCGCAGCGCCGCCAGGTATTTTGCCTGTGCAAAATGGAAGGCAGGTCTTACAGCGAGGTAAGCCGCCTACTCGGCATTTCTACTTCAACCATCAACGATCATATTGTAAAAGCCACCCGTTCGGTACGCGAATGCCTGCTTGCCAATAAAGAAACAGCCACGCTCGGCTGTCTTTTGTATTTCATGTTTGGGTTGTAGACAACAGCAACGGCAAGGTTTCAACTTTCCAAAGGTTGGAAACCTTTATTCTTTAAAAAACGACAAGAGCCATCGACCTGCCCGTACCGGCCCGGCCACATGTTGTAAAGACGGATTCAATCCGTACAAAAAATCTAAAAAAAGATTTCACCAGAGCAGATGATCTTTCATTCCCGTTCGTCGTAAAGAAAAAGCTTTGGACAACTTTACGCCTGACAATAAAATTTTGCAACGATATCTCAGGAACGAATGTACGCCCGAAGAGTCGGAAGCCGTGCTGCAGTGGTTGGCAAAAGAGAACGACCCTGAGCGGCTGGCATTTTTCAATCAGTTGCTGGATGAAGAAGCAGATAATGCCGGCTTCTCCGAAGACGAGTTGCAGACAGTGCTTCAAAAGAATGCCGGTGTCATCAACCGGCGTATCGAAGACAATGAAGGCAGTGCCCGTATCCGCAAATTCAGTTGGTTGAAATTATCTGCTGCCGCAGCGGTGCTGATCTGTCTTTCCTTCTCTGCCTGGCTCTGGCTTGGGCATAACAATGATGCCGTAGCTGTTCAGTCCAACAATAAAAAAGGTGCTAAGATGATTGAGCCGGGCGGTGATAAAGCGGTACTCACGCTTGCAAACGGACAAACAGTGGTGCTGGACGAAGCGGGCAACGGCGATCTTGCCCAACAGGGAAATACGAAAGTAATCAAGCTCAACGGGCAGTTATCGTATCAGCAAACAGGCGGCACAAAAGCGCCTGCTTACAATACCATCACTACTCCCAGGGGCGGGCAATACAAACTGATACTGGCAGACGGCACGAAAGTATGGCTGAATGCAGCTTCTTCGCTGCGTTTTCCGGTGTCGTTTTCCGGCGATGTAAGAACAGTGGAGTTGAGCGGCGAAGGCTATTTTGAAGTGGCAGCTATGCATAGCAGTGAGCATCGTAAAAAAATACCTTTTTTAGTAAAGATCCTGCATGCCGCCGGCAATACCGGTGAAGTGGAAGTACTGGGCACGCATTTCAACATTATGGCTTATGCCGATGAAGCTGCCGTAAAAACAACCCTGCTGGAAGGGAGTGTGCGGATAAAGAACAGCAAGGCAAATACATTGTTGCAGCCAGGCGAACAGGCGAGCCTGCAAAAAGAAACGCTGGAAGTTCACAAACGCGTGGATGTGGAAGAAGTAATTGCCTGGAAGGAAGGATATTTTCAGTTTGACAGGAAAGCGCCTATAGAACAGGTAATGAGGCAGGTTGCCCGCTGGTACGATGTGGAGATCGTTTACGAAGGAGCCATCCCCAACAGGCGGTTCGGCGGAAAAATAGCCAGAGACAGTCGCTTGCAGGATGTGCTGAAAATGCTTGAGTTGAATAATATCCGTTTCAGGATAGAAGGAAGAAAAATAACTGTTACCCCATAAAACAAAAAAACCGGAAGTGTTGGTACCACTCCCGGGAAAATTTCAGGCTAACCAATAAAAACAACTTTCGAGGATTGCTTCCGCCATTGGCGGATAAATATTCATTAACCCAAAACAATCAAAGGTATGTATTTAACTGCTTTTGTGAAGCTCCCATTGCGGCAGGGGCTTCCATTCGCCAAAACGCTGCGTATTATGAAACTGTTGACACTCTTTTTACTGGCATTCTGCCTGCAGGTTTCAGCAAACAGTTATGCCCAGAAAGTTACCCTCTCCGGAAAAAATCTGTCGCTTGAAAAGATATTCAGGATGATAGAGCGGCAAACCGACTATGTTTTCTTTTTCGACGAAGACGGCTTACAGCGCGCTAAAACGGTAACCATTGATGTTAAGAAAGCCACACTAACGGAGGCGCTCATACTCTGTTTTAACAACCAGCCATTGGGCTATAATATAGTAGGCAATACCATTGTTGTGAGCAACAAGCAGGTGCCGAACGAAGTAAAAAAAGCAGAGGAGCTTGCACCGCCACCACCCATTGAAATAAAGGGACGTGTAACCGATGCCGATGGCAACCCCATGGAAGGCGTGTCGGTAATTGTAAAAGGAACTTTATCCGGCGTTACAACCGATGCCAATGGCAACTACACGATTAGCGTACCCGAAAATTCTTCAAAGGTGCTTGTATTCTCTTTCGTGGGAATGGAGAACCAGGAAATAAGCGTAAAAGCAAATGCCACACTGCCGGTGGTACTGAAGGCTGCCGTAAACCAGCAGCAGGAAGTGGTAGTGGTAGGTTACAGCTCTCAATCAAAACGCAAGCTCACCAGTGCCGTTGCCACTGTTTCGGGCGAAGAGCTGAACGAAAGGGTAGCCACCAACCCTGTAACGCTCATGCAGGGCAAGCTGCCTGGTTTGCAGGTAGTGCAGGGATCGGGAGAGCCTGGTAACGAAGGCATGCAATTGCGCATACGCGGTATTACTACGTTTAGTACTGCGGGTAACGAACCCCTGGTAATTGTGAATGGAGTTCCTGGTAGCCTGACTGCATTAAATCCGAATGATATAGAATCTATTTCTGTTTTAAAGGATGCTGCATTAACTGCCATGTATGGCACCAGGGGGTCCAATGGCGTAATTGTGGTAACTACCAAAAGAGGAAAATCGGGATTTTCATTGCAGTATAATTTCAATCTCGGCATTTCCAGAACAGCGAAGCTACCCGAAACCATTACCAACTCTGCCGAGTTCATGGAGCTGTCTAACGAAGCACGTACCAACTCAGGATTGCAGCCATTGTACACTCAGGAACAAATTGATCTGTACCGCAATGCTACCGACAGAATAAAATATCCCAACCACAACTGGCTCGACGATGTGTTTGTAACTGCGTATACTAAAAACCATTTTCTTAATTTAAGTGGCGGTGCCAATGGTACTACCTACAATATTGGTTTTGGCATTACCGATCAGCCAGGTACCATGATTGGGTTTGAATATAAAAAGTATACTGCCAGCATTGGTATTTCTTCCAAGCTCAACAAACGAGTTACCATTGGTACCGATATACAAATGCGTTATGGCAATCGCAAAGCGCCACGCTCAGGCGGCGGCGATATATTCCTTTCCACGCTGGCTCAATCGCCCTTGTATCCACCACGCACAGAAGATGGAAAATGGATCAAAAAGGCATACAGCAACGAGTTGAACAATAAAAACCCGGTTGCCATTGCTACGGAAGATGTGCGCATACAAACGCTCGATTATTATGCGCAGGGAAACTTGTCGGTAGATGTAGAAATTATAGATGGATTGAAATGGGAGAACAGGGGAGGTGCGTCGTTTTCGGCAATAAAGAACAGCGATTTCCGCCCCATCATTCCCATGTTTTATTACAGTGATATGAGTTCCGCTGGCACCCTGGATGTAGGAAGTCCCGGTTTGAGTGTAAGAAGACAGGATAATATTTACGGTACACTCTACAGCCAACTCAACTTTAAAAGAAAGTTCGGAGAGCATTCGCTCGGAGCATTGGCAGGCGCACAGCAGGAGTACAATACTTTCAGCTTTGTAAGCGCTTCCCGCAATGCATTTCCCACCAATCTTATCAGGGAGTTAGACGGCGGACCCGCCGATGGGCAGTCTAATGCCGGCAGTTCATCCGAATGGGCCATCCGTTCTTTTTACGGCAATGTGAATTATGATTTCAGAGACAGGTATTTGTTTGGTGCCAGTATTCGCCGCGACGGAACTTCGCGCCTGCCTGCCAATACACGCTGGGGTACTTTCTATTCACTTTCGGCCGCATGGCGTTTATCTGAAGAATCGTTTTTGCAGAACGTAACCTGGATCAACGATCTTAAATTAAGAGGCTCGTGGGGCGTTGTGGGAAACCAGAATATTATTACCGATCCTGCCAAGGCCGAGTTATCTGTTTATCCCTACCAACCCACGCTCGATCTTCGGAACTATGCATTTGGCGGCGCTGTTCAGCCTGGTTTTTCGGCAGGAACACTCGTAGATCCTACGCTGGTATGGGAATCAACAAGGGTACTGGATATCGGTGTTGACCTTACGGCATTGAATAACCGATTGACGTTCACTGCCGACTGGTTCGACAAATATACCTATGACATTCTCCGTCCGTCACAGGTTCCATTATGGTTAGGACTTGGCGCGCCCACTATTAATAACGGAACACTTAGAACCAAGGGCATGGAATTTTTAATTGGATACAGGGATAACATCAGCAAAGATTTTTCGTATGATGTAAGCGCCAATTTTCAAACCTATAAAAACAAACTGGTGAACTACGGTTCGCGCGATATTGGCAGCAACTCTATACGCGAAGAAGGTAAAGCACTCGATGAATTTTACATGTATGTATGGGATGGTATTTTCCAAAACCAGCAGGAAATCGACAACGCACCTCCTCAGCCCGTTACACCTACACCTGGCGACATACGCATTAAAGATGTAAATGGCGACAAGAAAATTACAACCGACGATCGTACGTACGTTAAAGGCAGGTATCCTGTATTCCAGTATTCATTCAATTTGGGACTGAAATGGAAAGGGTTTGATTTTACAGCACAGCTATACGGATCGGAAGGACAAAAAATTTATGTAAATGGCTGGGGTGCTGAGCCCTTTCGCCAGGGATCGGTGCCAACAACCGATTGGAGAAACCGCTGGACGCCTACAAATCCAAGCACCACTATGCCCAAGATATACGTAGCGGATGGATACGCACCTATACAGAACTATGCCTCTACTTATTTCCTGAAGGATGCTTCGTTTATGCGTTTGCGTGCTATACAACTGGGTTACAGCTTTGCTCCAAACATTATAAACAAAGTGGGAGCCAAATCTTTGCGCATCTATTTTGTTGGCGACAACGTATTTACTGTTAGCAAATTCCCGGGACTCGATCCGGAGCGTACCAGTTCGAGCGGTTCTTATGTAACCTTCCCGCAGATCAAAACCTTTACGTTCGGAGCCTCCGTACAATTTTAACTTCCTAAAACACGCCGATATGAAATTTATATATAAATACATGTGCGGATTGATTTTTATCTCGCTCATGATCAGTTCCTGCAAAAAAAATATACTGGATGTATCGCCACGCGATAAACCTTCTACCACTGTATTCTGGAAAACAGAAGCCGATGCAGATTATGCGTTAACCGCCTGCTATAATTTTTTATATGCCGGTGGTGGCGGTTATTCCACCTCGCAGTTCCAGATATATGCCTGGGATAATTTTACCGACAATTCTTACGGGCAATACAATTATGGCGGCGGGCAGGCTGCATTAAGCTCCGGCATTACGCCACAGTCCGGCGATTATGTATATTCTTATTATGAGAACAGTTACAAAGCCATCGCTGCTATTAATTATTTTCTTGCCAATGTTGAAAAAGTGCTTACCGGCGAAAAACTGGATCGTTACAAAGGCGAAGCCTATTTTTTGAGAGCATTCAATTATTTCTGGCTGGCGCAGTTATACGGCAATGTGGTCATCACCACCGAAGACCCGTTCAGCCTCGACTTCCGCGAAAAGAAAGCAAAGTCCACCAGGGACGAAGTGTTGCAACTGGTAAACGACGATCTCGATAAAGCAATTGCAGCCCTGCCCGACGATTCTTACGGTAACGGTCATGCGGTAAAAGGTTCGGCACAAGGCTGGAAAGTGCGTGTATTGCTTTTCCAGAAAAAATATCCCGAAGCTGCGGCGCTGGCAAAACAGATCATTGATGGAGGCATGTTTAGTTTGTATGATAATTATATGGGCAATTTTTACAAGCCGGCGCAGAACAGCAGCAAGGAAATTATGTTCTCTGTAAAATACCAGTTGCCCAATGTATCGCACCAGGACAACGGACTGGCTGTTCCATTGCATCGTTGGAAAGGCGCATTGGGTACGCAAGACCTGATTGATGAGTACGAAACCAGCACCGGTAAAATGATTGACGAGCCGGGTACCGATTACAACCCTGCCAATCCGTATACAAACAGGGACCCGCGGATGCGCATGACGTTTTTCTTTCCCGGCGACACCAAGGCTTCGAGCGGTTGGCCCTTTACAGGCGACCTGGCAGTGGCAACTCCCGGTAAAGATTCCTGGATAGATGGATATTATGCCGTTAAAAAATGGCTTGACCCCGCATTGGTAAATCCCGATTATGGTACCTTGGGCGATAACGATTTTGTGCTGCTGCGATACGCCGATGTGTTGCTGATGCATGCAGAAGCAGAGAATGAAGCCAATGGCCCTGCCAACGCCTATAGCTCTATTGACGAGGTACGCGAAAGGGCTGGTATGCCAGCGTTACCCACCGGGCTTTCAAAAGATGAAATGCGTGAAAGAATAAGGCACGAAAGAAGAGTGGAGTTTGCTTTGGAAGGCATTCGCTATTTCGATTTGCGCAGGTGGGGCATTGCCACAGAAAAGCTGAATGGTTTTGTGCCAAACCCCCTGTTCCCCAATATTAAAACCAAGTATGAAGATAAATACCAGTTTTGGCCCATTCCTCAAACCGAAATAGACAGGAACCAACCGGAACTGAAGCAAAACGACGGGTACTGACGAATTGTATTTTCAACTTTCTATACGCAGTTAGTTTAATTCGGCCGCTTCATTCCTGGAGCGGCTTCTTTCAATGTTAAAAACAACAATTGCGTAATAAAAAGATATTGCACTTGAAAAACTTGTAAGCCGGTATCAATATATTTGAATTTATAACCCGTTTGAGTAAATGCGGTTGTATAAAATGTATATCTAATGATAAAGAAAATAATGTTCCTCGGTTTGTTGTTTTTGTCGGTATATGCTTCTGCACAAAATAACAACCTGAAGCTGTGGTACAAACAACCCGCCAATGCTGCTGTTAAAGATGTGAGCGAAGGATGGAAGAATGACCCCGAATGGCTGCGCGCATTGCCTGTTGGCAATGGGTTTACCGGCGCTATGGTGTTTGGCGATGTAAATAAAGAACGTTTGCAACTAAATGATAAAACCTTGTGGAGCGGCAGTGTGGCAGATAATGACAATCCCGATGCCTTTGCATCGCTTGCAGAAATAAGGAACCTGCTGTTTGCCGGCAAGTATAAAGAAGCAACAGAGCTTACCAACAAAACACAGATATGCAAAGGCGCCGGTTCTGGCCACGGCAACGGCAGCACTGTTCCGTTCGGATGTTTTCAAACCATGGGTGACTTGTGGCTCGATTTTAAAAAGTCTTCAGCATATACTAATTATTATCGCGACCTTGATTTGATCAACGGCGTGGCAACGGTGCAATACGATCAGGAAGGCGTAAAGTATAAGAGAGAAGTTTTTGCCAGTTTTCCCGATAAGGTGGTGGTAGTGCATTTGTCTGCTTCCAAACCCGGCAGCATTTCATTTGCAATGGGTATGGATCGTCCTGAAAGATTTAACACCACCGCTCTTAAAGACAGGCTGAGCATGAGCGGCGTGATGAACAATGGCGCAGGAGGAGACGGTATGTTGTATACAGTAGAAGTGGTGCCCGTGCTAAAGGGCGGAAAGCTTTCGGTAAAAGACAACACACTTGAAATAAGCAAGGCAAATGAAGTTACGCTCATCATTAGTTCAGCTACCAACTATCGCCTGCATTATCCTGATTATACCAATGCCAATTATAAAGCAGAGCTTGCAAAAACTTTAACAGCAGCTATCGCTAAGCCTTATGCGCAGATACGGAAAGATCATGTAGCCGATTTTTCGGGATTTATGAGCCGTGTAAGCCTTCGCCTCGGCGGTCATGCCGGTGCTAAGTTGCCCACCGATGAACTGCTGGTACAAAACAAACAGTCGCAGAACGAACAATATTTGTACAGCCTGTATTTTCAGTACGGACGTTATTTGTTATTGTCTTCTTCGAGAAAAGGCAGCCTGCCCGCCAACCTGCAGGGCATGTGGGCCAATAAAATTCAAACGCCGTGGAACTGCGACTACCATACTGATGTAAATGTGCAGATGAACTATTGGCCGGTAGAGGTAGGCAATTTATCTGAAAGTCATTTACAACTGACCGACCTGATAGAATCGCTGAAGGAACCGGGAGAAAAAACAGCTAAAACGCATTATCATGCCGGCGGCTGGGTAATGCATCCTATCACCAATGTATGGGGCTTTACTGCTCCGGGCGAGCACCCCAGTTGGGGATTGCATGTGGGCGCCAGCGCCTGGCTGAGCCAGCATTTGTGGGAACATTATGCATTTACGTTAGATAAAGATTATTTACGCAAAGTGTTCCCTATGTTGCAGGGTGCGTCTGCTTTTTATCTCGACTGGCTGGTGAAGGACCCCGCAACCGGCAAATTGATTTCAGGCCCTGCGGCTTCGCCCGAAAATACCTTTGAAGCACCCGATGGCAGCACCGGCAGCATTAGCATGGGACCATCGCACGATCACCAGGTGATCCACAATTTGTTTGAGAATACCTTACTGGCGGCGCAGGCACTGGGCATACAAAATGAAACCATCACAAAAATTGCGGCGGCACAAGCGCAGTTGCCAGACCCTGCCATTGGCAGCGACGGCCGGTTGATGGAATGGGCAAAAGAATTTCCTGAAAAAGAGCCTCACCATCGCCATGTGTCGCATTTGTTTGCTTTATACCCCGGCAGCCAGGTATCTTATTATCAAACGCCGCAATTGGCGGCCGCAGCCCGCAAGTCGCTCGAAGCCCGCGGCGATGGCGGGACCGGCTGGTCGCTGGCTATGAAGATCAGTTTCTGGGCACGATTGCACGACGGCGACCATGCATTAACGTTACTGAACCGCCTGTTGAACCCGGTACAGGTAACCGGCGTGGAAATGACCAACAGCGGCGGCACCTACGCCAACCTGTTTTGCGCGCATCCGCCTTTCCAGATAGATGGTAACTTTGGCGGCACAGCCGGCATAGCCGAAATGTTGCTGCAAAGTCATGAAGCATTTATTGAACTGTTACCGGCCCTGCCTTCGGCATGGAAAGAGGGAGAGGTGAAAGGACTTTGTGCCAGGGGCGGTTTTGAACTGGATATTAAATGGAAAGGCGGAAAGCTCGCAGGCGCATCGCTGCTTTCTAAAAAGGGGGGTAGCTGCAAAATACGATACGGACAAAAAGAAATAACAGTTGAAACAACGGCGGGTAAACGGTATGAGTTGAAGCAGATGATAAACTGATTTGCGTTCACTAGCGGCAGGGGATGCCTCGGCTGCGCTCGGCATGACGCGAAGGGAAGTGCGAGCAGCCGCCCACCTCCACGTCATGTCGAACGCAGCGCAGCGAGTGAAACATCCCCCGGGAATTATGAGCCTCGTTAAATTATTCGGCTACCTTATTATTTGGCTGGAGATGCCCCGGCTTCGCTCGGCATGACGCGGTAACAACAAACTCCAAACTCCCCCAACCCCAAACAAAAAAGCACCGGCACAATGCCGATGCTTTATGATGTAAACTTCGCTTACGCTATTTTCTTACGCCCGTAGTAGCGCCGCCTTCCAGCGTAAGGCTAACAGGTTTATTGCTTTGCCATGCACCTCTTGTAAAATCAGGTATATCTACCGTGCGCGATTTTTTGGCAACCGACCTTCCACTCAGAGGCAATATGCAGCTCCATGCAGCAGCGTCGTATACATCCTGGTCGAGCGGCAACCCGTTGCGCAGGCAGTCAATCAGGCGCCAGTCCATAATAAAGTCCATTCCACCATGTCCGCCCACTTCTTTTGCAATGTCGCCAATGTGTTTTACAATAGGCGGTGTATATTTTTCATACAATCCGTCCAACTCTTCTTTGCTGATCCATTTGTGACCGAAAGCTATTTTTTCCGGCTCAGGATATTTTTGTGCAATCCCTTTTGTGCCGCTCAGTAAATGAATGCGTGAGTAGGGGCGCAGTGTAGAAACATCGTGCTGCAGCATC
Organism: Agriterribacter sp.; assembly: GCA_051955255.1. Classification (GTDB taxonomy): domain Bacteria; phylum Bacteroidota; class Bacteroidia; order Chitinophagales; family Chitinophagaceae; genus Agriterribacter. Next base: position 24,464 of record JBQCGX010000115.1, on the reverse strand, counting down.
ATCGTTTTGCCTTTATTGGTACGGATGATGGTGGTGTTCATATTGCCGCGGTAGGGCTTATCAACAAATTCGTTGAAGAAAGCATCTTTGGCAGCCATTTCTTTGGCAAGATTGTTTAGTGTAAAATCGTTGGTGCTCATGCTTACCAGGTGATCCATTTTGTCGCCCCGGTTAATATTAAGACACTGGGCAATCGGTCCCAATCCATGAGTAGGGTACAGGTTACCGTTATGAAGATAGTTTTGTTTCAAACGCCACATATCTACATACGCCTTTTTATTAAACAGCCAGTCTTTGCTCAGGTCGTGTATATAAGCACCTTCCGCATGAAGCAATTCTCCAAATAGGCCGTTCCGTGCCATGTTCAAAGTAAGCAGTTCAAAAAAGTCGTAACAGCAGTTTTCAAGCATCATACAATGCTTTTTTGTGTTTTCCGACGTTTCTACCAGTTCCCAGCATTCATCTATTGTTAAACCAGCGTTTACTTCGGTAGCAGCATGTTTGCCGTTCTTCATAGCATGTATGCATATCGGAGCATGCAAATACCAGGGAGTAGGAGTATATATAAGGTCCACGTCGTTGCTTTCGCACAGCGCCTTCCAGCCTTCTTCGCCACTGTATTCCTTCGCTTTGGGTCGTCCCCTTTTTTCCAGTGTTTTTTGTGCCGCAGCTACTCTGTCGGGAAGTTTGTCGCACAGTGCAGTTATTTCCAATCCGTCTATATAGCTCAATCTTCCCACAGCATCACCGCCCCTCATACCCAGTCCAATAACACCTACACGCACAACATCCAGCTTAGGTGCGGCATACCCACACATGTTGAACCGTTGTTTGTTCTGTTCATGCGCAGCGGAGCGCTCCATCTGTTCGTCACTGGCTTCAAAGGCAAAAGAGGAATTGGCAGCGGCAAGCGCACCAGCGCCCAGCGAAATATTACGCAAGAAATTTCTGCGGTTTGTAGTCATAATAGCAATTTTGTTGATTGCTGCAAGATCGACAAATAATGCTTTAATCGCGCCCGGTTAACAAATTCACGCAAACGTGTGATATGGTGGGAAAGCCATCAGCAGGCAAGAAGTTTTGCGTTTAGTGTTTGTAGTTTGAAGTCTCAATAAACGATAAGCACTAAACGCCAAACCTTTCACCTTTTCCCTTACTTTGCAACATGATCGCCCCAATATTTACTGCAATAAAAAGAAAGATAATCTTGTTCATTATTGTGCTCTGTCCTGCCGGTTTAATAGCCCAGTCTTCTAAAATAAAAGTAGCCTGCATTGGCAACAGCATTACTGCTGGCTGGCATATGCTCAAAAATCCGCAAACAGATACTTACCCCGCGCAATTGCAGCAAATGCTGGGAGACAAATATGAAGTGTTCAACTTTGGAGTGAGCGGCGCTACGGCATTGAAGGGAGATAACCCTTATATGCAAACAACGGCTTTTACAAAAGCACTGAGCAGCAAGCCGGATATTGTGTTGATAAAATTAGGAACAAACGATAGCAGGGCGGTCAACCGCTTTTTGATAGCCGAGCATTTTAAAAAAGATTATGCCGCATTGATCGATACGATCAAAAGTGTACAGCCTGCTTCAAGAATACTGCTTATGCTGCCGGTACCATCTTATCTGAAAGATACACTAAAGCATTCTGATAAAGTGATCGTGCAACAGATCATTCCCCTTATTCAACAACTCGCATACGAAAAAAAATGTGAAGTGCTCGACCTGCACAGTTGGCTCACCGATAAACAATATTTGTTTCCCGATTCTTTGCATCCCGATGCAGCAGGAATGAAGCTGATAGCAGAACGTGCGTATGAAACCATTGTACAGTCGTCGGCGCCATTTGATATTTTTAAAGCTGTTAAAGAAGAAAAACAACTCAGTTCTTTTTATGGATATGAATGCGCCGATTTTATTTTTAATGAACGTGCCTGTAAAATAGTTAAACCTAAAATTACTAATGACGAGCGGCAATGGGTATGGCGTGCCCGGTTTTGGGGACACGAACCTCAAGCGGATATTGCGTTGCTTGAGCGCGGCTTTCACATTGTGTATTGCGATGTGGCAGAACTGTTCGGGAACAAGCAGGCAATAGCAATATGGAACCGCTTTTACAAGTACATGCGGCGCGCAGGATTGAATAAAAAAATGACATTAGAGGGGATGAGCCGCGGAGGCGTGTATATATACAACTGGACATTGGCGAATAAAAGAAAAGTAAACGCCATTTATGCCGATGCACCGGTGCTGGATTTAAAGAGCTGGCCGGGCGGCAAAGGAAAAGGCCCCGGCAGTGCTGCCGACTGGGAAACTTTTAAAAAAGATTATGGACTTGGCAGCGATGAAGAAATTGTACAGTTTAAAGGAAGCCCGTTAGACAATGCGGAAAAAATTGCACGTTTAAAAATACCACTATTGCACGTAGTGGGCGATGCCGACGAAGTAGTGCCAGTTGATGAAAATACAGCGCCTTTTGAAGCACGGATAAAAGCGGCTGGCGGAAACATTACGGTGATTCACAAACCTGGTGTAAAGCATCATCCACACAGTTTGCCCAATCCTGAGCCCATTGTTACATTTATTATGAAGGCTTCGGGAGTGAAGTGAGGTGGGAGATTTTGGCAAATCAAATAAAGGCATGAACTTTCAAAGCGCCACTTTAAAATACGATGAAAGCGGAAGGCCTTTTCATATATTTAGCAAGCCGGGCAGGTCAGGTTGTATAAAGAGGCCCAACACGTTAGGGAATGCATATAAAATCAGTACTGGTTTATAGCCTCTTTGAAGAGAAAGACCATTTTAGATTGTAGTGAGCGGGAATATTTTTAATTCCAGTATTTCACGAACTGTTTTCCGATTATCTTTAGCACTGATTTAATTGCATTTTTATAGCTGCATAAAAACACTTTGCAATGATGCGATTTACCATTACGCTAACTTTCAACAACCCGTGTAGAACTTTTGCCAGAAAAATGCCATCGATATTCCTGCTGGTAATTTTTAGCCTGATTGCTACTCCTCTTTTGTCAGCCGTTTTTACCGTTACCAGCACTGCCAACAGCGGCGCGGGAACATTGCGCCAGGCCATTTTAGATGCGAACGCTTCTGCCGACGCCAGCAGTGAAATCCGTTTTCAGAGTGGGCTCGGAGAGATCGTTATTAATGCCGATCTGCCGGCAATTACCAAACCATTAAAAATTGACGGGTATTATAATGCCTCTTCATCAATGGGTGCTATTTCAGACAGAACAGGCCTGCCTGTAAAAATTCGGTTGGATGATCCTGCAGGATACCTCTTTACTTTGGGAGCCGGCTCAAGTGGCTCCGAGATAAGCGGCATTGATTTCCATATTATTGGCAGCACTAATACTGCTGTTTGTATTTATAAAACTCCGACAGCAACTGTAAACGATATACATATATGGGGTAATTCTTTTAATTATGATTATAGCGCAGATACAAGCTACTCCGGTTCCAGAGGGGCATTTATCAGCGCCTTTGGAGTAGTAGCAAACACCACCCCCCTTACTTCAAATGGTTCGGGCTGGTATATAGGCGCCAAAAATGCGGGATTTGAATACAGGGAAGGTAATCTTATCGCCAATAGCCTCAGTTCAGTAAATGTGGCGCCCGTTCAGCTACGGGATATAGGCAATTTTGTAATTGCCGGTAATTATTTCGGTTTTCAACGCAATGGTACAACTCCTTTGTATAGCAGCCAGCAGTCGGAGCACATCACTGCCACGAATTGCAACAGCATATTGGTAGGCGCCAACAATAGTACGGACATCACAGGCAAACGGAATTTATTTGCCTGTGGGAATGGTGTGAGAATTCTTTTTAATAACGGAAGCGGCACACACACTTTGCCGGGAACGACTTCTTATTACTGGAGTGGTAATAATTCCGTAAAGGGCAATTACTTTGGAGCAAATAAAAATGGGGTACCCATAGCCGCTAAATCAGCTATTCACATAGCATTGCAAGGCTCTACCAACAATATGATTGGTGGACCTAACGACTGGGAACGAAATATAATAACCGGTGCTGCAACATTCGGTATAAGGATTTATAATAGTTCTGTTAATTCAGGATCAACAATTACCTTTACTGCGGCTAATAACAACACCATACAAAATAATTACATCGGTGTGGGTAGCGACGGAACCACCGCAGGTCCAAATGCGATGGGCATTAGCTTAACTTCATCTAACACGGGGGGTGCCAACAGCAATCTTATTATCAATAACAATATTACCGGTAATCGCATAGCCTATAATACGGGCGCCGCAATCAACATACAAAAGTCAACAACAAATGGGTTTGTAAGGTATAATACCATCACACAAAATGCCATATACCAGAATGGCGGTTTGGGCATTGCACTCTCAAGCACCGGAGCGGTTACACAGGCAGGAGGTGTAGACGGGAACGACGGGGCTTTAAGCACTGATAGAGGTGTAGTGCAGCAGCACATGGATAACCCGGTCATCAATTCAATAACCATGAACAGTGCCACGAGTGCTACTATAGCAGGTTATATTGGAAACATTCCGGCAGGAAGTACCACTTTTGCGGGCGCTACCGTTGAACTTTTTATGGCTGATATTACGCCATCTCCCGATAACGGAGCTGTTCACTATGGTGATGGGCAGAGCATGGCGCATGGTGAAGGAGCTACTTACCTGGGTACCGCTACTGCTGACGCGAACGGGCTTTTTACCGCTACAGTAACCGGCGCGGGATTCACTGCCAACACGCTGTTTACAGGTACGGCTACTCTAAATGGCAGCACCAGCGAATTTGGCCCCAGTATTTCTAACCAGATTATTTTACCCGTTACTCTTTTGACATTTAATGCTCTCATCGTTCAAAAGGGTATTTTGCTGCAATGGACCACCGCTTCTGAACAAAACAATAAAGGATTTGAAATAGAACGAAGCTTGGATGGAAGCAACTGGAAGCGGATAGGTTTTGCTGCCAGCCAGGCTTTTAATGGCAATAGCAATACCAGATTAGATTATAGCTATACTGATGATATGCCTTTCAGCACTCAGAATTACTATCGTTTGAAGCAGGTAGATTTTGATGGAAAATATGAATACAGCCGGATCCGCTCTGTTAATTTTACTAATGGGGGAAACGTCAGCATATATCCCAATCCTGCTATTGAAAGCATAACTGTTACAGGCCTGCAAGGCAACGAAAACATACAACTTCGTGATGTTTCAGGCAAATTGGTATACCGGCTAAAAGCAAAAAACGTAACTGCTAATATTCCGCTGAACAATCTTGCTGCGGGCATCTATTACATCAATATTGTTCACAGGGGTGGGAAGGTGTCAATACATACAGTAGTAAAAAAGTAATATTAATGAGTATCCCTGTCTTTTCGAAAATCCATGTACAATATCAAAGACAAGTTATCCTTTTGACAACCTTATGAGATAACCAAAAATCAAGAAGCAAGAACCAAGATCCAGGAACACGGAATTCAGACATAAACTCTCATCCCACCAAAAGCTGATTGCTGACGGCTGATCGCTGAAAGCTGCCAGCTATTACAACGCAATCCTTACGCCGGCCTGTGCAAAAAGCGACCTGGTTTTGCCAATATCGATCTGCGAAACATCTTTCTGAATGTTGGTAAGCGACCATTCGTGTGATACTTCCACAAACAAAACGCTCACATTCAACCCTGCACCCGCAAATACGCCCCAACTGGCCGTTTTAAAATCGTCTTTGTCGAGGTTTTTAATATCAGTGAGCAAAAAGGCAGAAGCTCCGCCAAAAATTCTTAAGCCGATCAGCGATTTCTCAGTGCCCAGCAGGTTGGCGCCAATAGTAACCGGTATTCTCAACCCGCTGATGTCATATTTAACATCGTCTTCATTGGTATCTTCCGTTACATATTCCGTACTTTTTTTTACCCAGTAAAGCCCTGGCTCTATGTATGCTTTGGTACCTATGGCAACGGAGCCACCAAACTGGTATCCTACCTGCGAGCGGTATTTGCCTGTGGACGGATCTTTCGAAAAATCGGTGAGGTTAATACCTACTGCGGGTTTTATAGTTACCTGCGCAACAGCACTATAACTTATAAAAACAAGAAAGCCAATCAATACTACTCTATACTTCATACAAAACATTTAATTGTTAGCAATAGCGTTTCAACGTTCGGGTGCGAACTACATTACAAATGCAACAGTAAAAGCCGGATAAGGCTTACATCAACAATGCATAAGTCCGGACAAGATGGATACGACTAAAAGCGGGCCAAAAATTGTAAGGTTGAGGTAACCTTATCCTGTTTTGCAAAAGGAGCGGATAAAAAACGGAGGCATTCAACATAAGTCAGGCAGGAAATAGGAGGATAAAGATAGCAGGTCATGCATGCGGATCAACCTATATTAGATTGCTAAAATAATACTTTTTGTTTTTTCTGCGGCAATAGAATTTTTTGAGAAGGTTATAAGGTGTAAGGTGGAAGGTATAAGGTATAAGGTATAAGGTATAAGGTGTAAGGTGGAAGGTATAAGGTGAAAGGTTAAAGGCATGGGGTTTGGGGTTTAGGGTTGGACACTATCATTCACAAACAATAAACCCCAAACACTAAACCAACAAACGCCCACCACCTGCTATTCTACCTTCAACACCTTTTCAACAAGTTCCTCCGGCGAATTGCAAAATACGATCCTGTTCTCCACATCAGTATATAAAAATTCTTCTGCTTCCATCTTTTCAAGGTGCTGGTGAAGATAGTTGTAGTAACCATTTGTGTTTAGAACAAATATTCTTTTACGGTGAATGTTCAACTGGTTCCAGGTAAGCATTTCAAACAATTCATCCAGCGTTCCATAACCGCCCGGTAAAATAGCTGCAGCATCGCACAGCTCATACAGCATTTTTTTCCGGCTGTGCATATTGTCAGTCACTATTAGCTGCGTAAGCCCGTTGTGCTGCTGCTCCCATTCCACCAGTATTTCAGGTATTACACCCGTTACATTTCCATTTGCCTTCAGCGCTGCGTTGGCCACTGCGCCCATAATGCCTTTGTTGCCACCGCCATAAATAATACCTATGCCGGCTGCCGCTATGCCCGTTGCCAGCTTTTCGGCATCGTGCAGGTACTGTATATGCGAACCTGGTCGCGATCCGCAAAAAACAGCAATAGATTTTATACTCATAACATTGAATTGTGTTTTTCAGCACAGATATGCAGGTCAATTCTATCTCATTTCATCTGCAAATCTGCGGTTATTTAATAAGCAATAATACAGCACCTGTTTAAAGCATCCATAATATTTTTATGTGAAGAGTGAGAGATTTATTTATCTTTCCTGCCAAACAATGTGCTTATGTCTCCATGGTTGTTGTTTTCGTTTGTTATAGGATATTTTGCCGTTTTGTTAGGCGTTGCCTGGTATACTTCGCGCAATTCCAATAACGACACTTTTTTTATTGGCAATAAAAACAGCAACTGGATGCTGGTAGCCTTTGGTATGATAGGCACATCGCTTTCGGGCGTAACTTTTGTAAGCGTACCCGGCGGCGTGGGCGATGTGGCAGGCGGTGCATTCAAAGGCTTTGCCTATATGCAGGTTACCATTGGCTATCTTATAGGTTATGCTGTAATAGCATTTGTATTGTTGCCGCTATATTACAGGTTGAACCTTACATCTATTTACAATTACCTGCAGCAAAGGTTTGGAGATGCCGCTTACAAAACCGGCGCTTTGTTTTTCATTATCAGCCGAACGGCTGGCGCTACTGCAAGATTATACCTTGTTATTAATATCCTCCAGTTTTTTATACTCGATAAAATGGGCGTGCCCTTTATTGTAACTACCGCCTTTATTTTATTAATGATCTTGCTGTATACGTTTGAAGGAGGAGTGAAAACCATTGTGTATACCGATACGTTGCAAACCACCTTAATGGTTACCGGCTTAATTGTGTGCGTAATTTATATTCTGAACCAGATGAACATCAGCGGTGGCGAAGCGCTGAGCCAGATGAGCGATAAAGGATACCTGAATATTTTTAATACAGACGTAAACAGCAAAGGTTTTTTTCTAAAACAAATTGTGGGCGGTGCTTTTATTACCATTGCCATGACGGGGCTAGACCAGGAAATGATGCAAAAGAACATCAGCGTAAAACGCCTGGGCGACTCGCAGAAAAATGTAATGACGATGGCGGTTATAATGGCCGGGGTGCTTTTTCTTTTTTTAATGCTGGGTGGATTGCTGTACCTGTATACACTTTCCAAAGGGGGCACTTATGTAGATGTAACGGGCATAGATGGCAGCGTAACAAAACAGTTGCTGGTGGCAGATCCTAACCATCCCTCGCAAACCATGAATGTAATTGGCGACAAAATGTTCCCGTCTATCGCTATGAATTTTCTTCCGCCCGCTATCAGCATTATTTTTATTATAGCGCTTATTTCTGCCCTGTTTCCCAGCGCCGATGGTGCATTAACGGCGCTCACCTCTTCGTTTTGCATAGATATACTGGGTTTAAAGCGCAGAACCGACCTCGACGAAAAAGCAAAAAAGAAAAAACGACTTACCGTGCATTTTACGTTTGCCTTTATATTCCTGCTTTGCATTATTGTCTTTCATATTATTAATAACAACAGTATTATTGATGTAATACTCGACCTGGCGGGCTACACTTATGGGCCTTTGCTGGGACTGTTTGCCTTTGGCATGTTTACCAAACGCATTTTGCCCAACACGGGAGCAGTTACTGCCGTATGCTTAATAGCGCCCGTATTATGTTATTTTATCAGCAAATATTCGGGAGCCTGGCTGGGCGGGTTCCAGATTGGGATAGAATTGCTGCTGTTGAATGGCTTTCTCACTTACCTGGGTTTGCATTTGATTTCAAAAAAAGGCGTTGCAACGAACTAAACAGGGAATTGGCGCGTTTAGGGTTTATTGTTTGTCGTTTCGGGTTTGGTGAAACTTCAAACTATAAACTTCAAACCCGAAACGCCAAACGCCAAACATTGTACCTTTGACAAAAGTTTGAATTGGAAATACTGAACCCGCTTGCAGAACAATACGCTGAGCAGTTTACCACACCGGACGATGATTTGCTGAAAGAAGTAGCGGAATTTACCACTCAAACACATGCTAAAGCCCATATGCTGAGCGGGGTGGTACAGGGCAGGCTGCTGGAAATGCTGGTGCGCATGATCAATCCCGTTATGGTGCTGGAAATCGGAACGTTTACAGGGTACAGTGCGCTGTGTTTGGCCAAAGGATTACAGGCGGGTGGTGAAGTGCACACCATAGAATTACGCGAGGAAGATGCGGCTGCCGCCAGGAATTTTTTTAACAAAAGCAGCGTAAAAGATAAAATACATTTGCACGTTGGCAATGCAGTGGAAATAATACCCACGCTGCAAAAAGAATGGGACCTGGTTTTTATTGATGCAGACAAAGTGGGATACACCCGTTATTACGATCTCGTTATCAATAATCTGAAAAAAGGCGGGTATATATTGGCTGATAATGTGCTGTTTCACGGGCAGGTACTGTCCGACAATAAAGAAGGTAAAAACGCAAAGGCAATACATGCCTTTAACGAATATGTAAAAAACGATAGCAGGGTTGACTGTGTATTATTAACTGTGCGCGATGGACTGCTGCTGATCAGGAAAAAATGAACAGATATCCAATGACGCGGAAAACAACATTTCTGTTATGCATAAGCGCCGTGATGCTATGTGGTGTTGCACGGGCTCAAAATCCAACAATCGTTCAATACGTTAACACCTACAAGCTGCTTGCCATACAGGAAATGCAGCGCACCGGCATACCAGCTTCCATCAAGCTGGCACAGGGCATTCTCGAAACGCAGGCCGGGCAAAGCGATCTTGTAATGCGATCCAACAATCACTTTGGTATTAAATGCAAAACCGCGTGGGCGGGCAACAAGGTATACCACGATGACGACGAACGCGGCGAATGCTTCAGGGCATATGCTTCTGCCAGCGACTCCTATCGCGATCATTCAGACTTTTTAAAGAACAGCCAACGCTATGCATTTCTTTTTCACATCAACCCCGAACATTATAAAGAGTGGGCAAAAGGATTGAAAAAAGCAGGTTATGCCACCAATCCAAAATACTGGCAGCAACTGGTAAAATACATTGAAGATTATGATTTGAACCTGTATACGCTGGTGGCGTTGGGTAAACGTTCCCTGAGCGACGAAAGCGCTTTTTATGCCGCAGCAGAAGTTCCTGCTTCCGCCAATCCGGCTATTGTAAATACAGCTATTACTACCGCTGCCGGATCGCCCGCCGTACATGAATTGGTGGATGTTGGAACTGCTGAACCCGTAAGAGCGAAATATCCCGAAGGAGAATTTAAGATCAACGATACCAAAGTAATGGTGGTGGCTGCGGGTACGCCTTTGCTTGCCATAGCCGAGCAACGTGGCATGCGATACAAGCACCTGCTGGACTTTAACGACATTGAAGAAGGCAACGATGTTATTTTGAAAGATCAACTTATTTTTTTGCAGCGAAAAAGAAAGCAGGGGAGCGCTGCCACACACCTTGTGCTGAAAGGCGAATGTCTGTATGACATTGCACAGCAGGAAGGAGTGCGGCTGTCGAATTTGCTGGAGTATAACCGGCTGGAGCAGGGGCAGGAACCTATGCCCGGGCAAGTAGTATATTTGCAGAAAGGTGCTGCCAACGACGCTTTTGAGGCCGGACAAACGATTATTGTTGCAAACAGCGTGGCGCAGGCGCAACCGCAGGTTCAGCAAAACGAAGGACTGATGGCAGCCGCGAAGCCTGTGGTAAAACACATTGTGCAAAGCAAAGAAACATTGTACAGTATTGCCAGGAAGTACGAAGTGGGCGTTACGGACATCAGAACATGGAACAGGCTCGATAAAGACAATATTCGTGTTGGGCAGGAACTGCTGATCTTTAAAAATTAAGCATGGCGACCATACAGGTACACGATAAGTTTTTTGAACCATACATTACCCGCGATGCCATTGTTACCAGGGTGAAAGAAATTGCCCGGGCCATTGAAAAAGACTACGCCGGCAAAACACCTTTGTTCATTGCCATATTAAACGGATCGTTCATGTTTGCTTCCGATCTTTTCCAGGAACTGAACATGCCTGCCGAAATCTGTTTTATAAAGCTCGCCTCTTATAAAGGCACCAAATCTTCCGGAAATGTTATTACTTCCATTGGATTGGATACCGAGTTATTTGCAAGAGATGTGATCATACTGGAAGATATTATTGATACCGGTAAAACAATGCACGAGTTCCTGCCCCAGCTAAGGCACCAGCATCCCGCCTCTTTGAAAATATGTGCATTGCTGAACAAACCCTCTGCAACCGTATATCCTGTGCAGGTAGATTACCTGGGCTTTTCCATTCCCGACCGTTTTGTGGTAGGATATGGATTGGATTATGACGGATTGGGCAGGAACATCAGGGAAATTTATCAATTAGCTGAATAGTTTGACTTATTATAAAGTCCTGTGAAATAATATTTTGTGTCCAATATCGTTTAGATGTACTAAACTGCATGAATGATGCGAAGCCCGGCCAAACAGATTGCTTTGCTTTTGGGGTGGCTCTGCGTATGTACCACAGTAAGCGCCCAATTCTACCTGCGTGGAGAGATCATGGATGACAAGAACAATCCATTGCAGAATGTAAAGATCATTGTTCACTCTACCGGATATCCGCATCTGAGCGGAGTAGGAGGGGCTTTTGGCATTACGGTATCTCAAAAAACCGATAGTCTCAGTTTTTCGCTCGAAGGATACGAATCCGTTTCTTACAAAGTAAATAATACCAACGAATACCAAAAGGTAGTGCTCAAAATGCTGCCTTATACTGCCAGTTTGCAAAAGCAGTATCTGCTATCGTACACCACCGCAAACGAAGGGTTGTTTGCCCATAAAATGTCGATAGCCGATGAAACGTACAGCGCCCTGGTAGAAAATGCTTTTGTAAAAACCAACAATAATCCCGTAACAGGTTTAACCCTCAATGTAAACCGTGCCGCCTATAGCAATATCCGGCGTTTTATTAATATGAACAGCGTGGTGCCCGAAGATGCCGTGCGCATAGAGGAAATGTTGAATTATTTCAACTTCAATTATACCGCACCGGGGGGCGACAGCATATTTACCATTCGCTCACAACTCAGCTCCTGTCCCTGGAACCGCGATAACAACCTGCTGTTTGTGCAGTTATGATCTAAAAAACTGAACCTCGATAAAATTCCACCCAGCAACCTGGTGTTTTTGATAGATGTTTCCGGGTCGATGGACATGCCCAATCGCCTGCCATTGCTCAAGTCGGCTTTCCGCAAGCTGGTAGAAAACCTGCGACCTGTAGATACGGTGTCTATTGTAGTATACGGAGGTGTTACCGGTGTAATGCTGCCACCTACCGGCGGAGCCAATAAAGAAACCATATTGCAGGCAATTGAAGATTTGAATGCAGGTGGATTCACCCCAGGCGAAGCAGGCATCAGGCAGGCATATCGCCTGGCTCACAATACTTTTATCAAAGACGGCAACAACCGGGTAATATTGGCTACGGATGGCGACTTTAACGTTGGCGAAACGGGCGAAAAGGAACTGGAAGCGCTCATTATGAAAATGAAACAGGGAGGCATATACCTTACCTGCCTGGGCGTAGGCATGGGCAATTACAAAGATTCCAAGATAGAAGTGCTGGCAAAAAAAGGCAATGGCAACTTTGCCTACCTGGACGATGAGCGGGAAGGGGAAAAAGTGCTGGTAAAAGAGCTTACGCAAACCTTGTATGCCGTGGCAGACAATGTATCGATGAACGTGCATTTTAATCCCGATGACATTGCCGAATACAGGTTGATCGGCTTCGACAACAAACGTACTGCCCTTGCCGATACCAGCAGTACTTTGCTGGGCGGTGAAATTGGTTCAGGTCATTCTGTATTAGCTGTATTTGAAGTTTCGCCCAACTCCCAAAAACAAAGAGCTGCAAGCGAGCAACTCGGCAGTATTGCCACGGTTACCATCAACTTTTGCAATCCCGGTAAAAAAACAGCCGTAAAGCAGTTGTATGACTGCACTTATAACTACAAACCGCTGGACAGTTTAGACCAGCATTACCGCTTTGCCACCAGTGTATGCATGTTTGGCGGATTGCTGCACAGCTCGCCCTACCTTAAAGCCGCAGGGTGGGATGAAGCCATTGCATTGGCCAAAAGCTCAATGGATATGGCCAACCCGTTGCATACCGAGTTTTTTGATCTTTTAAACAAAGGCAAGAAAATTTACGCACCCACCAAAAAGAAGAAGAGAAGGGGGCAGGAATAGATTGCTGATTTGTGATTTGGGGATTTCTAATTTGAGAGCCCATCCTAACCTTCGCAAAAGGAAGGAATTCTTGGTTCTTGGTCTTTGGTTCTTGCTTCTTGAATTGTTATTTCATTTTAACATCTCCAATCCTAAATTTCAAATCCCAAATCTTAAATTTCAAATATATTTGTTTGAAACAACACTGCCGTATGCACTCCATCATTCACCTGGATAAGATCAAAAAGAGCTATTTCATGGGAAAACAGGAATTGCAGGTGCTGAAAGGCATTTCCCTTGATATTTATAAAAACGAATACGTTGCCCTCATGGGCCCATCAGGCTCTGGTAAAAGCACGCTGATGAATATATTGGGCTGCCTCGATACGCCTACCGGCGGCAACTATATGCTCAATGGGCATAAGGTGAGCGAAATGGCAGACAATGACCTGGCAGATGTAAGGAACAAAGAGATCGGTTTTGTGTTTCAGCAGTTTAACCTTTTGCCCAAATTAACGGCTGCCGAAAATGTGGCGTTGCCGCTGATATACTCCGGCATTCCCAAAAAGCAACGTACAGAAATGGCAATGGAAGTATTAAAGCAGGTTGACCTTGCGGACAGGAGCCATCACCGCCCCAATGAGCTGAGCGGCGGTCAGTGTCAGCGCGTTGCCATTGCCCGGGCGCTGGTCAACAGTCCCTCGCTTTTGCTGGCAGATGAACCAACGGGCAACCTTGATACTAAAACTTCGTACGAAATAATGCATATATTCAGCAAGCTGCAGGAAGCTGGCAATACCATTGTGCTGGTTACGCACGAAGAAGACATTGCCAACTACGCCAAAAGGATTGTTCGGTTACGCGATGGCGTTATTGAGTCGGACAGGAAAACAGCGGAAGCAGTGGTTGGTTGATTGAGTTAACAGGATTGAATCATACGCCGTGGCTCGTGTCTCACGAGCCATGTGTAAGGAACTGGGCGTGGAGGTCGTGCCGCAGATTCGCAGATTTTTGGTTGTGAACTTTTTCTCAGTATTGCCCCTGCAAGTGTTCAAAACCTGTGTTTTTGGTCGGTCAGACCGGCTCTCGCCGTGCCGACCGAAACCCAACACCATCGGCACGCCGAAGGCGGTCTGATGGAATTAAGTACACAATGCAAAAGTTTCGAACACTTGTGGTATTGCCCCTTGGCAGAACACAAACAGCAAGAGCCATCGGCTCGGTCACATTTTGTAAGGACGGATTTTAATCCGTCCACTAGCCACTAGCGCTAAAGCTACTCACCAGCATGAAAATATATACAAAAACCGGCGATAAGGGAACAACCGCACTGATAGGCGGATCAAAGGTTTCAAAATCACATTTCAGGATTGAAGCTTATGGAACAGTGGACGAGTTGAATTCCTATTTAGGATTGTGTCGCGATTTGTCAGACGATGAGCCAACGAAATCCAATTTGCAAAGGATACAAGAGCAGTTGTTCACTATCGGAGCCATCCTGGCGTGCGATCCGGATAAGCATATCAAAATGTCCATCCCCGATATGCAGAAGCACTATATTACTGATCTTGAATCGGGCATAGACGGCATGGAAAAAGTGTTGCCGGAGATGAAGTTTTTTATTTTACCCGGCGGTCATCCGCTCATTTCACACATACATGTTGCCCGCACCATTTGCCGCCGTGCCGAACGTTGCTGCGTTCGTTTGAGCGAAACATCAACTGTTGATCCGCTCATTCTTGTTTTCCTCAACCGGCTGAGCGATTACCTGTTTGTGCTGGCACGATATACCGGGCATTTGAAAGGTATAGGAGATATTCCGTGGAAGCCGGATATGGAGTAACTATTCCGCTTTTAAGCCATCAATATTTTCATATTCGAAACTAGCGCAGGTCTGCAGCGTTAGCGAAGTGGATAGCTGACCTGTGCTTTGATATTTACTTGTTTGATTATTTAAGGCAAGTAACAGGTAGACACAGGTCTGGCTAATACACAAGACATTGCTACGAGACCTGCGCCGAGAGTGGGTGCTGAGTAAGATCCGGAACTCTCTGCTACACCATCTTCCCATCTTTCATGTGCAATATCCGGTCGCTCATTTGCGCCAGTTCTTCGTTATGCGTAACAATCAAAAAGGTTTGCTGCAAGGTGTCGCGCAGGCGCACGAATAATTTGTGCAGTTCCCGCGCGTTGGCAGAGTCGAGGTTGCCCGTCGGTTCGTCGGCAAAAACAATATCCGGGTTGTTGATCAGGGCTCTTGCTACCGCTACCCGCTGCTGTTCTCCGCCCGACAGCGCCTGGGGTTTGTTCTCCATCCTGTCTTTTAACCCCAATATATCCAGCAGTTTTTTAGCGTTGATTTCTGTTTCTTTTTTCTTTTTGCCAGCCAGCCAGGCAGGAATGCTTACATTTTCCAATGCGGTAAATTCCGGCAAAAGATGGTGAAACTGGAACACAAATCCCATATGCTTATTGCGAAAGCCAGCCAGTTGTTTGCCCTTCAACTGGTCTACCCGCTGATCTTTTAAAAAAACCGAACCTGCATCAGGGTAATCGAGGGTGCCAATAATGTGCAAAAGCGTGCTTTTGCCCGCTCCCGATGATCCCACTATACTTACAATTTCCCCTTGCTTTATGTCAAGGCTAACGTCTTTTAACACCTGGAGGTCTCCATAGGATTTTACAATATTTTTAGCCGACAGCATCAATGTATAATTGGTTGATTTAAAACTGAAAATTAATCATTCAACCCACACCAGGCAAAAGGAATCAACAATAAATATTATTGCCCGCCGTTCATTTTCGGCGATGGTGATAAGTGAATTTGGAAATTACGTGTTAAACTTTACTTTTGCGGAAAAATCGACGGTAATATAAGTTCTCTTTATTTATTTTCCGTTGGTAGAAAAGATCTGATCATCTTAAAAAACTAATAAATGTTCTGGACACTTGAATTGGCATCGTACCTGGAAGACGCGCCCTGGCCGGCGACCAAAGATGAACTGATAGACTATGCTATCAGGAGCGGAGCTCCTATTGAGGTTATCGAGAACCTGCAGGAGCTGGAAGATGAAGGCGAAATATACGAGGGGATAGATGATATTTGGCCTGATTATCCTTCACAGGAAGACTTCTTCTTTAACGAAGACGAGTACTGATCGCCGATACAGGCATCGGTAATTGTTTAAAAATAATACACGCCCTGGGTTGCCGGGGCGATTTTTTTGAAGGTATAACAGCCGCAGGTTTGCAACCCTGTTTAATGGGCGAATCAGCGGTTAATGAAACTTTTAAGCATATGGACGTGAGAACGGCATATAACAGTTGGGCGGAACAATACGATAGCAACCGCAATCGCACGCGAGACATGGAGGCATTGGTTTTGAGGAAAACATTGTCGCATTTACCGGCGCACTCCTGCCTGGAAATAGGATGTGGCACCGGCAAGAATACGGTGTGGCTGATGGAAAACTGTACTACTGTTACCGCGGTTGACCTGTCGGAACAAATGCTCGAAAAAGCAAAACAGAAAATACAATCGACACAGGTTTCGTTTGTGCAGGCAGATATTACGGGCAACTGGTCGTTTGCCCAGCCGTTGTACCAGTTGATCACATTCAGCCTGGTGCTGGAGCATATTGAACACCTGGAACCCATATTTAAAAAAGCTGCTGCTGTGCTTGAACCAGGAGGTTTTGTGTATGTTGGAGAATTGCACCCGTTTAAACAATACACCGGCACCAAAGCCAGGTTCGACACGCCGGAAGGCAGGCAGGTAGTTCCCTGTTTCAATCACCATATTTCTGATTTTTATGCTGCTGCAAAATCAGCCGGATTGAAGTTGGTAAATATGAACGAATATTTTGATGAGGATGACAGGAACGGCGTTCCCAGAGTGCTATCGCTGCTTTTTCAAAAATAAAATACTACCTGCACAAGCGGTGAATAAGGGCAGAATGTTGCGGGTATTGTGCCGATAATGCTACCACGTTTGCCATTTCAAAATCTTCGAAATCAAAACCCGGCGCAACTGTGCAGCCAACAAACGAGAAGGTGGATTCTGGCGCAGGCTCACTTGCAAACCAGCAGTTCGCAGGCACCGCATGTTGAAATGTTTCACCATTGGCAACGTCGTTTCCCAGGCGTACAATGCTCAATACTCCATCGGGGTAGATAGTATAAATCAACAAACCATTGCCCGCATAAAAGTGCCAGCACTCGTCGCTTTTAATACGGTGGAAGGCAGAAAAGTTTCCATTTTCCAATAAAAAATAAATGGCTGTTGAAAAACACCGGTCGCTTGTAAATCGCCCCGGTAATGCATGGACATTAATGCTCTCCTGGCTCCTGTACGTTTCTTTGTAATAGCCACCTTCAGGATGAGGCTTGAGATCGAAGGTAGTAATGAGTGAAGAAGCGGTGGTCATGGAAAGGTGAAAGGTGAAAGATGAAAGGTGAAAGGACAAAGGTGAAAGGGGAGAGGTGAAAGGTGAAAAATTTTCCATCTTTCACCTTTCATCTTTCGTTATTTTTCCAGCGCAGTCAGCACCTCTTCAGTTACTCCCATAAAGGAGAAGCCCCCATCGTGAAACAGGTTCTGCATGGTAACCATCCGGGTAAGATCGCTGAACAATGTTACGCAGTAAGATGCGCAATCGTCGCTGGTAGCGTTGCCTAAAGGACTCATTTTTTCGGCATAGGTAATAAACCCGTCAAAGCCCTTCACGCCGCTGCCCGCTGTGGTACGAGTGGGCGATTGAGAAACAGTATTTACCCTTACTTTCTTTTTGACAGCATAGTGATACCCAAAGCTGCGGGTTACGCTTTCCAGCAATGCCTTGGCGTCTGCCATTTCACTGTAATGCGGAAATACGCGTTGCGCAGCAATATAGGTTAATGCTACCACGCTGCCCCATTCGTTCAACGCATCCAAGTCCCACGCGGTGCGCAACACCCTGTGCAGCGACATAGCGGAAATATCGAGCGTTTTTTGATTAAAGCCGTAATCCAGCTCCGTATATGTTTTTCCTTTGCGTACGTTCAGGCTCATGCCTATAGAATGCAGGATGAAATCTATTTTTCCGCCAAAATGCTCCATGGCGCCTTCAAACAATTTTTTCAGATCGTCCATATTGGTTACATCTGCCCCTATTACAGGCGCATTCACCGCTTCAGACAGCTTGTTGATCTCGCCCATGCGCAATGCTACCGGCGCATTGGTCAATACCAGTTGGGCGCCTTCTTCATGACACTTCAAGGCAGTTCTCCACGCGATGGACTTTTCATCAAGCGCACCGAAAATAATTCCTTTCTTTCCTTGCAAAAGGTTGTAAGCCATATTGAATTTTTTAAAAATTTGTGCGTAAAAATAGGCATTCGGCGGCAAGTTGCAAGACCCAAGAACCAAGAAACAAAAAAACAAGAACCAAGAAGCAAAAAACTAAGGGTTGGTTTATAATTGATTGCTTATCGTTTTCAACTTCGGGTCATAAGCCACAAACAATAAATTTTTCCAGGCTGAAAGCTGATCGCTCACCGCTCCTTCCCCAAAACTTAATATTCTGTTCATCTCTTGTTTACAACACTTGTTTTCTTTTGTATCATAACGCCTGTTTGTATGCCACCTCTTCACCCCGCTTCCGTTTTTATCTCTACCGTTGTAGAAGATATGGTTACCATCGAAATAAAAGACGATCAGCTTACCGACGCTGATATTCATTATGCCATAACCGACGAAGCAGAGCACGTTTGCCGCAAAGGGCACTTCAGGGGTTTGCGGGTGCAGCTACGCATTGCCCATTTAAAAGACGGCTTATACCGCTTTATGCTTCGAAGCGCGGGAAACGACAACTGCACTTTTTCTGTAAGGAAAATTGGGTAGGGGATAGGGGGGAGGGGAAAGGTGAAGGGCGAAAGGTGAAGGGCGAAAGGTGAAAGGTGAAAAGGTAAAGGTGAAAGATCTGCCTGCTTACTTCTGCCCCCATTGCTGATCACTGATCGCTGACGGCTGACTGCTGACCGCTGATCGCCATCTAAAAATGCTTATTCAACTGCTGGTACAATCTTTTTTTATCGGCGGGACGGAGGGCGTCTTCTTCCACAATATTACCACTGGCGCTGATGGCTACATACAACGGCAGCGCATACGCTTTGCCATTCCAGAAAATTTTTGTGAGGTCTTTGATAAGAGAAGGATTCGCGCGGATATGACTTCCTTTTAGGTCGTAATATTTGATCAGTTCCTTCCACTCGTCTGTTTCCACCTGGTGATCTAAGGAAATGAAGAGATGCTCCACGTTTTTAGATTGCAGGTATTGGTGCAAACTCTTTTCATGGTCAAACTGGTCTTTGCAGGTAATACACCAGGTAGCCCAAAATTCAATAAACACCGGCTTGCCTTTAAACAGGCTCATTAATTCCTTAAACGAGTTGATGCGCGCATAATCAGGAATCAGCTTTTGTTCGCTGGTAAAATCGCCTTTTACTTTATTATAATAAGCATCGGCTTTTTCAAGCAGCGGCTCCATATATATGAAGTATGTGCTGCGCGGATACCGTCTTTTAAAATCATTCGTCATCTTAATCAGGTCCCCGTAATTTTTTTCAAGGCTTAGCTCCGTATATAAGATGCCTGCTTCCACGTATTCAGCAACAGGTTCCTGCAGGTTGTTCTGTATCCGTTGCAATGTCTCCCTCATTTCGGCACTCCAGTTAACAGCTACCGAAGCTGTTCCGTATTTGTTTTTAAGCCAGCCCACATAGCCGCTTATATAGTTGCCGGCGTAGGTATTAAACCCGTCATTATAGCCCGGCGTTTGCATGGCGGCAGGATTGTTTACCGGGTATTGCTTGTAAATTTTTTCCCACAATGCTGCAAAGTCGGCGGGGAATACAGGTTTGTATTGAGGATGCTCTTTCGGTAATTGTGTAACGTTGTACTTGCTGTATATTACTTCCGAAAGCAGCGAAGCGTGGTAATAATCCAGCGTGAGCGATATGAAATCGAAAAACGATTTGTCTATCTTTTTCTGTTCGTACAAAATGGCATATACCTGCTGTCTTACTTTTTTATCCTGCTCCACATGGTTCAGCAGCAGGGCGGCAGTAGTGTCGTGCTTGTAGCGCACAATCATATTGCCTGCATAAGGCAGTTCCGAGCTGGTTAACAATTCCTGCCCTGCGCGGTTATCGCCTTCTATCTGCACCGGGTTCTCCGTATTTTCTTCGTCTATCAATACTCGTATCCTGTTGTTCTTTTGCACAAACAACCTGATGGTTCTTCCAAACACATCAATGGTTACAAATCCCGTTTGGCTGTCGGACAAACCGATGAGGTGAGGTTTGTTCTTTTTAATAGTATCAACCTTCGATGCCGGCCAGAATACGGTATGATTGACCGGCAAGGTAACCGTAACGATGCCTTCTTCCACATCTTTCACTTTCAGCTCTATGTTTGCCACAGGTTTTTGTGCCAGCGCGGGCAGGCAATAACAGGCAGCAAGCATTGCACACAGGAAAAATCGATTCATCATCAGTTTAATTACAGGGTTGAAAGATACAGGGTATATCAGGAATGAACAATCTGGTTTTTCAACAGGTCTTCAAGAGTGTCGCGCCGCCTGATGAGTTGTGGTATATTATTTTTTACCAGCACTTCCGCAGGTTTAAAGCGCGAATTATAATTAGATGCCATTTCAAAGCCATAGGCGCCGGCGTTGTAAAATACCAGGTAATCGCCCTCTCTTATCTCGCCTATCATCCGGTCGTCGGCAAATGTATCGGTTTCGCATATATTACCCACTACCGTGTAAGGCAGCTTTTGCCCATTGGCGTTGGAAATATTTTCTATCTGGTGATAGGAACCGTAAAACATTGGGCGAATCAGATGGTTCAACCCCGAATCTATTCCCGCAAAGCGGATATCGCCAGATTGTTTTAATACCGTAACCTGCGTTATAAAATAGCCTGCTTCGCTTACCATGAACTTGCCCGGCTCAAACCAAACTTCCAGTTGGCGGTTGTTTTCTTTTTCAAATGCTTTCAGTTCTTCGGTTACCCGTTTGCCCACCAATGGTATGTCGGTTCCTTCTTCACCCGGTGCATAAGGCACTTTAAAGCCTCCACCCAGGTCAATTACTTCCAGCTCCGGAAAATGTTTTACCAGCCCCAGTAATACCTGGATTCCTTTCGCAAAAACTTCCACGTCTTTTATTTCGCTCCCGGTGTGGATATGGAGCGTGCGGATATGCAAGCCGGTATTTTTTACCAACTCCAGCACTTTGTCAATGTCTTCTACCGGTATGCCGAATTTGCTTTTGCTGTGCCCTGTAGAAATTTTGAGGTTCCCACCCGCCATAATGTTAGGGCGCAGGCGAATGCCTACCGGGTAGGAATGGCCGAATTTTTTGCCAAACTTCTCCAGGTTAGAAAGGCTGTCGATGTTGATATGAATGCCCAATTGTACCGCGGTTTCAATTTCGCTGAATGAAATATTGTTGGAGGTATACAGCACCTGCTTAGGTTCAAAGCCAGCATGCAACGCCAGGTGTGCTTCGTTAATGGAGCTGCAATCCACGTTGCAGCCGATGCTTTTAATATGCTGCAGCACATTAATATTGGTAAGCGCCTTGCTGGCATAAAAAAAGCGGGTATTTACATTCTTGAATGCTTCTTTCAACTGTCCGAATTGTTCCGTTATCCTTTCTGCATGATAAACATATACCGGCGTGCCGAACGCTGTGGCTGTTTCCCTTAATTGCTGTTGCGATAAAACCTGGGGCATAATGAATGGCTATGGATGTGGAAGTGTGGTAAGTGGTGAGTAGTAAGTAGTAAGTATGCGAAAAGCGTTTCCGTTACCTCTTTCTTCGTTTGCTCTCCCGGTTCACACTTTTTTTGTCCGGGTTAAAAATTTTGCCAGCGAAATTACGGTAATGGTTACAGAAAATACCACTTGTAT
Source organism: Agriterribacter sp. (assembly GCA_051955255.1). Lineage (GTDB taxonomy): Bacteria > Bacteroidota > Bacteroidia > Chitinophagales > Chitinophagaceae > Agriterribacter. Next base: position 2,158 of record JBQCGX010000115.1, on the reverse strand, counting down.
GCAAGTATTCGACGCCTGCAAATAAACTATAACGAAAAATTGACGGGTAACTATTCTTTGGTTGGATCTTCCGGCTGCTCATCTTCGTCCTGTGCGGAAGTAGGGCTGTCGTTTTGTTCATCGGCTTGCTCCGGAGCGTTGTCTTCTTCCGGCTCATTTGCTTCATTGCCGGTGGAGTTCTCTTCTTCCACGGCAGTGTCTGCTGTCTGTTCAGCCGGTACTTCTGCCTCCGTGTCTGCGAGTGCTTCAGTTGTCGGGTTCTCCTCTTCCTGAACTGTTTGCAGCAATTCGCCATTTTCGGCTACCAGCAAAGTGCTTTCGCCCTCAACATCAAAATGGTCTGCGTTTACAAGCGTTGGTTCCACCACCTGCTCAGCCAGTACTTCTTTTATTTTAGGCAGATCGTCGGCCGTATTGATGCCGAAGTAATCCATAAACGATTTGGATGTGGCATATATCAACGGCTTGCCGGGAAGTTCTTCGTTTCTGCCGGTAATAACCACCAATTCCTTTTCCAGCAGTTTCTGTATTACATAATCGCAGTTAACGCCCCGTATCGATTCTACTTCGCCTTTGGTAATCGGTTGTTTATAAGCAATGATAGCAAGAGTTTCCATGGCGGCTGCCGATAATCTTTTTAAAAACTTATCGCCATTAAGCTGTGCAATGGTTTTATGGAAAACACCCTTGGTTAAAAACTGCCATCCTCCACCGCTTTGCCTTACTTCGAAGGGGTAAAATTCGGTAGCATATTTTTCACGAATGCCATCCACTGCTGCCTCCACCTGCTCCAGCGTAGCGCGATCTTCAATAAAACCCAATGCATTGTTTACCAGGTCAACCAGTTCAATGCTGGTCAATGGCTTTTCACTTGCAAAAATGAGCGCTTCAATATGCGGGATGATCTGTGAAATTTCCATGTATGGCTATCCGTTACGGGAAATTTTTTTGAAAAGTCAATAATAGCAGCAATACAAGCTCACTGCTTATCCTTGCAAGGCTGCAGCACCGCTCACAATTTCTGTAAGTTCGGTAGTAATAGCAGCCTGGCGCGCCCTGTTGTACGAAATGCGCAAGGTTTTCAGCAACTCGTTCGCATTTTCGCTCGCTTTGTCCATTGCCGTCATACGTGCTCCATGCTCGCTGGCATTAGCGTCCAGCACAGCCTTATACAACTGCGTATTCAATATTTTAGGCATCAACTCGGCAATCAATGTTTCCTGGTCGGGCTCAAAAATAAAATCGGCCTTGGTTGCCTTGCCTTCTTTTTGTTCTACTTTGGGGATGGGTAAAAATCTTTCAACAGTAAAGCGTTGGGTGGCAGCATTGCGGAATTCGCTGTATACCACTTCTACCACATCAAATTCATTTTTCCTGAACGCTTCTATTGCTGCCTGTGCTATTTCCTGTACATGCTCAAACGAAAGCGATTGAAAAAGATCTTTGTAAGAGGCGTTGGTTTTAAGTTTCGATTTCAGGAAAGCTTCAAATGCCTTTTTTCCAACCGGCCATATGGTTACATTGCCTTTGGCAAACTGTTGTGCATATTTTTCTGTTGCCACATTGCGGGCAAGCTTAATAATATTGGCATTGTAAGCGCCACACAATCCACGGTCGGATGAGATGGCAATTACCAACACCTTTTCAACAGGACGTTCAACCGCCAGTTCAGCACCTGTTTCGCCTTCCATATTGCTCACAATATTGCTCAGCATTTCCTGCAGCTTTTTAGCGTAAGGGCGCATTTGAACAATGGCTTCCTGCGCCCTGCGCAGCTTGGCCGCGCTCACCATTTTCATGGCTTTGGTAATTTGCTGTGTGCTTTGAACCGATTTGATGCGATTGCGTACTTCCTTTAATGCACCTGGCATAGGTGGTAATTAATTAGTTGATTGATAATTAGTTATTTGGAAAGTAAATTGAGCTGTAGTCAGCAGTCTCCCCAAAATGACCGCAAAGGTATTTGAATTGGAGGAAAAAACAAAGGAAGAAGGTTTGAGGTTTTGGGTTTGAGGTTTATGGTTTTGAAACTGTTCATGCCTGAATGACGTTGACCGTTTTTCAACCGTTTTTATAAATATTTTCTTGGCAACGTCCTTCCACCTTTTAAAGGACTTGCCAAGAAAATATTTGATCTTCAATGGATCAAATATTTTTC